>JBGTHZ010000064.1:0-19850 GCA_041745915.1 Pyrinomonadaceae bacterium | reverse complement strand
ATTCCGATATCAATCGCGCTATCAGGAACGCCGCACCCGCTGCGGCGCTCCCTATCAAAGCCATTTGTAACGCACTGCGCACCGGTCTCATCCCAGTGAAGCGGCCCTTAATAAAACCGAAAACGAAGAGAGCCACAATAGTTAAGGTGATTGAAACAAGCAGCGCCAACGACACGCTATTGGTTGCCATGTAGGGAGCCAACGGGACCAGACCCCCCACCGCGTAAGCGCCGCCAATGGTCAACGCGCTAATCATCGCCCGTTTTGGGTCCGGCTTCTCGAGTCCCAACTCGAAGCGCATCATAAAGTCAATCCACTTTTGTGGCTGCTGGCGCAAGGCTTGCACGATGGGCAACGTTTCGGCCTCACTCAGTCCGTATGACTGGAATACCTCCGCTACTTCCCTCATTTCCTCATGAGGAATTTCCGCAACTTCGCGCTTTTCGCGTTCACGTTCCTTTGCATAGTGCTCCGCGTCGCTCTTTCCGGCCATGTAACCTCCGAGGCCCATGGCGATTGATCCCGCAGCGATCTCAGCCAGGCCGGCAGTAACAATGATGCTGGTTGTAGCCACCGCCGAAAGCCCGGCAGCGAGCGCAAAGGGAACCGTCAACCCGTCGGACATTCCAATCACAACGTCACGTACGACTTCACTTGCCGTGAAGTGGCGTTCCATGTGTAGCGTTTGCGGCATAACATCCCCCGAAAATTCGTTCGGATTTAATTCAACTGTAATGGGATGATAGCATCGGAGCTCTGGATTGAACGCGGACCACTCCCCACCAGATCAGGCGGCTGCAAAGGAAGCACTTCCAATTTCTCATTTGTCATGACGTCAAATGAGGAATGGAAAATGCTTCCTCCTGCCGCCCGCTCCTCGCCGTAGCAACCTGGTGAGCAATTCACAAGCTTGGTTTACAATGAGCGATCGACTGAGGCCAATTTCTAAACCAGCTCATCTTTCCTTGGGAGGTGAATGCCCTTGCCGGCACAAGACCTGAAGAAACTACTGGAACGCATCCACCTACGACTGGACGAAAGCTTCGTGGGCATCAGCAGCATGGTTTCGGACCTGGCCCCTGCCGACCTGGCCGAGCTGTTCAACCAACTGACAGTTCCCGAGGCTGCGACCGTTGTCACAATGCTGCCGGTGCAACGGACTATTGAAGCGTTCGACCAACCTACAATGCGTCGTCGCGCGGCAATCCTCGAAAAGTTGGAGCCAACGCGGGGAGCGGAAATTCTGGCTGGCCTCTCGGCCGACGAGCGCACCGACATCATCCAGAAGATGGGTCAGCACGAACGCCACCGCGTGGTACCGAAGCTCGCTCCTGACTTGCGCGCCGAGCTGGAAGACTTATTGCAGTACCCGGCCAGCACGGCCGGCGGCATTATGACTACAGAGTTTGTACATCTCGATTTGCAGATGACCGTGAGGGAGGCGCTGCAACACATTCGATCGGTGGCCCGCGAGAAGGAGTCTATCTACGCCTGCTATGTAATTGAACCGGAAACCGAGCATCTACTGGGTTCCGTTTCCCTGCGGGATCTGGTGATGGCCGAACTCGAGGCGCCCATATCCGAAGTGATGCGACACAGACCAGTAACGGTCAACGCGCTGGATGATCAGGAACTGGTGGCGCAGAAGATCGGAAAGTACAACCTGCTCGCGGTCCCTGTATTGGAGCAGGATGGCAGTGTCGTTGGCTTCGTAACCGTGGACGACGTAATAGACGTGCTGATTGAGGAACAGACCGAAGACATCCTGCGTATGGCCGGCGTCGAGCCGGGCGCGTTGGACAAGCCTTATTTCGACAATCCCATCTTTCGCGTGGTGCGTAAGCGCATCGGCTGGCTGTTATTGCTTTTTGTGGCGGGAACGCTAACGAGCGCTGTATTGCATAGCTTTGAAGCCGAGCTGGCAGCGGTAGTGGCACTCGCTTTCTTTATCCCACTGCTAATTGGAACCGGCGGCAACGCCGGGGCTCAGACAGTGATGACCGTTATTCGCAGTCTTGCGCTTAATGAGGTCGGGGTTAAGCACGCCTGGCGCGTGCTTTTGCGCGAAGCGACTACCGGAATGGTGGTTGGATTATTGGTGGCCCCGATCGCTTTTGGCCAGGCACTGCTGTGGAAAGCGCCGATTGCGCTGGCTCTGACGGTTTCGGTGACGATGATTGCGATTTGCATCTGGTCCACAACTGTTGGTTCGCTCATTCCCATCCTTGCCCAACGCTTCGGGGTGGATCCGGCTGTGCTCTCCGCACCCATGATTACGACCCTGGTTGATGCGACGGGCCTGATCATTTATTTCACGATCGCCAAAATGATCATGAATGTGTGATTACCGGGACAGATCTCAAATTCCGGATCTGAGATCTCAGATCATCTTAGTTCTCAAATTTCTCAAATTTCAGATCTGAGATCGAGTGAGATCCATCTCGCTAGAACTTGTCCATGAGAATGAGTACCCCGATAACTATAAAGGCGACGGCCGCGGCTCGTTTGATCCAGATCAGTGGAATGTAATTGCCGATCACACTTCCAACAACTACTCCGATAGCGGAAACAGCAGTCAACGCCAGGGCAGATCCGATGAAAACTGCCCAGGGTCGCTTCGACTGCGCAGCCATCGTCATCGCGGCAAGCTGTGTTTTGTCTCCCATCTCCGCCAAAAAGATCACACCAAACGTTGTCAGAAAGACTCGCCAGTCCATGTTAGTCCCTGCCTTTCACCGGAGTACTTGAATGACGTCTCGGAAAAACGGATGCGTTCTCGATATTGTAAGTAAAGCGTGCGCCAAAACCGGGTTCAGTAGTGTCGACGCCAAACTCCTGGAAGATAGTCAGAGAAGTAAACTGTGGGCCCAGCTCGATTTTGCTTTCGGTGGATTGACCGCTGATTGGGTGACTACTAAGTAGGAGAAAGATTGTCGTTGAGACTAGATATCTCGGTTTCATGCTAACTCCTCGATCCCAAAAAGGACTGCTCAAGCCCTGCTAACTGGCGTCTCGGGGGAGGCAATTCCCATTTCTCATTTGTCATAATGTTTCATTGGTCTTTTTTGTCGCCTGTTGTTTCGTGTCAGTTCGTGTGATTTCGGGGATCGTTCTTCATCTCTCAGCCATCAAACGATCCACGAAATAACACGAATCAGCACGAAATAAGATCAGAAAACAACCGAATGAAGATTGATCCTTCCTGACCTGCAAATTACCGTACACTCGTTCAGAAGCTTCACACGCTCTCTCCGATCGCCGGTTCCTTAACGAAGAAGCACATCCGCGAGCGAGCCAATCTGATTCATTGCCCTTATATCACTGACTGGTGCTTTGCCCACGCACATCTTACAATTCCAGAGTCATTCCGTATCCTATTCCTTAGCTGCACATGGGCGACACCAGCAACGATTTTCTCGGTACAGAACGATTCAGGATCCGCAGGCGGTTGGGTTCCGGAGGAATGGGGGTGGTCTATGAGGCGCATGATCGGCAAACGGATAAAGTCGTCGCGCTCAAAGCTCTCACACGGACAGAAGCCTCACACATCACTCGTTTCAAACATGAGTTTCGATCCCTGGCGGACGTCTCACATCCAAATCTGGTCGCGCTCTACGAGCTGATGTCCGATGGTCAGTATTGGTTCTTCACAATGGAACTAGTAAACGGAGTCAACTTCCTGGAGTATGTCCGTCCCGGGTATAAAGCCAAGCGTAGTCAATCATCATTCACGCCAACACTGCTTAGGTCTGCCTCTGGCGAAAACATGGAGCCCGCGGATAGCGAAGCAGAAACCCAGCAAATGGACTCGATCAGGACTACATTTGGTGATGATTCGCTTGCCGATATTTCAATAGACACCAGGTTATCCCGATCCAAACTCGATCTCGCTCGTTTATACCTCGCTCTGCGCCAGCTCGCCGAAGGACTTCATGGCCTGCACGAAACCGGGAAGCTACACCGCGACATTAAACCGTCCAACGTCCTGGTATCGAAAGAAGGCCGGGTGGTCATTCTTGATTTCGGCCTGGTCGCGGAAGTCGCGGGCCAGGGTCTACACGACAGTATTAGTCTGGCGGGAACTCCAGACTACATGTCCCCCGAACAGGGAGGGCAACTGCCCATTGCAACTGCCAGCGATTGGTACAGCGTAGGGGTAATTCTTTATCAGGCCCTTACCGGACGGCTTCCTTTTTCGGGAAGGTTCTTTGAAGTGATGGTGAACAAGCAGAACTTAGATCCCCCCGCGCCGTCAGAGCTTGTCCGTGGCGTTCCCGAAGAACTGAATGATCTGTGCGTGAGACTGCTTCGTCGCAACCCTGAAGAGCGGCCCACCGGTCGAGACGTTTTGAGAATTCTGGGGCGGGGAAAAACCGGACCTTTGAAACAGCCTTTGATGCCAACGCCGGTATCGTCAGCGCTGCATACTGTGCCATTCATCGGCCGCGAACGGCATAAGCAAGAACTCCTCGATGCTTTTAACGCCACGCGACAAGGCCAGACGGTCACGGTCTACGTTCATGGGGATTCGGGTGTAGGTAAGACCTCTTTGGTGAGGCAATTCCTGGAGGATTTGCGGGTTCGGGAGAGTGACGCGGTCATACTCGAGGGCCGCTGCTATGAACGAGAATCGGTGCCCTACAAGGCGCTCGATGGCGTCATCGACAGCTTGACCAAGTATCTCATGGCGCTTCCGGTGGCGAAGGCGGAAGCCTCGATGCCTCGCGATGTGCTCGCGCTCGCGCGTCTGTTTCCGGTATTGCTGCAGGTGGATTCCGTCTCCAGCGCTCCACAGCGAGAACAGGAGATCCCGGATCTCTTCACCCTGAGACGTCGCGCGTTCGCGGCGCTTCGCGAACTGCTGGGACGCATTTCCGACCGCCAACCGCTAGTGCTCTGCATCGACGATCTGCAATGGTCCGATGCCGACAGTACGACGCTGCTGGGTGAGATCCTTCGGCCTCCAGACCCGCCGCCACTTTTGCTGGTGGCCAGCTTTCGCAGTGAGGACATCGACGCCAAGCCTTTTCTCAGAACTCTCCTTAATAGCACGGGAACGGATAGCCGGCGGGAATTGCGCGTGGGAATTTTGAATAAGGAGGAAGCGCGTGATCTGGCGCACCGTTTACTGGGTTCAAGTTCGCCCGTGATGGATCCGGTAGTTAATTCGATTATTCGCGAAGCAAGGGGAAATGCTTTCTTACTCGAGCAACTGGCGCGCTACGCCTCAACGAGCGACCAGGCGGCGACCACCGGAATTAGTCTCGGTGTCATGCTTAGTGCCCGCCTGCGTAATCTACCCCCGGGCACGCGTCAGTTTGTTAACGCGCTGGCTGTTGCCGGGCGGCCGATTAATCCGGAAGTTGCCTATCAGGCGGCCGGATTATCCGGCGATGAACTCCCCCTAACGAGCTCGTTGCGCGCCGCTCAGTTCCTCCGGACCGGTGGTTCCAATCACACGGTGGAGCTTTATCACGATCGCATTCGCGAAACGCTGGCATCGCAACTGGACCAGGCAACGGTAATCCAGATTCACCGCCGCCTTGCGCACGCCCTGGAAGCGCGCGGCATTGACGACCCGGAGGCGCTGTTTGAGCATTACATGGGCGCGGGTGAACGAGTCCGCGCGGCCTCTCACGCGGGAGTGGCAGCTAAGAAAGCGGCTGATGCACTGGCCTTTGATCGAGCCGCAGCCTTCTTTCGCCGGGCCCTGGAACTCGCACCTTCGAGAGGTGCTGAACTGGTCGATCTCAAACGTGGTCTAGCTGAAGCTCTGGCCAATGCCGGCCGGCCTGCCGAAGCCGCGCAGGCCTACCTCGACGTAGCCCACGACACCTCGGCCTCGCGGAGCCTGGATTACAAGCGCCGGGCCGCGGAACAATTACTGATGGGAGGTCACATCAAAGAGGGCCTCGAGATCATGCGATCGGTTCTGTCGGCGGTTGGGTTTACTTTGCCCGCTGGTCCAAAGAGCGCCCTGCTTTCGTTAATTCTGAGGCGCATTCAGATCCGCCTTCGCGGACTCAACTTCACCGAACGCGATGCCAGCGAGATTTCCCAGGCAGATCTGTTCCGTATCGATCTCTGCTGGGCCGTTTCGGCAGGGTTGGGGGCGGTTGATCTCATTCGCGGCGCAGATTTTCAGTGCCGCCACCTGCTGCTTGCATTGCGCGCTGGTGAACCATTCCGGGTAACTCGAGCCCTGGCTCTTGAGGCAGCCCAGACTGCATCAGGCGGCGGGCCTAGCAGAAAACGGGCTTTGCAGATTGCGCAGCGCGCGGAAGAATTAGCGCATCGAGTTGGACATCCGCATGCCATCGGTCTGTCGATCTGGGCCAGCGGGGTGGGCGCCTACCTGGTTGGCCACTGGAAGAAGGCTGCGGAACTTTGCGAGCAGGCTGCCGAAGTCCTGCGGGATCAGTGCACCGGAGTTACCTGGGAGTTGACCATTGCGAATCGTTTCATGCTCAACTCGCTGATTAACCTTGGACGTATAGCAGAAGTGTCACGGCGAGTACCTGGACTGCTGGCGGCCGCTCTGGAACAGGGAAACATCTTCGCAGCAATGGATCTGCGCACGCGTTTGAATCTCATCTGGCTTGCGGCCGATGATCCCAACGGCGGGCGCGCCGAGGTTATCGAAGCCCTGAAAGCATGGTCTCACGAAGGCTTTCATCTTCAACACTACACATCAATGCACGCACTGGCGCAGATAGAACTTTACACGGGCGATGTCGAGGTTGCCTGGAAGCACATTCAAGGTCAATGGAAAGCCCTGGAGCACTCGATGCTGCTGCGGATTCAAGTGTTGAGAATTGAAGCCATGCACCTGCAAGCTCGTACCGCACTCGCCACGGCGACTGTAAGCAAGGACAAGAAACATCGTCTAAAGGTAGCTGAGCGTATGGCTAAGCGCATCGCTGGAGAGAAGATCGCCTGGGCGCTGCCATACGCGAGTCTGGTGCGGGCCGGAATAGCGCACCAGCAAGGAGAATCATCTAAAGCAATCCACCTTCTGTCAGAAGCTTTAGAGCACTTTGACCTGGCGGACATCGATCTCTACGCGGCAGCCACGCGTCGCCGGCTTGGCGAAATAGTCGACAACGAACGTGGCCGGCAACTTATTGACGAAGCCGACTCCTGGATGAGCAAACAGGAAATCAAGAACCCTGCTGCGATGACACGCATGCTGGCACCCGGGTTCGACTGATTTTAGATTTTAGATTTTTGATTTTAGATTTCACGAGCAGTCGTCTTTGGCCGTGTCTGCCCGTCGGCCAAGGAAATCAAATCTAAAATCACAAATCTAAAATCAAAAATATCTAAGATTATGGACACACTGAAGACACTCACTTACGAAGTCACCGGGCCTGTCGCTCGCATTACGCTGAACCGTCCTGAACGCGGCAATGGGATCACGTTGGAGATGCCGGCCGAACTAGCGGCGTGTGTGGAGCGCGCCAACCTGGATTCAACCGTCCATGTAATCGCGCTGGCGGGAAACGGCAAGGGCTTCTGCGGCGGCTATGATCTGGTGGTAACGGCCGAGCAACGGCTCGATCTGGAGCAGGGCTTAACCAGTTGGCCAAGAGGTTCGCCGATGGATCCAAAGGTCCAGCTAGCCAATCATGATCCCGAAGCCACCTGGGATCCCATGCTCGATTACGCCATGATGAGTCGCAATGTGCGTGGATTCATGAGTCTCTTCCACAGCGACAAACCAGTCATCTGCAAAGTCCACGGGTTTTGTGTAGCCGGCGGAACTGATATGGCGCTCTGTTGCGATCTTCTGATCATTGAGGACCGGGCCTCGATTGGGTATCCACCTGCGCGCGTCTGGGGTGTGCCCACAACTGCCCTATGGGCCTACCGCGTCGGGATAGAAAAAGCGAAACGGCTTCTCTTTACTGGAGATTGTCTCTCCGGAAAACAAGCGCTTGAATGGGGCCTGGCAACTGAAGCGCCCACAACCGAGAAGCTGGACGAACGATTCGAACGACTACTCGCGCGCATAGCGCGTCTTCCCATCAGTCAGTTAGTAATGATGAAGCTCTTAATCAATCAGACCATGCTGGCCCAGGGCCTGTACACGGCGCAGATCCTGGGGACGATGTTCGACGGCGTCGCTCGCCACACTCAAGAGGGTTACGCATTTCAAAAACGGGCGGCTGAGGTTGGTTTCAAGCAAGCCGTCAAAGAACGAGATGAACCATTTGCCGACGGCAGCGCAGCAGGGAGTGAAGAAGATATTTAAAGGCCCGCGGTTTTCACCCAATTGGGGTGAGATGTCTATAGCCACGAATGTCGCCCCGGTCCCGGCTCCGTTCCAAGGAGCGAGGCGGTTCTTGAGCGATAGATCTACTTGAGTCCCGCTCCTTCGAACGGAGCTGTTAATCCGCTTGCGTTCTGGTTCTATAGACATTTCACTCCCAACGGAGTGGTTTGAATGAGAAGCAGGAGATGAAACGACATGATCTTCAGCAGTCCTCACGCAGCTGTTACGATTCCCGAGACCTCACTCGCTGAGTATATTCTGCGGCACGCTCATGAGTTGGGTAATAAGCCCGCGCTGATCGATGGGTCGAGCGGACGAACGATCACTTACAAGGAACTTGTCCCGACCGTACGTAAGCTGGCGGCAGGTTTAGCGAGCCATAATTTTGGCAAAGGCGATGTGCTGGCCATCTACAGTCTCAACTCTCCTGAATATGCGTTGGCTTTTCTCGCCGTCGCTATGCTGGGCGGCGCCACTTCCATGATTCCGCCGTTGTTTACCGATGCGGAAGTAAAAACCCAGCTACAAGACTCGGGCGCTACCTATCTGCTGACGATTCCGCAGTTGCTGGAAAAAGCGAATCAGGCAGTGCCGGGCAAAATCAAAAAGACCTTTATCATTGGGGAAGGGGAAGGCGCAGTCCCTTTTACATCCCTTCTGGAAAATGATGACCCGGTCCCGGAGGTCAACATCAGCCCTCGCAACGATCTTGTAGCCTTGCCCTACTCCAGCGGCACCACCGGCTTACCCAAGGGGGTGATGCTGACGCATTACAATCTCGTTTCCATGTTATGCCAGCTTCACGCCAGCGAGGCGCTCATTGAAAACGATACGACGGTGTGCGTGGTACCCATGTACCACCTTTACGGTTTGCACGTCGTTGTAAATCTGGGACTCCGCCAGGGAGCTACCATAGTCATCCTCCCGCGCTACGAACTGAGGCAATTCCTAATAACCCTCGAGCGCTACGGAGTCACAATAGCGCCGTTGGTTCCGCCCCTCGTCCTGGAGCTGTCTCGCGTTCCAGAGGTGGACGAACATAATCTTTCGAAGCTGCGACTGATCCACTGTGGCGCTGCTCCGCTCGCAGCTGAGGTGGGCCAGGCATGTTCAGAGCGTTTGGGTTGTCCAATTCGGTTTGGCTATGGTCTCACGGAGGTAAGTCCACTCTCCCATTCCAGCCTGCCTTCGATACCTGATAAACCCGGGTCGGTCGGATACTGCCTGCCTAATACGGAATGTAAGATTGTGGACTATGTTACTGGCGCCGAGCTTGGTCCTAATCAGGCGGGCGAGATCTGGATCCGCGGACCACAGGTTATGAAGGGCTACCTCGGCAACAATGATGCTACCGCAGAAATGATTCGCGAGGACGGCTGGTTGCGCACCGGCGACATTGGTTACGCGGAGCAAGACGGCCGATTGTTCGTCGTCGATCGCTTAAAGGAATTAATTAAGTACAAAGGACGCCAGGTGGCGCCGGCGGAACTCGAGGCAGTTCTGCTCTCTCATCCGGCAATCGCTGACGCTGGAGTGATTCCCAGTCCGGATGAAGAGGCCGGCGAAGTGCCCAAAGCGTTCGTAGTGCTTAAATCCGCGGCCACTGTGGACGAGATTATGGAGTTTGTTTCGGCGCGGGTCGCCCCGCACAAACGAATCAGGCTGGTGGAGATTGTTAATGAGATTCCAAAAAGCCCGGCAGGAAAGATTCTGAGACGTGTGCTGGTCGAGCGTGAGCGGGGAAAATCTTCGCCAGCAGTCTAATTCCAGTTGTTTTCAATCCAGTCAAACGTTGGCTGCAGGTCGTAGTCGTTCGCTGTCTGGATCAATTCCGGAATGGCCTTCCAATCGTCAAGTGCTGTATGCCTCGGCAGCGGTGGGTTAAGTCGCCAGTACCGCGGTCTCAGCAGGTGCCGGCTCATGATGGCATCTCCCTCTACAACCCCATCAAAGAGAATGTTCAGGAGCGGAGTGGACGGTGATCGGAACGGGTTTAGCATCCACTGCACAATGCCCCAACCTTTTGTGTTGAGACTTATTATGGTCGGAGTCAAGCCGGTTCCGAGCGAGAGAAGGGAGACATCCTCGAGTCCGGGACGCGGCTCGTGTTGGCCCAGGGCGAATGCAATTGCCGCGGTGCTTGGGTTGTTTGCCATCATGCCGCCGTCGATATGCCCCTCGTGAGACGGGAAGATTGTCGGCGCGGCTGCGCTTCGAAGCGCCACATCAACGACAGGGTCGTCCAGATGGTGTGAGCCGGGAAAGTTGTGAGAAAAAACCGGGCGCCAATCGTGCTTTCCGGGGTCGTCAAGTTTGAAGGAAGGCACCAGGATTTTGTGTTTATTGAGATCGCCGAGGCAGGGATTGCCGGGAAAATGACTTTCGAGAAGATTCCTAAAATTCGCATTGTCGTACTTTGGTTTAAGGAGGTGGAAACGGGCGGGCGAGAATGCAGATCTGAGATTCTCGATAGAATAAAAATCAACCAGCGTGTCGGCGGTACGTCCAGAGGCCAGGGTCAGAGCAACGACAGAGCCCGTCGACGTGCCGGCAAAGAGGTCCACCTCCTCCAGCAACCTAGGGAAACGGTCCACCAACCGTTTGACGAGGGTGGCCATCAAGGATCCTCGGACTCCTCCGCCGTCAAACGTCATGATTCGATACCGGGCCATAACCTGGCCCTCAGGCTCGCGCGACAGCTCGCCGGGGAGCATGGAGCTGCAGCAATCCCGACTGGACGATGTCCTGGTGCATTTGGCCGCACTTGTCCGTGACCATCGTCGGCTTAAAGTAACTCTCGAACCGAGAGTCTACTCGAAACGCCGGAGTGTACATGTGGTCGAGTGGTTCTGTGCTGCTAATGAAAGTCCGTGGCTTCGGACGGGCCTTGAGCCACCCCAACCCGGTAAGAGAGGTCGATATAGGTTGCGCGGAGGTCAGTAGATTGTTTCCCAGGGCCAACACCATCTGCATCTTAGTCAGTTTCGAGCGATAAAGTTTGGCGAACCCAGCGGCGTGCTTCACCACGCGGCCATGAAATCCTCTGAGACTTTGCAGGTCGTTAACAAACTTCACCACTTCACCGATGTCATCCAACGGTCTCTGCAGTACGGTTGTGCCGTCCATGTCCCGAAGCTTGGTGTCGGGGAGTATCGTGCCCTTCTCAACACAATCGTAAAAATAGGGCGTCCCCAGGAGTGGAATCGAGAGCGTGATAAATGATGGGATAGTAATCTCAGGGGTGCCAGTAATGAACTCCAATTCGCGTCGCAGATCAGAAATCCTGCGAGTTGTAATATCGAGCATTAGACCATACGCAAAGACGACTCCCGCGTTCAGTGATTTAGTAACCATCTCCACTTGTGGCGACGAGGTATTCTGCAGCTTGTTGAAGCTGCGCAACCAGTCGTTATCAAACGATTCGAGACCGCTAAAGAGCAGTTCGCACCCGGCATCTCTCACGAGTCGCAAATTCTCTTCGCGCCGGAAAAAGTCGTTAGTGACCAGCGCGCCCCAATGTTGGAACTGACCGGCCCGGCGCATTTCATCGATCAGGCCGACGCGGGACTGAAAATGATTCCGATCGCTTCCATAAAAATTATTGTCGAGAAAAAACATCCGGTTTCTTTTACCCGATGCGATTATCTGCTGCCTGATGTAATCTAGGTCGTAAGTTTGATATGGACGACCCTCAGCCGTAAGCGCGCAAAATGAACAACGGAAATTGCAATAGCGGGTTGTTTCGA
Organism: Pyrinomonadaceae bacterium; assembly: GCA_041745915.1. Taxonomy (GTDB): domain Bacteria; phylum Acidobacteriota; class Blastocatellia; order Pyrinomonadales; family Pyrinomonadaceae; genus PSRF01. The sequence goes on along the minus strand of JBGTHZ010000064.1, from coordinate 7,829 downwards.
CGTAGCCAATACGTCCTAACCAATAAGCCAGGTCATATCGAGGAAGCATCTGCTTCGCCACATACCCAGGGCCGAAGGCTTCGGCAATCACCTCGCACAGCTCTTCAATATCTCCGAGGCAGGTGTAATCAAAAAACTTTTTTGATAACAGCGGCAGTACCCGGACGGGTGGGCCACCCGCGACGACAATTACTTTCGGATTTTTGCTGCGAGCGTACGCGGTGAGGTGCAGCATGCGATCAAAGCCGTTGGTTAAGCCGGTCAGTACCAACATGTCAGGCCAACCAAGCAGTCGTTCATCTTCCAACGGGCCACTTGCTAATTCCGTGTAGCAACGAACGTCACAGGAATCGCGAGCGAAAGCCCCCGCCAGATATATCGGCCCGACCGCCTGAGGTATCTTGTTGGTCCTGCGAATTGGTTGCCGCGAGTCATCAAAGTAGCAATTCACAATGAGCACGCGTTTGCGACGTAAGGCTACGGGACTCCGTGGGGGCATCTCCTGCATGAAGCTTCTCCTGTAAAACAACCCGCCTTGCTTTTAACCAGACCAGCCGATATCGGAGCTATCTGAGCCGGTCGACGGGCGCAAAAAGCAAATTTGGCGAGGTGCGTCGGTTGGAAAGGAGCTAATCCGGAGAACGGGCGCTACTCTACTCCCTAACCTGAGGTTAAGCAATGCTGTTTTCCAACGCTTCGGAGAGACGTGCCTTACTCTTTGGGGTCAAGTGGCGGAGGGGGTAGTGTCCTGACTAATCGGACACTACCCTTGGCCAGCTAGGGACACAAACAAACACATTACCCGGGGCCTCATAAGAATCAACCGGCAACATTAAGGTTGACTAATCACCTCTCGGCCTTAGGTTGAATAAGGCTACAACTCCTGCGTGATCAGACGGCCAGAGGCCCGACGGCGTGCGCGATGATGGACGATGGCCGGTGAGGTCTATTTCATCAGGAAGAACGCCGCCTCGAAACAACACCAAGTCGATCCTTTGAGTGGGGGTCGTAGAGGTACGGGAGTCGCCCGTGTGAAGCGCCCAGGTAAACCCCAACTCGCCTTCCCGAACGACATTCCAGGCATCTGAGAATCCGGAACTCAGGATGATCTGATAGCCGGCGTTTTGCTCCGGGTTACCACTAATCGAATCAGTGTTGAGATCGCCAGCAATGATCACTGGCAAGGAGGTATTACCGGGTCCCAGAACGAGCTCACTGGCTTGAACGGCCTGGATGGCCGGGTGAAATGACTCTAAGTGGGTCGTGACAAAACGAAATCTCTTGCCGCGAAGCTTAGCGTCGACTGAGATCCAGCCCCGCGGTATTGTTAACGGCCCAAGTACCGGGGTGATGAACATCAGGTTGGTTGTAAAATGTTGGGCCTGAATGTTGGAAAATTTGAGTTCCGACCCATGTAAATCCGTTCTGGCAAGAACAACATCACGGTCGGTGAAACCGATATTAATGCCCAGCGCGCTAGGCGCATCGGCTTGAAACTCGGTGATGATGGAAATCGGAGTGTAGTGAAGGCCACGAGCTGACAATGCATCGAGTAAGGACTGCAAGGCGTCGAAGGTCACCGTCGTGGCTGGTCCACCAAAGGGACCGGTTCGCCAAATACTGACCTCCTGCAATCCAATCAGGTGAGGCTGTTTACGGTCTATCTCTTTGGCCAGCGCCGCGGCCCGTTCGGGAATGTTACTGTGCTGTACCTCGATGTATGCCTCGGCAACTTCCTGAGCAAACTCGGGGAAAGTTGTCGCCGCCAGGATGGGACCAAAATCTGTTCCAACATACATATTCCGAGTCATGACTACCAGGGCTCGGTCACTACCGTTGCCTTGTTGATTGTTGTCGTTAAGTCGAGGATTTGCCGCGCCGGTTGCACTAAGGAGTGCCACCACACACAGGATCCAAAGCGTGCGAAACATTCGTTTCATGGTGCTACTCTTCATGGTGCTACTTTTCATGGGGCTCCTTTTATTGGGGTAAAAGAGTCGACTACAGACTCAGGCCGTTGAGGTTGAAGTTGTCAAAAAAGATGGTACTTCCGGTATTCAAAATAACCGCGATCACGAGCACCGCTATCGCGACTCCTAGATGGCTATCTTGGCATTCTTGGAAAGGCTATTTTTTTCGCGGTCTGAATCTGGAGTCGTTCGGCAGACGCTACTGGGCGAATCTACTAATCATGGTTTTCTCCCTGCTCGACTGTGAAGTTATGGCATGCGTTGCCTGAGCAAACTTAGTTCCCAACCTTCACAAAGACGGTTGGATTGTCCCAGGAAAACAAAACGCCCCTTTCTCCCGAAGTAATGATCTTGAGATGCTGCGGCTCTAGCTCTTCAAGGATGACATCATCTCCAACAGACTCTCCTGGAAAGAATCCATCTTTAACGCACTGCGCAAACGACCTTTCGTCGGGTGACCAGACGATCAGCTGCCCATCCTCGTTCTTTATGCGGCCCCAAATGTAGCCTCGGGCTTTGTCTTCCTCCTTGGTGTTAGCAAATAGCCACTCCCCTGATTCCCGCAACTCTACCTCTGCTGTTTTCATCGCTGGATTACCTTGGTTGTCATCTTCCAGCCAGAAGACTTTGAGGATTCCCTTCTCGGCATCGACGACCTTCATCTCTACCGTGCCCTCAGTGGTTACCCAGTTTCCTTCCCACTCCTTTGCCACTATCCTGGCCGGCTTTTCTCCGACTGGACGCTTGGATATGACTGAATTGCATCCGCAAGCAGTCATCAACAACAGGCCGACAATGGCGAGTTTCGAAGAGCGGGCCTTTAAGAGTGTCGATTTCATGATTCAGTAATTCCTTTCGCGGACGAGGGCAATTTGCGGTCCAATAGCAACGGCCGCCGGCAAACCTCATTCAGAGGAGGGCTGGGAGTAACGAGTGGACGGATCCTCTGCCACTTGTACCGCTCACCTGGATGATTACTCTTGCTACAAATCGAGCGTTGCATTCTTGGCTGCTGTCATCTAGTAACGCGCCATTTCTTGATCCCAGCTATCACGAGGTTGGAAAACCAAGAATGACGCTGATTTCTCGCGTTGTAAGGCAGCCGCTCCAGGGAGTGATACAATCGGTTAAACAGAATTCGATTCGCTACCGCATTTCCACAGTGGATCACATGATCACTCCTCCAGCCCCGCCGAATGAAGTGACCCAACTACTCCTGGACTGGGGTAAAGGTAATCAGACAGCCCTCGACAAGCTGATGCCTCTAATTTACGGAGAGCTGCGACGGCTGGCACATCAATACCTGGGCAAGGAGCGCGTCGGACATTCACTCCAGACTACCGACCTGGTGCATGAAGCTTACTTGCGGCTGGTCGACCAGCGTCGGGTCCGCTGGCAAAACCGATCACACTTCTTTGGTGTCGCAGCCCAGCTCATGCGTCGCATACTGGTGGACCACGCGCGTCGCCAAAAGCGCGTGAAAAGAGGCGGCGGCGCGTCAATGGTCTCGCTGGACAAGGCGGCGATCGTGTCGCGTCAATCTGATGTCGATTTGCTTGCGCTTGATGAGGCTTTGAATAGACTGGCTGAGATGGATCAGCGAAAGGCCTGGATTGTTGAGTTGCGATTCTTCGGTGGGTTGGAAGTAGAAGAAACTGCGGCTTTCTTGAAGATTTCCGAGATTACCGTGATGCGCGAATGGAAGATGGCAAAGGCCTGGCTGCATCGAGAGCTGAGTAATGAGTGATTTGTCGGATGCGCGATGAATCCTGAACGCTGGCAAAAGCTGGGCGAACTATTTCATTCCGCGCTGGAGTGTGAGCCGGGCGAGCGCGACGCCTTCATCATTGAAGCCTGCGCCGGAGAGGATGAGTTACGTAAAGAGCTGGAGTCGATGATTGCTCACTACGAGCAGGCGAAGAGTTTTATTGAGCAACCTGCTGCAGTAGCCGCCGAAACACTGTTGAATGATGATTCCGACTCGCTCGTTGGCAAGCCTTTTGGTCCATACCAGATAGTTGGCGAGCTGGGATCAGGTGGCATGGGAGTCGTATATCTCGCCTTTGACCAGGAGTTGGGACGCAAGGTCGCGCTTAAGTTTCTGCGCGTCCATCTCACCGAGGATAAGGGACGGGTGGGACGCTTCAAACAGGAGGCCAGGGCGGCGTCAGCTTTGAATCACCCCAATATCCTAACCGTTTACCAGATAGGGGAACTAGACGGGCGTCAATTCATCGCTACCGAGTTCGTTGAGGGTGAGACGCTTCGCGAACTCATGAACCGTGGCCCTATTAGGCTTCGCGAGGTACTTGACGTCACAACTCAAATCGCATCGGCTCTTTCCGCAGCCCATGCTGCGGGTATTGTTCATCGCGATATCAAACCTGAGAACATCATGGTGCGGCCCGATGGTTATATCAAAGTGCTGGACTTCGGAGTGGCTAAGCTGAGTGAGACATCGGTCTCCGATTCAAATGCCTTAACGCTGATCAATACAGAGCAAGGAATGATTCTCGGCACTGTTCAGTATATGTCACCTGAGCAGGCGCGCGGTTTTCCTGTGGATGGGCGGAGTGACATTTGGAGTCTTGGTGTAGTGCTTTACGAGATGGTGACAGGCCGTCCACCTTTTGCGGGAGCAACAAGAAGCGATGCGATTGCTGCAATCCTGGAGCGGGAGCCATTGCCCTTAACAAGCGGTATCGAAGGAGGATCCGAAGCCCTGCAGGAGATCGTAACCAGGGCGCTGACGAAAGATCTAGAGGAGAGATATCAAACAGCCGGGGAAGTAATAACTGACCTGCGGAGTCTCATGCAGCAGTCAGAAGTTGAGGCTGACATGGAACGCGCGGTGCCGCAGGGAGTGAACAAGGGTAAAGTTGTAGTCGAGCGTGGCAAAGAGACAGAAGCGCCCACTAGCCAGACCGCCTTAGCGCGCCCGACATCGAGTGCTGAATACGTCTTCAGCGAGATCAAGCAGCACAAGAAAGGCGCGGTGATTGTTTTGGCAACCCTGGCCGTTGCGGTGGCAGGCATTGCTTTCTGGGGCTACAAGTTCACCGGGCGCAACGCGTCAATATTGCCTTTCCAAACGATGAGTATGACTAGACTCACTTCTAGCGGCAGAGCCAGCGCGGCCGCCATTTCACCTGATGGCAAATATGTTGCTTACGTGGTGGCTGAGCCCATCTGCTGTTTCCAACAAAGCCTCTGGCTAAGACAGATCGGCACAACTAGCGACATTCAGATAGATCCACCCAGCAAGGTTTACCACCAGAGATTAACTTTCTCGCGTGATGGAAACTATCTTTACTACACCGATGCTTCAAACGACCTCTATCAAATGCCTGTCATAGGAGGTGCTAAGACGAAGTTGATGGCAAGTGTTAACAGCCCGATTAGCTTTTCTCCCGACGGCAAGCGGTTTAGTTTTTTGCGCGATGGCTATCCAAGCCGGGATGAACACGCGTTGATGGTGGACAACGCCGACGGCTCTGGAGAACGAATGATTGCCTTGCGCAAAAAGCCCGACTTTTTCGGCGGCGGACCAGCCTGGTCTCCTAATGGAAAGGTCATCGCCTGTGCTGGCGGAAGCATTGATAGTCGTGGCGCATACATGAATGTCGTGGAAGTGCAGGTAGAGGGCGGAGAACAAAAACCAATTACTTCTCGGAGATGGTCTGGAGTTGGGCAAGTAGGGTGGCTTTCGGACGGTAGTGGCCTTGTAATGCTTGCTACTGATCAAGGCTCCGGTTTTTCCCAACAAATATGGCAACTCTCCTATCCGCGCGATGAGTTGCGAAGGATTACAAACGACTTCCATAGCTACAGTGGCATCAGTCTGACCGCGGACAGCAGAATGCTGGTTACTGAACAGGAGACTCAAGTTTCAAACCTCTGGATTGTGCCGCATGCGAAGACTATCCAGGCGAGGCAGATCACATCCGGTGCAGGCATTTATGACGACCTCTCGTGGACGCCAGATGGGCAATTGCTCTACCACTCGAACACTGCCGGCAATTTAGATATCTGGAGCATGGATGTGAGCAAAGGTAATCGGAAACAACTGACGATCAAGGAACGTGCGAATGGTCTCGCATCAGTATCACCTGACGGACGCTATGTTGTTTTCGTTTCTAACCGCACCGGCACTGTTAATCTCTGGCGGATGGACACGGACGGTGGTAACCCGAAACAACTGACCAGCGGCAGCGGCGAAGACACCAACGCGCTCTGTTCACCCGATGGCAAATGGGTGGTTTATGAGTCTGACCATTTCGGTGAGAGTACTCTGTGGAAGGTGTCAATCGATGGAGGTGATCCAGTACAATTGATCGACAAGCCTGCAACAAATCCTGCGATCTCACCCGATGGCAAATGGGTGGTTTATGAGTCTGCCTCCGGTGAGAGCACCCTGTGGAAAGTGCCTCTCGAGGGTGGCAAGCCCGTTCAGTTGTTCGGCAAGCCTTCGAATCATCCCGCGATCTCACCGGATGGAAAGCTGATTGCTCTCAGCTATGCTGATGATCCTGGACAAGGCGAGGGGAAGGTGGCGATCATTCCTTTTGAAGGGGGAAAGCCCCTTAAGGTTCTTGATATTCCGATGGGGTTCTTTTGGCGAGGGGTTCGCTGGACACCCGATGGACGCGCTCTCACATATATCGACCCGCATGGCGGCATCAACATCTTGAGCCAAGACCTAGACGGAGGCCCACCAAAACAAGTGACCGACTTTAGCTCTGAACAGGTATTGTCTTTTGCTTGGTCGCGCACCCCTAAACAACTTGCCCTAGTACGCGGCGTTAAGACCAATGATGTTGTTTTGATAAGCGACTCCAGATAGCTGTCATGAGGAACCAGCTGATTCGGCAACTGTTAATGGTGTCTAATCGTAACGCTGACCAAGCCTTGTCAGTCAAAGAAATAGTCTTTCTTGTGTTTGCGAAGGCCGTCGCACCAATGTCTAGTAGAGGATGTGAGTGTAGAGCACTCAGTATTTTGGCCGAATACTAGTCTTTTCGTACCGCCGCGACCATGGCCAAAAGCGAGCCCCTGGCAAACCGCTTCTGTAGCATCCGAGCGAGCGGAAAACCGAGCTTCACTAACAGTGTATTGGGGCGGGAGAAGGCGAATATGTCGAAGAATACCGTGTCATCCGCCTTGTGCCACTCAATTGTGAACCGCTCCTCTCCGCGTTCCACATGACTCGATAAGGTTCCATAAGCAAACCCGAACTTCTTTACAGGTCCGTCTTCATCGATCAGGTATACAACTCGACAGGCATTCAGGGACCAGAACCCGAAGTGGCGCGTGAGTATTGCCACTACGGCACCCACCTCGATTGGCGTCTCTGTTGGGACCATTCTCACCCAACCGAGATTAAACTGCTTCCAATAGCGCAGCGCCGCAATCGCTCGTTCGTATACTTCCTTCCCTGTGCCCAGCCTGATGCGATTGCGATCGACAATATAACCGGCCGGGAGTTCGCCGGCGGTGGCGCCAACTTCAGGATATGAAAAAGGCAATTCGAGCTGAGAAGAAATGAACCGTCGAATTGCGTCGTGAGAGGGTTGGCGAAGGAAGAACATTAGCTGTCTGGTGTTCTTGTCAATGAAAGAGTTCAGCAGATGGTCGAGCTTTCAGGAAATTACCGGTCAGCACAGTTCATTTTCCATTTTCCACTTCTCATTTACCATTTTTGACTTCTTTTTCGTGTCGGTTCGGTCGAGTAGACGGGGTGCTCTTTGGGGTCTAGTGACAACCAATTGCCGCCCCGTCCCTCACAGAACCGGACAAGCGGATTTCCCAGCATCCGGCTCTTCAGCCTGCCTTCAGGGCCGGTAAGCAGCGGAACGGGTT
>JBGTHZ010000063.1:0-28810 GCA_041745915.1 Pyrinomonadaceae bacterium | reverse complement strand
CCGTTCCACTCCGAGAACGGCGCCGGGAATCCCCCCACCTGATAGCCGCCTTCCCCAACATCCCACGGCTCGGCGATGAGCTTAACGCCCGCGAGTACGGGATCCTGCCGTATAGCCTTCGCGAAAGCACCCCTCGGCTCGAAAAGATGTTCCTCGCGCAACAGGGTAGTCGCCAGGTCGAACCGGAAGCCATCCACGTGCATCTCCTCGACCCAGTAGCGCAGGGAGTCCATCACCAATTGAAGGACGCGGGGGTGGTGCAGGTCCAGGGAGTTTCCGGTCCCAGTGTAGTCCATGTAGTGTCGGGCGTCGTCGACGAGCCGATAGTACGCAGCGTTGTCGATCCCCCGGAAAGAGAGCGTGGGACCGAGATGGTTACCCTCGGCGGTGTGATTGTAGACCACGTCCAGAATGACTTCGAGACCGGCAGCGTGCAGCCGTCGCACCATCGTCTTGAACTCGCCGACGGGATCGTCTGTGGCGGCGTAGCGGTTCTCGGGAGCGAAGAACCCTATCGTGTTGTAGCCCCAATAGTTGACGAGACCTTTGTCCACAAGGTGATTGTCCTGAACAAAAGCGTGTACCGGCAGCAGCTCCACGGTCGTCACTCCGAGGTCGGTCATGTGCTCTATGGCGGCATCGGAGGCGAGGCCCGCGTAGGTTCCGCGTAGGTGTTCTGGAACGCCGGGATGGAGTTGCGTAAATCCCTTGACGTGAAGCTCGTAGATTACGGCTTCCCGCAGCGGCGTCTCCGGTGGTAGGTCGTTGCCCCAGGTGAATGCTCCATCCACTACCCGGCTCTTTGGCATCCCGGCGGCGTTGTCGATCTCGCTTTTGGAGAAGTCTGTCTTCTTAGAGTTCTGCTTGTAGCCGAAGTGGTCTTCGTTCCAATCGAGATCTCCGACGTATGACCTCGCGTAAGGGTCCATTAGTAGCTTGGCCGGGTTGAACCGATGACCGTTGCGAGGATCATACGGTCCATGTACCCGATAGCCGTAGAGCTGTCCCGGTCGAACGTTCGGCAAGTAACAGTGCCAGACGCTCTCCGAGCGGTCGCGCACCGTAATTCGCTCTTCGTTGCCGTCACTGTCGAACAGACAAAGCTCCACAGCCGAAGCGTTCTCCGAAAACAGCGCGAAGTTGACCCCCGCGCCGTCCCATGTAGCACCTCTCGGATACGGACGACCCGTCAGCACACTACTATCCAAAGATGACGCTCCGTTTCTTCAAGAAATTCCTCTCTGTAGCAAGCCTCGGGTGAGAGGCATCACGTATTGCTCTCAACCTGAAATGCCGGACCTGTCGCCGGTTGGTTTCAAGATCGTGACCGCCAATGGCGGTAGTGTCAGCTCTATGGAGTGTTCCCGTCCGTTGGACGAAATATTCTCCGACGAGACAGGGCCAGTGTTGGTTACACCGCTGCCGCCGTACTCGTTTGCGTCCGTGTTCAAGGCTTCTTCATAAGTCGCCTCGCCAGGTACTCCGACCCTATAACCCTCGCGGACCACGGGGGTGAAGTTGCAGACCACTAACACATGGTCATTTGGGTCTTTCGCCCGGCGCAGAAAGGATACCACGCTCTGTTCGCTATCCCCGCCTTCGATCCACTCGAATCCAGCCTCCTCGAAGTCAACCTCGTAGAGGGCCGGAGTCCCAGCGTAGACGGCGTTCAAGTCTTTCACGAGCCGCTGAATACCAGCGTTTTTGGGATCTTGCAGGAGATCCCAATCCAACTGCGTGTCGTGGTTCCATTCGCGGTTCTGGGCCAACTCTCCACCCATGAACAGGAGGCTCTTGCCGGGATGGGCGTACATGAAGCCGTAGTAGGCTCGCAGGTTGGCGAACTTCCGCCACTCGTCGCCGGGCATCTTGTCTATAAGGGAGCCTTTTCCATGGACAACTTCATCGTGGCTCAGAGGCAAGATGAAGTTCTCATTGAAAGCGTAGATCAGACCAAACGTCAACTTGTCGTGATGATAGCGGCGGTTTACAGGATCCTCCTGCATGTATTCGAGCGAATCGTGCATCCAACCCATGTTCCACTTGAAATCAAAACCAAGCCCGCCTGCGTAAACCGGATGACTCACTTGCGGCCAGGCGGTGGACTCCTCGGCAATCATCATCACCCCTGGACATTCACGATGGGTCACTTCATTAAGCTCTTTCAATAGCGCCAGTGCCTCCAGGTTTTCACGCCCGCCAAACTGATTAGGTACCCACTCACCTTCCTTACGGCTGTAGTCGAGATAGAGCATGGAGGCAACGGCATCGACCCGCAGTCCGTCGAGATGAAATTCCTTGAGCCAGTAGAGCGCATTGGCCATCAGAAAATTTCGCACCTCGTTGCGTCCGTAATTGAAGATGTAAGTGCCCCAGTCAGGATGTTCACCTTTACGCGAATCGAGATGCTCGTAAAGCGCCGAGCCGTCGAAACGACCCAGCGCAAAAGCATCCTTGGGGAAATGGGCGGGGACCCAGTCCATAATCACGCCGATGCCTCGCTGGTGCAGATGGTCAATCAAATAGCGAAGATCATCCGGCGTTCCATAGCGAGCAGACGCCGCGTAGTAACTGCCGACCTGATAACCCCATGAAGGACCATATGGGTGCTCTTTCAACGGCAAGAACTCAACATGAGTAAAACCCAGGTCAAGCGCGTAGTCCGCGAGCACTGGTGCGAGCGCGCGGTACTGAAACGGCCGGTTGTCTTCTTCTAATACTCGACGCCAGGAACCGAAATGCACTTCGTAAATCGAAAGCGGTTGTCGAAAGTGTTCTCGCTTAGCTCGCTTGGCGAGCCATTTCTGATCGTGAAATTTATAAGTTGACTGGTAGACGATTGATGAAGTGTTAGGCGGAACTTCCATCAAGACCGCGTATGGATCGGCCTTGAGAAACGGGCGCCACCCCCGCGCCCGGATCTCATATTTGTACATAGTGCCCGGCTCGAGGTCTGGGATAAACAGCTCCCACACACCCGATCCACCTAGCATGCGCATCTGGTTTAGTTGGCCATTCCAACCGTTAAAGGTGCCGACGACACTTACGCCCTCGGCATGCGGCGCCCAAACCGCAAACGACACTCCGTTCACACGGCCAACTTTTCTGACGTGGGCTCCCAGGTTTTCGTAAATTGCTTCGTGCCGGCCTTCGCCAAACAAATGCAGGTCGAGTTCGCCAAGGGTTGGGGCAAAGGAGTAGGGATCTCTGAGCGTAACCAGTTCCCCACCTGGCTCTTGGACTGTAAAACGATACGAAGGTACCGATGTCAGATCAGGAAGCAAAATTTCAAAAAGCCCCGCAGCATACGTCTTCGTCATGGGTTGCGGGCGTTTCGTTCCTACGATGAGTTTTAGCGATTCCGCATCTGGCCTGAAGGCGCGGATGGTGACGCCCGCTTCCGAAAGATGGGGTCCCAGGATGCGATGAGGATCGGAATGTCTCAGTGATACCAGTTGCTGGAGTTCAGATGGCTCGATCTTAACAGGGGAGCCCGCGGTAGTTTGCGATTGGGTTCCGGTCGGCTTGGAATCTGCAGGCTTGGCCTTTTTCGCCGAGGACTCTGATGTGCGCTTTGCGAGCTTTGCTGGAGACTTCTTATTCATAGTCTCATAAGAGTTCGGCCTCGGCGTTGCCCACCTTTTGAGTTGAAACTGCCGGCTCTGCATATCGACGGTAAATATCAGCACCGGTCCCCTGGTCCGGGAGGTTGCTTCGGGCCTCGCCCAGCAATTCCAGAAACTTCTCGCGAGGAGAAGGAAATCCATGGTCTTCTATTAATTCGATCACCCGCGCGGCGTATTTCATTACCTGGATTGTTTCGATTCCGGAAATGTCTGAGAAGAACCAACCGCAACTAGTGAACATGAGTAAAGAGTTTCGCTGCATCTCCAGCAGTGTCAGGGCACGAAACTGGTCTGTTCCGGATAGCCAGCGTCCCGTGTGATGGTGGAGAAACTCTTCTCGTGAGCGATACTGGTCCAGAACGAGTTCAAGGGACGCATTTCGCGCCACCCAGGGGTCGACAAACATTTCGGAGCCGGCGGTCTCAAAGTGATCAGCAGCCTTCTCGCCCAGGAACTTCAATGCAGCCCGCAGCGGCCCACGCCAGGCCTGGTTCCAACCTGGTTCTCCGCCGGTGTGGCAACCGCAATCTCTGAACCAGCGGCCGACACCATGGGCGCAACTCCAGGCCGAGCCCTCCCCATCCTGACCTTCATTGATCTGTACTTCGAGTTCTGCCGGATTTTGATCGAGATACTGGCCGTAGTTTGTAGTCGAGAATCCCTCGTCGCCAGCCTCGATCTCCAACGTGTGGGCCAGGCAGAGGTCACCAAACTTGAAGTGATGACCGTAGGTTTCCCCGTCGGTAGCAACGTTCACCATGGGTCCTCGCATTGCCGCCTGTTTGAAGACACTGACCAGAGCCTCGCTGGAAACCAACGCCTTCTCAAAAGCAATTGCGCGGGCTGCTGGTCCATCGTAAAAGAAAACAGCGATTGAACGCCCGGAGCCGTCCTGATGAAAGTAACGATAAGCTTTCGTGGTATCGATGCTTTCGTTTTCTACAGGTTTCCATTCATCGCTACCGAACGCTCTCCAACGCGCCGCCTGGTTTGGAGCGAGAATCACGAAGCGAAGTTGCTGCTCGATCAGCAGATCGAGCGTGCGGTTGTCGCAGGCCGTTTCCGGCAGCCACAACGATTCAGGCTCCCGGCCGAAACGATAGCGGAAGTCAGCCACACCCCAAACCACCTGGGTCAAACGATCCTGGTCGCTTGCGAGCGGTAGGATCGCGTGGCCATAGGCCTGAGCAATGGCGTTTCCGTGACCGCCACGAGTCTCACAACTGACGAGGTCAGCCTCGAGAATCCTACTGTAGGTTTGGGGATGATGTCGTTCGAGCCATGAGAGCAACGTCGGGCCAAAGTTGAAACTTATCCTTTCGTAGTTATTTACGGTGCGCTCGATCGTATCTTGCGCGCCGATAATGTGCGCCTGAGCGTTGGGCAAATAACATTCCGCATGAATGCGCTCATTCCAGTCGTGATAAGGATCGGCGCCAAATTCGCGATCGACATTTCCCGTCCAGGGATTCTCGCGTGGTGGTTGGTAGAAGTGTCCGTGTACTATTAAAGCGGTCATGCTAAAGAATTCGTCCTCGTTTGCGGGGTAGCAGAATTAGCCGCAAATTTCGCTATTAAACACAGATATGAAATCCGAAGAATGTTAGATCAACCAAGTTCGGAAATGCTTGTGCAGTTTGAGCAAGTTGGGAAATGCCACTCAATCACAGAACCATTTGCGGGTAGCGTCGGGTCCACGGTTCCAACCACAAACTACGTATCAATAGGTATCCACCGATAGCGACTATAGCACTGGGAGTTGAGATGCGGAGGCCGGACCCGACGCTACCGCGCTACGGTACTGACTTCATAACACTCCGTTGCGTTTTCACACGGTCTCTACCGCAAACGGTTCTGTGTTGAGTGCCATTGTTGCCTCGCGGAGAGTTTTCACACTCTAAGCAAAGCGTGCTATTCGAGTTTGAGTGCGAACATCCGGTCGCTTACCGATCGCGGTTCCGTGATTGACACTAGCTAGCATCGTTTCTGAGTGACGTACATTCCGAACCGGGATTGGTATTCAGTGGAAGTGATGAAGGCGCAGACCATCGAACGGTGGGCGGGTGAATCAGATCCAGCTCGAGCATCGAGGGTGTTTAGCCAGAAGTTGTAACCGCTCTCGTCGGGCTCCCTTCGTAGATACCCAAAGTAGTGGGCCAAGACGAATGCTTTCGAACTCTCTTTGTTAATGAAAGCCGGATAATCGGCCAGTCTCTGGATGATCCCGGCCCGTCCGTTAGTAGTGCCATCGTACAAAGCCGCCAGGCTCCCGCGCTCTGAGAAGAGATCCACGTCCGAGGTTTGCATCACCGTAGACATCAACTGGTCGACAAATTTATCGGCTTTCAGACTGGACGCGTATTTTTTGAGAAATTCCGGGCGAACTACAAATGCTTTCGTAAAAGCCAGTCTGTGGTTTTCGCGAGCCTCAGAGTCGGTCCCGATTAGCAGCCGTTCGCTATTAAATTCTGAAAGAGTAGGGCGACGGCCAAGAGCGGCTTTGTAGACGCGATAGATGAAAGACCATACCTCCAGGAACTCGGCCTCAACGAAACTTGCAGAAACATCGCGGCGACGAGTACGAGCGCAGTCAGCATCCGGTCCGCAACCTTCAAGTTCATCTATCCACTTGTTTGCCCCCACCTCGCCAGGTTCACGGCCGAGAAAATCTCGATAGTGTTGATGGATGAAAAACTGCGAATCGTCAGCCGGATTTGCTGCAGCCGAGTTAACCCCCGGATCGATAGTGAGACCGCCCGGGAGGTATGCAACTTCGCCAGAGTGCGACTGGAGCCGAATGCTGTAGTCGCCAAAGGAAGCATGCGGCGCCACTGTCACATCAAACCCTACTACCGGAAACGCGGTTCCGAATTGCTGCAGCCTTAGACTATCAGGATCAATGGTCATGAAAGGTGAGGTCACGGAGATGCCGGTGATCGGGACTTGATCGACACCCTCGCCGCCCACGAAGATGGTCAGTTTCGTGCCGGCTTCAGCGGGTATAGGCGTTGCCGAAAGGTCGCCATTCGTTCCCAGGAGACGAGGCTTAAGAACGGGTGGCCCACTGTGTGGCGGCACCAGAACAAAATTGATCCTGGTAGTTGCGTTTGCGCGTAGACGAACACGGTTGCGTAGTTCGACGCTGCGGAAAGCCCGTTGGCCGCGACTGCTGTTCGCAGCGCTCCCTGAGTTCCCCGAGTCCATATGCACGCTGCCTGAGGAAACTTCCGTTGACGCCGGACCATCAACATACTCAGTTAGCACTCGATACTGACCGGCCGGAATACTCTCGATGCGATAGTTGCCGTTGGCGGTAGTCATACCACTGGCAACGACCCGGCCGGAGCCGCTCTCTTCCACCCAAACATGTGCCCCTTGCAAAGGAACCGGGTAGCCTCCCAACGAACTGTTAGTCAGCTTCCCCTCGATGACGCTCAGGCCCTCCGAGGAGCCGTACAGGCTAAGGAGTTTGGTCCGGTCGTCTTCGCTCAAAGTGCGCTCAGTAAATGCGGGTAATTTGTAGGTGCCATTCACACCCTGATGAGGCTGCATGGTAGACCCGATTACGTTTGAATGATCCAAACCCAGAAAATGCCCAATCTCGTGCATGAGAGTCGATTCAAAATCATAGGTACCCGGGGTTCCGTCGGTTGAGAATTGAAGCGGTGTGCCGTCGGCGCCAATTGGGTGCGGATTAATGGCGATGTCGGCCTCGACGATTTCCCCTGTATCCTGATCGTAAAACACGCGAGTTCGCGCAGGGTTTTGCCCGCCTCCAAAGATAGCCAGGTTCTCCGTAGTCTCGGCGATGGTTATCAGGTTTATTCCATCGCCTTCGCTCACCGGACTGATGGACTGCGCCTTCGACGAACCTACTTCAAATTTAATGTTTGCAGCCGTGGCCCATCGATTAAGTGCTCGATGAATGGCGCTAATAGTATCGGTGTCTGGAGTTACTGATGACGTAGGCGAGCTGAGGGAGGTTGATAAACTAATTTGGATAGTCCTGGTGGCCCACTTTGTCCGTTGCTGGGCAGGGCTGCCGGCGAAGTCAATCAAGTTTGGAAAATCAGACGCAAGAGGCCGAACCGGCGTGACGCATGCCAGGATCAAGATCGCCAGAATTGAATTCAGAGGTCGCACTGAGAACCCTACGACGCAACTTTCAAGATAAGAACTGCAAGGACGTGACCGGCAGCTTTTGGGCGAGTCAAAGCCGCGACCAATACTAACACTTTTAGCCTGGCATTTTCCCGAAAGTTCGAGGATTCGGTTACTGGTTGGATCGCTCCCGGATCCTAATCAACATTCGGAAATTCGCAGGCTGGAAAGGGCGATTTACCCCCGCTTGCGCTGACAACACGCAAACCGCAGATTGCCCGTCAAGGAGGAGAGTGCCTCAGGGTAAGAGAGAAAACATACATTGGAGCTTGAGCCCACCGCATCAGCGGGGGTAAACGGCCCTCTTCGACCTGCGAATTTCCGTCTCTTGAGTGCCAATGACCCAGGTAGTTTTGCCAGGCGAAAAAACCCGCACCACCTTGACGGTTGATGCGGGTTTCTCGCAGCTATCCTCAGTTGAAACCCAACTACGGACTAATGGTGATAAGCGGCGCCGTGGCCGCCGGTCTGCTCGAGAAAACATCAGTGCCCCGGGTGACCATCACGATAACTGGGACGTCAAGCGAGTTGGCTAATGAGTCCGGGAGCGTGAAATTTATGATGTCAAACCCCGGCATCTCCAGGTTAGGCCTAACCAGAACAATCGAGGCCCCGGTGATCTCAGTTGTGCCAACCGTGACTTTGACCTCGGTTGGGGTGACTCCTCTGACGCCGGTTAGAGTAATCTCCAGCACCGTCGGCACTGTCATTCCGCTGCCATCAACAGAGGTCACGGTAAAGGGTTCCCCGGTTCGAGCCGCGGGATTGGTTACATTCACAATCGCTGCACGGCCCATGTCGCTAAAGATGTCCGGCTGCGCACCCACTATGTTAAGGAAGCCTCGTAGCTGCGTGCCGCCATTCAATCTGCTGTTAACTACCACCGTGGCGACTCCCGGAACTGTTCCCAGCGGGACAACGAAATTGATCTGCCTGGAAGTACTCCCCACGAAGTATAGTCCCGCTGCCGCGCCGTTTACTGAAACGGAGACACCGTTGAGTTCCACCGGTAAGGCCGGACTTCGTGTCGTTTCGGAACCACCCATGGCCATTTGATCGGAAGACACGAAGTCAACCGTGGTTCGAACAATACCTAGTTCGCCGGGCGCGAGCCCGGTAATGGCGCCGGGTGAAGGACTCGGCGTGGGGCTTGGGCTCGGGCTGGAGTCGGGAGTGGGTATTGGAAATTCGCTCGCGCCGGTAAAGAACGACAAAGCCGCTGATAATTCCGAAGTAACCGGCGGACTCAAAAGATAAAAAGCTTCGACAGACCTGTCAGAGTTGCCGGTACCGAGTTCTGCTCCCCCATGGCTGAACGCAAGTCTCTGCCGGCTATTGCTCGCCAACGGACGTATGCCCGACAGGAAATCGCCAGCCACCAGGGCGGGATGCTTCGACAGCCGCGTGAAAGTGTTTGAGGCTGTGGCAGCAGCCTGCGTCGCAAATACCTGCGTTATTGTATTTGGATTCAAACCCGTGCTGGCCTGGTCCGCCGCGGGGAACGTTCCATCAGGTTTGAAGTTCAAAGCCGAGGCAAAGATGAGCGTGGCCGGCTGGAGCGAAGCGTTGTAGTCAGTGAAGGTCGGAAAACGAATTACGTCATTTCCAGCCGCGGCTCTTTGGCCAACCTGTACAAATGTGTCTGCGGCAACGTTGTAAACAAAAATAGCGTGCGCCGGTTCGTTGGTCGCGCTGTTGGCCTTGGGATCAGCGGCTAGCGACTCCAAAGCGATCAGGGATCCATCACGGCTCAATCGACGACCGGGATGGAGTGAATTTACCAGTAGTGTATTGCCACGCGTACGGGTTACCTGGCGTGTAACGCTAAACGTCGCGCCATTATAGCTACCCAAGTAGATTTCCTTATTTCCCCTGCCGTTGCCGTCATCGTTGCTTCCGGTGAAATTCCCGGCCGAATAAAAAGCCACGACGGAACCATCCGATGAGAGGGAAGGATTCTGCTGTTCGAAATTGAACGGGTTTGTACCAAGAGTGTCCTGCGTATTTGTGCCCTGGGTAAACGCCGAAGTTACCCGATTGAAGAAAAAGAGTTCCCCGTTTCTATCAGTATTGCCTACCGATGGAACGAGGTTAGCCGTGGAAATGAATGCTATACGATTGCCGTCATCGGAGATAGTCGCATCGCGGTTGTCGTCCGCGACAAACGGGCTAGGCCCTGGCAGAGGGAGCATTATTGCGGGAGTATCAGTGATTCTTGTAAAGGTGCCGACTGACAGATTTACTTCTGCCACATTGGCGCCGCTAGTAAGGTCCACATCGTTAAGCGCGGGCAGATGGTAAATCCAGATTTCCTGATTTCCATCAGCAGCCAGGGCGCCACCAGTGTCTACTCCATCAAAGCTAGCCGGATTTGGGGCATTCGAGCTAAAGACAATGGTATAGACGCGCTGGTTGCTCCCATTCAGAGCCGGCTCAAAACTAATCACGGGACGATTGTTACTGATCTCAATCTGAATCTGAGCGGGATCAGCCGGCGTAGGAATCGGAGTCGGTGTGGGAGTTGGCTCCGGGCTGGGTGTCGGTGTCGGCGTTGGTGTGGGGGTCGGACTGGCTGGGGGCTTGGGAACGTTTTTGGTGTTCGTTATTTGAAAAATCCGGCGCTGGGCATAATCCGCAATGAAGATTTCTCGATTACCGTCGGAATTATTGCGAGTCTCAGATCTGTCAGTAGCAAGATCCCCGTCTGACTCGAACACCACCAATCGGCCATTGGCTGTGATGTCGTACGCAGTTGTCCTGAATCCGCTTGGTGACGAGGTCAATTGAATGAGGAATGGCTCCGGCGTGGCGCTCGGTGTCTGGGCCCAACTTGAAGAAAACCCGCCGCAGGCGAGCCCAAGCACGACCATGGCGCACAACGAACAAAAGGCTTGCTTCACAAAACCCTCCGAAATAAAGACGTAAATACGAGCAGATTAGATGCCCATGGGAGCCTGAGCAGCAGCACGTCGCCCGGTGAAGTTTGAAGAATTACCCTAGCACCGGGCACTCAAAAGAAGCGCCATTTTACGCAGAACACGCGCGTAACCGCAAGCAAGCACGCGAACAAGTAGTTTAGAGTTCAAGCTTTAGCTTGCCCGCACCGCTAAGCCGCAACCTAAAGGTTGAACTCTGAACTCCAAGCCTCCAACGAACCAGTACCCGCGAATAACTCTGTGCTAGATGACGTGAGTCCCTACTAAGGTTGTTTCCCCCCCCTTTACCGCTTAGCTGAGAACAGTTATCGTTTCACACAATGAGCCTGGCACTGCGCGTTGAAGGCGTTTCCAAAGTGTATCGTATCTATAACAGGCCGAACGATCGCCTGAAGGAGATGCTTACGCGTGGCCGCTGGAAGCGACATCGCGAATTCTGGGCCGTTAAAGACGTTGGTTTTGAGATTGAAGCGGGTACCACCACCGGCATCATCGGCCCAAACGGTAGCGGCAAATCAACACTCCTGCAGATAATCACCGGAACGCTCGAGCCCACTCATGGAAACGTAACGCATGAAGGCCGTGTTGCCGCCCTGCTGGAACTCGGCGCGGGTTTCAATTCCGAATTTACCGGAACGGAGAATGTTTTCATGAATGCCGCGCTAATGGGTTTTTCGCGCAGCGAAACACAAGTGTTACTCCCGGAGATAGAGCGTTTCGCGGAGATCGGCCCTTTCATTCATCAAACCGTCAAGACGTATTCAAGCGGAATGTATGTACGCCTGGCGTTCGCCATCGCGGCGAGTGTCGAGCCTGACATACTAATCATCGACGAAGCATTGGCGGTCGGTGATGCAGTCTTCCAGCACCGATGCCTGCGTCGAATCAAGGAACTTCAGGAGCAAGGCAAGACGGTACTCTTCGTTTCTCATGACGCAGCTGCAGTGCGCGCCTTGTGCACTCGAGCAATTCTCTTGAATGCCGGACGTGTAATCGCAGACGGTAAACCAACTGACGTGCTCAACCGCTATCAGAAGATCATTATGGAGCGCGAGGAGGCGTATGATGCTGAGACATCAGCAAGCACGTCGTCCACGGTTCCTGTGCCGGCTGACGAGAGCCTCGCGCCCCTCAGTTACACTTATCGTCACGGAGATGGCAGCGCTGAGATCGTGGGCGCCGAACTCACTGACGCCGCCCATCGCCGGGTCGAAATTTGCGAAACTGGCGAACCCTTGACCGTGCGGGTGATCGCGCGCTTCCACCGGGACGTAGACGAACCCGTGGTTGGCTTTCTTATTCGCAACCGTCACGGCATACACGCCTACGGGACTAACACGAAGGAGCAGCAGATAGGGTTTGGCTCGGTACGACGCGGCGAAGGATTGGAGGTCAGTTTCGCATTTAATTGCTGGCTCGGAGTCGACCAGTATTCGATTTCCTTTGCCATTCACAGCCACGATGGGCAGGCTTACGACTGGCTGGACGGCGCTCTCTTTTTCAACGTCACAA
Organism: Pyrinomonadaceae bacterium; assembly: GCA_041745915.1. GTDB lineage: Bacteria > Acidobacteriota > Blastocatellia > Pyrinomonadales > Pyrinomonadaceae > PSRF01. The sequence continues at coordinate 16,575 of JBGTHZ010000063.1, read as the reverse complement.
GCATGACGCGAACCGAAGGGGTGGCCAACCTCGATGCGACGGCCACCGCGCGCCGGCGTCCCGCAAATCCGATGGCCGCGGAGAACGAAGAGAGAGCGTTAGATAGAAGGCGAGAAGGTGTGGCTCATGGTTGATGAGGAAGTTGAAAACACTCTACGAGAGATACGGGAGCGAGTCCGCAAGACCGCAGACCTAAAAGCCGAGTCCCGGCGTTCAATTGGATCAAGTGCCGACGACGTGTCCCCCGTTTCCCGGCACGAATCATCGACCAAAACGCCCGAGACCATGGAGCGCATCGACGCATATCTCACTACCACCGCGCGCGCCTGGGACCGGCTGCCGCCTCTCGTCAGCAATCGCAGCGGAGGACTTGCGCGCCTGGAGCTGTGGGTGAAGCGGCGTTTTAAACAAGCGACGCGCTGGTATTCGTGGGAGCAGATTAACTTCAACGCCGCCGTTCACCATGCTCTTCGGGATACACTCGATGCACTTCTGGACATGGAACAGCAACTTGGGCAATTGCGGGCTGAGATAACCGCCGAGAGGGAGGCCAGGGCGCAACAGTTTGAACAGAGCCAGATAGAAATGATGACACAGCAAGCGGAGATTGAGTCGCAACGCGCAGTACTCGAGTCGCAACGCGCAGAGATTGAGGCCTGCCGGTCACAGGTGGCGACCGACCAGCGAGCGCTGAGGCTGGAGATGAATGCCCGACTAACGGACTTTGCGCGGGAGTTGCAAGAGCGCGATGGGCAGCGTCTCGAGGAACAACGTGTCTGTTTCAAGCAACTCTCACTCGAAATGAGCGAGGCAGAAGTATTGCTCGATCGCTCACGTCGCGACATTGAGACGCGGCTGGAGAAGCTGGAAAGGAAACGTAAAGCGTGAACACAAAGTACAAACTGGACTAATTGCAGTTCACGATTGACGCTTAGGAACACTCTCAGATGACTTCCTCCTCCAAAACGGATCTATATCAACGCGCCGGCATCGTTGACCCTGCTGAGTTCTACCGTACGAAGTTTGTCTCGGACGAGGTGCTCGACGCGCACTACTTCAAGGCGCTGGACCGTTTTGACATACGCTTCGCGCGGACCATGTGGGTCTACGACAACGTGCGCGCGGATTCTTCCGTGCTTGATCTCGGCTGCGGCGCCGGGATGCTCGCCCTCTTAAAGCGCAAGGGAATAACGCTGACAGGAGTTGATCTCTCGCCCGAGTGCGCTCACGCTGCCCGGCGCAACGGCTACGATTCCACTCTGAGCGCTGAACTCTCGCACCTGCCTCTGGCGGATGGGAGTTTCGATTATGTGGTCAGTCTTGACGTAATCGGCCATGTCGGTTTTGAAGAAAAGGATGCGGTGCTTGCCGAAGTCAGGCGCGTGTTACGTCCCGGCGGCGTAACAATGCACGGCATTGAGTGCACAGATCGACGCGCACAGAAGTCTTACGACGAGATGAGCCCGGAGGAGTTGCGGCGATTCGTCGAAGTTGACGGTCACGTGGGCCTGGAGGAGGAACAGGAGCACACCGCCCGATTCCGACGCTTCTTTGACCACGTCGCATCGGAGCCGCGCTACACACTCTGTCTCAGCAGCGAAGAGTTCATCAAGCAGGCAGACAAATACGGACTACATTTTGAGTCGGATCTTATCGATTACCTGCGCGGTCTTTCCTTCAAGGAGCGCCGCGCCTTCGACCTGGCGATGGGTTATGTGTTTGGAAAGATTTCCGACCTCCAGATGTCTTTGCCGAAGAGCGGCCTCTACCTTTTTTTGAAAGCCTCAGATCGACCGCTGGGGCCGTTTTATAACGAGCATCGTGACCGCCGCGCGCTGTTTGCGCCCAGTCACACTAACGACCCGGCCCAGGTTGTTTGTCTAGATCGTAAGAATGCGAAGTTTGACGATGGCTGGTACGAGCCGAATATCCTGCCGCCGGTGGCGCGCTGGATGGGCAATCGCGCTCGCGTGTTGTTCAGCGTTGAGAAGCTTTCCGAAATCAGTCTTGATCTGACCACGCATATGCCAGACCTTCGGACGCAGCCGCTCGGTCTGGAAGTCTTCCTGAACGGAACAAAGCTGTGTGCATTCTCGCTCTTCCAAAGGTCGTGGCTGAATCTGCGTGTCCCTGTCCCCGAGCCTTTAAGTTCAAAAGCGGGTGGGAAGTTTGAATTTGAAATTCGCGCCAACCGCACATGGCAACCCCGTCCGACGAACGATGAGACCCGCGACGACCGTGAGTTATCCGTGGCAGTCTGCAACATCGTCATTAAGACATTTTAGATTTTTGATTTTTGATTTTTGATTTCAGATTTCTTAACCCGACAAGCGACGAGTTTTATTCGGACCAATCAAAAATTTAAAATCAAAAATCTAAAATACCTTGATTCGTAACATTCTCATCTGCACCACACAGGTTCCATTCACGAGCGGAGGCGCCGAGTCTCACGTCGAGGGACTCCGGCGCGCATTTTGTGAAGCAGGATACCAGGCTGAAGTGGTAGCGCTGCCGTTCAAGTGGTATCCCCCTACTGAGATCATGCGCGGGGCCCTGGCCTGGCGCCTGCTCGACTTGACCGAGGCGAATGGGAAGCCCGTTGACTTGGTGATTGGAATGAAATTTCCCGCCTACCTGGTGGCGCACGAGAGAAAAGTCCTTTGGGTCATGCACCAGTACCGCGCGGCCTATAACCTTTGGGGCACGGCCTTCGACGATCTCTCACCTTATCCCGAAGGTACCCGGGTGCGCGAATGGATACGTCACTGCGACACCCGCTTCATCCCTGAATCGAAAAGAGTCTTTGCTAACTCAAAGACCGTAGCCGAGAGACTCAGACGCTATAACCAGATCGAGAGCGAGCCTCTTTATCATCCACCACCACGCTTTGAACAGCTGCGCAGCGGCGAACAGGGCGACTACATTTTCTATCCTAGTCGTCTGGAACCACAGAAACGCCAGGAACTTTTGATCGAAGCAATGAAGTTTGCTCGCACGCCGGTGAAGGTCGTTCTGGCCGGGAACTCGGGCAATCTCAAACATTACGATTCGCTCATAAAACAACACGGAGTCGGCGACCGTGTAAAACTGCTCGGATTTGTTTCGGAGTCAGAAATAATCGAGTTGTACGCAAACGCGTTAGGCGTCTGTTACTTGCCCTTTGACGAAGACTACGGATACGTAACGCTCGAAGGAATGCTTTCAAGCAAGCCAGTCGTGGTGCCAAGCGATGGCGGCGGCGCAACCGAGTTTGTCGAGCACGGCCGCGAGGGTTTCATCGTCGAACCCGACCCAAAAGGAATCGCCGGTTGTCTTGATACGCTTTATTCCAATCGTGAACAGACACGCCTGATGGGCGAGCGCGGGCGAGAAAAACTGAAGGCGCTTGACCTTTCCTGGGAGAATGTTGTTAAGAGTCTAATCAACGCGGCAAGTTAGCTCAGCTGCGTTCGTCATGAATTGAAGTAATCAGCTTTGCGGTAGTGTCTTGTTTTCGGTATCAACCGTGTCTCATGCGGGGGCTGCGGCAAAACGATCCGCGAAATTACATGAAATGTCACTAATTCTTCGTGTTTGTTCGTGTGATTTCGTGGATCGTACTCTCTAAGATTCAAAATATGCCACGCCCAACTCATCAAAGGCCCTTGACCTGATTTGAAGCAACAAATCAACATACTGAGCTTCGGGACGCCCTTGTTAACGAGTCGAATTGAGATGCTTTTGCTGGCCGCCAGCTTGCTGGTGGCCTTTGCATATTTCAAAGACGTTGGAAATAACCCGGTCGGCTTCTTCGTTGATGAAGCTTCGATCGCTTATAACGCCTATACGATCTCACGGAACGGCTCAGATGAATACGGTCATGTTTTTCCACTCTACTTTCGCGCCTTCGGTGAATATAAGAGCCCGGTCTACATCTACACCCTGGCCGCGGTCTTCTGGTTTACGGGGCCAAGTATTTTTGCCAGCCGACTGCTGAGCGCCGTAGCGGGTTTGACTGCTGCGGTGTTGCTGGGATTTCTCGGGGCACGTTTGACCAACCGGCGCCTCGTGGGCTTCATCGTTTTTCTTTCTGCTGCGCTTACACCGTGGATTTTCGAGATCAGTCGCCTGGTGTTTGAAGTGACGTTATTCCCGGCTCTTCTGGCGCTGTTTCTTTTGCTTCTGTATAGCGCTGCCAGGAACGAACAGTGGTCGTGGCTTGTCGCAACCGCGCTCGGCGCATCGCTGGGATTAATGTTCTACACATATTCTGTCGGTCGCCTGCTGGCCCCGTTCTTCGGACTTGGCCTCGTTTTTTTCTTAACGCGAAAACGTTGGCGCGGGGTTGTTCTCACCTGGGCTGTTTTCGGTCTGACCCTTTTGCCATTTGCCGTTTTCACGCTGCGTCACCCTGGCGCGCTCAGTGAGCGTTTCAAACACGTCGCCTTTGTCAAACCTGAACACACGCGCGCCGAGATCTTTGGACGCTTCGTTCAAAATTATGCGATGAACTTTAGCCCTCGGAGTTGGCTGATCTCCGGAGACCCGGAGCCACGCCATCACCTGCCCGGGATGGGCAGCCTGCTCGTAGGTGTGGTTATCCTGGCGGTGATGGGAATAGTGTTTGTGATCGCCCGGCACCGGTCTGAGGCCTGGTGGCAATTTGTTTTATATGGTCTTGCCGTATCGCCGATCCCGGCATCATTGACACTCGATCATTTCCATACCCTTCGGCTCATCGGTCTGCCGATTTTTCTGCTTGTGTTAACGGCGCCAGCTATCAAGTTTTTGCTAAGTGAAAATGGTGAGTGGGGAAACGCCCGGCGGGCGTCGCTGACCGCATTGGTGATTGCCGTACTTCTTCAAGGCGCCGTTTTTCAGTGGCGCTTTCGCGTGTCGCTTCCGCGTGATGACGCCTTCGACAGCTATTACCAGGAACTTCTCGGCATAGCTCTGAGTCGGCCCGAACGCCCCATACATCTCCTCGACAAGACTCCGGCAGCCTATGTTTACGCATTTTGGTATGCGACGCTGCACAACGTTAACGTAAACAATTTTCGTCGTGCCTCGGTCAACGAACCAATTCAGCATGGCACGCTCGTCATCAGCCACGAGCTACCTTGCACGAACTGCGAAATTATTGTCGAGCGCGGTCAGTTCAGAGTTTATGTTCAAAAGTAATCAGAGGATGCAGTACAGAAGGCAGGAGCAGGAGGCAGACGGCAGGAAGGCATTTTTCATTTCTCATTTGGCATTTTTCATTCGAACATTTGTAGCCATGTTTTCGTGTCCGTTAGTGTTATTTCGTGGATCGTTCCTCCTCTCTTAGGCAAACAAACGATCCACCAAATAACACGAATCACCACGAAATGAGATTAGAAAAATGACTGAATGACAAACGGAAAATGCGCCCTCCTGCCGTCTGCCTCCCCGCCTCCTCTAACTGTTCACCGCTTCTCGGCAATTGCGATTACGTTCTTGCCTATGGGCATCGTAATAACCGACTCGATGCGGCGCACGGCGGGTACGATGAATCGATCGTAGAACCTGACGGCTCCGGGATCCATGGTGACGGATTTCAGGAGGCGGTAGTTTATCCACCAGGGGGCGATGCCGGGAAAGTCGAAGTAGGCGGAGATGAGGATTTTGAATCCGGCGCGGCGGAGCTTCTGTTCCAATTCAGACTTTGAGTAGCGCCGGACGTGGCCGACTCGTTCGTCGAAGGTGCTGAACAACCATTTTAGTGCTGGGACGAAGATAAAAACACGACCGGCTTCAGAAAGCGTTCGGCGAACAGCCTCGAGCTCGCCTTCGTCATCGGCAATATGTTCCAGGACGTTGACGTAGATGATGGAATCAGGAGCTTGTTCTGACTTGATAAGTTGGGCGGCTTCTACGAAGGTTGCGTGGTACAGATCCACGGTGACGCCGCTGTCCAGTTGCCGAAGGTGGACCCTTAGTTGGTCATACATCGAGTCGGAGGGTTCAACCAGCGAAAGAGTCTTACAAACATGCTGCGTAAGAATTAGTTCCGAAAACGATCCGACTCCGGCGCCCACTTCTACGAGGTGCGCTCCCAGGTAGGGCTTAAAGATCTGCAGAATCCAGGAATGGTAGTTCGACGCTCCCGTCATCGCCTCCAATTCCGTTCCCGGATAAGCGCTCGTTCCCTTTCTTGAGAGAGCGTCGGTTGACGATTCTGGAGTCGATGAAGCGCCGTTGTTCACTCCGGGCACTCCCCACTATCAAGGGCGACGAACGGTCGTCGGTTTGGCTTCGATTGAAGCTCGGGCAGCTCACGAAATGAGGCGCGCAAGCTGCAGAATAGGTTGAAGCGGATGACGAGCCAGAGCGCCACAAGACCGTCCCTCAATCCGATCTTTTTCCCCTCTTGATAAGTGCGTCCGTAGTAGCTGATGGGTACTTCGTAAATCGCGCCCCTCAACTTGGCGACTTTCGCCGTTACCTCGACCTCAAACCCGAAGCCGCTTGAGACGATTACCATATTGCGGATGATGTCACCCCGAAACGCTTTGTAACCCGTTTCGATGTCAGTCATGTTCAGATTTGTGAGCGCGTTTGAAAGGAACGTCAGAAATTTGTTGGCGAGGAAGTGGTAAAAGTAAAGCACTCGGGCGGCCCGACGAACCAGGAATCGGGAACCGAAGACAACATCGGCATGGCCGTCGAGAATCGGGCGGATAACACCAAAGATTTCCGCAGGGTCATATTCCAGATCGGCATCTTGCACGATCACGACCTCTCCCCGGGTAAGAGCGAAGCCGGTTCTGAGCGCCGCCGTTTTGCCGGCGTTCCTCGCATGGTCCACTGCACGCACCAGCGGATGCATCGCCGCGAGTTGGCGGGATACCTCAGCGGTACCGTCGGTAGAACAGTCGTTTACAATGATCACTTCCAGGAGGCAAGGAATCGCGAGCACTTTGCACACGACCTCACTCAGTGTGGCAGCTTCGTTATAGACGGGGATAACGACCGACAGGCAAGCCAGGTACTGCTTGTTCTCCTGATTGTTGAAATCGTCTTGAGTCATTTAGGATTGCTTGTCTTCAGCTCAGGCCTTTCCAGACCGCGCTTGAACTGCTGATACTCACCTGTTTCATTAAACGCCCGGGAGAGTTTATCAGGATCGTAGTTGCGCTGCAGAACTTGAATCCAGTAGAGCATGCCCCTCAGATCGTTATCGGGCGGATCGTCGGGGTTGCGGCGCAGGTAACCGAAGTAATGTAGCAACACAACTGCGCGGTTTTTCTCGCGTTCGGCGAATTGCGGATCGTTGACCATTTCGATGAGTGCTCTGGCGCGCGTCAGCTCACGGCGGGTCAGCTTCTCCACGAGAGTGTTTCGGGCCGCGTCGTTGGGCGGCGCCTGCGCGTTCGATAAGAGACGGTCAATGTACTCTGCATCACTCGTGCTCTTGTAAATTGCCTTAAACCGATCGCGTTCCACCCACCTGTCCGAGAACTGTTCCAGGTTGCTCTGCAGTAGCGCGTCTTGATTGGGGAGCGCGGCCAAGACCCCGCGGCTAACCGACCGCACGTCTGGAAGAAACTCATTGAACCGCGGAGTGTCGCCGTATGAAGCTATATAAAAGCGGTACACTGCCTCACTCCACGGTTGATACGGCCCGAGCAGGTAAACCGGGTCTTCGTTGAGCCGTGCTTCCCATCCCTTCAGGTCACTCTTGAAAGGCGACGGAGCTTCCTGCTTCGCTTCAGGTTCGGTCTTAACGAGTGCATAAAGGTCGTCGCGGTTGTCGAAGGTGCGAATGAAGCGCAACCGACCCGAGTCGACCGCGAGCGCCAGGAAAGTCTCGTAATCCGCGCGTCGCTCGGGAGCTATCAAGTGCGTTTGCACGACGAGGTAGGACGCAGGGATCTTTTCCAGCAGTTCGAGAAACTTAATATCAATCGTGCCCGTGCCCGTCAGCCCTTCGATTTCGCTTTCGTAAGGTGGATTGAACCCGGAGGTCCCGACCACAAGCGGTTTGCCGTGATCGGCCGCGCGAAGAATGTGGCGGTGGTTGACTGCCGCGTTCGCCGGAAGCACTACCAGTCCCCCGCGCATCGGCGTCTCCTTCAACCGCAAAGTAACCGCATCAGGGAACACGTCACCGCGCATGAAGTTTAGCGGCGCAGAGTTGAACTCGAACAGCAGCAAAGCGCTGATTGCCACATATACGGCCGTCGCCCCAATGCGCGATTGCCGCCGCGCCATCAGTTCGGCCAGACTTTGCGCGCCCAAACCCGCCAGGAGCGCCAGGCCAAGGTAGGCGAGCATCGCACCGCGCGTGGGGATGCGCATGCTTCTAAAGACGGGTAGCAGGTCGTAAAGAATGCGGTAGAAGAAGAAGTTCCAGCCGAGCGAATAGCAAAAGCCCACAATCGTCAGGACTACGCCGACCCAGAAAGCATCGCCGCGCCGCCCCAGGCGAATGGTGTCGATGAGGTTTGCGTTCTCGCCGCGCCGAAGGAGCAGCGGATATGCGAGGCAGAGGCGCGCGATAACAGCAACAACAAGAACTGCGAGCGCTCGTTCCGAAGTAACGTAGCGAAAAATGCCGTAGATATAGTCTGTGTCGCCGAACCCAACTGCGAAGGTCGAAACAATAAGGACGATGAGAACAATCGCATCGAGACGTCGCAGCCAATTCTTCCGTGATAAATCCACGCTCGGCCTACCAACACGTCCCGTCAAAGGCCCTACCAGCAGCAGCGCCGCCAGCGAGAGCAGCAGCGGCATCAGCCCCGGAAACAGCTTAAACTTATAGCCATCGACGATCCCTGCCCCCATCCCGTGCCACAAGTGGTTCCGGTTTTCTACTGAGAGCCAGTGAATGGGCCACGCTGAATTAGCCTGGATCTCCCAGATGCTTCGCTGGAAGCCATACATCTTTGAGACGATAAGGTAAGGCAGCATGAAAGGCAGCAGCGCTACGCTTCCTGCGCCAACCGCGGCGGCACCTCGTATCCAGAACGCGCGCTCGCGCCAGAGTTGGTGACGCGTCAGAAGAACCGCAGCGCAGATCACGAACGGAAACAGCGAGAGGGTAAACCACGAAACTGTCGTTAGACCCGTCATAAAAAACGCGATGCCGAGCCATAGCGCACGTTTGCGCGTCCGCGAGTAGACGAAGAGCGCCAGCGCCTCAAACAACAGTGGTATCCATGGCGAAAACAGGTATGGCAAATGCGATAGCAGGTGAAAGCGATACGGCACGAAGGCGAAGACAATCCCCGCGACCCAGGCTACCCCGTATGAGCCGGTAAGGGTGCGGGCCAATCGGAAGGCCCCGTAGCCGCACAGCGCGAATCCGAAAAAGAGGGCCACAGCGTGAACGGTCAATGGACGTGCGCCTAACGCGAAAAGTGGAAAGAACAAGAGAGCCAGACCGTAACAGTGTTCGCTGAACGCCAGAGTGTAACGATACGGAAAGAAAACATTCGAGTGGAAGAGGTTCAGTGGGTCGGTAAACGTCGCGTGATAGTCCCACCAAAGAATCCAGGCCACGAGATACGGATCACCGGGATCGGCAACGGCGTCGCGCAGACGCGTCACGTAGGGCCACGTCAGCAACGCCGTAAAAAGACAGAAGGCTAAGACTATCAGGAGCTCGCGTATTAAGTGACGCCGCAACAGACGTAACCAGAAACGCGCGAGGCCTTTTTTAGCGTCGTCGGTTTCACCCTGGAGAGAAATGTGCTCTGCTGCTGCGGTTGGCATTTTGACGCCCGAAATGTTAGGTTTTAGCGCCTCTTGAGCCTGTTCTAGTTGCTTAATCCAACGACGAGAAATCGCGCTGACTGAAGTCGGGCATTGTGGTCGTCTCTAAAGTGAGATGTCAAGATGGCCCGCCTGCAAGGTCAGAAAGACCATGTACAAGAATCGCCGCATTGCCGTGGTCATTCCGGCGTATAACGAGGCGCCTCGCATCGGTGGCGTGATCAGCAGTATGCCGACCTTTGTTGACCACATCGTCGTGGTTGACGACTGCAGTAGTGATGGATCACTGGAAGCGGCAGAGAGCTCGGGCGATCCGCGCGCGGTAGTGCTCCAGAGTGCAGTCAACCAGGGCGTAGGCGGCGCGACCTTGATGGGCTATAAAAAGGCGCTGGAACTTGAGAGTGACATCATGGTGAAGATGGACGGCGACGGGCAGATGTCTCCCGAACATCTTCATCTGCTTCTTGACGCGATCATTGAGCAGGGCTACGACTATGCAAAGGGTAACCGCTTCCTCGCCGGAGAGTCGCTCGCCCTCATGCCAAGACATCGGTTGTTCGGCAACATTGTCCTGACCTTCGTTAACAAGCTCGCCTCAGGTTACTGGAATATCTTCGACCCGCAGAATGGTTATACGGCGATCAGTAGCGTTGCGCTTCGCCGCCTCGACTTTGGCGGCATACACAAGCGCTACTTTTTTGAGAATGACATGCTGATAGCGCTCAGTTTCCACAAGTCGCGGGTGCGCGACGTGGCCATCCCGGCACGCTACGGAAACGAAGAGTCACACCTGAACCCTTTCAAAGTAGGAGTCACCTTCCCCCTGTTGTTTGTTCCGCGTTTCTGGCGACGCATCTACCAGAAGTACGTCTTGCGTGACTTCTCTCCCATAGCCCTTTTCCTCTTCGCCGGGTTGCTCTTGTTCGCGTGGGGAGTATTGTTCGGCGCTTACCATTGGGCCAAGGGAATTCTGTCAGGCGTCGCGACGCCAACCGGCACGGTCATGCTCTCCGTGTTGCCGCTGATTGTAGGCTTTCAGTTAATCCTCCAAGCCGTCGTGCTCGACATTCAGGAGACTCCGAAGTGAGGGGGCCTGCAGTGCTCCGCAAACTCGAATTCGGTGACCTCCTGCTTTTCTGCTATATCGCCGTCTTCGCGCGGCAATGCTTCTGGATTCTGGACAGCAACGCCCTCGCGTGGCTGTTAGCGATTGCACTCTCCGCACTTCTGTGGTTCGCACATATTCGCACTAAGGCAGTGCCAGAGGAACGCACACCGCGTACCTTCTGGCTCGTTGTCGGCCTGCCACTGTTCTTTGTCTATGCGATGCGCTTGGCCTTCCCGGACATGTCGTTCGATGTCCTGAATCATCGCTTGATTCAGTCTGAGCGGGCCTTGCGAGGTGTGCTGCTCATGCCCGGCGACTTCTTCCCAACGATCTTCCCATTCAATCCGTCTTCCGACATGCTAACTGGCCTCACCCGGACGCTACTCGGTTATCGACTCGGAACAATCGTTAACTTTTTCGCGCTCCTCTGGGCGGGAACGGTGCTCAATAAAATCCTGCGGCCTTTCATTCAAGGCGCAACGTGGCGGTGTCTCGGCATCCTGCTGGTCCTGTTCGCGGAAAACCTGCTTTTCGAGATTAACACCTACATGGTGGATCTTCTGGCCTTGCCGCTGATGCTCGAAGCGACACTGGTTGCGCTGCGCTACGATCAATCGGCGAATAAATCACGTGAACTCATTTTCTCGGCGCTTTTGTTGGGAACAAGCGCCGCGTTGAAGCTGACGAATATCGCGATGATCGTTCCCGTGCTTCTTATTTTTGCATTCAAAGTTTTCAATACTTGGCGCGAAGCAAAAACCGTTCGAGTCGTTCTGCTCTCGGCTGTGGCCTTTCTCATACCGATGCTGCCACACGCGGTCTACATCTACCGCGAAACCGGCAGTCCTTTCTTTCCGCTCTACAACAGGTTTTTCCGCTCGCCATTCTGGCCGGACATCAACGTTTACGACGGCAGATGGGGACCGAAAGGATTTTGGGAGACAATCACATGGCCGCTCTCAACCATTACAGTTCCGGAGCGTTTGTCAGAATTGGGCGTCTACTCGGGCCGCATCACATTCGGAGTTGTTGCCGCCATGTTGTGTCTCTTTATTCCGCGCGTTGATCGCCGCATTCGCCTGCTCTCCTTCGCTATGCTACTCGGCTCGTTGCTCTGGAGTGCAACGAGCGGCTATGTGCGCTACGCCACTTTCGTGGAAGTGTTAGGTGGGGTACTGGTCCTTTACCTCTCTCGTTACATCTTCGAGCGCGCAGGGGGCTGGCTACGCCCCCTGAAGCTCGCCGCGGCGGCTCTGCCTCTGTGCCTGCTCACCACGCAATGCGTGTTCGCTGCCAATTATGTGGCGCAGACGGAGTGGAGCAAGCGCCCAACCGTCTTCGACGACTACGATGCATTTCGCAAAGAGCTGCGTTGGGTCTGGCGCGATCGCGAGCTGATGTCGTTCCAGACGCAGGCAAATCGGGCGCTCTTCGGGCCTGTGGAGGCATGGATCGTGAGCGGGGTGAAGTCTAATGGGGTGCAGGTGCTGCTCCGCCACGACGTGCCGATGCTCGCCGTTAACAACCTCGAATACTTCGACCAGCCGCAGTCGCGCGAACGTTTCGCCCGCGAGCTCGAAGCCCTGCGCGGAAAGCGTGTCTTCTCCTTGACCCTAACTGAAGAGCTCGACGCCTCGCTCGCGTTCATCAAGCGGCGCAAGCTCACGGTCGGGAAAATTACAACTTGTATCGTCCCGTTCTTCTCAGCGCACAGGCAAATACACATGACCCTGATTGAAATTGGTCTGCCGGAGAAACGCGAGTGGCCACAAAGGAGCGCGCAGGCGCCGGAAGTAACCGAGGCCACGGGACCTCTGAACGACAACGCGTTCAACGCCAGCCTCTCGGCAACAGGCGCGCCGGTTACACTGCGCCCGGGGGAGAAAGCGACAATTCTTGTCGCAGTCAAAAACCTAAGCGACTACGTCTGGCCTGCACGCGGGCAAAAAGACGGAAAATATTCTATAAATGTCGCCGACAGCTGGTTCGATGCCGGGGATGATAGGCTGGTGAACAACCTGGACGGTCGGACGACACTACCTCGCAACCTCTGGCCAGGCGAATCGGTGGAGGTGCCTCTAACCATCAACGCGCCCGGCGAGGCTGGCGAGTACTTCCTTGAAATTGATCTGGTGCAGGAAGGCGTGACGTTTTTTAAAGCCAGGGGCTCCCAGCACCCGAGATATAGAATTAAAGTCGAATGATGACTCGAAAGCTCTCTAGAAGCGCAACTGCGGATGAGATCGTTGATTGGGTCTGCAAAAAGCTTTTCCACTCACTGCCACATCGGAAAGGAATTAGGAGATGAAAGTTAGAAAGATACTGAGCGCCCTATTGATCCTGGGCGGATTGATTATTGCAGCCTGCCAGGGCAAAGCACCCGAAGAAGCTAACCGTGCGGAGAACCGGAACGCCGGCCCGCCGATCAGGTCGGCAAACGCGTCGGCCTTGCCCGATGCTGGTTTCAAGGCCCAGATCACACTCGCCAGCCCGCCAGTCAAACTGCGGGTCGGGCAGAAAGAAACTATTCAGGTAAAAATCAAGAACGCGAGCGACGTGGAATGGTACGCGCGCGGAGGCGAAGTCAACACGAACCCCGACAACCGCTTCTACATCGCCGTCGGGAACCGCTGGCTGAAGGCGGAGGGAGAGCAACTCGTTACTAACATGGACGGTCGCTATGGCTTGCCCAAAAACCTCAAACCCGGCGACGAGGTCGAAGTGCCGCTCCTGATCACTGCGCCCAAAGACCCTGGCGAATATATTCTTGAGGTTGACCTGGTGCAGGAGCAGGTTGCCTGGTTCAGTGATAAGGGCTCACCAACCGCCAAAGTTAAGGTTGCGGTTGTGCAATAACAATACATAGGGCTTTGGTCTTTGTGCTTTGAGCTTTGTACTTGGTTCTTTGTACTTTGATGGATCAAGACCAAAGCACAAAGAACCAAGTACAAAGCACAAACCACCAAGCCCGGAGACCAAAGTACAAAGACCGTTGTTCTTATGAAGCTCGCATACTTCAGCCCGCTCAATCCGCAACCTTCAGGCATCTCCGATTACAGCGAGGAGCTTCTGCCTTACCTCGCCGCCCATGCTGAGATAGATCTTTTCGTTGACGGCTTTCACCCCAGTAACCCGAACATCACGACTCGGTTCCGCAGTTTCGACTACGATCGCGACCCATCCCTGCTGGATAGCCTCCAGAACTATGACGCGGTGATCTATCACATGGGAAACGATCATCGCTACCATGCGGGCATCTTCGACATCATGTGCAAGCACCCGGGCGTCGTAGTTTTTCACGACTTCGCTCTGCAGGATTTCTTTCTGGGCCTGACGCGCGCAAGGGGAGATGTTGGATTCTACCTGGCCGAGGTCGCTGCCTGTCACGGGAATAGTGAACGCATCAGGGCAGAAGAACATCTGCTACGCGGGAGTGTGCCACCTCAAGTCGCCGCCCCACTTAGTTTTCCACTAAACGCTCGCGCAGCCGGTTCTGCGGAAGGCATCATTGTGCACTCCGAATGGAGTCGTGCGCGCTTCGAACGCCTGACTTTGGGCGTTCCGGTAGCGCGTATCCCAATGCCCGTAGCCGATATACGCGCTGAGAGGTCCGGGAGAAAAGGATCGTCCGTCAAAGATGACGACCGACAAACGCGTGTCGTGTCGATCGCTTCTTTTGGCCTGGTAACTCCGGCAAAAGGTATTGAGCTCACGCTGCACGCCCTCGCGCGACTGCGCGACGAGTATGACTTCCACTACACGCTGGTCGGCGCCGAGAACTCTTACTTTGATGTGGGCGCTATGATTAGGGACTGTGGCCTTTCCGACCGCGTGACAATAACTGGCCATGTCACGCTGGCCGAGTTTGAGCGTTACATCTCGGAGACCGACATTGCCATTAATCTTCGCCAGCGCACCGTAGGCGAAACCTCCGCAAGCCTCTATCGAATCATGGCCGCGAGCGTGCCTGCGATCGTCTCTAACGTAGGGGCTTTTGCCGAGTTGCCTGACGACGCTGTGGTCAAGATAGACCATGACCACTACACCGATGCACTGCTCCAGGCTTATTTACGCAAGCTGCTTGAGGACACGCAGTTCCGCTTGCGCATCGGCGCCAACGCACGCCGTCATGTGCTCTCGGAACATGATGGCCAACAGAGCGCGGCGCGTTATCTGGACTTCATCCGTGAGGTGATTGCGAATCGCTCGCGCAAACAACTCATCAATAGAGTCTCAGATGAAATGTCGTTGCTCGGGATGCGGGCAAACGACGATTCGGTGCTCCGTGGCATCGCGTCCGAAGTTGCCTTGCTGGTCCCGGCCCAGGCGATTGCAACTGCAACCACTGTTCTTCAAACCAGCCGCACTGCTGATACGTCGTGCAATGAGTCCGATGCGCATATCACAGGGAATGGTCATGCGGGAGCGCCACCCGTCCGGGATTCCGAGGGACGCCTACCCAGAATCGAAGGCATTGATTACAAACGCGCAGCCATGGAGTATCCGGGCAAGCTCGACGCGGAGCGGAGCTATTACCTTCGAACAAAACCCTTCTATAACCTTAAAAACAAACCAGTGAAGCATCTCGGAGGCGGCATGGACGCGGAAACGCATCGTCATTTCTGCGACTTTGCCAACATCGCCGTCGCGCTTGGTTTGCCTGCGGGCGGAAGCATTCTGGATGTCGGGTGTGGATCGGGATGGCTCAGCGAGTATTTCTCGCGTCTTGGCTATAAGGTCCTGGGGATTGACATCAGTGACGACCTCATTCAGATGGCCCGTGAGCGAGTCGAGCTCGTTCCCTACAACGTGGACGACGAGACGTCGCTACAGTGTCTTTTTCTAAAGCATGACGTCGAGTCAGCCCCACTGCCGCAGAAGTTCGATGCCATTATCTGCTATGACGCGCTGCATCATTTTGAAGACGAGGCCGCCGTCTTCTATCACCTCGCCGCGATGCTTGACGTAGGTGGACTGCTCTTCATTCTTGAAGGTCAAAAACCGTCAGCGGGCTCGGCAACTGAAGATGAGTTGCGCGAGGTGATGCGCAACTACGGCACGCTTGAATCACCTTTTAGCGACGGCTATTTGCGCGCCCTGCTCGATGAACACGGCTTCGCAGTTGTCGGTGACTACATCAGCGTCAATGGTCTCTTCGAGCGCGAGATGCTCGAAGGTGACCGCCTGCCGCTAACAACACTGGCGACGGACTATCATTACCTGACGTGCAAAAAAGTATGCGACGGCGCGAGCGCTTCAACTGTGCCCGACAGTAGAAGTCCCGGCCTCTTGCGTGCGAGGTTTTCTTTGCGCTCAACTCCGCCCAAACGGATGGCCCCCGGCGCGCCGCTGACGATACCACTCGCTATCCAGAATACCGGAGATACGCTCTGGCTTGCCGGGCAGACTGTGCGCGCGGGAATCGTGATGCCCGCCGTCCGAATCTTTGATGATGACGGCATACTGGTCAGCGAATTTCACGGCCAGCCACGGCTCCCCTCCTCCGTAGCCCCTGGCGAAACAGTAAGCATCAGGATTGACTATGCCGCGCCGCGACTTCCCGGTTCCTACACGCTCAAAGTTGACCTGGTCGATCAGCACGTCTGCTGGTTTGAACAACAGGGCTCAGAGCCATTCGTACTCCAATTCGAGGTGGGCGATAGGTAGAGGATGTGTGAAGTCCAAAGAGGGCCCTTCCCTAATGCAGTCAGGAAGGGATCATTTTCCATTTCTCATTTGACATTTCT
>JBGTHZ010000062.1:0-6183 GCA_041745915.1 Pyrinomonadaceae bacterium | reverse complement strand
TGGCATTCGTCGTCCCAAGACTGCCATCGGTGTTTTGCGAGTAAGCGTCAAAAGTCGTTAGCCCGTTGTTTAAGGCGGCTACCGCCGAATAGTTAGTCAACGACGACAAACGCACTCCAGCAACCGGCTGTCCGAGAGAGTCTCTCACTATCCCAGACAGTATCCGCGTCGGGATTGTAATGTTGCGCACCATGTCCTGCGTTAGCGAAAAGTTATCACTACCACTTGCGTCTCGAAAGTCCCCATTGTCGAACACCCGCGGCGCGTTGGGTACCAGCGGCAGATTGCCGCTCTCGTTTGCTACCCCATTACCGCGGACGCGTAGGAAATACGTCCCCTGCCCTGCCTGCAACAAATAACTGCCATCGGCTGCGGTTCGGGTCGCGCTACTCGCTACCCCTCGACTCGCTTCCAACTGCACTTCCAGATTCGGTATCGACTGCCCATCTCGATCCTCTATCCGCCCGCTAACCAGGAAAACGTCAGGCGGCACAAGCGTGATGTCCTGGACCAGGTCGCCGACGATTGATCGGTTTGGAATGGTTACAATTCTGAAATTACTTCCTGTGGGTGGGGTGGCTCTTAAGTCGTAGGTTCCAAGCGGCACCGTGAGGCTGTAGTGACCGTCTGCGCCGGTGACAAAAGACGCGATAACCTGCTGATTTGAAGTAACGATCGCTTCAACCGTTGCGCCTGCTATTGGATTGTTCTGCGTGTCTTTGACAGTGCCCGAAATAATTGCTGTCACGACGCTCGTATTGAGCAACACCGAAACGTTGTTTGAGCCGGAGTTTGGAACAGCAAGATCAGGTTTTGTGTCACCATTGAAATTCCCTGCGACCAAGGTGCGTGGGCCTGTGCCGACAGTGAAATTCGTCGCGGTTCCCAGACTCCCCGATCCAGTGCCGAGTAACACTGACACGTTCGCTGAACCCGAGTTTGATACGGCAACGTCAAGCTTGCCGTCACCATAGAAGTCACCAACCGCCACCGCATAAGGGTTTGTGCCCACAGCAAAACTCGTCGCCGGAGCAAAGCCGCCTGCACCGTCGCCCAGCAAGAGCGAGACATCGTTGGACGCATTGTTTGCCGTCACGACGTCCGGCTTGCTGTCGCCGTTGAAGTCGCCTACTGCCACTGACTGGGGAGAAGTGCCAACGCCAAAGCTCATAGCTGGGCCAAAGCCGCCACTCCCGTTCCCAATCAGAATAGAGACGTTGCCTGAGCCATTATCCGCAACCGCGAGATCTGATTCGCCGTCGTTGTTGAAATCTCCCACCGCGACCGCAGCAGGATTGGTCCCTGCCGGAAAGTTGGTGGAACTACCAAAGCCTCCGTTTCCATTTCCCAGTAGGACGGAAACATTGTTGGAATCAAAATTCGTCACCGCGAGATCCAACTTTGTATCGCCACTGAAGTCAGCCAGGGCGACGGACGAAGGATGAGTGCCGACGGTTAGATTGGTCGCCGCGCCAAAGTTGCCGGCGCCGTCACCTATGAGGATCGATACACTACCCGCCTCGCTAATCGATCCGCTGTTGGCTACCGCGAGGTCAGCTTTACTGTCACCGTTGAAATCGCCTACGACGATTGAAACAGGATTCGTTCCCACACTGAAGGGCGTTGCAGACCCGAAGCCGCCAGCCCCGTCGCCAAGATGAATCGAGACGTTTGCCGAACCTCGGTTAATCACCGCAAGGTCAGCCTCGGTGTCACCATTGAAATCACCGACCGCAACCGCGCGAGGATCTGTGCCTGCAGTGAAAGTAGTGGCCGGAGCAAAGCTCGGCGTGCCCGTGCTTGCGGTCGATGTTATGACCGCCAGCCAGCCAATTAACCCGGCGAGAGTTATTACTGTAGCAATTAGATAGTTGGTGCGAACCTTGGGGGAAACCCTGTCGAACATCGTTGCCTCTCCTGAGCGAGAGGGCCGGCGCCCTAGTTATTGCGTTTCAGCCTGGGCAAATCTCGAACAATACTGGAGAGTCTAACACCTGCCCTAAAACGAGTACTTTAAGACGAACTGAATGCGACGACCTGGCGTCACAGTGCTGACGGCTTGACCGAACCCGGGCGCTTCAAGCAACCGCACCGGAATACCAAAATTGGCGCGATTGATGAAATTGAAGACATCCATGCGCAAAATCAGCTTTTGCCGGTTGGTGATCGTCACGTTCTTAATAAGAGAAACGTTTAAATCAAGGGTGTTTCCGGCCCGAAAAGTATTTCTTCCCACGACCCCATCCTCACCAACGGGCGCCAGCATGCTGGCAGTGTCGTTGGTAAGCAGCCGCAAAGGTTGGCGGCGATCACCGGTGACGATTATTCCGCTGGTATTCTCAAGGCGGTCGGTAAGATTACCGTCCAGATTCACGTCAAAGATGCTGTTTACTGTAAACGGTTGGCCGGTTTGGAATTGACCAGTACCAGCGATTTGAAGCCCTGCAAGTAGTCGGCGAACTATGCGACTCTCTGCCGCGCCCACTGGAAACTCATACGTAAAGTTGTACGACAAACGATGGCGGGCGTCGAAATTTGCCGGTCCACGTTCCCCCTCGAAGGTGAGGCTGTTCTGAGGCAGTGCCGAAGCGCCGGCGAGATCAAACACATCAGAGACATCGTCAGTCGCCCTCGACAGGTTATAACTAATCTGGTAGCCAAGTGATCTGCGGAAGCGTCCGCGCATCTGAAGTTGTAAAGCGTCGTAGCGGGAGCTGGCCGTTGTTTCAAACTGAGTGACCGCACCTACACTGCTCTGTGGACGCCCGCCAGCAATGTTACCAGCCGGTGTAATACGCGCGCCTGGTGGAAGTGCAAGTCCGAAGAAACTCGGATCGGCGCTGAAAAAGGTGCTGAATGCAAGCGGCGCCAACACGGCGTTGCGACCCAGGTTCGGTGTATTAAAGCGCAAAAGCTTTCTTCCCGACGTACCCACGTAAGCCGCCGAGAAAACCATGTCACGGGCCAGTTGCTGCTCAAAGGTAAAGTTATAGTGATGGGCGAGAGGCATTTCGAGTTGGCGCGCAGGTAGGGTGACACCGAAACCACTTAAGGCCGGAACCGGGCCGCCACCGACAAAATTTACGATGCCGGCTATCTGGGCCAGGGTGATTGCCGGGTTGAGCGTGTTAAGTGTGCCGGGAAGTACGAGCCGGGTGCCAAAGATCGTTGCGAGTTGTGGGTTGATTAATTCATAGGGGCAGCGGTTCGGCAGCTGGCAGGAATCGCCAAATTGGTTGTTACCAGGTATAAAACGGAGATTGGCAAAACCGCCTGCCAGATCAACTGTAAGGTAGGTGGGATAGACGTTTCTTGATTGGCTGACCACCGCACCCAGAATCTGATCGTAGTAGAGACCGTACCCGCCGCGGAACACAGTGGTTCTATCTCGACCAAATAGATCCGGAGAATAGGCCAGGCCGACCCGCGGCGCGAAGTTATTTCTATCGGGATCAAATATTTCCGTGCGGCCGGCAATGAACTCAGCGAGACCGGGAATGATGCTGAGTGAAGGATCGTTGAAAGTGTTCTCGATGCGCCGGTTCACTTCGCGAGGCGGCGTATTGTATTCGTAGCGCAATCCGAAGGAGAGCGCGAGGTCATCGCGGATTCGCCATTCGTCCTGTCCAAAGAAATCGAGTTGGTAGAAGCGCAAGTTGATTCCGGATTCCCCGCCCGACGCCAGGGTCTGGGAGAAGCCGCTGGCCGCCCCGGCCGCGGCAAATGTTTCTGGTCTGATAAACCGATTGGAATAAGCGAATGTGCCCGCTGCCGTCACAGAGATTTCAGGAGCGCCGTTGAAGGTGATCAATGGACGGGCATTGCGCGGCAGTTGGCTGTTTAGTTCGGTCCGACGGATGTCTACTCCAAAAGCAAAACGATGGCCGCCTGTACTGAAGGTAAGCGTATCAGCGACCTGGTAAGTGTTATTGACTCGTTGCTGCGGGAAGTTAAAGACATCAACCCCAACCGGGCTGAAGCCCGCAATATTGACCTGGCCCACGGGCCCGATTGCCGCCTCAGTAGTAGGCCCAAAAGGATCCGTCGTGTAGAGCACCGGACCGGTGTTGGCTTCAAATTGGATCGGAGTAACAGCACGGGGCAGAGTAGAGTTAATTATCAGCGGCGCGTTCAACAGAAATGGGACGCTGGGGAGGCTCGCGCTGGGTCTGAGACGGGCCGAATCACGGCGGTCCTGAAAATTAAGGCGCGTGCGTCCATATGAAAGACGCACCTGATTAAATATCCGTCTGGTGGCGGCTGGGGCGTTAAGTTCGCTGTTCCAAAAGAATGAAAAGTTTTGGGTGCGAACGCGCGATTGAATGGTCGAAAATAGCGCCCCGCCTACCGCCGGGATGTCACGCCAGTCGTCGGTAAAATTGTACCGGCCCGTAACGGATTGCGGTCTTTCGCGAATTTTGAAGTTGTCATCGACCTTGCCTGAGAACACTTTTCCGCGTCCGCTCGCCGGCAGCACCTGGGTAAATGTGTTGGCCCCATACACCCCCGCTGGATTGTTCGGGAAAGGATATAAACTAAAGACCCCATCACCCTGGACCCTGGTAGGAAAGGCGAACACCTGATCGATGAGGTTGCCGTTGGCGTCACGGCGGCCAAACGGATCGCGAAAGATTGCCGACGCGCCGGTGCCGAAGGCGCCTCGCTGCTCGACAGTAGGAACGGCAAAGCTCTCTTCCTTCGTGCTATTTATTAGCTGGCCTTCGAAAGACACGAAATAGAACGTACGATCACGCGCCAGTGGACCGCCAAGGACAAATCCTCCCTGACCAGCCGTAAACGAGTCTTTCCCTCCACTCTCGTTATGAATGAGAATTGGTCTTCCGTCGAGAAGCACGGGTTGATTGCTCGCCGTCCGAAGCTGTGAAGTTGGATTGCTGTTGGGAGTGTCGAAGAAATTCCGTCGGTTCAGCTGGCTTGAATTAAAGAGACCATAGATGGTGCCGTGCGTAGTATTACCTCCGGACTTCGAAACCGCATTCACCTGCGCGCCGAGGTTGCGGCCAAACTGAGCCGGCGCCAATTGAGTGATGACCTGGTACTCCTGTATTGACTCGAGCGGCTGCGGTACTAACGCTACGAAGCCCTGCCGTCTTACTCCAATGTCTTCATCGTTGTTATCCGAGCCATCGACGGTGAAATTGTTACCCCGCGAACGAAGTCCGTTGACCGCGAATTGACCCGCCGAACCTACTCCGGCGCCGACTCCAGGTCCCGCGACGCTGCCTAACGTTTGCGGAGGCGGCGCAACTCCGGGCAGCAGCAACGCAAGCTCATCAAAGCTCCGGGTTATCGTCGTCCCACCTATTGGAAGCGTCACCACTTCCTCTTCCGTGAACGAGCCGCTGCGACGACCATCAACGGTTCCGATGGTTGCTCTGATGTCAGTGTCTTCGACAGAAACTATGGGTGCAGGTGTGGGCGACGCGGAGGGAACCACAGCCGCAGGAACGGGATCCAGTGCAACCGGTATGGGCACGACTTCGCCTGTATAAGTAATGCGCAAACGCTGGAGGACTTCTTTGGTCTGGTAACCCGGCATCGCGACCCGAACGACGTAGATACCCGGCAATAGCAACCCCTGGAAAAAACCTCCGCGGAAGTCAGTTTGCAGGGTGAATGTGAGACCTGTCTGTTGGTTGATGATCTGGACGGTGGCGCCCTTAAGTGCCACGCCGGTTTGGCTGTCGCTAACAATGCCCTCGAAAGCACCAGTGACCGTGTCCTGGGCGCTGATCTCGGGAGCAGCAAATATTATCAACAGACATGTGAAGGTAAGGAAAAGCGCGCAACGAGCAACCGCCGAGTTGCGAGGGGGCATTTGCTATTTCTCCTTCGATAAACTGATTGTGAAGATCCTGGTCTTATGGTCCGAATCGGTGGCGGTACTCGCCCGAGGTGATGAAAGCTTTCACCATTTCCGCGTTGACGAAGTTGCCGTTGAACTCGTTGAGTTTGTTAAGCCAGAAGTTGTAGCCGTCCAGATTGTTGTCGGGCGCATCATCGGGATTGCGGCGCAGATAGCCGAAGTACTGGGCCAGCACAAACGCCCGGTTGAACTCACGCGCGCTCAGCGTCTGGCTCTCAGCTATCCGACGCAACACTCGCCCACGCGCGCCAGCCGGGGTGCTGAATTCATCTATCGCTGCCTGACGCTCAGCGGCG
>JBGTHZ010000061.1:0-110983 GCA_041745915.1 Pyrinomonadaceae bacterium | reverse complement strand
AAAACTCACCGTTTGTTGTCGCGCGTGGATGTCTACTCCGATATATAATGTCATCGCGGGTGCCTCCTTTGGCGATCACACACCCGGGAGTTTAACCGCTCTCGGTTTCGCAAGGTGCCCGCTTTATAGCATCAGCGTTAGGCTGCATGACAGATCTTCTCGCAATTTCAATGGTACTACTTCTCGCGGCAGCGGGATGCGCGCAGCGTGCTTCGGCACCACTAGACATGTAACCTGTTTCTACGCCATTCGATTCGAGAGCGCATCCGGGTTGTGTCCCCGTTGACATGTCGTAATACCGAAGAATAGACTGAGCGACCTACCGGTTAATTCTTGCGGGCTAACTCTCTAAAGAGAGGTGCTAAGCCAACACACCTTCAATTCTCGCGTTTGCGCCCGCAAACGCTCTGACCAAGGGAATTCATAACTCTGTTGAAGCCACGTGCGGCGGCCACACTGAAGGTATGAAACTCCCTACAAGGAGAACCAAATGAGAACATTCAAATTCTTTGCATTTGCGCTGGCGCTGGCCCTAATGCTGGTTACCGCGGCATGGGCAATGGCTCGCGTAGTCCACCACGTGAACGCAGGAGGCCCGGATGCTTGCGAGGCTTTCGACTTCGATCACCCCGGATGCGACGGGAATTTCTCTCTGTCGGCGAGACAGTTCGCCGATGGTAGCGTGTCGGGCCAATATACCGATCGATTCGCACAGGGGGATGGCTTTCACGCCGAAATCGACTGCGTCAGTGTAGTCGGCGACGACGCATGGGTGAGTGGTGTGATTACCTCTGGGACCTTCGACGGGTTCGACTTGACCGGTCTTCCCGTCGCCACAAGGGTTCGGGATAATGGCACCTCTGCGAACGACCCACCGGATCAGATCCATATCTCGCGTATCGGTGACCCGAGACCTTGCACCCTTCAACTTCCCTATCGGCTGTTCGATGCACCCGATGGACAAGTCAGTGTAAGGTAAACTAGCGACCATCCGTTCTCCGAAGACCAAGTCGCGTCAGCGCCCGAACCCCCAACGGCCGGGCGCTGAGCGTTTGGGTGCCCTCCAGGTTCTGCATCATAAGGCAATATAAAAACAGAGACGAAGAGGTGATTTCCGACACCGTGCCGGATGGGTAGGCAATAAACCTCCACCAAGTAGCGCCGGGCAGACACTCCGAGGCAGCGCTCAAAGCCTAACCAAACCGGAGAGGAGAAAGCGATGGGAGAGAGAGTCGTACCAATGATTCACGTGCCTGATGTGAGCGCGACTGTCGATTGGTACCAGGACATCGGCTTCACGGTTATCGACACATTCAGTGACGACGGTGAAGAGCTTAGTTGGGCCATGCTGGCTTTCGGAAGCAGCGAGATCATGTTCAGCGAGGGCGGGCAGCCCAGCACGCGCAACCGTCGCGAATTCGACCTGTACGTCTATGCGGACAATGTTGACGATCTTTACCTGCGCCTGAAGGATCGAGTCGAGGTCGTGGAGGGCCTTCATGAGACCTTCTACGGAATGCGCGAGTTCATCATCCGCGACCTCAACCGCTTTTGGATGACCTTCGGCCAACCCACCGTCTTCGAGGTGCTGATGAACGGCGTAAGGGCGGGCAACGTTGAATCCGTCCGAACTGCGCTTGAGAGCGGCAGCCTCGAGCCCGAAAAGCTGACCCTGGCGCTGGCGGCTGCGTGTTCAATGGACCACACGTCAGCCGATAACCAGAATGCCGAGATCCGAGAGCTGCTCAAGAAGGCAGGCGCAGTACCGCCGCCGGAAGTTGACACCGGGATACTCCAATCGTACGTGGGCAAGTACCGGAGCGAAGAGGGATTCGAGTTCAACATTACCTTTAACGATGGCAAGCTCTTCGCGGCGCCGGCCGGCCAACAGCCCCTGCGTTTGATGGCGGTTGATAAGACTACGTTCAGACCCACCACAATCGATGGCAGCATCACTTTCAACGTCGAGGCCGGCAAGACGATGGGCTTTTCGCTCAAGCAGGGAACCGACACGAAGCAACTGAAGCGCGTTGAAGAAACCAAACGATTGTGAGGTCAGGAGTCTGGCAATCACTACTGTAGCCAATCCCGCATGTCATGATGGCACGTTGTAAGGCGTGGCTAACTCCGTAGGAGTGGGATGTTTATAGCTGGTCGGCCAGTCCAGAACTCAGCTCCGAAGGAGCGAGATGTTGCTGCGAATACGGTAACTCGACGCTTCGTTTAAGTATAAGGCATCAACCGCGCCTTCCTAGGGTGCATCCGATCAAGTTAACCGGTGGTGACTGGAGCGCTTGGCCCCTCTTCCTTTTGTCCAGGACGAACTCAATACAGTTAACGTTGGTATTCCTTACCTGCTCGGCGATGAGGTTCAATGTCTCGAATCTGACGCTTGCAGCACTTTTGATAAAGACCACTTGATTATCGACGGGTTGGTTGCCAAGTACTCTCCTAACGCCGCCAGAAATCTCGGCAAGCGCCACCTTACGTTGCCCTAAATAATACTCAGAGTCACTCAGAACTGAAATCACAAGATACGCATCCTTTATTAGTAGCTCGTCTAATCTTGGGCATCTGGAAGAAACGACACTTCCGGCTCCCGACGACGTGACTAGTAGTGGCGTTTCAGACGAACGATGGCTCTTGAGGAAAAGAGGAATAGCGACTCCAAGGCTGAACGTAACTAACAGGGCGCTTAGTCTGTACAAGGTAGGTTTCATAGCTTTACCTTTTAGGTTAGACACGGGCAGGCTTCGATTGTTCCTCCTAATTGAGGCGTAAGCGCGGGGTTGACCCCGCCGATTTCCTCTACCTCGCCGTTTGCCGAAAATTAGCGAAAATTGGTATTCTCCGCCGCATGACATTATGTGTGGTTTCGTATGTGGATACGGAAGGTGTACGGCATACCGTCGAGGTGGAGGCGGAAAGCCTTTACGAAGCGGCAGTCATGGCCGTCAAGACGTTTAGAAAACATGATTGCGAGCCTGGTCTGATGAGCAGCCTGGAAGTCGAAATCAGGAGCTCCGTGACCCACACAGTTACCTTAAAGAAGATTCATTCGTGGTTGCATGGAGGGGCTAAGACACCGCGCGAAGCAGTTACGAAAGAGCGTCTGAAGGCGTTATTGTAAAAAGGAGTCGGAACTAGCAGTTGGGAAAATTCGCAGTCTTCTTGCGCTCGGCTATCTCATTCGCGATCGCGGAAATCCTGGCAATGTCGAACGGCTTGGAAACCACCCAATCAGCCTTGGCCGCATTGCGCCGGTCCCAACTGATGGCTTCGGCCCAGCCGCTGACGATGGCCACGGGAATCGTCTCCGAGCGTTTGCGAATGGCGGTAACAAATTCCCATCCACTCATCTCAGACATACCGATGTCCGTGAACACCAGATCGAACTGGCCTTTATTCTCGTCGTAGAGTTTCAGGGCTTCCTCGCCGCTTGCCGCCGCGAGCACTTCGCACCCTTCGTGCTCCAGCGCCTCTTTCAGCACCTCGCGCACCACCGCTTCGTCATCCACCACCAGAACCCGCAGTCTGTCTCCCGGCGCTGCGCCGGTCGCTGCGTGAGAATGTGAACCCGAGTCTTTCGCCTGAGTGTTGCTCGCCTGGGGAAGCGCAATCAAGAATGTGGTGCCGCGGCCCGGCTCGCTCTCGACTTCGATCGTGCCATTGTGACGGCGGATGATCCCAAAGCTCACTGCCAGGCCCATGCCGGTTCCGGCTTTGCCTTTGGTGGTGAAGAACGGATCAAACAAACGCGACTTCACTTCCGGCTTCATGCCCGTGCCCGTGTCGGTGATCTTCAGGATTACCTGGTCGTCAACTTCCTGTGCGCTCATGCGAATCTCACCACCGGTGGGCATCGCGTCGACCGCGTTGTAGATTACGTTTACCAGCACCTCGCGCAGCTCGACCGGGTCGCCCATCACCGAGGCCCGGCAATCCGCAAACAGAGCGAAGTTTATGGCGGTGCATTCGGCGCGCGACTCCCAGCGTGGGCGGGACATCTCGCAGACGTCCTTCAGCAGCTCGGCCACCGAAACGACTTCGAACTCACGGCTGGGTCGCTTGCGGGCAAAATCCTGTATGCGGCGAATGATCTGGGCGCCGTCGTCAGCGCTCTTGATGATCAGGTCAAGACCGGCAGCCAGCTTTTCGGGATCGTTGACGCGCCGCAGGAGCTGGGCCCGGCCGAGGATTCCGGTGAGAGTGTTGTTGACGTTATGGGCCACACCGAAGGAGAGTTCGCCGAGGGCGGCCATCTTTTCCGCGTGGATCCTTTGTTCGCGCTCGTACTCATACTCGGCGTGGGCCTCGGCAATAAGCTCCAGACAATTCTTGAGACGCTCGCGAGTGGAAGATTGTTGGGAGTTGGCGAGCAACTGGCTGGCCTGGGCGCCGATCTCGCGCCGCTCATCATCGCCTAACTGCTCACACATCTCTTCGATCAGGATCAGAAGGGGTTTGCCGGCGCCTTCATCGTCGCCGCAGCGCTCGGCCACGCGCCGTGCTCTTTCGAGAGTCGGTTTGGCTTCATGCCGCCGGCCGAGCTTGCAAAGCACCAGACCCTGGGTGGTCAGAGCTTCGGCGAGCAGGGCCTCTTCACCGCTGGTTTCCAGAGTTTCAACTGCGAGCCTGACAGCGCTCTGGGCGAACGTGTATTTCTCGGAGGCCAGATAGAGCTGGGCCAGAGTCTCGTCTACCTGGGCGCGTCTGACGGAGTCGCCAAATTCGTCGAAGAGTTCTCGCGCCCGCTCAAGGTGTATCTGCGCTTCACCGAGCTTCTTCAGAGTAAGCAGAAGGTACCCGTAATTATTTTCGACTATTGCGGTATATCGACGGTTACCAATCTGCTCGAAATGCGAGAGTGCCTCGCGGTAGTGGGCTAGCGCCCTGTCAAAGTAGGCATCGCGGCTTTCCGCAATGCCAAGATTCTTTAGGGTGGTTGCGGACTCGAGATGAAATCGGCCCTTAGTCCAGGGATTTAGGCAGTTAAGAACAGTTTCTGCCTCGTTTAATACCGCAAGCGCGTCATGTAGCTTGCCGGCGTGACGCTCGACCGAAGCAATTCGGATTAACGCGATCTCCTTAAGCTCCGTATCTGATTCCGTCAGATCACTTAAAGAAGATCGGAAGGTCGTACGCGCAAGGTCGAACAAGCCTTGTCGGTAGTAGCAGAACCCTAGTTCTATCCGGGCTTCCGCGGAACGTGTCGCTTCTCCAAGATGGTCGAATAAAGCAACGGCGCCGCTTAGGAGTCGTTCGGCGTTCTTTTGTCCGCCTACGATCTGTCTTGTGCTGGCAATCCAGCCCGCCAGCGTTCCAGCCGTAAGTAGCAGTTCTGCGGCCGCCGATTGGCTCAAACCAGCTTGTTTTGGCCATTCTCCTATTGTCCACCACGGTTTCAGTGCCGCACATCCCTCATCATAGTTGCCCGATTCGAGCCGCTCACGCGCGATACTGCAGCATGCTTCGACCTGTTGACTTACGGTCAAGGGCGATGACTGAACAGGATGGGTTATCGTAGTGGTCATGGTGCGTAGTAACTATCCAGTGACAACCTGGTATACACGCGTAAGTTGGGACATTCGAGGAGGGTTATTGGTTGTGAATAAAGCACATAACCGAGGGGCGAAGCTTGAGATTGACAGAATCTGTTAACCGGGTAACCAGTTCTCCCTTCGCTTTACTTCCCAAAGAACGGAAGCCTTTAAACTTTGCTAAGTTGAAGTCTCACAAACAATTGCGAAGTTCGTGAGACGACGTCGATACCTTCGGCACGGGAGTTGAGAAGAGGAGTAGTCGAAGAACAAGCTCTTTACAATGCAGGCATGGATGGGAAGTGAGCTCTCCAAAGCAGTCTCCCACCCCCGCCGGCATTTCCCCAGTAAACGTCCGATTTACCAGGAGTACTAGATCATGAAACGCTTCCAATCAATCCTTTTCACGTCACTGTTGGTCATCTCACTCTCAGGCACGGCACTAGCTGGTGACATCACCGGTGTCAAGGGCGACATCACGGGTGTCAAGGGCGACATCACCGGCGTCAAGGGCGACATCACTGGCCTTCTGACTTGGGGCGACATCACTGGCGTGGTCGTGTCCATCTTCGGAAACATCCACGGTTAGTCAGTCTGATTATTATCGGTCACCCGTGACCGGCCAAACTTCAAAGATCGTTCAACTTGGCGAGAAAAACAGCTGTCTAGCTGCTCGTACCTCAGAAAGGAGCAAACCATATGCCGCAGAAAATGACCATGCTTATTGGGGAGATCAAGACTGAGTACTTCTTAAAGGGGTTTATTCCCCCAAGTGATTGATTAGTCCTTCTGAGACGCAGATACTCGGATTAACCCCCAACCGCTCGACTCTATGCCGGGCGGTTTTTTTATGGATGGCTAAATCGAAGACGCTGTACCAGCTTGGAGGCTGACGCTGAATGGTGCAATTAATCGGCAAACGGGCTCGCAGTATGGAAGAGAGAACGCTATCACAATGGCAGCGCGAAGATAGTTTTCTACTTGGCACCGCGAATCGACGGCTCACGACTTAGTTTCAATCTCAGCAGTTCGAGGGGTCCTTCCACGGCGATCAATTCTTTCGGCAGTCCCAACACCTTCACTGCGAACTGATCGTCCAATTCTCCCCGAACGGAATCGACATCGATCTCATGCAGTGGCAGTAGCGCTTGATCGCTCATGGCATCAAAGAGGGTGACCGCGGCCCGAACCTGACGAGCCGTTAATATCATTACATCCAGGATCGGAAGAGTCTGAAGCTGCGACTTACCTATGCTGCCCCGTCCAGATTGCTGCTTGTTCGCGTGCCACCAATAAAGCAGCATACCCAGCGACGTGTTAGCCCACAGGACCAACGCCTTTTCTAACTCAGGAGAAGAGAGGCTTAGGGACAACCATGCGCGTCCGCCAATAGTTCGGCGCGGGGTGAATTGCATTCCGGTAGACTGACTATTAAAACGAAAGTCCCGATTGAAGTGAGCGTGCGAAGCAGTTTTTGAGATGGCATCCAACTTAAGCATCGCCATTTCTTGTTCTATCTCTGTCTTTCCGCGTCGAGGAATTCCTTGACTGTCACCAGGGAAAGCCATCGTTCGCTCGCGCGGAGCGTCATGGGCCCAAAGGACCGGGTACGTCGGCGCGCTATCTGGCCGGGCTGGTCTGATATTAAATGGCCCTCGTATTCCACCTGAGCTTGTACTGCCATTGATGTCGGCATGATATGGCCCAATCTGTGCTATTTGGTCCACTGTTGTTATTGGAATCTCCACACTGTCGGATTCGCTCATGCCGGGCAACCAAATCGTGCCTTCGTGCGCCAGCTGATAAGCGGCTTGCGCAAGAGACAGATCCGCCATCCGTGCCAAGTTCCATCCACTGGATTCTGGTAGTGGTGCATCTAGCGCCTGACCTATTACGTCTTCGCCGAATTGAAGAGGAGTTCCACCCACTGGCCCATCCTCGAGGCGACGAAGGGTTTTTCCTGCGATCAATCGCAGGATCTGGTCCGCTGCGCTCGCTCCTAGAAGTGGGTATGCTGGCCGTTCGTTAAGGACAATGAAAGTCGCACGTTCACTGCCTCCGGAGGCCTTTTTCCCAACCACCAGGCACTCACCCATCTGAGTGTCCGCTGAGAAAGATAAATCCGCTCCGTCAGCGCCTGATATTGAGACGAGCACCAGATCTTTATAGCCTCTTACCAACATCTTACGCGAGTCTTCCCAAGCGTCGCCCAGCATCAAACTCAGAGGCATGACCAAAGCCAACACTCCTCCAGCTTTGAGCTTGCGATCTGCCAACACCAAAAAAATCGAAGCCTCCCCCGCGTTGCCGTGGGCACTAGTTCCTTCGGTCAATCTTTTTGTTGCTGCGCCCATCAACCTCTGTTCCTCATCAGTGGAACTAAACGCCGCAAACATCGGGTTTGGAACACCAATTTTTTCGCCTTCGTGTCCCGTAGCGCGAGTGAACGGAGGATTCATAATCACCAAGTCAAACGACGAATGAGGTAAAGCCCGCCAAGTTTCTCTCTCAGCCTCTCCCATTGCTTCAGCAGCTTTTGCGGTAATCGCCAAAGGCTCAAATCTTCCCTGAGGATCAATTAGATCCAACGAGCCGAGTAAAACGTCACCCTCAGGTTGCTTGCCGTACGCAACGGTCAAGATGGAGCTTTGCTCGTATTTGACGGTTGGGTGTGCACCCGACAACATCGATGCGGTAAGGTGTGCGGCTGCGGGCAAGACATCGCAACCGATTATCACCTGAGACATCATTGAGGGGTGAAGCGCTTCAGCATCTCCGCCCGCAAGCTCGTGCAGTTGCCCTATACGCTGATAAGTTGTTGAGAGGAGAGTCCCCGTTCCACAAGCAAAATCGGCGATGCGGAGTCTACTAACATCGTCTGGGTTGGACCACGATCCTCCCGCTGGCGTACTCTCTGGCCTGATCGCTAATCCTGCAAGTAATGCCGCTGACGCAGGTGTCGTGTAAAAGGCGGCGAGGAACTTTCGATCCACAATCAAACGCTGAAACACCGCGCCAGTTAAATCATGCGAACGCATTAACCGATTCTCAAGTAGCTGATCTGCGGTTTCCGCTAATGCATCAATGAGTGGTTTGCTTTCTGCTGTCGGAATTACCTCCAAAATCCGACGGGCTATATCGAAAATGGGCCAATAGTTCACCTTGAGTATTCTTCGCCACTGTGCCAACACGGCAGACTTTCGGAGCTGCCTCGCCCCACGAAGTTGTTCGACCGATTTGACGCTTGATAATTCTTTTGGTCCACCTGCCAGCGTCTCCTGAAATATGAAAGCGTTTGCAAGAATGGTGGCTGCCATGCGGCGAGTTTGGGTGCCATCCTCTTGGTAAAGGCTTTCGCTGATTTGGTGTATCGCGCTCGGATTGGCTTTGGCCATTTCGGCCAACATGCCGGCCCCCGCACTCACTCCCGCAACCAATTCACTCGCAGCTTGGTCAATTACGTCAGGTGGGACGGATGCCCACTGTGCGAGTATCGAGAGATCAGCGACGTTACCGAGTATCCAACCAGAACGTGGCCACCGAGAGGCAGTTAATGGATCGGTACCTGTAAACAGAACCATTTCAACCGAACCTGAGGTCGCCAATTCGGCTTGTAATCTTGCTCCCTGTTTACTCCGAAGATTGACAGGAAGACGCACGGCTATTGACGAGAGAATCGTTCGTCCGGTAGCTCGCAGGTGCTTGCCGAGGCGTGACTTCGCTTCAGCCTCGACGGTAGCAGCCGGGATCACTTCCGTCTCTATAACAACTGGCGAGACATTCGGCTCCAGAACAAGAATATCTGGCCGCTCGTTGCTACCTCTAAGCATGCCCGTATTCTCAGATCGAACGATCTCCGAGTCGCGCCAAGTGCTTCTTGTAGTTCTCAATGCTGCGGCGAGAGCATCATTGATTGTGTGTTCAGTTATAGGCATTGTGATTTTCCCAGACGTGAGACGTAGAAGATCACTAGGATAATATCAGCGTCTTGATGGACTCATTAAGAAAACTTTTGAGAAGTCTTTGAGGACTCTTCAAGTGTATTGGCCAACGAGCAGTAAGATCGGCTAAGTAGCGAGGCTGGCAAATCGGAAGCGTTCTGCGGGGGCCAGGGCCTCGTTGGCAATCAACCGCCGGCGAGGCCCTGTTGGGTTTATGTTTACCGTTGGCGAGTTAGTGGAAGACAATGTGAAGCATCATCTTTACCCCGTTATGGGATGAGCTCGTTCCTGCCGATCAACGAGAGATTGCCTTTTGATTCGCTTATCCAATAGATTAGTTTCCTGAGTCGATACCAGGGACTTATGAATCCGCACACTCTTTTGCCTGGCAGTCTGCTGAAACCCTTTCAGCGTTTGAAGAAAGCGAAATGTGGAGTGCGCCGGCAGAGCGAAGCGGCGACGGCGCTGTGGGTTCTCTTGGAGTCTAAGACTCCCCAATCCAAAGCGGAGTCGCGCTGCGCTTGCCTCCGCACTCCATAAGGAGTTTTTCAGCAGCGCAGCAGCAGAGCCTAGCATCTCTCCCCGCTTTTGCCCGAGGCCTGGAAAGCCTCCTCGGCCGCCCCCTCTCTCTGCTAGCCCCTCTGCTAGATCTCATGACGGTTGGCCAGCGCCTTATCCATTGTCACTTCGTCCACATACTCAATATCTCCACCCACCGGCATTCCCATCGCAATGCGCGTGACGCGCATTCCCAGAGGCTTCAGTAGCCGGCTGATGTAGTTTGCCGTGGCTTCACCTTCCGTGGTGGGATTGGTTGCCAGAATTACTTCGCGCACCTCCACCCCACCGTTGTTCTCCGGTTTGAAGCGCGGCAGAAGATTCGCCAGGCGCAGCTCGTTTGGACCAATGTGGCGCATTGGTGAAAGACTTCCGTGCAGCACGTGATAGAGACCCTTGAAGCTGCGCGTCTTCTCCACCGCCACCAGGCTGTGAGGTTCTTCCACCACGCAAATAACGGAGTGGTCCCGCGACGTAGACTCGCAGAAACGGCAGGGATCGATCTCGGTGAGGTTATTGCAAACGGAGCAGAGAATAATTCGCTGCTTGACTTCATGTATAGCCGCTACGAGTCGCTCAACCTCCGCCTCGGGCGTGCGCATGATATAGAACGCCAGACGCTGAGCAGACTTTTGCCCGATGCTGGGCAGTCGTCTCAATTCATCGATCAGTTTGTTGACGGGTTCAGCGTATTCAAGCATTTTTTGAACTTAGTACTTTGAACTTAGTACTTTGAACTTTGATTTCTGTGATACGAGAAGCTCAACTAAGTTCAAAGTACAAAGTACAAAGAACCAAGTTCACTCAAACTAGCTAAATCACCCGAGTAACCCGCCGAGCCCTGGTGGCAACATCCCGCCCAGTTTCCCCTTCATCGCCTCATCGACCTTGCGGTTGGCTTCGTTGAGGGCCGCCATAATCATGTCTTGCAGCATCTCGACATCACCTTCCTTGACCGCTTCCGGATCAATTTTCAATGAAACAATCTCGTGGTTGCCCTTCATCTGTACAGTGACAACGCCACCGCCTGCCGAAGCTTCCGCGCGCATTTCTTCCATCTCTTTAGACATCTTCTCCTGCATCTGCTGCGCCTGCTTCATCATCTGTTGAATATTGAATCCACCAGGAAATTTCATTGGTCGCACCTCTCCATGGAATTGTTTTTACTGGTATTGGCTGCTTGAAAAGCCATCGTAGCTTCCCTTCCGAGCGAATGCAACGAGACCTTAAGGTGAGTCGTGTACTATTCTAGCGGATTGCCCGTAGCCCAGCTCAAACAAATGGTCAACACGATCCACGAACTTTACACGAAATGACACTAACAAAAATTTTGTGTCCGTTCGTGTTAGTTCGTGGATCGCTTTGGCCGTTCCGGAATTATTCGAATCACAGGAATTGAGAGGCCGCGTCGGAACACAAAAGCACACCCGGGAGATTAGACTGTGCACATCAACTAATGACTTTCTGAAGGTGGCGGTTGCGAAACGCTCTTGTGAATCTTGTTGATCCTGTCTAGTCTTGCGTGTCGCAGCTCACCCTGCAGGTAAGAAATTAAAAGAACTGATCTAGCCGCGGAGTCACGCGGATGAACGCGGATATGAACAGCAACAAAGCAAGGGGAGTGGTAGTGGGGTATTAGTGTGTTGCTGACTCGTCAGCGGGGTCTTGGTGTCCATACAGCAGGTGACCACGCCGCCCACAAAGCGCCTTCCACTCTTTTAGGTTCACCATACCCCACCCCGCGTCCGCCTTTACTTCACTGATACGTTGCCAGCAACAATCACGCACCAAGAATTCCGCTGGCACCTTACGTCGCAGAATGTCTGTGAGAATTTCGTCTGGAGTTTTGTCGCAGTAGCACATTGCAGCCTCACGCGGTAAGCAAATCTTGAATAGACCAAACGCTTTTGGTTATACCCGCTTCCATTGCTGGAGTACAGCGGATCGAGGAGTGGATTCGGCAGAAATTATAGTAGGCAAAATGCAGGGCATAAGCGGCCTTTAGATTCCCCCACTTCTTGCTGAAACCGTTGGTTAATCTCGTCAATAAAGATTCCCTACCCAGTGTCAAGTTTTACATATACTCTCGCCCCACGTCTAAAAACGTATTTCCTTGACTTTAATTCCTAGCGGCGTATACTACGCATTCTAGGAATGCTCCGCGAAAGGCGATAGATATGGATAAGAAAACCCGAAGTCCACGATACCCGCAAATGAGCCTTCAAGATGCTATAGGCAGAATCAAGATGGTGTACGAAAAAGAGCATACTCACAAGGCGGATCGTGAGGTGATTGCTACAGATATGGGTTATGCGGGGCTGAACGGGGCTTCGGCTGCTGTAATAGCTTCCTTGCGTCAGTATGGACTCCTGGAGCGCGCTGGGGACGCTATGAGGGTTTCTGATGACGCCACCACAATCCTAGAATTGCCAATCGGAGACCCAGAGCGTTCGGCGGCCCTACAGAGATTGGCTTTTGCGCCGCCCTTTTTTGCGGAACTTAACGAGATGTTTGGGTCAAAATTGCCGAGCGACGAGAATTTGCGATTACTATTAGTAAAAAGGGGCTTTAGCCGCAATGCCGCAAACAATCTTATACGGACATATCGAGACACATTGAGTCTTGTCAAAGGCGAGGCCGAGAGTTATGATGCTGACGCAGATACTGATGTTTCAAGTCAGGAGACGAGTCGCAGCATGCAAGGCTTACGAACCGCGCCAATAGACCTCGGCTCTCAAGCCGGAGTCAGCGAGAATCTTCAATATCGGCTAACGGATGATTGCAAAGTGCGAGTGTTATTTGAAGGCTCTGTGAGTCAAGAGGCAATCACTAAACTAATAGCCTACTTGAATTTAGGGATTGATGCCTTTCCAAGTAAGAAGGCAAGCGATGAGTGATTTTTGAAAGGAGAATTGAGGTAGTAGCCCGAAATGCAGAGGCCGCCTTTCAGCGGCCTCGCGCCCTACTCCCGAAGAAATAGGGGGTGTAAACTGGGGCCATTATAGCACGGCGGGCCGGACGGTCAAGCCAAAACTTAACCCTTTACCTCACGTATAAAAACGTGAAAACCAATATCTATGTTGACGGGTTTAACCTGTATTTCCGTTGTCTGCGCAGTTCACCCTGCAAGTGGCTAAACATATCTGAGATGTGTCGCCTCCTACTGCCGAACAATACCATCAATCAAATCAAGTACTTTACTGCGCGTGTAAACGCTCGGCCCTGCGATCCTGATCAGCCCCAGCGGCAACAGACCTATCTTCGGGCGCTTGAGACTTTACCGAACCTCTCGATTGTCTTCGGTACTTTTCTCACAAGCAACACAAAGATGCTCAAGGTTGGTTGCAATCCGAACGATGCCGCGTCATATGTTCAGGTAATCAAGACCGAAGAGAAAGGGTCTGACGTAAATCTAGCGACACACATGCTCTATGACGCCTTTAAGGGTAATTTTGAATGTGCCGCTGTAATCTCCAAAGATTCTGACTTGTTAGAACCGATTAGAATTATTCGGCAAGAGATGGGATTAAGTGTCGGTCTACTCAATCCAGGGAAGAGGCTAAGCCTTGCTTTGGTTCCACACGCTGATTTCATCAAACCAATAAGACGTGGCGTGTTAATGGCAAGTCAATTTCCCGACGAGTTACAGGATGCGAACGGGAAATTTAGAAAACCCGCGTCTTGGTAGACTCAGCAACACACTATTACCCCACTACCAGGGGAGTAAAGCATTTTCAGATCCGCGTTTATCCGCGTGACTCCGCGGCTGATTCAGAACCATAGCGAGCGACATGAGTTCCACCACAGAAGCCAGAGAAATCGAAGGCAGTCTTACAAACGAGATCAAGCTTTACTACGATCTTCAGCTTCCCGAAATCCAGCCGGCTCCTTTGCTGATTGCCTTACATGGCTACGGAGCCAGCAAACGTCAGATGATGCGGGAAGCACGACAAATGGCTCCCGCAAATTTTGCTATCGCGGCGCTGCAGGGATTTCATCAGCACTTGAAGGAACCAAAAGAACCAGGCGGACCTCTGCGCTTTGGCTTTGGCTGGCTGACAAACTTTCGCCCGGAAGAATCTGTTGCCTTACATCACCGAGCAGTAATCGACCTGACTGAACTGCTGGTGAAAGAGGGCACGGTTGATCCGCGGCGGGTCTTCCTGTTGGGCTTCTCGCAATCGTGTGCGTTAAATTATCGCTTTGCGGCCACACATCCTGGCCACCTGCGCGGCGTTATTGGCATCTGTGGCGGTATGCCGGGCGATTGGGAAACGAGCGAGATCTACAAACCAACCCAGGCCTCGGTATATCACCTTGCCGGCACACGCGATGAGTTTTATCCACCCGAACGCGTTGCTGATTACGCCGATCGCCTGCGGCTTCGTGCACGTGATGTCATGTTTGAGAGTTATGACGCTGTGCATGAGATTGTCCCGGCAATGCGGGAAGATGTAAGTGGATGGCTGGAGAGCCAAACCAATGCATAGTCAAATAGCCCGGCAGAGATTTTGCTCCGGAGCGCTCTGTCTGATCCTGGTTATTTCTGCGAACTGTCAACGGCGCTCCGAGTCGGTGGTATCTAAACCCACAGCTCCTCCGGCTGAGATCCAGAAACCCTGGCCGGAAAATACTTCACTCCAACTCAAGCAGCTCGTGGAAAGCGCAATCGATCAAACCCGGGTTACGACCGGTTACGATCCCTCTTACGCCGGCATCGAATATCCCGGAGGGGATGTCCCTTTGGAAACTGGTGTCTGCTCAGATGTGGTGGTGCGCGCCTTTCGCAAAGCCGGCATCGATCTGCAAAAGGAAATTCATGACGACATGGCCCGCGCCTGGTCGGTATATCCCAGGAAGTGGGGCGCCAGCCGGCGTGATTCCAACATAGATCATCGGCGCGTCCTTAATCTGATGACCTACTTCGATAGGCAGGGCAAGTCTCTGCCGGTCACCAATAATCGCGATGACTATTTGCCCGGCGATATAGTTACCTGGGATCTGAGCAGTGGGATCGAGCATATTGGCATAGTGGTAAATACGTGGTCCGAATCGGGGAAGGGCTACTCGATAGTTCACAACATTGGCGCCGGCGCGCGCAATGAGGACGTGTTGTTGAATTGGAAAATCACTGGGCACTATCGGTACTTCTAAAACTGCCCATAACCAAGGTAGCATGAGACACGATCCACGAACCCACACGAAACGGCACTGGAAATGTCCGACATGCTTCAGCTTGTCGTCAAGAGTCAGAACTCTCGATGTGCGACGTTACGAGTAATTTCGTTGCTAGAGTGTCGCCAATCTCGACGACAAGCTGAAGCATGTCGGACATTTTTTGCCCCCTCGTGGAATTCGTTATCGCTTAGCTCCGTGGAAATTGTTCAAATGAGAGGGGCCGCAAGATGAGGCGAATTTTCGTCCGCCTGTTACTGTTTAGTGCTGCTGTTTCTGCACTACCATTTCACGAAGTAGTCCATGCCCAGACGAAGTCAAAACGTGACGTCAGAACCATTGCCGCTGTGCGCACCGTGCTTGACGCACAGAAGGAAGCGTGGAATCGAGGCGACATTGAAGGCTATATGGATGGGTATGCTCGCTCGGCTGACATTACTTTTGTTTCCGGTGATTCCCTCACGCGTGGGTGGCAGACCGTGCACGATCGCTACCAGAAGAATTACGACTCGCGCGAGAAGATGGGTACACTAACGTTTTCGGATCTTGAAACCAACGTGCTGAGCAACGATGCTGCGGTGACGATTGGCCGCTGGCATTTGCAGCGGGCGGGCGATCAACCTCACGGACGGTTTACCTTGGTTTTTCATCGCACCAGGCAGGGCTGGCGAATAGTTCACGATCACACATCGAGTGCTCCGTGAGTCTTCCATAACGGAGCTTCTTAAATCTCGTGGACTGAATCGCAAGTGCTTCGCAATCCCGTAGGGACGCGATGTTTATAGACCGGCATGACAAGAGAGACTTCGAAGCTCCGAAGGAGCGAAACATATCGCTCGCGTCACACACACATTTTGCTCCTCTGGAGCTGACGCCATATCTTTCTACCAGGATCTATAAACATTCCATCCCTACGGGATTGGGTTGTGTGTTAACAAATCTTACTAACGATCGACGAATCGTCTAAATACTACTAACTATGCGAAAACAATTGCCACTACTTCTGACCGCCGCATTTCTTACCTTGTTCTATCCATTGGAACGGGCGCGAGCACAGAGTCCAGCATTACCGGAACTTTTCGGGATCGAGCGCTATCTGAATATCCGCGGTGCTACTTCTTCCGCGCTCTCGCCTACAGGTGATCAAATCGCATTTCTGACGAACATCAGCGGCACTCCGCAGGTCTGGATGGTAAGTGCGCAAGGTGGCTGGCCGGACCAGATGACCTTCTTTCCCGACCGCGTTGATTTCATTTCCTGGTCTCCGGATGGCTCGGGGCTGATCTTCGGAAAATCCATCGGCGGCGATGAAAACGCCCAGCTCTACTGGATGGCCCCCGACGGCTCTCAGATTCGCGCTCTGACCAGCGATCCCAAAATTCGCCATAACTTTGGCGGCTGGTCTCAGGACGGTAAAAAGATCTCTTACGCATCGAACCAGCGCAACCGAGACTTCTTCGACATCTACGTGATGGATGTAGCGAGTGGCAGTACGCAGTTGGTTTATCAACAGGACGGATCGAATGCGCCGGTAGCCTGGTCAGTCGATGGACGCAGATTGGTGGTCTCTCACGCAAACGAACAACTCAGTCTTGACAACGATCTTCATCTCGTAGACATCGCCACCAAAACCGCAACCCACCTTACACCGCACGAGGGCGCCGCACAGTTTGGCAATGTGCGCTTCATGCCTGATGGCCACTCGCTTCTGTTTACCACCGATGACAAACGCGAGTTTCAGTCGCTGGCGAAGATGGACCTGGCCACAAAGCGAGTCGACATTCTTGACGATACGCAGTGGGATGTTGCCGGAGTCGAGGTTTCCGACAACGGCGGCATGCTCGCGTACACGATGAACCGCGACGGCTTCAGTGAGTTGTATGTGCGGCGGCTGAACACCAACGGCAAACCTTTGATTACGGCTCTTGGTTCAAAGGACATGCCGGTTAAACTTCCCGGCAAAGGTGTAGTGGGCGGACTCAGTTTTTCCCGAGACGGACGCAAGCTCGCGCTGGTTTTTAATGGAGCCCGGTTCAACGCCGATGTGTGGATTTACGATCTGCAAACACGAACTTTGAAACAGGTGACCCGCAGCTCGCGCGCGGGCATTCCTCAATCATCCTTTATCGAACCGGAGTTGATTCACTACAAGACTTTTGATGAACGGATGATCCCCGCGTGGTATTACCGGCCGCGGAATACAACAGCAAACAA
This sequence comes from Pyrinomonadaceae bacterium, assembly GCA_041745915.1. Taxonomy (GTDB): domain Bacteria; phylum Acidobacteriota; class Blastocatellia; order Pyrinomonadales; family Pyrinomonadaceae; genus PSRF01. Next base: position 93,555 of record JBGTHZ010000061.1, on the reverse strand, counting down.
TCCGCTTCCGGTAATCGTTAGCGTACATGGAGGTCCCGAAGGCCAGGCACGGCCCACCTTTAGCGCAGTCGACCAGTATTTCCTGGCGCGGGGTTACGCGATACTGGTTCCCAATGTTCGCGGCTCCACCGGTTACGGTAAGACCTACACGCACCTCGATGATGTTCATAAGCGCGAAGACTCAGTCAAAGATCTTGCAGCTGCGGTTGATTGGCTGAAGTCTCGCGGCGGCGCTGACCCGAAACGCATCGCAGTCATGGGCGGCTCTTATGGCGGTTACATGGTGCTCGCGGCCATCACTCTGTACCCGGAAATCTGGGCTGCAGCGGTTGAACTCTTCGGAATTGCCAACTTTGAAACCAATCTCAAGCGCACCTCAGGCTATCGAAGAAAGTTACGCGAGCGTGAGTATGGAACACTGGAAAAGGATCTCGAGTTTCTCCGTTCCATCTCACCAATCTACAAAGTCGATCGCATTCGCGCCCCGCTGTTTGTTTTGCAGGGCAAAAACGATCCGCGCGTGCCTTACACCGAATCGGAACAGATTGTAAAAGCTCTTCGCGATCGGAACCGGCCGGTCGAATACATTCTTTTTGAGGATGAGGGCCACGGCTTTGTAAAACTGAATAATCGCCTTTTCATGTATCCGAAGATTGTCGAGTTTCTCGATAAGCATATGAAATAGTCCCAGGTCCAAGGTTCGTGAATCGTAAATCGTGAATCGTAAATCGTGAATCGTAAATCGTGAATCGTGAATCGTGAATCGTAAATCGTGAATCGTGAATCGTAAGAGAATTGCGCTCTGACTGTTCTTACCATTCACGATTCACGATTCACGATTACCATTCACGATTTACGATTCACGAATTGAAATTTTAGAACCCTCGAAGGGCATGCTCGCCGTAATCAACTGCAAACAACTCGTTACGCTTGCCGGTCCGCCACGTCCGCGCACAGGCGCGGAGATGCGCGGCCTTTCGATCATCTCTGACGGGGCAATGCTGGTGCTCAATGAGCGGATTGAAAGGGTCGGAACGAGAAGGCAGATTGAACCTTTTATTGGCGCCAAGTGCACGGTGGTGGATGCGGGTGGTCGTATCGTTTTGCCAGGCTTTGTCGACGCGCACACCCATCCGGTCTTTGCAGGCACCAGGGCAAATGAGTTCGAAGAGCGTGCTGAGGGTGCGTCTTATCAGGAGATAGCCGCTCGCGGTGGCGGCATCAAGTCAACGGTGCGAGCTACCCAGGCGGCCACGCTGGATGAGTTAGTACAAGCAGGAAGTCGGTACGCGGAATGGTTCCTGCGAACGGGAACCACCACGGTCGAGGCCAAGTCGGGTTACGGTTTATCTGTTGCGGATGAATTAAAGTTGCTGCGGGCCATAAAGAGGCTAAGCCAGGAGACCCCGCTGCGTTACGTGCCGACTTTCCTTGGTGCTCACGATATTCCATTCGAGTATTTAGATCGACGTGATGAGTATGTCTCGCTGGTTGTCAACGAGATGTTGCCGCGAGTTGCGCAGGAAAAACTCGCTGAGTACTGCGATGTCTTCTGTGAAGCGCAGGTCTTCTCGATCGGCGAGTCGCGAACGATACTCTCGGCCGCCCGTAGCCACGGCCTGCAACTTCGTATGCACGCAGATCAGCTATCGCTTTCCGGAGGAGCAAAGCTGGCAGCCGACCTCAATACTGTTACCGCCGATCATCTCGAGCATGTTGACGCTGAGGGGATCGCCGCACTCAAGTCTGCCGGAGTTCAGCCCGTGCTTTTGCCGGGCTCAGTCTACGCGCTTGGTTCGAATCAATACCCACCCGCACGTGAAATGATTGAGGCTGGTCTGGCGGTTGTGCTGGCAACTGACTTCAATCCGGGTTCTTCTCCTACGCCATCGATGCCGATGGTTTTTTCACTAGCTTCAACTCATATGAAGATGGCGCCGGCGGAATCAATCACGGCGGCGACAATCAACGCGGCGTGCAGTCTGGGCCGTGTAGAGGAACTGGGATCACTGGAACCGAGGAAGTTGGCCGACTTCGTAATTCATGATTGCGACGACTATCGCGAACTCGCTTACTTCTTCGGGATTGAACATGCGTGGAAGGTTTACACGAGAGGCCGTCTGGCTTTTAGCCGGTCTTAACAGTTCTCTTGAAGGCTTCTAAAAAGGCTTCTAAAAAGTATTTGACGCCTGCGCTGACCTATCTTATTATGCCCTCAACACTGGAAAGGAGGTGATCAAAAATATATGAGTTCTAATCACAGTGAGGTGGCTGCGGCCTGACCTCTGAACCTTAATTATAGATTGTTAGGATTACGGTTCAGTCGTCTCACTGCTTGGTGCTCCTCCTTTCCGGAGTCAGCACACAGTTAGTCCACAGGCCAATCCGAACAGTACACCGGAAGCCGTCCACGATTCAGTTCGTGGGCGGCTTCTTCCGTTATACGGCTCGGGCGCAGGACAAACTATTGTGTAGGTATTGGCGAAGGAGTAGGCGTTGGCGAAGGAGTCGCCGCCGCGGGACTTGCTTCAGATGGCAGGACTCTTGAAGGATCCGGCTTGTCGGGGGATGTGTGCAGGTGAACGGCCTTCCAGTCTCTGCCCACCCGCTTGAATGTCAGAGTCATTCTGCCGGTCGCGGTTTCGGATGCGTCTTTGTAAGTTTGTGATTGGGTCCAGAGACAGGTGACAAGCGCGCCATCGCGCCCCAGCATGGTGACTGCCACATCACGAACATCCAGTTTCACGTCCTTGATGTCTGGATAGGAGCTCTCCCGGTTCTTGCGCATTTGTGCCCAGCCCCTGGTTACCGTTCCATTGTTGTTAAAAAGAATCAGGCTGGGCGAATTCCAATAGATGCCGGTCACCACGTTGACGTCTGCTTTGCGGATTCCATTGAGTAGTTGTTCAAAGGCTGTCACCACAGTGTCCGCCCCGGCCTGAACGGTAACCGGTCTCACCTTTGATAGAACTGTCCGGGCGGGAGGTGGAGTTGTTGCGGGCTGCTGAGTGTCAGTCGGCTTTGGCGGATCGGCCGATCTATTGGTATTCGTCCCGGTCGCCCGCGGCCGCGCGGTAGACGAGTTTGTATTCTGGGCCATGGCTGTAGCAGCCATGAAGGCAATCAAACCAATTAGTAAGAGTTGTCTACGCATGGTATTTCCTCCAGGTCGTCAACGAAGGTAGTTTCCTTCCAAACAGAAACGCTCACAGCTCACGACGTTCGGATCCGAGTCTCTTGCCACTGACAACTGACTACTGACTCAAACTCAAACATCTCCCAACGCGTTCATTACGTCAAACCAGGGTACCCCGCTCCTCAGCCTCGTCACCGAGCGGTCTTTTCCAAGAATAGCGAAGACCTCGAACATCGAAGGGCCCACTGCCTGGCCAGTTAACATTGTCCGCGAGCCATTGATCAGCAACCCTGCCTTGACGCCTTGCTCGTCAGCAAACTGTCGCAACGCCGCCTCCGATGTATCGTGTGTGAAAGGATCCATCTCTTCCAGTCGATCAGCCAAGGCCGGCAGGAGTTCTTTGAGACGCGGCTCCTTCTTCAGGTTTTTGTTTACGGCCGCATCTTCGAAATCAAAATCGTCGGAAAAATAAGCGCGACCCTGAGACGAAAAGTCCTTGAGCGTGTGGAAGCGCTGACGTATCAGGTCCACCGTCTTCGCAAACCACCCGCGATCCTCGTCTCCGTATTCCTCGCGCCAGAGTTTATTTGCGCGCAGCTCAACTTTCACCATGGGCAGCAATTCTTCGAGTGCCATTGTGCGAATGTATTCCGCATTCATCCACAACGCTTTGTCGTCAGTCCAATGGCGCGGATCGTTCTCCTGGAAATTGAAGATCGCATTCGCGCGCCCGATACCTTCCAGAGAAAACTCCCGGGTCAGTTCTTCGAGTTTAAAGATCTCTTTGGTGTCGGATGGCGACCATCCCAAAAGCACCAGGAAGTTTCGAAAAGCGGCCGGCACGAATCCGCGGTCACGATAAGTAGTTAGCGACACCACCTCGCCATGCTTGCGCTTAGATAACTTGCCCTTGTTCGGAGCCAGTATCAACGGCAGATGGGCAAACTTCGGCACGGCTTTGCCCAGGGCCTCGTACAACAGAATCTGCTTATGAGTATTGGTAATGTGGTCCTGCCCGCGAATCACGTGTGTGATTCCCATCTCGATATCGTCTATGACCACCGAGAGATTGTAGAGGGGATGGCCGTCCGAACGCAGGAGCACCAGATCCTCGATCTCCGAGTAGTTGCGTTCCTGGGTGCCGTAAACGATGTCTTCGAAAGTCGTCTTGCCTTCGGGTGCAACCTTCAGGCGCACGGCGAATGGCTCGCTGGCCATTGCGCGCCGATCAGATTCCTCCCTGGGAAGATCACGGTAAGGATTGTTGCGGTGATCCGAACCTTCGTTGGATTGCGCCCGCGCCCGATCGGCAATACCTTGTTTTATGCCGGCGTCGTCGCGCTTCTCTTTGGGAGTGAAGTCGCGGTAAGCCTTACCCTCTTCTACGAGTCTGTTGGCAGTCGCCCGGTGCTGAGGAGCGTTAGCTGACTGGAATACGATATCTTCGTCGTAATCCAAACCCAGCCATTCGAGACCTTCGATGATCGAACGCGTTGACTCGTCAGTGGAGCGTTGTAGATCAGTATCTTCGATCCGCAGTAGAAATTTGCCACCCACCTTGCGCGCGAAAAGCCAGTTGAAGAGAGCGGATCGGGCCGCGCCAATGTGCAGGTAGCCCGTCGGTGATGGTGCGAAGCGAACGCGAACGGTCATAAGAATCTGGTCAGTAGTCCGTGGTAAGTGGTCTTCGAACCGCTTACCAGCAATTAGAGACTATTTGCCCGGGCAATAAAAATAGCCAGTAGTGCAGTCCGCAATTCAGTTCGAAACTTCTACTGACTACTGACCACTGACTACTGACTACTGACTACCAAGTTTCTGGCGGAGATGACAGGATTCGAACCTGTGAAGGGCTTTTGACCCTTAACGGTTTAGCAAACCGCCGCCTTCAGCCACTCGGCCACATCTCCGTGCCAACCAGGGCGAAAACTCATTCTAGTCTGCAGCATCAGATTGTCAAGATGACGACCACCAGGCAGTTTAGAGTTCAAGCTTTTAGCTTGTGCAGCACCGCCCGCCCACAACCTAAAGGTCGAACTCTCAACTTCCGGCCTCAAATCAAGCAGCACCCACTCTGAGGGTTAACTGCTATGGTCACTTGGGGATCACCGTATAGAATCCTGTTGTGGCCAAATTGGACTTAACTCGTAGACAGTTTCTGAGCGGACTTGCTGCTGCGCCGCTTATTGCTATTTCCGCAACTTCCGCTTACGCGCGCTTGATTGAACCCTATCGTTACGAAGTCTCCGAAACAGACATCTTCCTGCACGACCTGCCAGCAAGCTTTGATGGGTTTCGCATTACCCAGCTCACGGACATTCATCACAGCCGGATAGTCGGTATTGATGCCGTGCGCCGCACTGTGGATTTGGCAAACTCAACCAAACCGGATCTAATTGCCCTCACGGGCGACTATACGACCTCCTACCGGCGATATATCGAACCCTGCGCCGAAGCGCTCGGATCGTTAAATGCCCCTGAAGGTGTTTGGGCGGTGCTGGGCAACCACGACCACTACACTGAGCCAGAGTTGACCGCGCGGGCTCTCGAATATAACCACATCGCTGTGCTCAATAACGCGAACACTACCCTCTGGCGAGGATCCGATGTGCTGCAACTCTCAGGAATCGATGATTGGTCCTGGGCAGGAACTAATTGGCCTCGGGCACTGTACGGGCTCGATCAGAAACGTACCACGGTGCTTTTATCTCACCAGCCCAGAGTTCTTGATTTTGCGGAGGCAGAGAAAATAGGCCTGATTATCAGCGGACACACTCACGGCGGTCAAATTGATCTGCCTTTGATTGGACCACCTGCTCGATTCGCCACCGCTGAACTAAAATATCCCCAGGGCCTTTTCCGGCGCGGAGACACGCAACTCTACGTGTCCCGGGGCACCGGCGTCATTGGTTTGCCCCTCCGCTTCGGAGTTAGACCGGAGATAGCCGTGCTGCGCTTAAGGCGTGCCTCCTGAAAAAACCGAATCTGTTTAATGAACCCTTTGAATCGCCATGAGTGTCAAATCATCGGCGAGTGAATTGGTAATCCGAAAAGCCTCGACTTCGCTTACGCACGCGGTAAGCAAGGCCTTGGGCGCGAGACCCCCGTTTGCGCGGAGAAGCGCTGACAATCTTTCCAGACCGTACTCACTTCCGGCGCCATCGCGGCTTTCAGAAAGCCCGTCTGTATAAAGCAAGAGAGTATCACCTCTCTCCATCTGAAATCTGCTTACCGTAAAATGCTCGTTGCTGAACATTCCCATCGGTAAGCCGGTGGCCTCAATAGTCTGCACTGAGTCCTGGCGAAGCAGGAGAGGCGGCAGATGGCCCGCATTGCAAATCTCAATGCCACCCGAGATATCCGCTTTACCGCAGACAATGGTCGCGTAATGAGTAGGCAAGGTGCTCTCGCAAAAGACGCGGCTGGCGCGCTCAACAATTTCCTCGAGCGGAAGGTTGATGGAAATAAGAGTTCGAAACATCGCCTGAAGGTGTGCCATCAGCATCGACGCGGCCACACCTTTGCCCGAAACGTCTCCCACCACAAACAAAAGATTTTGATCAGCGCTGCTGATGAGATCGCAGTAGTCGCCACTAACTATACCGGCTGGCTGATAGTGGTAGGCGATCTCCCATCCATCAATCTTCCGGCTTGGCAGCGGCAGCAATCCGGTCTGAATTTGCGCTGCCAACTCCAGATCGTCCTCAAGCGCCCGTTGTTCTTTAGCACTCAAATGATCAATGCATAGCCGGGTTAGTGGATTTGCGATGAGTCTTTCGGTTTCGACAGGGTCGTTACAGAAGTCGCACAGGCCATAGGTGCCCAGGTCCATGCGACGCAGGGCCTCGTCAACCTCGGCCAGGAGGTTCGAGATTTCTGAGGCTTCAATAAAACCACGAGCTGCGATTTCCAGCTTCTGTCGCCGATCAATTAGTTGCTCACGGAGGAGGGGCTCAATTGCGGTAACCATTACTTGTCCTTTCAGGTTATGCCACCAGGCTTGCCGGTCGCGGGGCTTTTTGCAGTTGCACGGGGAGCTGCGGAGCACAACAGATTTGGGCCAGTCTTGCCCGGTCGCGTTTCATATCGGAATCATTTGCCAGCGACGCGCGCACCTCCCGAAATATGTTAGCGGCGCGTGGATCGGGCGGTTCCACAGTTCGGTAGTGCATCCATTTTCCTTCTCGCCGGGCAGCCACCACACCCGCTCTTCGTAGATACGCGAGATGGCGCGAGATCTTGGGTTGGTTCAGCTTTAAGACTTCCACAAAAAAACAGACGCAGACCTCATCGTCTCCCATCAAGTTGATTAGGCGTAAACGCGTGCGATCTGCGAGCGCTTTGAACAGTTCTTCGATGCTGTAGTCCTTGTCTGCCATGGCTTGATCGTTTGGTAAGACTGGGGTTACTTGATTACGACTTTCGCAGTCCCAGAGTTCCTTTTCTTCGGTCCATTTAGGCTCAAACCAGCTTCAGATTCTATCCAATTCTTGATGCCAAAATGCCGAAACATTGCCCCTTCGAATTATTCATTTCCGACTCGCTCGCTTCGCCGTTCCAAAAGCACTGTATCTCGCCAGATTCCGTGGAGTGAACCGATCCGATGTCGAGTACCGACTACACGGAACCCGCAGAGCTTATGCAGCGCCAGGCTCGGAATATTCTCAGGGAACACACTGGCCTGCAGTGTCCAAACACCGTTCTCTTCTGACTCGACGATGAGTTGTTTCATCAGGGCCTTTCCAGTGCCTCTACCACTGAAGTCGTCAGCTACATAGACACTGATCTCGGCCACCCCACGGTAAACTGCTCGCGAGGAAACCGGCGCCAAGGCCGCCCAGCCAATAATACGGCCCCCGGGTTGGGAGAAACCGACCAGGCGGGGGGCGCTTGGATGACCTACATCCCAATTTTCCCAGCGCGGCGCCTCGGTTTCAAAGGTCGCGTCGCCCGTGGCGAGGCCCTCCAAATAGATTGCGCGCACCGATTCCCAATCTTCCGGCGCCATCGGCCTAATTTCGATTTCCCTTCCCACCAAAAAAACCCTCACATCCGCCTTGACAGATATGTCTGTCAGGTGTAAAGTGCGTCTCACATTCGCATTGGCGAATATGAATATAGAGGAGGATGATATGGAAAGCAAGGCAAATAACCAGATAACGGCGCTTAAAGCGCATCTCGCTCTTAACGTCCGCAACGTTGAGCAGAGCATCGGTTTCTACCAGAAAATGCTGGGTATCGAACCAAGCAAGGTACGCAGGGGATACGCTAAGTTCGATGTGCAAAATCCCCCGTTGAATCTAACCCTTAACGAAGTCGCCTTTACGGAGCGCGGAGCGCTATCGCATCTGGGTATTCAAGTAGCTTCCACGGGTGACGTCCTGGCCATGCGCCAGCAGTGGGAAGAAGCCGGCCTGATCACCCGCGACGAAATGCAGACCAACTGCTGCTACGCGACTCAGGATAAGACTTGGGTGCGTGATCCGGACGGTAACGAGTGGGAAGCCTTCGTGGTTTTGAAAGACAACTTGCCGGAGTCCGCGGCTTGTGAATGCGGAACCAGGCTGGCGGAGATGCAACCCGAAACTGGGGCGGCTGGCGATACTGTGACGAGTGCAAACGTCCAGGCAAACAAGTCCTGCTGCGCACCCGAGACCGTAAGCATTTCGCGGTGAACCGCAACTCGGCGTTGGTTGCGCTGAAACAATCGGTATAGCAATACCATAGCCGCGGGCTCTGGAGTCTGATGCAAAATCAAGCGACTGCAAACACGAAAAGCTGCTTGCCGTTACATCGCAAGCAGCTTTCGTTTTTCGACCGCTTCCTGACGCTTTGGATTTTTGCAGCGATGGGCGTCGGGGTGCTCATCGGGTTCACGAATCCGCAAGTCGAGGGCTTCGTCAACCGCTTTCAATCCGGCACAACCAACATCCCTATCGCCATCGGGCTGATTCTGATGATGTACCCGCCACTCGCCAAAGTGCGCTACGAAAACCTGGGAGAAGTCTTTCGTGACTGGCGCATACTTCTCTTATCACTTCTCCAAAACTGGGTGATAGGACCCGTCTTGATGTTCGCGCTGGCCATCATCTTTCTGCACGACCGCCCGGAGTACATGGTCGGTTTGATAATGATTGGATTGGCGCGCTGTATCGCGATGGTCATCGTGTGGAACGAACTCGCTGGCGGCGACAGTGAGTACGCAGCCGGTCTCGTTGCCTTCAATAGCGTGTTTCAGGTGTTGTTTTATAGCGTCTATGCATGGTTATTCTTGACTGTTCTGCCACCCTTTTTCGGACTGCGCGGCAGCATCGTCAACATCAGCATCGCTCAAATTGCCCAAAGCGTTTTCATCTACCTGGGGATTCCGTTTATCGCCGGGGTACTGACGCGCCTGGTGCTGGTTAAGGCTAAAGGAAAAGAGTGGTATCACAACATATTCATTCCGAGGATTAGCCCGCTCACGCTCGTCGCGCTTTTATTTACCATCGTCGTAATGTTTTCGCTCAAGGGGAATTTAATTGTGCAGCTTCCCTTCGACGTTGTACGCATTGCCGTACCGATGCTCATCTACTTCGTCGTGATGTTTCTGGTTAGTTTCTACATGGGCAAGCGAGCCGGCGCGAACTACAAAAAAACCGCGACACTCTCGTTCACCGCCGCGAGCAACAACTTCGAACTGGCAATTGCTGTGACTGTCGCAGTCTTCGGTATTAACTCCGGCGCCGCGTTTGCGGCAGTGATCGGTCCGCTAGTCGAAGTACCGGTATTGATCGGGCTGGTGAGCGTCGCTCTGTGGTTGCAGCGCCGCTACTTCAGGGGCGGAGTGCAAACAGCCCCCGTTACCTGAGCTTGACTGTATATGAAAAACAACATGAGCCATACCAGGCGTGTGTTGATCCTTTGTACGGGAAACTCTGCTCGGAGCCAGATGGCCGAGGGTCTACTCCGCCATGACGGCGGGCAAATGTTTACTGTGGAGAGTGCGGCAGTTGAGCCAAGCTTGGTAAGACCACAAGCTATAGCAGCCATGCGCGAGATTGGGGTAAACATCAGCGATCACCGTTCGAAATCGGTGGACGAATTCATGGGGCAGGACTTTGACTATGTGATAACTGTCTGTGACAACGCCCGTGAGCGCTGTCCGGTTTTCCCAGGCAGTCCGCGGCGGATTCACTGGAGCATCGACGATCCAGTTGCACGCGGAACCGAGGAGCAGCAAGCTGCGAACTTTCGCCGAGCTCGCGATGAATTGCGATCTCGGTTGCGCGATTTCATCAATAGCGAAAAAGATTAAGGACTAGCTTCTATCTTTGGTCTCACAATGGAAAAGGCCCGGCCTCTCGATGGAAGCCGGACCTTCTTCAGCTGTGGAAAAGCAAATCTTCGAACCGTTTACTGAGGAGTGCTCTCGCGGTGTTCCAAGCGTCGCTTTAGCATCTCATCGTGACGCGCTTTCCTTTCAGTTTTGAGCAGCTCAAGTTTCGTGCGCTGCTCAGCTGTCAGGATGCTTTCGATCTCCGTGTGGGCGCTCTGCATCGAGTTATGAATCTCCTGCCTGAGTGCTTTGGCTCGCGCTCCATCTTCAGCGGTCAAGTTGCCCTGTTGTCTCTTCTCGCTCAGCTTGATTAGCTCTTCGCGCTGAACTTTGATGCTCTCGAGATGGCGTTGAAGGATGGCCCGTTGTTGTTGTCGTTGCTCTTCTGTCAGATTCAACTGGCGCAAACCATGCATCTTGCCGAATCCGTGACGGCCACCCTTGCCCATCCTTTCGTGACTCCGACCTTCTCTGTGGCGCATGCGATCCCCGCGGCTGGCTCGATCCTGGGCTGGGGCTTGCGGTTCCTGGCCGTAAGCAATGGCGCCGAAGGCCAGTGTCAGGGAAATCAGGAGGGGTAGAATTCTTCGTGGAAACATTTTTCTGGATACTCCTTTGTTGTTCTTGTTACTGAATGAATGATTTGAGGATTGCCTATCGCGCTTTCCTCTCTTTAGACGCCGCAGTGGCAGGTTCGGTTGGGAAACGTTTGACGATTAGTTGTTTCCAGTGGTATAGAGTACTTTGCAGGGCAAAGGATGAGAAGGAAGTCGCCCTGCAGAGCCAAAGCGGGTGTCTACATGATTGAGTTAATGGAAGTAGTCAAAGGGGAACGACCAAGTTACAATGTCGTCAAAATGAGTCTCCTGGAAAAGATTAACGAAACTGCGGATCTGCGGCGTTTACCTCTCGAACAGTTGGAAACGGTCGCAGATGAGATTCGCCAATACATTTTGGAAACAATGTCGCGTATTGGCGGCCACACCGGCGCTTCGCTGGGCGCGATCGAGCTGGCAGTCGCCTTGCACTATGCGTTTGACACACCCAGAGATCGTCTCGTGTGGGATGTGGGCCATCAGGCGTATGCGCACAAGATCCTGACCGGGCGGCGCGACTTACTGCCGACCATCAAGCAATACGGAGGCATAAGTGGTTTCCTGCGTCGTGACGAGTCGGAATACGACACCTTCGGGGCGGGACATGCATCAACCTCTCTATCGGCGGCGCTGGGCATGGCCATCGCGCGTGATAGAAAGGGTGAGGATCATCATGTCGTGGCTTTGATCGGAGATGCGTCACTTGCCGGCGGCATGGCGATGGAGGCTATCAACCAGGCTGGTCATCTGAATACGCGCCTGGTCGTCGTACTGAACGACAACGAGATGTCGATAGCTCCGGCTGTCGGTGCGTTGACAGGTTATTTGAATCGTATTCGTGGAGCCCAGGGTTATCATCGCTTTAAGGATGAAGTGGAAGAAACCCTGCTGGCGATCCCTTCGTTAGGCGAGCGTCTTCACCATGCTGCGAAGACGATGAAGGACGCGATTGCCGCCGCGGTTCTTCCTGGTGCGCTGGTAAGCGAGTTGGGATTCAAATATATAGGCTACGTTGATGGCCACAACCCGCGCGCCCTGGTGGCCGCCTTGCGGGAAGCGAAGCAAGTTAAAGATGGGCCGGTAATAGTTCACGCGTTGACGACAAAGGGCAAAGGTCACCCGCAGGCCGAGAAAGACTATTACCGCTGGCACGCAACAGGGCCTTTCGATCTTAAAACGGGGAAGGCAGTCAAGGCCGCAACGAAAGCCCCCACCTACACTTCGGTTTTTGGAAAGACTCTCTGCGAGTTGATGGAGAAAGATTCCAGGATAGTCGCCTTAACCGCAGCCATGCCCGATGGCACTGGCGTTTGCGACGCTTTGGAGAGGTTTCCGGATCGCTCATTCGACGTGGGTATTGCTGAACAGCATTGCGTGACGTTTGCTGCCGGAATGTCCTGTGAAGGGTTGAAACCTGTCTGTGCAATCTATTCGACGTTTTTGCAGCGCGCCTTCGACCAGTTAGTCCACGATGTCTGTATCCAGAATTTGAACGTGAAGTTCTGTCTCGATCGCGGAGGTATTGCCGGGGGAGATGGGCCAACTCATCACGGCCTGCTCGATATCGCCTACCTGAGGGTAGTGCCGAACATCATCGTCATGGCGCCGAAAGACGAGGGCGAGATGCGCGACATGATGCTAACCCTGGTTGAGCATGAAGGTCCTGCGGCTATGCGGTATCCGAGGGGCAACGGAGTTGGTGCCTCAATAGATCGCGAGCCTCAGCTTCTGGAGATCGGCAAGGGCGAAATACTTCGCGACGGAGGCGAGATCGCCATCGTGGCCTATGGTTCGATGGTGCACCCTTCTCTGAAGGCCGCCGAGAACCTCTCGAGAGAAGGAATAGAAACGACTATAGTCAACGCCCGTTTTGTGAAACCTTTGGATGCGCAACTCTTACTGGCGTTGGCACGCACAAAACGTTTGATTGTTACAGTTGAAGAAGCGTACCTGGCCGGTGGTTTTGGTTCCGCTGTGCTTGAGTTGCTGGAGGAGAATGGGTTGCAGGACAAGGTGCGCGTGGTGCGCATGGGAATACCCGACCGCCTGGTGACACATGGCGATCCGAAATTGCTGCTGGCCAAGTATGGGCTGGATGCCGACGGAATTTACACTCGTGTAAGAGAGAGCATAGAAGTTTTGGACGACCGTCGAGCGAAACCACAAAAGGTTGGTTCTTGACCTAGACTTTTCAAACATCGAGGCCAGTAATTGAGGCAAAAAATTGCGCCTGTTCGATCTGATAGACGGGCGCGTTTCTTTTCTGCACGAAATGGTTCACCGATCGCCGCAACCTAACTGCAACAAGCAACCGTCTATCCTTAAAGTAACCCTAAGTAAAGCCTGCGCCCCTAAATTGCCCTGTGGCCTTGGAGTTGCAAACAATTTCGTACCCGAGTGCGCGGGCCCCCAAGCCTTCAATTAAGGAATTCATAGTTATTATGGAAAAGAACTATTCCTCAACGGATCATTCTCCAGTTTTTGACCAGGATCTCTCGTTGCCACACTTCGACGAGGACGCTACGTTGCTTTCAGCTCGACCTGTTGTTCCGCTCCACGAAGTAAAGAGCGAAACTCGCTCCAGGCGTGTGATCTTCGGGTTGACGATATTAGCGGCAATCCTCCTGGGCGCTATTAGCGCCACATTACTGCTGATGCAACATCGGCACAATCCTGAAAGCGTGGCGGAAACTGAGGTTAGTGAGCCGGCAGTGTCATCCTCGGGAGCCGCTGGAGGCTCCACCGCCAAACCCGCCGAGTCCACGGTGCAGTTAGCTCGCGAGCCGGTTGCAGAACCACCGGCGAAGGAAGCGCCAGGCGACCGCGATGTCACAACAAAAAAGCGATCCACGGCAGCAATCTTGCGGAACACTGTGAAACCAGCGAGAGCCGGCAGCCCGAACCGTGAAAGAGACCAGGACTTCGAAAACGATGACAGAGAGTTGCGCCGGTCTGAGCGGAGAAATGCGCGACAAGAGGAGAGGCGTCAGCGGCGCGACAGGCGTGAGCAGCGTGGCGAAGACCTTTTGCGGATCCGAGAAATCTTCGAGGGATCTCCAAGGCCATAGAATAGTACCGATCGTTGATCAGGAAAGTACAATGCGATCGAATGTTGACTGATTACAAAGCGAGTGGCATTATTTCTGCGAAGAGGCAAGAGTTCCACACTCATGTCTCTTCGCTTTGCCCCGGTTGGACTCTCACTTAGCGAACTAATCCCGACTTTTTCAGGCGTTCCGATATGCGCGCACTGCGCGAAGAAGAATGGTGATTCTTATGAAAAGAGAATTTCGGGAGCGGGAGTGTATTCACCAGGATGACGGGGCGGAAGGCGCATTCTACAATGGCGTCTTCTATTTGCAGGCCCTGCAACGATTGCCGGTTAATGCGGCCGTGCGGATGTCCAGCAAAGTGAGTTCGTTTTTCTGGGCAGATGCCCCTCATATTCTGGTCTGGCTTTGCACAGATTGCGCGTCCGAACTCAGGCTCACTGATACTCCGCGCGCGATGGCACAGAGTGCGAGGAGGCAAGCCTAAGAAAACGTTCTCGCGCTATCGGCAAGGCCAGGGGGATTCGAATCTCTAACCACGGACGCCGGCTATGAAGCGCGAGCGAATTGATAAACTACTGGTCGAACGCGGCCTGGCCGAATCGCGCACAAAAGCTCAGGCAATGGTTATGGCCGGGAGTGTGTTGGTGAGCGAACAACGCGTTGCCAAGCCCTCTGATCTCATTCCAACTAACGCTCAAATTCGAATTAAAGGTGCTGACGATCCGACGTCGCGATATGTCGGCCGCGGCGGCCTGAAGCTGGAATCAGCCTTAAGGGAATTCGAAGTTGAGGTTGCCGATCTGACGTGTCTTGACGTGGGCGCTTCAACGGGTGGTTTTACAGACTGTTTGTTACAACGAGGTGCTTTGCGTGTAGTGACGGTTGACGTCGGTCATAACCAACTGGACTGGCGCCTCCGAAAAGACCCTCGGGTCGAGGTCAGAGAAGGGGTAAACGCTCGCTACCTTCAGCCCAAAGACTTTGAAAGATTATTCGATCTTGCCGTGATGGACGTATCTTTCATCTCAGCAACCAAGGTAATGCCCGCGATTGTGAACCTGTTAACCGAGACGGGGCGTTTGATTACACTGATTAAGCCTCAGTTCGAGGTGGGGCGCGGGGAGGTTGGCAGTGGAGGCGTGGTTCGGGATGCCGAAAAACACCGGCGTGTAGTTGAGGAGGTCAACAGCGCCGCCACCAGACTCGGACTTCGAGTTAGTGGTGTGATTGAATCTCCCCTACACGGTGCAGATGGCAACGTTGAGTTCCTCGCGTTGTACCAAAAAGAAAAACCGCACCAGTCTCGCGTTGTGGATCCGAATTGAGTCATGGATGCTTCCCATCCTTTGTGATCATGTACCCAGGTGTCGATCAAGTAGAGGGTAAGTCAAGACGATCCACGAAACATCAGAAGACTTTTCGTTTTCGTTCGTGCGGTTTCGTGGATTGATTTTTCCCCACAAGCCAACTCACAAATTAGGACGTTACCCATCATTTGTGTTCGTTGACACTCAAAAGCCCGCCCGCGTATCATCCCCCCGGTTTCGCAAATAGCTTATTCAAGATCTTCAGCATCCCTCCGAACAGAGTTGGAAGCGAACAGCTCCGCAAAATGCAAACGTTCTCCTTGCCGGCAACACGGATGACGAAACCTTCAATAAAGCGGGTTGGTATTGTCGTTAAGCCGCATCACCCCGAAGCGGTAAAAACCGTATGCGCGGTGGTAGAGTGGCTAGGCGAACGGAGCATTGCGGTAGCCGGCGGGCCCGAAATTGAACGCGAACGCATCGAGCACGAAACGGGATGCGCGGTCGAAGCGCTGGACTATGAGAACCTTGCCGCGAGTGTCGATTTAATGCTCGTACTCGGAGGCGATGGCACAATGATCGCTACCGCGCGCATGCTTGGCGATAAGGAAGTGCCGGTGCTGGGTGTGAACTATGGCGGACTGGGCTACCTGGCTGAGTTTCGAGTCGAGGAACTATATACGGCCCTGGAATCTATTCTCGAGGGAAACTACCGCCTCGACACAAGGGTCATGCTCGCGGTGCAACTCATGCGTGGTAACGAAGAGGTAGCGCGGACTCGCGTCTTGAACGACGCGGTTATCAACAAATCTGCCCTCGCCAGAATCATCGAGATCGAGACCCATCTAAACCAGCAATTCGTCAATTCATTCCGGGCCGATGGCCTGATCGTTTCCACGCCGACCGGTTCAACGGCTTACAACCTGTCCGCGGGCGGCCCCGTGATTTACCCTTCGATGAACGCGGTTGTGATCACGCCAATCTGTCCGTTTACCCTGTCGAACCGCCCCATCGTCGTACCGGATGACGCTGTCATTGAGTTGTGCCTGAAGACTCGGCAGGAAGAAGTCCGGCTGACGCTCGATGGCCAGGTGGGATTTCCTTTGCAGGTTGAGGACCGCGTGATCATTCGCAAGAGTCGAACGGCTTTCAACCTGGTTCAGCCGATGAATAGAAATTATTTTGACGTCTTGCGGGATAAGTTGCGTTGGGGACGATAGCAGAAGTTTCGAGTTCAGAGTTCAAGACGTCCCTGAGCCTTGCGTGGAATGAGGTCAGTACCGAAACGCGGTAGCGTCGGGTTAACGGTGTGTGACATACAATGTTCAGTGGTGGCAATCGTTGACCCGACGCGTTTCGGTACTGACTTCGTTTTACGCTGAACCCGGGTCTGTAAACTGACTCGAAACTCCTAAACTGAGAAACGTATGTCTGAAGATAAAAAGAAACGCCGGACCACCCCCAAGATCGATGCGGACGCTTTCGAGCGAGAAGTCACGACCGATCTCGACGAGGAAACTCCTGACAAACCCAAGGGCCTCGCTCTGCACACGCGAATTCTGATAGGGCTGTTAGTCGGGGTCGTAGCCGGGGTTATAGTCAACCGGGCAGTCGGCGGCGACAATGTCTGGGTCGTCCGGATCGTTGACCATGTCACCAATCCAGTGGGCCAAATCTTCCTGCGCATGCTGCTGATGATTGTCGTGCCGCTGGTATTTTCTTCCTTGGTCGTTGGTGTGGCGGGAATTGGAGATATTCGCAAACTGGGACGCGTGGGTCTGAAGTCGTTTGCCTATTGTTTCGTTCTGTCGGCGATCTCTGTGGTTATCGGGTTGACTCTTGCCAACACCATAAGGCCTGGCGACCGCATTGACCCGACGACGAAGGCGGCCCTCGAAGAGCGCTACGGATCTGATGCCACCAGGCAAGTGGAGGCGGCTACGAAGGCAGGCGCGGTCCAGTCGCCACTCATGCAAGTGGTCGAGACCATCATCCCGTCAAATCCAATTGCCGCCGTCGCCGGTGTCCCCTCAAACCCCAGCAGCGCAACTTCCGGGGGGACGCCGAACATGCTCCATCTCATGTTCTTCTCGGTGATAATTGGAATTGCCATTACTCTTATTCCAGTCAGAGTCACCGCCCCGCTGCTGAGCGGGCTACAGGCTCTCTTCGAGATTTCTGCGAAGGTTATCGAGATCATAATGAAGTTTGCGCCTTATGCGGTGGCCTGCCTGCTCTTCAATAATACAGCCCGCTTCGGACTTGATCTCCTGCAGGCTTTGGCGTGGTTTGTCTTCACTGTGCTGCTTGGTCTATCGCTTCACATGTTCGGCGTCTATTCGCTTTCCATATATTTCCTTTCAAAAATGTCGCCGTTGGAATTTTTCAGACGCATTAAGACCGTAATCCTGACCGCTTTCTCCACATCTTCCTCGAATGCCACCCTCCCAACCGCCCTGCGCGTGTCTGAAGAAAACCTGGGTGTGCCACAGGAGATTAATAGTTTTGTGCTGACTGTTGGTGCTACAGCGAATCAGAACGGAACCGCCCTGTACGAAGGTGTCACAGTGCTGTTCCTTGCCCAACTAGCAGGCATTGACCTAACGATGGGGCAGCAATTGATGGTTGTTTACCTGGCAATCCTGGGAGGTATCGGCACCGCCGGCGTGCCATCTGGTTCCATCCCATTCATTATCGCCGTACTCGTGACCATCGGCGTCAACCCGGCATTGATTGCGATCATTTTGGGAGTCGATCGCATCCTCGATATGTGCCGTACGACGCTTAACGTAACGGGTGACCTTACCGCCGCGACTTACGTTGCGCGTTCCGAGGGTTATGAGCTCTTGAAGAAGCACGAGCCGGCAATTGTTCGCGCGGGTGTTGGCCGTGCAGCTTGAAGAGACGGTAATAACTGTTTATCAACAGAGCTGCCACAATCTGGGAACAAGTTAGGCATAGAGAGTTCGCTCTTGAGGTAGAGGAGAACACATGATCTTTCCGATCTCTGACGACAACACTGATCGCACCACCACTCCTATAGTCAACTACATCCTGATCGCGATTAACATCCTGGTTTTCGTCTTCCTGCAGCAGTTAGGCGCGAACGACAGGTTCACCTATGCGTTTTCGACGGTCCCCCAGGAGATCGTTTCCGGCCGTGATATTAGCAGCCCGGATCGCGTGGTTGAACATCCGGTCACCGGCCAGGAATTCCTCTTACCAGGTCTTCAACCCACCCCGTTAAGTGTCTACCTCACCCTGATCACTTCGATGTTTATGCATGGCGGCATCGCGCACATCTTCGGCAACATGCTGTTTCTGTATATCTTCGGAGACAACCTGGAACACACCATGGGCCACGTAAGATATGCAATTTTCTATCTTGTCTGCGGCATCATCGCGTCTCTGGCCCATGTGCTCACCTCGGTCATGTTTGCTACTGATCCAGGTAGCCTGCTAATTCCCAGCCTGGGAGCGTCGGGCGCGATATCCGGCGTGATGGGCGGGTATATTCTGCTCCATCCCAAACGGCGGGTAACGGTAATCCTGTTTCGTTTCCTCACCGATGTGCCGGCTTACGTCGCGATCGGCATCTGGTTCGCGTTTCAACTTATCAACGGTCTGGGTATGCTGGGGGGCGGATCGCAGCAGGGTGGAGTGGCCTACGCGGCCCATATTGGAGGTTTTATCGCCGGACTGGTGCTGGTCAAGTTTTTCACCATCGGCCGTAACCAGGGTTCATACGCTTAATGAGGGCTTGATTGCTGTATCGGCGGCACCTCGGTTAAGATCGTGCGCTAATCGAGGACAGCTTATGCCGCCAAGTGAACCGACGACGATTGCCAACCAGCAATGTCTTGATATCCGCTCCACGCCGCGCGAGGAGATGCAGCTTTATCGGCTCGATACTTTTCCCTACGAATTTCCCGGACGCGAGATAAAGATCAGCTTCGAAATTCCGGAGTTCACTGCTATCTGTCCGTTCTCTGACTTCCCGGATTTCGCCACTATACGACTCGAGTATATTCCCCACGAGCTGTGCGTTGAGCTTAAGAGTTTGAAGCTCTATATCAACTCATTTAGGAACGTTAAGATTTTCCACGAGCACGTAATCAACATAATTCTCGAGGACTTTGTGCGGGCTTGCGATCCGCTGAGTGTGGAGATCGAAGGCGACTTTCACATGCGTGGAAATATCAAAACTGTGGTGCGGTCAAGTTACCGGAGGAAGTAGTCAGTTGCGGTTTGTACTTTGTGCTTTGTTCTGAGGTTGCCCTGTCCATAACACCCTTTGTTAATAACAAGCTCAAAGTGCAGCCACTAAGTACAAAGCACAAAGCACAAAGCACTAAGTACAAACCACGAACAACTGACCACTGACAACTGACGAATTCAATGGATTTCACGACCATCTTCATTATTGGCGGCGGCGTCTTGCTTGCGATCTTTGTCCTGATCGCTCGGCTTGCCGTTCGTTGGATCGTTCGAATGACTATTCTTGGGATCATTCTGCTGGCACTCGTCGGCGGCGGAGTCTTTTGGTGGTGGACCAGCCGGCTCAGCACTAAACCCCCTCAAAACCGACAACCTGCCCAGCCCACGCGGCGCGCATCTTTTCACTAACGGCGGAGAATCAATGGGGGAAACGGATACCGACGCCGCCGATCAGTTTGACGCACGCATAAGTTCCACAAAACTCGACGAAGGAACTCCAGGGCTTTGGCGGCGATATCGGAAGCTCCCTCGCAACGTTTTCGCAATCAGTTTAGTCAGCCTGCTTAATGATGCTTCGAGCGAGATCATTTATCCACTCTTGCCTTTGTTTCTTTCGTTAACGCTGGGAGCCAGCCCCGGAATTGTCGGTCTGATCGAAGGAGCAGCCGAGTCGGTCTCCAGTTTGCTAAAACTCTTCGCCGGCTACTTCAGCGACCGCCGAGGTAAGCGCAAGGCTTTTGTGGTGCTCGGGTATTCGCTGGCCAGTTTTGCTCGTCCCTTGCTCGCCTTCGCCACCAGTTGGTATCAGGTGCTGGCCATTCGGCTGACGGATCGGGTCGGAAAGGGAATCCGCAGCGCCCCCAGAGACGCGATGATTGCGGACACGGTCGCGCTGGAAGAGCGCGGTCTTGCGTTTGGATTTCATCGTGCCATGGATCACACGGGCGCTGTCGTCGGCCCGTTGATTGGCTTTCTATTGATGATGCTGTTTGCAGCCGATCGTAATGCACCCACCGCAGACGACTTCACGAAGATCTTTCTTCTGGCTTCTATTCCGGCGCTCGCAGCCGTGGTGGTGGTCGCGTTTTTCGTGCGTGAACCTGATAGGGCAAAGGTCCCTCTAGCTCAAAACGTCGGTTCCCCGGTAAGCCTTTCGCTGCGTGGCTTTGACGGAAACTTCAAACGTTTCCTTTTGATCATCGCACTGTTTACCCTTTCAAACTCTTCCGACGCCTTTCTCTTACTGCGCGCGCAATCAGCGGGCGTTTCCGTTGCCACGATACCACTGCTTTGGGCCATGCTGCATGTAAGCAAAGTAATGAGTTCGCTCATCGGCGGCGATCTCTCAGACAGACTGGGCCGGCGCCGTTTGATAGTGTCGGGATGGATTCTTTACGCAGCGGTTTATATCGGGTTCGCGTTCGTCACCGAAACGATCTCTGTCTGGGTATTGTTCCTGGTCTACGGCATCTATTTTGGACTTGCGGAAGGGGCGGAGAAGGCTCTGGTCGCGGATCTGGTGAGACCAGAACAGCGTGGCACGGCGTACGGTCTGTATAATCTTGCTTTCGGCATCACGGTGCTGCCGGCGTCGCTGCTGATGGGTGCTTTGTGGACCTGGTGGGGACCAACCACTGCGTTTCTGGTTGCCGGCACGCTGGGCGCGACTGCGGCCCTACTGATGTTCATTCTGGTGAAAGCACCACCACGACCGCAGATGGCTTAGAGCAGGGAAAAGAGGTGAGCGCACATGCCACTACACGTTTTGAATCCGTCTGGATTCCGACGGAGTGGCAAGCAAACTCTATTCAGCGCAGTTTGCCTGGATGAAATTGCGAAGATCCGAAACCAAACCCGAGACCTGCTCGCCTCGTTCAACGACGATGACCTGGAACGGGTTATTAGTTCTGAGAGGCGGGCAAAATCCACGATCATACTCTGCGATGGATTTTGCATCATCTAATCGACCATGAGGCGCAACACAAAGGCCAGATTCTGATGCTCAAGAGATTGATAAATGGTTAATTCCCTCTGATGAACACGAACTTCAAAATAATTAAGACTGAGGAAGAGTTACGTAAGGCAGTGGACGCCCTTAACGCGCAACCTGCGATTGGGCTCGACACCGAAACCACGGAGCTGGACCCTTACACCGGACGGTTGCGCCTGATTCAACTCGCCGCTCCCGATGGTGTCAGCATCATCGACCTCGACGCTTTCGCAAACGGAGGAAGCGGTGGGTTTTTTAATAACGAAGCGCTGCTGCCGTTAAAACGACTGCTCGAGGCGCCGCGGCCAATCAAGATTGCCCACAACGCGAAATTTGATGCGAAGTTTCTCAAGCACAATCTGGGCGCGGATTTGGGCGGCGTGTTTGATAGTTTGCTGGCCAGTCAATTGATAAGTGCCGGCGATATTGAAGAGCGTCATGGCCTCGAGACTGTCGCCACGCGTTACCTTAACGAGTCGGTCGACAAAAGCGAGCGGCTCAGCAACTGGAACTTTGAGCTGTCTGAAGCTCAGTTGGAGTACGCGGCACGTGACGCGGCGGTCCTGCTGCCATTGCGCGAGAAACTGATCGACCGAATCAAGGCTGAGGGCTTGATCAAGGTTGCGCAATTGGAATTTGAGTGTGTCATGCCGGTGGCCGATATTGAATTGGCCGGGTTTTACATGCACAAGGATCGTTGGCTCGAGCAGTTGGCGATCGTTGAAAAGAGACGCGGCGAGTTAGCCGAAGAGCTGCAGGGAATTCTGGCGGAAGAGTCGTCGCAGGGATCGCTCTTTGGCGGCCCGCAGCGAGATGATATTAATCTCGACTCTCACCAACAACTAACGCAAGCGCTGGAACGTCTGGGCATACCAGTCCCCGACTCAACCCGCAACTGGAAACTTCAGCCGCTGGCGGTTGAATACCCAGTGATCGCCACTTTGCTGGAATACCGCACGGTGCAAAAAGCGCTTACCAGCTATGGCCAAAACATGATCGAGCTGATCAATCCCGCGACCGGCCGATTGCACGCCGACTTTCGACAGATCGGCGCGCCTACAGGCAGATTTTCCTGCACCAATCCCAATATTCAACAAGTGCCGCATGCAGCCGAATACCGGCGTTGCTTCAGCGGCCATCCGACCGGACGAAGACTTGTAATAGCTGACTACTCGCAAATTGAGCTGCGTATCCTGGCGGAGTTCTCCGGTGATCGCGGCTTCATCGACGCTTTCAATTCCGGTGCCGACTTGCATCGCGTTACCGCCGCCCAGGTTCTCAATGTGCCCCTCGACCAGGTTTCCAGGGACCAGCGTGATTTCGCCAAGCGTCTGAACTTCGGTGTGGTCTATGGAATCGGCGCTCAGCGGTTTTCGATCATGACCGGGTTGAGCGTGCCGGAAGCCGAGAACGTTTTGCGAAAGTACTTCGCCACTTATCGAGGGCTCGATACTTACCTGCGCGAGGCTGCTAACCGGGCAGTCAACGAGCGCCAGGCGAGGACAGCTTCCGGTCGGCTGGTCCGTTTTCGTTATGACGAGAATGACCGGCAGCAGATTTCCATGACGCAGCGGAACGGCAAGAACACTCCCATTCAGGGCACCAGTGCCGACATCCTAAAACGCGCGCTGCGTCTGCTGAAAGATGAGTTACGCGACACTTCAGCCCGCATAGTTAACATCATCCACGATGAAATTGTGGTAGAAACCGATGCTGACCAGGCAACAGAGATCTCCCAAAAGGTCGAGCGCGCAATGTGTGCTGCCGGAGAAGAATACTTGAAAACGGTGCCGGTGAAGGTCGAAACTGAGATCGCGAATGAGTGGGTAAAGTAGAAGCGAAGCGCGGTCAAGGCGTAGTAGGAAACGGATTCACTTCCTCATAAACACGACCTGCGCCACTGATCACGCCCTCAACCAGGGTCTTGAAAGCCGCCAGCTCCATCATTCTGATTTGGCGCTGCGGCGCCAGACGAAGTAGATCGGAATGCCTGTGAGTACGATGAGATAACCAATGCCCGAAGTTGAAGGCGCAAGATAGGCAAGATCAAGAACGAAGAGTAAGGCAATCACAATGTAAATTGTCGGCACCAGCGGATAGCCGAACGTGCGGTACGGCCGTTCCAGTTGGGGGGCCTTGTACCGCATCACTATCACTGCTCCCACCATGAGGATGTAGAACACCAAATCCACTGAAATAATGTACTCGAGCAGTTGTGTATAAACGTTGCCGTAGGTGACCGCGCCGGTCTGTGGATTAGTAGTAACAGTACGAGGCAGGGTCAGGAGCGCGGCCCAGACTCCCTGGATTATGAGAGCGATGGCAGGCACGTGGAGGGAGTTCAAAGTGCCTACCCGTTTGAAGAATAAATTGTCCCGGGCCATGGCGTAATAGACGCGTGCCCCTGCCAGGATCAGACCGTTGTTACAACCAAACGTTGAAATCATAATTGCAATGGCCATGAGAATGGTTCCGCGCGGGCCCAGGATGGCCTGCATGGTGGCCGTGGCTACGCGATTTTGCGGCGCGTTTTGAATTCCCAAGAGCGGCAGGGTCACGATGTAGGCGAGATTCGCGAGCAGGTAGAGCACAACGATCAGACCGCAACCCCACAAAAGGGCGCGCGGTAAATTGCGACCCGGGTCTTGCACCTCACCGGCCGTAAAGGTGACGTTGTTCCAGGCAGATTGGGCAAAGAGTGGTCCTACCATGGCACGGCCGAGCAGCATGACGAGCGCCAGTACGAGAGTGCCCTCGGTCGCGGCTTGAAACCCGAGTTGCCTGGGATCCGGCTGCCAGCCATTTTCCCAGGGCTTCCACCATGAGGAAGTGTAAGCGGCGCTTTGATCGTTCCAACCGAAAAAGAGACCCATCACGATCAATCCCAACAGGGCAGCGGTCTTCGTGAAAGTGAAAGTGTTTTGAATGAGTTTTCCGGTTTGCAGTCCGCGGGTATTAACAACTGTGAGAAACAGAATCATCAGTACGGCTACTAGTTGTTGGGTAGAGAGGCTGATTGCATAGCCGCCCACAGCGTAAGGAGCAATGAGGTAACGATCGCCCGCCACCTGATCCGTCAGCACGCCCATGAAGTTAGCGAAAGCCACAGCAACCGCAGCAATCGTTCCAGTTTGAATAACCAGTAAGAGTGACCAGCCAAACAGAAAACCGACCGAAGGACCATAAGCTTCGCGTAGAAAAACATACTGACCGCCGGCGCGCGGCCACATCGCAGCCAGTTCCGCGCAACACAGCGCGCCCGTAATGGTGAGCACGCCTGCCAGCGCCCAGGCAGCCAGCAGCCAACCCGGCGCGCCAACCAGCCTTGAAGATTCAGCTGAAGTGATGAAGATGCCGGAGCCGATCATCGAGCCGACTACGATCATCGTGGCGTCGAGTCGACCCAGACCGCGGACGAGTTTGTCTGAGAAATGGTTTGCTGCGTCGCTCATAACGAGGGAGGGATATAGTGTGTTAATGCTTATGCTGTCAAGAAAAGTTTAGGAGTGTGTGAGGATTTCATGGGCCAAGCCTTGAGCTTACCGGCCTCAAACGGCGCAGTTTTGAGTGCTGAAAAGGGGTGGCGGCATACTTTGAACCATGGGACGATCCACGAAATCACACGAACCGACACGAAATACTTTAGTGCCATTCGTGTGATTTCGTGGATCGTGTTGCCGCAGCCTCCGCAATAACACACGGTGACAATGAACACACAACACCACCTTGAAAAGGGCTTGGCTTGACACTGCGCGCGGCGCTCCCCTAGTCTTGCTTGCTGCGTATAGCTTATGAACCTGAGCGATCCTGCCGATCCCTCTTAAGGAAGACGAGGAAAAACTCCATTGATGGTCAAGGAACAAATAACTTCCCTAATTACCAACAAAAGTGCACACGTCGGGGTAATTGGCCTGGGCTACGTCGGCTTGCCATTGCTGGTTGAGTTTGCCAGCAAGGGATTCAGGGCCACTGGTTTTGAAGTCGATGAGAACAAAGCCGCACAGATCAATTCCGGCCACTCCTACATCGGTGATGTCCCTTCGGCGACCTTGAAGGGACTAGTCGACGACCAGCGCCTGACAGCCACGATTGATTTTAACCATCTTGGAGATTGCGACGCGCTCATCATCTGCGTTCCCACACCGCTGCGTAAAACGAAAGAGCCCGATGTCTCATATATCCTGGCGGCAGCGGAAGAGATTAAGAAACGATTGCGCCGCGGACAATTGATCATTCTGGAATCGACCACTTATCCGGGCACTACCAATGAGGTATTGCTGCCGATGTTTGAAGAAACCGGTCTAAAACTCGATGAGGACTTTCTCCTGGCGTTTTCACCAGAGCGAGTGGATCCCGGCAATCCGCAGTTTCAGACTCACAACATTCCCAAGGTAGTCGGCGGGGTTACGCCTGACTCAACCGAGGTAGCTGCATTTCTCTATTCGCAAATCGTCAAGGACGTCCACGCGGTTAGTTCAGCGCGCGTAGCTGAAACTGCGAAACTGCTGGAGAATACGTTTCGGGCGGTAAACATCGGGATGGCCAACGAAATGGCGCGGCTCTGTTACGCGCTCAACATCGACACTTGGGAAGTGATTCGCGCGGCAGCGACTAAGCCATTCGGCTTTATGCCTTTTTACCCGGGTCCGGGAATCGGCGGACACTGTATTCCACTCGATCCGCACTATCTTTCCTGGAAAGCACGCCAGCACGGTTTCGATTCGCGGTTCATTGGTCTCGCGGAAGAGGTCAACTCGCGCATGCCGGATCATGTGGTGCAGTTGATCTCGGATGGCCTAAATGATGCCCGCAAGGCGATGAATGGTTCGCGCATCATGCTGCTGGGCGTGGCCTACAAGAAAGACATCGATGATGTGCGAGAGAGCCCGGCGCTCTCAATCATTGACCGACTGCGCGCTAAGGGTGCGGACGTTCATTACCACGATCCTTTCGTGAAAGAAATCCGGTTTGATGATGCACACACCGAAGGTGGTGGGGCGCCGCTCGCGTCGGAACCCCTGACTGACGAAGCGTTGAGCTCGGCCGACTGCCTCGTGATTGTTACCGATCACAGCGAGATTGATTACAGCAGGGTTTGCCAATTAGCGACGCTAGTCGTTGATACTCGCAATGCGCTCAATGGGGACTTAAGGCGCGGCAGCACGGCCCGGATAATAAGACTGTAATTCGTCAGTGGTCAGTTGTCAGTTGTTCTTGCTTTGTACTTAGTGCTTTGTACTTTGAACTTCTCATGAGCAATTGGCGGTTCGGCGCAAGGGTCAATGACACGTCCAAGTACAAAGCACCAAGCACAAAGTACAAACTGCAACTGACAACTGACTAATGCTCAAAGTAATCAATGTTGTCGGTGCGCGGCCTAATTTCATGAAGGTCGCTCCGATTGTGGATGCGATGAAGCGGCGTGAGCAACAGTTCACGCCGCTTGTTGTTCATACGGGCCAGCACTACGACTCAATGATGTCCGAAGCTTTCTTCCGCGATCTAAATCTGCCGGAACCTGATGTCTATCTCGGCGTAGGCTCGGGTACCCACGCTGCGCAGACAGCTGCCGTGATGGCGCAGTTTGAGCCAGTAGTAATCCGCGAGCAGCCAGACTGGGTGCTGGTTGTTGGCGACGTGAATTCCACCCTCGCGTGCGCGCTCGTTTGCTCCAAACTAGGCGTGAAAGTCGCCCATGTAGAGGCTGGTTTGCGGAGCCGTGACCGCACCATGCCGGAAGAGATCAATCGACTGCTAACTGATCAGATTGCTGATCTGTTGTTTACTCCGTCTCCTGACGCTGATGAGAACCTTCGTGCTGAAGGAATTCCCGACGAACGAATCCGCTTCGTTGGCAATGTCATGATCGACTCGCTCTTCAAGCAGCTCACGCGCGCCAAAGAGTCGTCGATTAGACAAGATCTGGCGATTTCGGATCAGGATTATGCGGTGCTTACGCTCCACCGGCCATCAAATGTCGATAACCTGGACACCCTGGGACGAATCGTTGATGCGCTGGAAGAAATCAGCGAGCGTTTGCCCATAATATTTCCAGTCCATCCTCGAACACGAAAGACGATCGCAGAGTTTGGCTTCGGTGAACGAATTGAAAAAGCGAAGGGTTTGCGTTTGACCGAGCCGTTGGGCTACCTGGATTTCCTCGGTCTTTATAGCCACGCGCGATTGGTGTTGACTGATTCGGGTGGGCTGCAGGAAGAGACAACGGTGCTCGGGATTCCCTGTCTCACTCTGCGGGAGAATACCGAACGGCCAATCACAGTGGAGATGGGAACCAACACGATCGTTGGCAGTGATCGCGAAAGGATTACTACTGCCGCTTTCGCAGCGCTCAACGGCTCCTTGACTACAAACCGACACGTACCGCCACTCTGGGATGGAAACACCGCTGACCGTATCCTCGACGTCCTTACCGAGCGACAATAGTCGAGTCTTCATTGTCCATTGAGGTGGCTTGAGAACAGTCTTCGGTTAAGTAGACGAAGCGCTAAATGACCGAATGGAGACGTACGACCGGTGACAACTAGTAAAAGTGCGAGCGTGGCCCAATGGATCGATAGGGCCATCATCGTTGTCTTGTTCTTGTTTGCCGCAGTTGCCCCTCATTCGATTGCCGCTACTCAAGCTGCGTGGTTAATAGGCATGTTGCTTTGGGTAGTTCGTGCCTTTTTCCGGGGTTTCGTTTTCCACAAGTCACCGCTTGACTACGCTCTGCTAGGCTTCTTTATTCTTACTGGACTCTCCGCGTTTCTCTCTTACGAGCCCATGGTTTCAATCGGAAAACTTCGAGCCGCAAGCCTCTTCACTATTGTTTATCTCTTTGCGCAGAACATACCGTCTCGGCGATTTGTTCGACTGCTGGCGCTCACCCTGATCGCCTCCTGCATGGTTAATGTCTTCTATACCGCCGGACAGCGGTTAGTGGGCAGAGGTGTAAAGATTCGGAGTGTGCAAGCTGCAAGTCCCCTTTTTGCCTCCGGTGTGAGAGCCGGTGATACGTTGTTGAAAATTAACGGTGAGAAAGTTAACGACCTTGAAGACTTGATCAATGTGCTTGAAATTCCCAACGCAGAACCAGCCACGGTGGAAGCCTACCGG
Source organism: Pyrinomonadaceae bacterium (assembly GCA_041745915.1). Classification (GTDB taxonomy): domain Bacteria; phylum Acidobacteriota; class Blastocatellia; order Pyrinomonadales; family Pyrinomonadaceae; genus PSRF01. Next base: position 64,821 of record JBGTHZ010000061.1, on the reverse strand, counting down.
CACGAGTTGCTGCCCACCTTCAAAGTGCAGCGAGGAAAACTACTGGCCGGTAGTAATGAACTCGAAAGATTGGGCATCGGGGGTTGGTCCAAAGGTCGTGACTGGCGCGCGTCGGGCTTCTATGGTCATTACGTTTCTTATGCAGAAGTCCTGCAGTTGATCCTGGCACTGACAGTCGGATTGTTTGTTGCGTTGCCTGCAAAACGCAGTTGGGTTGGTGCTCTGCTGATAATTGCATTCGTGGGCTTCTGTTTCTCATTAATGTTGACAGTAACGCGCGCTTCCTGGGGAGCGTTCCTGATTTCCTCCACCGTCATATTGCTCCTGGGCTCAAGTCGGCGGGTGGTTTTGATCGTAGGACTGCTGACAATCCCACTGGTTCTGGCTGGTCTCATCTTTCTTCAACAGAAACGCAATGTCTCCTTCTTCGATAAGACGGATCAATCGACTACTTGGAGGCAGACCGTTTGGCGGGAAGGGTTTGACCTACTCGTAAGTAACCCACGCCATCTGATTGTTGGCATTGGAATGGATTCGATTAAGGAGCGCCGGCGCGAGTGGAGCATGTTTGACAACGGCCGATTGCCCTGGGGCCACATGCACTCAAATCCGTTACAGCTTGCTCTCGAACGCGGGGTTCCGGTCCTGGTTCTTTGGCTGGTCCTACTCGGGCTTTATGCAACTATGCTGCTAAGGCTTACGCGCGACCTAAGAAAACCGAACGACGCTGGAGGAAATGAACAACGGTTTGGGCTCTGGATCGATCGAGGGATCGCACTCGGTGCACTGGGGGGATTGATTGGTTTCTTTGCGAGCGGATTGGTCCACTACAACTGGGGCGACTCAGAGGTTGTAATGGTATTTTATTTCATCATGGGATTGACTCTGGCTCTGAAGAGATTGCTTGACGAGGGGGACGATGCCGCCAGGAGTCCGGGCATTTGAGTCCAGGGCGCGTTGTGCCTACGCCGGGCAAGGATTAGCAGCTACCAAACACCAACACGTTCAAGCCGTCTTCAATCTTCTAGCCGACGATCTGGGGAGTAAGATGATTTTCAATGTCAGGAACGTAGGCGTTTTAGAGGAAGCTTGACGCTAAGAGGCAAGAGTTTTCCAAGCTTCTCGTTAATAACTCGGGCTGGTTTCACGAGTTTCTTAGACTTGGCATTAGGCGTCGAATTCGTTGGTGGGTCTGCATCTGTTTCATAAAATCTCAATTCAACCATTCGCTCGGTTCAGAGCATGAGTCCATTCGAGCAGCGGGCGCACCACACCGGGCATTGGTCCGACATAGTCACCACGCGCTGTATTGCCCTCGTCCGAATCTACAACTTGAAAGGCCACAGCGTTGGTCTCCCTCAGGTGCAGGACTGTTGCCGGAAAGTGTGACATCACAGAAATGTGCGCGAGCAGACTGCCTTCGGCAAGCAGATTACCAGGAACAAACACGGCACTCGTATAGCGGCCTGGTGGACGCTCCCGACGACGCCACTGCTCATTGGTGTCATGAGTGCTGAACACCTCCGTGCCCTCTTCATTGCAAAGCTCCACGACCGGAAGGAGGACATGACCTGCTTCATTTACGTCGTAACTCACTTCGATTCGGAACGGGCGGTGGATGTCTACCACCGAGGTAGGTTTATCGCGCTCGTCATACACACCCACGCGGCGAAGGCGCACGACTGCATCGCCCGGAGCTTCCGTGTCTTCCGGCCACTCGCGCTGAGCGCCTGCCTTCCAATTCGAACTCAGGTAACGGTTCACGACCGTGTGTGGCTCACCATCCGCAACGACTTGACCGGCTTCCAGGAGGATGGCACGCTTGCACAACCGCGTTATCGCCGGCATGTTGTGGGAGACGAAAAGAATGGTGCGGCCCTCACGGCGGATGTCGCGCATTTTGTCGAGACACTTTTGTTGGAAAGCGGCGTCGCCAACCGCCAGCACCTCGTCCATGATCAGGATTTCGGGTTCGAGGTGAGCGGCGACCGAGAAAGCGAGCCGCACGTACATTCCTGAAGAATAAAATTTGACCGCTGTCTCGATGAACTTCTCCATTTCAGCGAAGGCGACGATCTGATCGAACTTGCGCCCGATTTCAACGCGGCGCATGCCGAGTATCGCTCCGCTAAGGTAGACGTTCTCACGACCTGTCAGGTCGGGATGAAATCCCGTACCCACTTCCAGGAGCGAGCCCACCCTTCCGAAGATCTCCACCCGCCCTCTGGTCGGCCTCGTGATGCGCGAAAGGATTTTCAGGAGCGTGGATTTACCAGCGCCGTTGTGCCCAATGATTCCGACCACCTCACCCTGACGTATCTGAAGGTTAACCTCGCGCAGCGCCCAGAGCATTTGGTAATCGCCATCGATCCCGCGCAGACGTTGCAGGGGGGCCGCGATCGCCTCGCCCAACATCTCGCGAAAAGTCATATAGCCAGGATGCACGCCGCCGATACGGTAGCGCTTGCTGACATTCTCGATCTGAACGACGGTCGGCGGCATAGACTCAAATCAAGTCGGCAAAAGTGTCCTCCAGCCCTCGGAATTTGTAGTACGCAACTGCGAGCAGCGCTGTAGCCACTCCGGCGGAGACTGTCACCGGAGTCCAATCCAAGCTATGGCCGGTAAGCGCGGCGCGAAATCCTTCGAGCACGCCGGTCATAGGGTTGATGATGAGAACCCAACGCCAGCTCTCAGGCACGATGCTGGTAGGATAGATAACCGGCGAAGCGAACATCCAGAACTGCATGATAAAAGGCAGGGCGTGGCGCAGGTCGCGATACTTTACGGTTAGTGCCGAGACGAGCATTCCTGTGCCGAGTGCCAACATGGTTGCGATTAGCACGAACAAGGGCAGCAACGAGATGCGCCATGACGGGTTCACGCCGTAGTAGAGCGTGAGCGCGATGAGCAGCAAAGAGGCAATGCCGAGGTCAACGAGCCCCGCTCCTACCGACGCCGCAGGGATAAAAACGCGAGGGAAGTACACCTTTGTCACCAGCTGCGCATTGTTTACGAGACTGTAGGTGCCGCTTATGATGGAGTTTGAGAAGAAGGTCCAGAGCAAAAGGCCCGAATAGGCAAAGAGCGGGTAAGGAATGTCCTTCGTGTCAAGCCGCACAAGTTTGTTGAAGATGAGTGTGAATATGAGCATGGTCATGAGCGGTTGGATGATTACCCAAACCGCGCCCATGAGCGTCTGCTTGTAGCGCACCTTGATGTCGCGCAGCGTTAGGAAGTAGAGCAACTCGCGGTAGGCCCACAGCTCGCTAAGATTTAACTGGACGCCTGATCCTTCCGACTCGATGACCACGTGCGGAAGCGCTGGTAGAGTCGAACTCGCTGAAGGGTCTGGTACGCTGGTAGAAATGGGTTCGAGAGGGCGTGCGCTTTCGCTGCTATCAAAATCCATCAGGTTCTCACAGTAACCTCAAGGCTCAAGCTTTCGTTCGTCTTGCTTTGGTTCTGCCTTAGCGACAAGTTGTCGGGTGCAGTCTGAGTTGCAGTCTAAGCACGCGAAAGAGAGGCGTCAAGCGAGACACTTATCAATCCGTCAGCGCAATAATACGTCTTGAGTTGGCCATCTGGCAGCCGCAATCAAAAGGGCATTGTGGTAAGTTGCGTCAATGAATAGGCTCGCGCAAGTTATGCCGAAGCCACTTAAGACCCTTCTGCGGCCTGTCCGACAGATCTACTATTTCGTAGTCGATAATGTTGAGCTGCTGTCAAGAAGGGTTTTAGGAGGGCGAAACGATCTTACCCCACCGAGCAGAATGATCCGGGCGGTTGGCCGAAGTGACTACGAGACGACTGGCAAGGAGTTTTTGAATTACTTTGTCACCTTGGCTGACCTTAAGCCGGATGAGAATGTGCTGGACGTTGGGTGCGGCAATGGTCGCATGGCTGTCCCCCTGACAGAGTACCTGATGACAGGGGTTACCTATGATGGTTTCGACATCGTGGCTGAAGGAATCAATTGGTGTCGACGGCGTATTACGGGCAAGTATCCAGCCTTTCACTTTCAGCTCGCTGATGTCTTCAACCCGATATACAATCCGCGAGGTCAGTTTCGAGCTTCAGAATTCAAGTTTCCGTATAGGGGATGGGACTTTTGACTTTGTCTTCGCAACCTCTGTTTTCACCCACATGCTTCCCTCTGACGTAGAACATTACCTCTCCGAGATCGCTCGCGTACTGAGAAAGAATGGGCGATGTTTAGTTACCTTTTTTCTCCTTAATGCAGAGTCCTTGCAACTTACCAAGTCGGGAGCTGGATCTCTAAAGGGTAAGATTCGGGTTATAGTAAGGGTCACCTTTGATCGAATCGCTCCATCTGGATTTCAGGTAAGACCTTTCTCTCATTAGCTGATCCGAATCCACCATATCAGAATCTATTAGGCACGGGGCAGATTCGAGATAGCAAAGCTCCGCATAGGGAGTCCAAAGAATCTGATAACCACGTTGTCGAAGACGCAAGGCAAGCGCGCTCCGCAGCCGGCGTCCTCGGTTCGCCTGGTCAGTAAATCAACCCAATATCAAGCATCGAGACAGAGACTTCTATCGGTGCTTAATTGCCACCAGTTTTATTCCTAACACTCCTCGCAATGGTAACCCGCGCCCGAGAATTCTTCCGAGGCGTCCTGGCAGATTCGCCAGGAGCGACTCAACAAACTCGATTAGAATCGTCGGACAGGATACGTGAAATCCACGGGCTCCCGCGAGGACTCTAAGCCTGCGGAATCCCGTTGCCCTAAAGATTTCCGAAAGTTCGCGCACGGTGTACTCCTTCAAATGAAATCCGGTTGCAACTTCATCGAAGTGGCGCGAAACGTCGTGCGGACCGGAAAGCCGGTTTGGCGTAATGCAGATGTAAACGCCCCCAGGCGCCAGCGCTCGGTAAATGTTCCGCAGTTGCTCGGCAGCATCGTCAGGATGCAGATGCTCCATCAACTGATCGCTGTAAGCCACGTCAATGCTCCCTTCGAGAACTGGTATGCTGGAACCATCTGAGATCACGAGTATCGTATTCTTTGGCAGGTGAACCCCGGCAGCGATCTCTTCCGAGACGTCGACCGCGTAAACGTTTTTCACACGGCACGCCACCGCGATTGCGAGAGTGCAGTCACCGGGGCCAATCTCGAGGTAGTTTGCATCTGAACGAAGGTATGGCCCCAATAACCTGAGACGTTCCGCAACTCCGATGCGCAACGATTCCGCATCAGCCTTTCTGGTCAACAGAGGATGATCCGAGACTCTCCGAAAGAGTTCGTCGTACAGCACGCTGTAAGACCGCCGCCTTTCGTCTCTATCCGCGGTCCGCAGACGCGCGGCTAGTTCCCTCTCAATCAAATAGTGTTCTCTGATTCGCTCCGGCGATCTCGGTTCGGTTTTAGTGGTTTTAGCAGCCATTTGCTATGGGCTTGCCCTGAACAGGTAAGATGTTGTAGTCGGGCCGGCGCTTAAGCTTATATTTGATAATCTTGTTTATTTCAAACGCTCGCGACGCTCGCGACTTGCAGCGGCCGCTGGGCATACGAAGAGGTAACTACTAGGAAATCTATGGAAGGTGGATCTCGCGCTAGGTCGACTGTCGGACAGCTAGTATGGCACCCTTACAACGGGATTCGTTTTGGTAATGATAAAGGTTCTTCATCTGATTGATTCGTTGAATCGCGGGGGCGCCGAGATTCTGACACTGGATATAGCCCGCAACGCCGCTGCCAGCGATATCGATATCTGCGTCGTGGCGACCCGTGGCGGCGACCTCGAAGAAGAGTTTGCGAGTTCAGGGTTCGAATACATTCGTCTCCAGCGTAGACTTCCGGTTGATCCCGGCATCGTTCTCGCGCTGCGAAAGATCATAGAGTCGAAGGGAATACAAGTCGTTCACGTTCATCAACCGGTCATGGCTCTGCATGGATACCTGGCCACACTGGGGCTTAAGACCAAACTGGTCTTCACATATCATGGCTGGTATGAGGGTCGCAAGAATCGCATGGTGTTGAAGTATTTGGCTCCACGAATCGACAGGAACATCACGGTGAGCCACGATATGAAAGAGTGGCTTCGATCAAAAGCTCGTCTGCGGGACGAGATCCAAATTCAGGTGATCGCAAATAGCGTCGATCAAAAGCGACTCGAATGCAACTCCAGGAACCTCAGAGCTGAGATAGGACTGCATGATGATGATGTGCTCGCCGGGATGCTGGCCAACTTTTACCACGGTGTGCGCAAGGATCATCAGACGGTTTGCAGGTCTCTGGCAAGACTGAGGCTCTCGCATCCGCAGCTGCACGTCGCTTTTGTTGGTGGGCGGGACGATCGAGCGCCCCAAATCATGGAGGATTGCAAACGGCTTTGCGATCGACTGAAGATCTCGGATCGCGTTCATTTTCTGGGCAAGCGTTCAGATATTCCAGATATACTGAACTCGTTTGATCTATTTGTTCTCTCTTCGCTTCACGAAGGGCTACCGATTGCCCTGATTGAGGCGATGATTGTGGGGTTGCCATGCATCGCATCGGACATCGCACCCCACCGCGAGATCTCCGCACAAGGAAATGTCGTCCGGCTTTTCAAGACGGGAGATGCAGATGCACTTGCCTGCGCGCTTTCGGAATTAGTCTCAGACAAAGAAGCGAGAGATGCCCTCGGAATGAAGGGCCGGAATCACGCGCTCAGCGAATTCAGCATCGAGGCGCATCTTGCTAAAGTACGCATCGTCTATCAAAGTCTGCTCTCGTAGAGAATGTCAAACGGTCTTCCAATGAATGAACCCCTGAAGCGTGAGACATCTACCTCTATCTGCCTGCAAAGTCGTCGTCTGTTACATTCTGATGAGGATTCATAACGATGGCTGGGGGAAGGAAAAACATCTATCAGGCAGGCGAATACATCGAGAAGAACCCCACCTACCACGTCGAAGATTCTATCTGGAAATCTCAACAGATTCGAAAGATGATGCGAAAGCACTCCCTTGTCCCCAGAACCGTGTGCGAGATCGGTTGCGGGGCAGGTGAGATTCTCAAACAACTTCAAATGAATCTGTCTCCCGAAACGGAGTTTTTTGGATACGAGATATCACCGCCAGCTTATGCCTTGTGCAAAGAGCGCGAGAATCGATATCTGCACTTTTTTCTTGGGGATCTCCTGGCAGTGAACGGAGAGGCCTTCGACGTGCTCTTGTGCATCGATGTTTTCGAGCACGTTGAGAACTATATGGGTTTTCTGAGGGAGCTACGTCCTAAAGGGCGCCACCAGATCTTTCATATCCCCCTCGATTTGTCTGTTCAGTGGGTCCTGCGCAGCAGTCCCATCTTGTTGCAGCGACAACAGGTTGGCCATCTCCACTACTTCACGAAAGAAACTGCCCTGGCGACCCTGCGGGATACCGGTTATGAGATAGTCGATTGGTTCTATACCCCTGGCGGCATTCTGAATCCCGGAAGCGTCAAGGCGAAACTCGCAAGCTGGCCCAGAAGATTGCTCTCGCTGATGAACGAGGACTTGGTCGTTCGCGTCCTTGGTGGTTACTCTCTATTGGTCCTGGCAAAGTGAGAATCATGCTTTGTTAGAGTGATCTTCTTATGCGGCTGCTAATGGGGATGCCTGACCATGACTCACTGGGTGGTCCTGCTGCCTGCGAGCCACCTTTCGTAGCTGAGCTGCGAAAGCAAAGCGTTGAGGTCGACGAAGAGATCTATGTGTACGGAGACAAACTGTCCCGAACCAGTTTAAACCGGCGCGTCAGGCGAGTGCTGGAGGCCGCGTTTCGTCTCCGCCGTAGGCTGAGATCCGGCTCCTTCGATTTGCTGCATCTCAATACTTCTTTCGAGGCCCGCGCGCTGCTGCGCGACGCAGTAACCCTCGCAGTTCTTGGGCGGCAGCGCCCGAGAATATTTATCAAGTTTCATGGGTCCGACGCGAATCTTTTTCGTACCAACAGGCCACTCCTTAGGATGCTGGTGCACAGATTGCTGAGTCGAGCCGATGGCATCGGCGTCCTTTCAACTGAAGAAAAGCAGAACTTTACTGGAGCTGGCTGGGACGAGAAAAAGATATTCGTCGTCAAGAATGTTGTCGAGCGGACCTTCCCTGCACGCACAGTTAACTTCAACTCACAAAACCGGCTGCCTGAGGGCCTGCCCACGTTGCTCTTCATCGCCCGTTTCATTCCGGCCAAAGGACTGCTCGATGTGATCCGCGCTTGCGCAATGCTGCGCGATCAGGGGATGAGATTTGCCCTGCTATGTGTGGGCGACGGCTCTGCGAGAGCTGCTGCCGAGGCGGAAACGGAGAAATTTGATCTCGCAGAACACATCCGATTTCTGGGCCTGGTACCGGAGTACCAGACGGCCGAGTTTTATGCCAACAGCACGATGTTGGTCCTCCCCACTTACCACATCGAAGGTTTTCCGATGTCAGTCTTTTATGCCGTGGCGGCGGGAATACCGATAATCACGACACGCATTCGCGGGGCCGCGGACTACCTGGATGAGCCGGCAAATTGTCTTTGGGTTGAACCAAGAAACCCGGGCATGCTCGCGGAGAAGATCGCGTTGCTGCTAAATAACTCTGAAGCGAGGTCTGCGATGGGTGAAGCTAATCGAAGGCTGGCGCAACAGTTCAGTGCGGAAGTGGTGACGCGGGAATATCTACAGGCTTATCAGAGCGTTATCGATCGACGTTGATGAATCCGCAGCCCGCTTCAGCCGTTGTCGCATCAAATTCACAATGCGGTGTATTGCCACGGCAGCAATTACAAAAAGAAAATAATGAATGGTCAGAACGTAACGGTACTCGGTGTGTAGCACTGATTGAACGCAAAAATAGTAGACGGTCAGAGCGCGGCTGAACCAGTGAACTAAACAGTCTATGCAACAGCAAATGATAAAATCATTGGCCCACAAGGCTATTTATGTCGTCGTAGAGCATATCTTAGAGGGGTTGCCAAGAGGTGCTTTGCTCGATGTCCCGGCAGGTGAGGGAGCATTGGCAGCGCGCCTGTTACATCTAGGCGTAGATGTGAGGTGTTGCGACCTTCACCCCGAGATCTTTCGTCTGCCTAATGTTGAGATTGACCGGGGAGATTTATCCCAAGCTTTGCCTTACGCTGATGACAGTTTTGACTATATCACCTGTATAGAAGCGCTTGAGCACATCGAAAACCCGCACCAGGCCTTGCGCGAATTTAGTCGCATCCTCCGCCACCGGGGACAACTCATTGTGAGCATTCCGAATACACTTAACATAGAGGAGAGACTCAAGTGGGTGCTTTACGGATATAGTTCACATTTCAAGCCAATTTCGCATCAATACCTCAAGAAACTGGGCGACGAGTTTGTCGGCATGGAAGATGTTGCTCTGCATATAAATTCCATCTCATATTCCGCCCTCAGGTACATGCTCGAGAAGTATGGGTTCGAGCTTTTAAGTGTACACCGTGATAAACCGAAGAAGAATTCATGGGTTTATCGGCCGATAGTTGGTTTGATTCGGATGATCAATCGCGTCCAGTCTGAAGAAAGAAGACGGGAGCGGTGGACCGAAGAACTGCAATCAGACGAGGTATTGTTGGGGGGTAACACGTTAATCATTCATGCGGTGAAGCGGTTCAGCTTCCGGTTGAAATAGACTGGTACAAACACAAAGTGATTTAGGGACACTCGATCATCTGCTTTGGTGGCGAAGACTGGTGGTATCACCATCCGCATTCGAAGAACCACTTAATGCGGCGCTTTGCGCGGGCGGGCAACAAGGTGATTTTTGTAAACTCTATCTCGATGGGCTCGCCTCGGTCGCCAACAAAGACTTTCTGCCGCGCATCAACAGAAAATTGCGCAGTTATGCAAAGCTTGCACGGACCACGCCCGAAGGAATCACAGTAGTCTCACCGGCGGCGCTTCCATTCTTTGGCAGCGCCGGTGCCAGGACCGTTAATCGTCATTTGATTGGCGCCCAGATTGGAGCACTCGCGCGGAGCCGTGGTCTGTCGCGCCCCATTCTCTGGATCGCCATTCCCACTGCAGTGGAAATGATCGGGCGCTTTGATGAGTCTTTGGTCATCTATCACGTTTCCGACAAGTATGATGCCCAACACCATGGACCATGCGACTGACCCGGGGTTGATTCGCCAACTTCACGAACGCGCCATCGATAGAGCTGACATCATTTTTTATTCGGGTCGGAAACTGCTCGCCGACGCCACTCGTGGGCTGGAGCGCTCACATCTGCTGGAGCAGGCGGTAGATTTCGATCATTGGTCGAAGGTGGCAAGTGGTGGTCTTGAGGTTGCTGCAGAGATAGCTAGTATTCCGCGGCCACGTCTGGGTTACTTTGGCGCTGTCGAACCGTGGCTGGTCGATCAAGAGCTAATTACCCGGGCAGCTCGAGAACGCCCGGCCTGGCAATGGATCTTCATTGGCAATCGATCGCGCGGTCTGGACATAGAGAAGCTGCCGAACACGCATTTTCTGCCTGCGGTTAGGTATGATGACCTTCCCAGATATGCCGCCGGTTTCGACGTCTGCGTGTTACCGTGGGACACTGAGCAAACGTTCACGAGTTATGGTTCGGCAATCAAGGTTCGTGAGTATCTGGCGACCGGCAAGCCCGTGGTGATTTCATCTTTGCCGGAGTATGAATCAATGCGCCACGTCCTCCGGATCGCCCGCAGTCGCGACGAGTTTTTCAGGTTGGTGGCGGAAGCGCTCGATGAGCGAAATCCCGATGCCGCGCGAAGACGACAGGCCTCGGTCACTCATGGAACGTGGGATGCCCGCGCCGAGTGGGTCAGTAAATTGATCGAGGAAAAGCTGGACTCACTGCGGCACCGCGAACCGCCGAAGGTTCAAACGGGTGCATTGCTTACCTGGCGGAAGGCGATAAGACGCTGCCCAAGGAACGCGTGGAGATCTTTGGCGAAGGCAAGGTGTTCGTACTTGATGATTTTCGAAACGCGCTGCTCTACCGCAATGGCCGGGAAGAAAAACTGAAATTGAGCAAACAGGACAAGGGACAGGCCGGGAAGTAAAAGCAGTGTGCCGGATGGTTCTCGATGGCGGACCCTCTCCCATTGCTCTGGAGGAATTAGCAGCCACCACCCGCGCAACTTTCCGAATTCTTGATTCGTTGCGCACTGGACAGCCCCAGAAAGTGAAAGTGATGAGTGAGTCAAGAAGTTGATTCAATACGTTAGAGAGTTCAAGAAGTTTAGAGTTCAATCTTTAGGTTGTGTGGTTGCGGTGTCACAAGCTAAAGCTTGAACTCTAAACTTCTTGAACTCTCAACTCCTTGAATCACGCGACCGGGTTTTGTCTTTATGTGTGGTATCGCCGGAATTATTACTGCTGAGCCGGAGAGGTTCATGGGGCCGATGCTCGCGACCATCGAGCATCGCGGTCGCGACGATGAGGGAGTCTGGATCTCTGGATCGATTGACGAGACTGGACGGCGGGTGTGTCTGGGTCACCGGCGGTTAGCCATCATAGACACCTCCAGCGCCGGTCATCAACCGATGCTCTCCGCCGATGGTCGCTTCGTTATCACCTTCAACGGCGAGATCTACAACTACCGTGAGCTTCGTGAAGAGCTGAGATCTAAGGGCCACCAATTCCGTACCGATACCGACACCGAAGTCCTGCTGGCAGCATTTGCCGAATGGGGAGCAGACTGTCTAGCTCACTTGAACGGCATGTTTGCTTTCGCCGTCTGGGACAGTCAAGAGCGAACGCTGACACTAGCGCGCGACCACGTTGGCATCAAGCCGCTTTACTATGCCCATCTGCCTTCAAAGAACGGCCGGGGAAGCTCTTTTATCTTCGCGTCGGAAGTCAAAGCAGTTTTGGCGACCGGACTTGTTGAGCGCGCCCTGGACACTGAAGGGTTGCACCAATTTCTCACCTTCCTCTGGGTTCCCGATCCCAACACATTATTTAGAGGAATCAAGACCCTTCCGCCGGGCCACGCGCTGACATTTCGCGACGATGAGATCGCCGTCAACGAATGGTGGGATGTTTCATTTGACCAGATTGAAGAAGGTCGCAGCGAAACGTGGTGGCAGGAACGGGTACTGGAAACGCTCGATCGGGTTGTGCACATGGAAATGGTGGCTGACGTACCACTTGGTTCATTTCTCTCCGGCGGCATCGACTCCTCCTCGATCGTCGCCATGATGAAGAATCACAGCAACGGGCGGAGCATCTCAACTTATACCGTCGGCATCGAGAGCGAGGATCTGCGCTACGACATTATCCCGGATGACGTCAGGTGGGCGCGCCAGGTCAACCGCCATCTGAACGCCGATTATCATGAGATCATGCTCAAGCCTGCGGTCGCGGAGCTGCTTCCCAAACTGGTCTATCACATGGATGAGCCGGCCATAGACATGGCCATTCCCAGTTACCTGGTTTCTCATGCCGCCCGCGAGACATTAACTGTCATGTTGTCAGGAATGGGAGGTGACGAAGTCTTTGCAGGATATCCACGCCAACTCGCAATGAAGATTGCCGGGGCGTTTGATCCAGTGCCGCAACTTTTGCGTCGGCCATTGATGAAGACTCTCGAGCGAGCACTCCCCGGGGGCTTGCCCGGAAAATTTACCGCACCGCTCCGTAACGCAAAGAAATTTGCCCGTAGCGCCGGTCTGGATTTCGAGGACCGTTATCTGGGTTATGGCACTTATTTCACTGATCTGGATAAGCGTCGGATCTATACAAATGATCTAAGAGACGCAACTCAGGGGCTGGACGCTTATGCCGCGCATCGGCGCTACTTCGCTCGGGTGGAGAACGCGGCTCCGCTCAACCGTCTGCTATACGTCGATCTAAAGACGTTCTTGCCTTGCTTGAATTTGATTACCACCGACAAAACTTCCATGGCTGCCAATCTGGAAGTGCGGGTTCCGTTCCTGAATCGGCAAATGATTGAACTGGCTGCACGCATGCCGCCCGGTCTGAAGCTCCATGGTTTCAAACGAAAATACGCTCTGAAACGAGCGCTCGAGAAGGTTTTACCCTATGAAGTTGTGTGGCGGAAGAAGGCCGGTTTCGGGGCTCCGATCCGCTCCTGGTTGCGCGGCCCACTTCGTCCGTTGGTTGAAGAACTCTTGTCTGAGGAAACTGTAAAACGCCGCGGGCTCTTTCGACCTGCAGAAGTTAAACGAATTGTGAAAGCAAACATCTCAGGACGTGAAGACTATAACCTCCAGGTATTTCAACTACTGAACCTGGAACTCTGGCAGCGCCAGTTTATTGACTAAAACGGGGAGCGCTAAGCCTGAGAGATTGTAGGGGTGTCCCTCCTTAGAAACCATTATAGGTTTCATTAATGCATTAGCTCGATTTATGAGCTGGGATACTCCGTGGGCACCCCATCGTGGGACTTAGCTGTTAACGTCCTGACAATTATCCACGATGGGGTGCCCACGGGGGACACCCCTACAATTAATGAACCAGTAGCTAACAGTGGGAAACGTTGACAAGCCGTCTGGTCGGATTTACTCTGCGTCTACGGCCCGTTTTTCCGGGGCTGAGCTCTTTCAAGCCTCACTCACCGGCTCGGAAGTGCTTCTTTAGATGGCAACCTGAAAGAGATCACAGAACAAAACGAGAACGAGATCGCTTCGCCCGAGCCGCTGGATTCAGCGACCCAGGATGCAGAGCATCCGCGTGCCCGGGTCTTGCTGGTCGAGGACGACAATGCTCTGAGGCGTTATGTTGAAGTTACTCTGCAGCGGGCAGGTTACGAAGTGCTCTCGGCGGCAGACGGGCTCGCGGGTATGAAGTTAGCGATGACCGCGTCTGTAGACATAGTGATTACGGATGCCATGATGCCTAACCTCAGCGGTCACGAACTGTGCCGGTTTCTCCGCAACAGCCCGCAACTTTCTCACATCCCGATCATCCTTTTGAGCGGGATGGAACGAAAGGAAAGGGGCCCGGAAGAGGAACACGCAGACGCGGTGTTTTCAAAGCCTGTGTCCGCGGAGGAGCTCACGGAATGCGTGGCCGAGTTACTGCTAGCGAGGAAGTGACGATTCAGGCCATCCTTGCGCTGCTGGTTCCGATCAATTCGTCGAGTGGAGTGTATTTCAATCCTTGCGAAGTCGCCACGGCTTCATAGGTACAGTGCCCGGCATAAGTATTTACTCCCGCCTTCAATCCTGGGTCGATAGTAATCGCCTCGAAGAATCCCCTGTTGGCGAGTCGGAGCGCATAAGGAAGAGTTGCATTGGTAAGCGCGAAGGTAGACGTGCGCGGGACTGCCCCTGGCATGTTTGCCACGCAGTAATGCAAGACGCCTTCGACATAGTAGGTGGGGTCTGAGTGCGTTGTGGGACGCGTTGTTTCGATGCAGCCACCCTGATCAACCGCCACGTCGACGATGACCGCGCCGTTGGGAACATTTCTGAGCATGCCTCTGGTGACTAGCCTGGGCGCAGAAGCCCCGGGCACCAACACCGCACCCACGATCAGATCGGCTTCCGAGACGGCGTCCTGGATCATGTAGGCACTGGAAGCCAGCGTTGAGATCTTTGAGAGGAATATGTCGTCAAGCTCGCGCAAGCGGTCGAGGTTATTGTCGATTATGGTCACATGCGCGCCCATGCCCACGGCAATCTTCGCAGCGTTCGTTCCCACCACGCCGCCGCCGATTATCACCACGCGGGCTGCGGGCACACCGGGGACACCTCCCAGCAGAATACCGCGGCCGCCACTCATCTTCTCAAGATAGTGGGCCCCTACCTGGATGGCCATACGACCGGCGACCTCAGACATGGGTGTCAACAGCGGCAAGCCGCCACGCCGATCGGTAATAGTTTCGTAAGCGATGCCCGTAACTTTGCGTTTGAGAAGCTCTTCGGTGAGTGGTTTGTCCGGCGCCAGATGAAGGTAGGTAAAGAGCAAGTGGCCTTCCCGCATTCGTTCGTACTCGGGTTTAATCGGCTCTTTGACTTTGACAATCATCTCACCCCTGGCCCAAACGTCGTCAGCGGATCCGAGAATCTGGGCGCCTGCCTTTTCATAGAGCCCGTCCTCAAACCCTGAGCCTTCGCCTGCGGTCCGTTCGACCACCACCTGGTGGCCCGCGTCGGTCAGGGCGCGGACGCCGGCAGGTGTTAAGCCCACACGGTATTCATTATCTTTGATCTCTTTCGGCAGACCGACAATCACGTGGTTGATACTCCAGTCATGGATGGGATTTGTATGAGTAGAGCGTTGATCGTGTTTCTTACAGCTTTACTTCGTCAATCTGAGCTCGCTGAAGCTTTCCGCTGTAATCAACGTAAATGGATTTCCATTCGGAGAAGATATCGAGTACCTGTGTTCCGGCTTCGCGATGTCCATTGCCAGTGGCCTTAGTTCCGCCAAACGGCAGGTGAACCTCGGCTCCTATCGTCGATGCATTGATATAGCAGATGCCGGTGTACATCTCATTCATTGCGTGGAAGGCTCGATTGACGTCGCGGGTGTAAATTGCTGCGGACAATCCGTAACGAACTCCATTCGCAATCTTGACCGCGTCGTCCAGCGAGTTGGCGGGAATCACTGCAGTGACCGGCCCAAAAATCTCTTCCTGCGCAATGCGCATGTCGGGAGCCACGTCTGCAAATACAGTTGGCTCGATGAAATAACCGTGTGAGTAATCGCCGCGCGTGAGTCGTTTGCCACCGCAGGCCAGAATAGCGCCATCTTCGTTCTGGCCGATGTCGATGTAGCCCATGATCTTCTCGACGGCGGCGGCATTGATTACCGGACCCACGTCAGTCTTCGGGTCTGCGCCATTGCCGACTCTGAGTTCCTCGGTGCGTTCCACCAGCTTTTGCGAAAATTTCTTGTAAACCTTCTTGTGTACGATCAAGCGCGATGATGCAGTGCAGCGTTGGCCAGACGTTCCAAAAGCGCCCCACAGCGCTCCCTCGATCGCCAGATCGATATCGGCATCGTCCATGATGATGATCGCGTTCTTACCCCCCATCTCGAGCGAACAGATCGCGTTGCGTTCGGCACAGGCCGAGGCGACCAATCGCCCGGTCTCCGTCGATCCGGTGAACGATATCAACCGCAAGGCGGGATGGTTGGTCAATGCGGCTCCAGGCTCGCCGTAGCCCGTCACGAGATTCACGACTCCAGGTGGAATGCCGGCTTCTTCGCAAGCTTTCACCAGGTTGTATGTCGAGAGGGGGGTGTCTTCAGCGGGTTTTAGGACGACGGTGTTGCCGCAGATGAGAGCAGGAATGAGTTTCCACGAAGGAATAGCCATCGGGAAATTCCACGGTGTAATCAAGCCGCAGAGTCCCACCGGTTGACGCACACACATGGCAAACTTGTCGGGCATCTCCGCTGGGGTAGTAAAACCGTGTAGACGACGTCCTTCGCCTGCTGTGTAGTAAGTGCAATCAATGGCTTCCTGAACATCGCCGCCTGCTTCCTTCAAAACCTTTCCCATCTCACGAGTCATGTCGGCAGTGAACTCTTCCTTATTTCGAATGAGGATCTCTCCGAGTCGGAAAAGGATTTCCGCACGACGTGGGGCAGGCGTATGGCGCCAGCGATCGAAAGCTTCCTGGGCAGCGTTGACCGCGTCGTTTACATCCGCGCTGGTGGAAAGCGGGAAACGGCCGATGGTGTCGCGAGTGTCGGCGGGATTGATGTTTTCGAATACTTCGCCCGATTCACTCGGAATCCACTCGCCACCGATGTAGTTGTGGTAGGTTTTTACGGAAGCACGGAGCGCAGTACGACCATTTTGTTTCCGAGGCGTTCTTACGAGGGCCTTTTTTGCTTGAGCCATATTTGGGTGCCGGGTGTCAGCTGCCAGGTGCCGGTTGAACCGGGCCTTTCCGGCACCCGATACCCGACACCTGACACCTGTTTTATTGGTAGGTAAACTGTACTATTCGCTGCACTATTCGATCGACGTCACGTTGATACCGGGAAACGTGCAATACGATTGGATCGCCTGGTTTCAGCGCGTTGAGCATGCGCTGGAAATCAGCGAGGGTGGTGACCGGAACCCGATTGATGCGCGTGATTACGTCGCCTTCACTCAAGGCCTGCTGGCCGCCCGCAACTCGCACATCCGCCGCCAGGCCGTTAGGGTCGACATTCTTGACGTAGAGACCGCGCACACCAGTCAAGTGTTTTTCCGCGATCAGTTGTTGCGTGATTTCCGCGAGGGTGATTCCGAGCTGCGGCCCATTTCCCCTGGTGTCGGACTCTTTCTTCTTTTCGCCCGCGTCTGCGGTGTTGGGTATCGCCTGAGGTGGAGGTCTCTCACCCAGCACAACATTCGCTGTGTGTTTCACAAGTTTGCCATCGACGTCGCGCAGATACGTCAACGCCACCGACTGGCCCACGGGACTGCTCGCAACTTTCTGAATCAGATCCTGAGCGTTGGCTACCGGCTGTCCATTGAACTCGACAATGATATCGTTTGACTGCATACCGGCCTTGGCCGCGGGTGTTAACTGCCCATCCCTGGTCTGCGTAACATCCATCACAATCGCGCCTTTGGCCTCGGGTAGACCATAGACTTTGGCAAACTCATCTTTAACTGAGTCGAGCGTTATGCCGAGAAAGCCGCGACGCACCTTGCCCTGGGATACAATTTGGCGATAGACGAAGTTGGCTTCATTAGCCGGAAGTGCAAACCCAATTCCGTTATAGTCGCCCGTGGAAGTGGCTATCTGCGAATTCACACCAATCACTTCTCCGCGCATATTCACCAAAGGCCCACCGCTGTTGCCGCGATTGATCGCCGCATCGGTTTGCAGGAAGCGCTGGAAACTTGTGAAGTAGGGAGTCTCTCTTTCTTTTTTGGAAATGATTCCGGCCGTGACGGTCTGGTCCAATCCGAAGGGCGAACCCATTGCCAGGACCCAGTCGCCCACCTCCGCCGCATTCGAATCGCCCAGGGTGACGGTCGGCAGGTCCTGCGACGTTTCGATCTTGATCACCGCAACATCCGTCTCTTCATCGATGCCAATTATCTTACCTCGAAACTTCTCGCCGGATTGCAGTCCGACAGTAATCCTGGTAGCTCCTTCGATGACGTGTTCATTTGTAAGAATGTAACCCTTCGGACTGACGATGAATCCGCTTCCTACACCGCGAGATGGCCGGCGAGCCTGGCGACGAAACATATCAAGCAGTGAGTTGTTTGAGGCTTGATCGTCTTTGTCAGCATCATCCTTATCAGCCGTCTCAGGAGCGGCGGTCATGGTTTCGATATTTACGACTGCCGGCTCGACACGCCTGGCAATCTCGGCAAACGAAGCGGAGAGGGCTTCAGGAGCGCGCGCAATCTGCGTTTCGTTTTGCGCTACCGTCGGCTGGCCGGAAAGCATGGCGCCGATACCGACCCCGGCGACAAGACACGCAATTGCGAGCGCGGCAATCCAAACCCGCAGCTTCCGCAAAATTGCCCATTCTTGAACTGTTGTCTGGTCTTTAGGAAGCTCGAACATAACCCACCGCCTTTTTGGGAAAAACCGAAATCGGGCACCCGAGAGGTGGCACCAAGCGGCTGGGACACAGTCGGGCACGTATTGGAGAATTCAGAGTATAGCTAAACGCGAAGCTGGGGGCAAAAGAGATGCGGCGACGGGAGATGGGGAGATGGGGAGATGGGGGAGATGGGGGAGAACTTCCAACATCCGCCGCGGCTTTGAGGCTTCCAACATCTCCGGTTCGACCCTTCACCCCTTTCCGCGTCTCCCCGTCTCCATTCACGGCCGGAGAAACACCTTCAATACTCCCTTTTTGGTGGCGCGCTCCATGGCCATCAATCCATCCTGGAGCGGGTATTCCTCGCTAATCAGGCTATCCACGTCGATGGCGCCCTTTTTCAGCAGATCCAATGCTGGTGCTAATCGCCCGCAGCGTGATCCGACGATGCTGATTTCATCTACCACAATCGTTGCCGCATTTATCTGCGTTGTGCCATGAAAGGTAGACTTGAGAACCAACACGCCGCGCGGCCGCAGAAGACCCACGGCTGTGTTGAAGCCCGACGCTGAGCCCGAGGCTTCGACGACCACATCAAACTCACGGGTTCTTTTGCCTGCGCTTTTCGCGGTATCTGTCTCGATTCCACGTCTTTCAGCAATGCGCAGTTTTTCGGGATGCTTACCGATTAACAGAACAGACGCCCCTGTCAATGCCATCACCTGAGCACAAAGCAACCCAAGCTTGCCATCTCCGATTACGGCCACATCCTTGTCTTTAGTAACTGGCGTGCGGTCCATAATTCCGCAGGCTGCGGCGAGGGGTTCAGCAAAGACTGCGTGTTCGTCAGCAATTCTCTCCGGCACCGGGAGAAGGTTCATCAGGGGAAGCCGCAGGAATTCCGCGTGAGCTCCATCACGTCCTAAGATTCCCAGCACGGTCCGTTTGGGGCAGTGACGCGGATCGCCCGCACGACAGAGTTCACATTCACCACAGCCGGCATTGATTTCACCCACTACTCTTTGACCCACCAGCGTGCCGTCAGGAGAGTCTTCGACGATACCCACAAATTCGTGACCGATAGTTCCTTTAAAGCCGGCGTAGCCACGTGTGATCTCAATATCGGTGTTGCAGATTCCGGAAAGCAGCACTCGCACAATTGCTTCCTGCCCTCGCTCCGGCAACCCAATGTCGCGAACGGCGATTTTGTTTTTCTCGACTCGCAGGGCTTTCATTTGCGTTGTCAGTGGTCAGTAGTCAGTTGCATCTTCCGGCTTCCCTGGAGTTTTTGAGCGCAAACGATTGAACCACCGCAGAAGCATCCACGGACAACTGACTACTGACTACTGACAAATCTAGAAGCTTTTCGTGCGCGTGTAGGCGTTTTGAGGAGTTAGTTCAATCGTCTGTTTTGACCCGGCAACACTCACTGGCAGTCGCCACTCGAGATCTTCTTCACCGGCAAGCCCCGCGTGCACCCACCAGTTGCCGGGACTGATACTCACCAGCGCCCGTCCGCTTTGGTCGAGGCGTGCTGTTATGGGCCGCCGGCCATTCATGCGCTCACTCAGAAAATCATCGAAACGTTTGCCGGCGCGCCGCTCAGTGAAGTATTCATGATGCACCGCAACAATATCCACCGGATAGAATTCAACTGTCACATCCAGCGCCACATCGGCCATCTGTGGGGCCGGCCGCATGATTAGCTGAATCAAAGCGTCTTTGGTTCGTTCTTCGGTCGACTTTGCAATCTGAGTGGGCAGCCTCCTATAGATAAGCCATCCGGCAGAGAAAAGCCCGAGCACCAAAGCTGCTTGCAGCACCAGTGTCACCAGCCGGAAGATAATGCCTGGAGTGGTCATTTCCTAAATTTACCAGGACGCATTGGGTTAATCGAGCCCGAGGGCGATTGTGAACGCTCGATGCCTATACTCTTTAACCCTCGAACGTATGAAACCAACAAATTAATTTCCGCCTCGGATAGCTTCTTCCCATAATTCGGCATTTTGCCCCTGCCGTTCATGATTGAGTTGAACATACGCTCATCGCTAACATTGGCTTGCCATTGCGGGTCGGTAAGGTTACGTGCAGATCGCAACTTTCCCTTGAAGGTTTTTGCTCTGCCATCCTTGCCGTGGCACGACGCGCATCTCTTGCCATAGATTGCTGCTGCAGTGCCTGGACTTGTGCTTAGGGCATTGCTCTGCGGTTCGACTGGACCTGAGGCCGACGCCACAAACCCAGTCAGCGTCAAGGCCCAGATGATAGGCAGAAATGCATGCTTCATTAAGCTTGTTCTCGCGCGCCCCAAAAGATGGCGAGATTCCCGACGGTGGTTGCTAAGGCGGCCTAAGCGTTTCCAACGCCTTCGTTGTTATGATACCGGAGACAAAGTCATTTGGGTACTGTGGGCTAAGCGCTTCGACGGGTTGAAAGCTTTCGGAATGCGAAGTAAGCTCACGAGGTATCTTAATAATCTTAATACTGAGATCGGTACGGATAAATTGAGCGAAATAATTCTGGACAAGTTTCGTGACGAATGCGGCGTCTTCGGGATTTTCGGCCACGCGGATGCCGCGCGGCTAACCTATTTAGGACTCTACGCTCTCCAACATCGGGGTCAGGAGTCTTGCGGCATCGTCAGTTCGAATGGCTCGGAATTGCGCCTGGAACGGGCAATGGGTCATGTTGCTGAGGCGTTCGATCAATCGCGTCTTGATCGCCTGTCCGGCGCCAGCGCCATAGGTCATGTTCGTTACTCCACTGCCGGCGAAGTATCGATCCGAGAAGCGCAGCCATTTCTGGTTACCTGTCAGCACGGGCAGATTGCAGTTTGCCACAACGGCAACCTTCCTTTCGCGCGCGAAGAACGACGCAAACTGGAAAAAGCGGGTGCGATATTCTCGGCGACGTCCGACACGGAAGTGATCCTCCACGGCGTGGCGCGCTCGCAGGCAGCCAGTGTTCGGGAGGCGATTCCCGAAGTGATGCGCAAGACGGAAGGCGCATTCTCAATGCTCTTTCAAACACCTTCGGAGTTAATCGCCATCCGCGATGCCCGCGGTTTTCGACCTCTGGCGCTGGGACGTTTGGGAGATGCCTGGGTGGTGGCCTCCGAAACCTGCGCTTTCGATTTGATTGATGCGCGGTATGTTCGCGATGTCGAGCCCGGCGAGATGATCGTCATCGATGAAGACGGTCTGCGCTCGTCCCATCCGCTGCCGCCGCAGAAGCATTCCATGTGTCTCTTCGAGCATGTCTATTTCGCGCGACCAGATTCGCTGATCTATGGCCATTCGGTGAATGAATCGCGGCACAAGATGGGCAAACGCCTCGCGATAGAGCAACCTGCTGATGCTGATCTGGTCGTGCCCGTTCCCGACTCAGGCACAGTGGCCGCGATTGGATATTCTGCGCAAAGCGGAATCAGTTTTCGGTTTGGCCTGGTGCGCAATCATTATGTGGGCCGCACCTTCATCGAGCCGAGGCAATCAATTCGCTCATTCGGCGTGCGCATTAAACTTAATCCGGTCCGTCATTTGATCGACGGCAAACGAGTAGTGCTGATCGATGACTCGATCGTGCGTGGCACGACTTCGAAAAAGATTGTGAGAATGGTGCGTGAAGCGGGCGCTAAAGAGATTCACTTGCGCATCAGCTGCCCGCCGACTATTAGTCCGTGCTACTACGGCATCGATACGCCAAACAAGTCGGATTTAATTGCCGCGCAAATGTCGGTCGACGAAATAAGAAGGTTCATTGAGGCGGATTCTCTTGGTTACCTTTCGCTCGAGGGAATGATCGAAGCGACTGGCATTAGCGCTGATTCTTCCTGCGTGGCGTGCTGGAATGAAAAGTATCCGACTCGGATCACGCCAAGTGCTGAAACGATGTGGGAACGCGAGCATGAGCCTGTGCCCGCCGAAGGTTGAGGTCAGCTAATAGAATGCGAATGATGGCCAGCCGAACTGCAGCCCCAAAACTTGCAGCCTATGCAACGAAGGATCTAACTCTCCGACTTCCGGAGAAGATCAAAATCAAAAGTGGCGACCGCTTCGTGCTCGCGATTGAGCAAGTCATCACGCGCCATGAGATTTGGGCTGTACTGAACTCCAGAGAAGCGCTAGAAGCCTATGGGAGAGGTGAACACCTCGCACCTGAAGTGAAACGCGTGCTTAATCAGGTCGATTCCGCGCATGGACCGAGAGTGATTTACTAACATCAACGCCTCGCTTGAACCGGCACGACTGGTGGAATGATTTCTAAACTGCGGACATTTTAGACTGAGGTGTGAACGAGTGGGGAGGGCAACGAAAGGCTGTGGCTGCGCGGTAGCCCTGGTAGCACTTGTTGCTGGCGTCGCTGTTTATTTTGGCAAAGACTTTGCCGTTAACTGGTGGAAAACGAAACCGCCCCCGCCTTCAGGAGGCGAGTTGCAGGTTCATATCCTTGACGTAGGTCCCATCAACGGCGATTCAATCCTGATTATCTCCCCCGCCGGCAAAACGGTTCTGGTGGACGCTGGCGATGCCGGCAAAGGGAAAATAGTACTCGATGCACTCAAGCGGTATAACGTGCAGCAAATCGATTACTTTATCGCTACTCATCCTCATCCGGACCACCTGGGAGCGGTCGATGAAGTAATGAAAGTAACCAAGGTTCTGAATGTGATCGACAATGGTTCCGCGCCCCCGGGTTGGGAAGCCACGCCCACCCCAACTCCAGCCCCAAGAGTCTTAAGGAATCCGAAACCGCCAGCAAGAAGAACGGACAAGAAATCTTCGATCATCCGGTTTTACGAAGAGTACAAGGAAGCGGTAAGCCAGAGTGGCGCGCAGTATGAAAAGGCTGAACCGGGGAAGAAGTACGACCTCGGCGGCGGCGCACTGCTTACCATTCTTGCTCCCAGTCAACCGTTCTTCACCAAAGAACAAATGAAAGCCGGCGGCAATGAGCCGAACGCGAATTCGGTTGTGGCGAGGCTGGACTATGGAGATTTCTCAATGTTGCTTCCGGGTGATGCGGAGCAACAAACCGAGCACCGCCTGCTTACAAAAGATCTGAATCTTCAGACGGACATTCTCAAGGTTTCTCATCACGGCTCAAAGTACGCGACTGCGGCGGACTTTCTCGAGCGCGTGAAGCCCGCGGTGGCGATAGTTTCCTGTGGCGAATGGAACCGCTACGGCCATCCGGCACAAGTGGTTTTGGATCGTCTGAAAGCCGCCGGGGTGAAACTCTACCGAACAGACTTACAGGGAGAGATCACGATCACCACCAGAGGCAAAGAAAACGACTACAAGATCGCGACAGCCAAAGAAGCCAAAAGCGATCTGTGGGAGGGGCGGCTGGCGCAGAAGGACGATTCTTCTCGGGCCGGCTTCATAGCTTATGGAGACTTTGGACCACCCCCGAAGCCGAAGAACATAAATCGTAAATAGTAAATCGTAAATAGTTGTCGCTTAACTAATCCGAGCAACCACAAGCCGCGCCGTGCCAGACTCTCTTTCACGATTTACGATTTACGATTCACGATTCACGCGTAACAAATGAGCAAGCCAATAACCTACAGTGACGCCGGTGTGGATATCGACGCCGCCAACCGCGCGACTGCGAAGATCAAAGAACTTGCCCGGCAAACTTTCAATCAGAGAACACTTTCGGAAATCGGCAGCTTTGGCGGAATGTTTGACGGCGCCTTCCCGCGGCTCGGCCACCCTGTCCTGGTTGCATCAGCGGACGGCGTGGGAACCAAGCTGAAGATTGCTTTTCTCACCGGCGTGCACAATACGATTGGGCGCGATCTGGTTAACCATTGCGTCAACGACATTCTCGTCCAGGGCGCCCGGCCACTCTTCTTTTTGGATTACATTGCCGCCGGAAAGCTTTCGCCTGAGGTGGTAGCGAGCGTGGTGGAAGGCATTGCCGATGGCTGCCGCGAGAACGGTTGCGTTCTTCTTGGCGGGGAGACCGCCGAGATGCCCGGCTTCTATGCTGACGGGGAATACGACGTGGCCGGGTTTATTGTCGGCGTTGCCGATCGTGAGAAAGTGATCGATGGGAAGAGCATTGAAGCCGGCGACGTGGTACTCGCGCTTCCCTCTCTTGGTTTGCACACCAATGGCTATTCACTGGCCCGTAAACTCTTCCTCGAAGTGGCCGGCTACACAGTAGACACGGAGCTTGAGGAACTCGGAACCACGGTTGGCGAAGCGTTGCTGCAGCCGCACGTAAGTTATCTTCAAGCACTCGACGGATTGCTGGATGCGGGAGTAGTGAAAGGTCTCGCTCACATTACTGGCGGTGGACTCACGGACAACATCCCCCGCATCTTGCCGGAAGGCACGTCTGTGGAAATCCGCAAAGGCACTTGGCCTATTCTGCCCATCTTCAGCCTGATGCAAGAAATCGGACAGGTTCCCGAAGCAGAGATGTTTCGAACCTTTAACATGGGCGCCGGAATGATTATAATTTGCGCCCAGGACAAAGCGGAATTCATTCAGTCTCACATCAAAAGTCTTCGCGAGCTCTGTTACACGATTGGTTCGGTCACTCCTGGCCCGCAAGAAGTGAAGTTCTCTTAAGGTCTCCTAGATGCCTATTCCCCGGCCGCGAACTCGCTACCTCAATATCGTGACTCGCCGGTCGCCGTTAGTAAGCACTTAAACTCCATGAAAGGGGAAACTCATGGCAAAACAGCCCCAGCGTAAAACACAGGTCAAAAAGACTTTTCAAAAAGCCACGGCAGCCGAGATCTACTGTCGGAGATGCAGACGGGTTAATGATCAACAGCGGGAAGTCTGTAAGGGATGTGACGCCCGGCTGATAGTTGGATCAGAGGCTGCGAAGTGTATTAAGTGTGGTGAACTCCTGCAAACCAACGCGAGGTACTGCATTAAGAATGACTGCGGCGCCGATCAGAGAGTGTATGAGCCACCTGTAGCCTGGCTGCTCGGCCGCCAACTGATAGCGTCCTTCAAGTCGACCCTGGTCTACACCGCCTTCGGCACCAAAATCGACGCTCGCGATTGGATGGATGCGAAAGTTTACTCGTTCGATAGGCAGCAGTCAGATCAAGCCCGGGAAACTTTCAAGACGCTTTACCCCGATCAGCCTGAAAGCGCGCCCGTTGAATTGCCCATTGCCGATACTGCCCACGAAGAGTCCTGGAAGCAGAAAAACGAGTTCTGGTTTGACTATATCTCTGACACCGGGGACGGCATGAAAGCCACTTATAGCATTGCTTACCTTTCCCTGAGCAATCTCTGGGTTAACGCATTGTTGGCTTCGCGAGCTGATGGCAAGCCATCTAGTGGCATGATTCTCAGGGGAAGGATTGCGCCCGAGGTGGTAAGGAAAAGGACACTACCCGAGTATCTGGAGGAAAGGGAAAAGGAGCATAAGCCCCCCAGGGGTGAAAACAGCGCAGAGTTAGACCATGACGTCGAAGCTGGAGAGGGAGAGCTCAGACAATTGCCTCGGGGTGAGTTTCTCCTGGTTGGCGGCGACACGTGTTACCACCTGTCTGACTATGCCAGTCTTCACACGCGCTTCCAGACACCGTTTGACTGGGCCTATCGAGACCTCGACGAAGACCTGCAGAAGGTAAATAGGCGAATCGACAATGTAGCTGACCGCGCCACTGGAAAGAATCGCCGCCCACTCTTCGGTATACCCGGGAATCACGACTACTACGACATGCTCGATGGATTCAGAAGACAATTCCGGCTTCCGGTACGCAGCCGAAGTGAAGACAAGGTTTACGCGGATGATGACCTGTCTGCGGCTCAGCTTATGAGCCGAGGCTTTAAAAGGCTCCAACAGGCGAGCTATCTGGCATTACGCCTTCCCTTCAAATGGATGCTGTGGGGTTTGGACACCGAAGTGGGCAAGATAGACGAGCGCCAACGCGATTTTTTTATGAGCGTCAAAGGTAAGAGGACACCAGAAAGATTGATCGTCGCAACCAGTGCCCCGACTACTATCTTCGGCAAGTCAGCCAGCCGAGACGATGAGAAGTCGTCCAGAGCTTTTTTTCAGCTCAATCTTCGACGGTGCTTCCTTCCGCGATCCAAATGGGAAGACGACGAGAAGAACAAATGGGCAGAGAATGGAGATGAGGTACTGGACCCTAACCAGATCCGTCTTGATCTCTCTGGAGATGTTCACCAATATGCGAGGTACTGGGGACCCTCCAGCAGAACGTCGCACCTTGCGCGTACTGATAACCCGACGGCAAAGCAGGAAGCAGCGCCAAATTACGCCTCGGTGGTATCCGGCTTAGGAGGAGCTTTTCATCACCCTTCCACTACTTACGTTGATGAGATCAGGGAGCAGGCTCTCTATCCTTCCGAGGACGAATCGCGGAACGCCGTGGCCGCGGAAATATTTAACCCTATCAATGTGTTGAAAGGCGGCGGAGTTTGGGTGCTCGGCGGAGTCTTTGCCATGCTCCTTACCTTTGCAGCCATCGCCGGAGAGAGTAGTCGACAGGCTATCCACAATTTTGCCCCCTTCACGGTGCTGAACCTCACAGAACCGGAGCGCTACAAGCTGATTGCCACCGCGTCTCCTACAACGCAGTCGACCATGACGCCGCAGGCGACAGAGCAGCAACTTCAACAGCAAGTCGGGAGATCGGCGCCAGGTCCGAGTCGTCCTGCAAGCCTCACGACGGCCGCAACCAGCCTTCAACCGGAGGAGGTAGAACCATTCATACTATGGAGATCGATAAGGGTTGCCGCACCAACCTGGAGGCCTGAATTTGCGACTGTTCCGCCGGGCCAGGAAAGATGTGCTGAAGGCGATCCGAAGTTCTTGTGGGGCAAGTGCTCTGTGAAGTGGCCACCTGATTTCGCTATCGGCATGGGAATGCTCCTTACGACCGTGGGAGTCATTTTTCTGACCTTCATCCTCAGCGAACGCGCCTACAAGAAATCGCAGAGACAGGACGAGGCGAACAAGGTCAGGCCCAAGCCTCGGCAGGAGCAGGAGGAAGAGCTTCGGGTTACTGCGAGAAAAGTAAAAATGACCCTTTGGGTGACCTTCCTTATCAACATTGTTTTAGGCGTCGTCGGCATTTTCTCGATTATGCCTTACCGTGACTTCATAACGCCTTTTGGCAACAGTCTTTGGGTTCTTTTGACGGTAGTTTGGGCCGCCACCTCGGTCATATTCAGCATTCGCTATAGCGATTGGTTGTTTGAACAAGCCTCTAAACGAAGAGTGGAAAGTCGGGATTGGGCGATTACCTGGGGGTTATCCGTTGCCGCAGTTGTAAGTCTGGCGGCAGGCCTCTGGTTGTTTGGAAGGAATAACCTACCGGCATATCTCGTTTCCGACATGCTGTTTGTGACCGTCGTGCTCGCAACATTCGCCCTACTAATCTACATTGCTTTTTCAATGGGCGGTCAGAACCAAAAGGGTTGGAAGAAATCCAGAATGTTGCTTATTGGCTTCTTCCACTGGCTCTTGCAATTGGGAGTAGCCCTTCTGTTAATAAAAAAAGGTACCTGGTTAACTGTGGCCATGGCGCTACTGGTAGTGTTGGGGTTTATAAAAGTCGGGCAATACTTGATGAGCAATAACCGGCGTTGGCGCTGGAAACTCTTGATTGCCTGGCTCGTGTTCGGCGGCATTATGCTGGGACTGCCGCCGCTCATCTACGAAATACTTATATCCTATTCGCACCTGGGCTGGGCCAAGGCACTCTTCTTCCCACACGAGTTTGGGCAAACGCCGGAATCTTTTGCCGCTTATGAGTGGTGGGGCGGTGAATGGTGGAACAGGCTGGGTCCCCCGTGGAATGGCCTTGGCCAATGGTGGATGCTGGTACCCATCGTTATGGCGTCTGTGTTTGGAGCTTTGCTTAGTTGTGTCTGGGTGGGATGGTATTTCGCCGTTTGCCTCGGGTTCAATGGTCACAACAACGAAGCGGGGGGCGCGGCGAGAATTGAGAGTTTCAAGCAGTTCATCCGGTTCCGGCTGCGGCCAAACGATTTGACGGGTTACGTTATCGCCATAGACCGCCCGGAAGAAGACGGGGGTAAGTTGGAGCCGAAACTCATCGACATCTTCCACCTTAAAGCTGCCGAACCCTTGGAATCAGAGACTTCTTAGCAGGAGACCGGCTCGACGCTTCCGCATCGCATCCGTATACTGCCATCTTCATTAGCTCCTATACTTTTGTGTTTGGCAGGTCAGCGTGACGAGCCCAAGTTCGATTTGTCGCCTCGGAATCCTCATCTCAGGACGTGGATCAAACATGAGCGCTCTGGCCGAGGCGGTTAGGTCGGGACGCATTCCGTGCGCGACTGTCTCCATAGTTATCAGCGATAAGCCTAAGGCGGCGGGGCTTAGTCACGCTAAGCAACGTGGGATAGAAACACTCGTAATCGAGCGAGGCAGCCGCACGCGTGAGGAGCACGAACATGAGATTGTGACCGCGTTCAACGAACGCCGGATTGATCTTGTCTGTCTGGCCGGCTACATGCGTCTGTTATCGAGCTATTTTGTCGACGCCTACCGCGGACGTATCCTCAACATCCACCCGAGTTTGCTTCCTGCGTTTCCCGGTCTCGCTGCGCAGCGACAAGCTTTAGACCACGGGGCTAAATGGAGCGGCTGCACGGTACATTTCGTCGATGAGACGCTCGACGGCGGTCCCATCATCGCCCAAAGAACCGTGCCCGTATTAGAAGATGACAGCGAAGAAAGCCTCTCTGCTCGCATATTGGAGCAGGAGCATCTGATCTATCCTGAAGCTGTCGCTCTTATTGTTAGTGGAGAGTATGAGGTGGTTGGCCGTCGGGTTCTCAATAATCAGTTACGCCGATTTCAGCGTCAGCTATTTACGAGTTGACACGAGCGATTTACGATTCAGCAATGACAATTGAGGAACAGCTCGAGTACCTGCGTAAAGGCACCGTTGAAATCATTCGCGAGAATGAGCTGCGAGCCAAGTTGGAAAAGTCCGTAAAGACGGGCAGACCGCTGCGAATCAAACTCGGTGTCGATCCAACTGCTCCCGACATTCACCTGGGGCACACGGTGGTGATTCGTAAGTTGCGGGCGTTTCAGGATCTCGGCCACACGGTCATTTTTTTAATCGGCGACTTTACCGGTCTGATTGGCGACCCTTCCGGCAATTCTGCCACTCGTCCGCAACTCACGCGCGAAGAAATCAATGCTAACGCCGAAACCTATAAACAGCAGATTTTCAAACTTCTCGATCCTGAAAAGACCGAGATTCGATTCAATGCAGAGTGGATGGACAAGCTCGGCTCGGACGGCTTCATCCGTTTAGCCTCACATGTCACCGTCAAACAGATTCTCGAACGCGACGATTTTGCCAAACGCCTCGCTGACGAGCGCCCCATTGCGCTGCACGAACTGCTCTACCCGCTGACCCAGGCTTACGATTCGGTCGCGCTCGGAGCCGATGTCGAGCTGGGTGGCACTGATCAAAAGTTTAACCTCCTGATGGGACGCAACCTGCAACGCGAGTATGAACAGGAGGCGCAGGTTTGCGTGATCATGCCGCTCCTGGAAGGCACAGATGGGGTACAGAAGATGTCGAAAAGCCTCGGAAACTATATCGGCATCAATGAGCCGCCGTCGGAGATCTTTGGCAAAGTAATGTCGATCTCCGATGATCTGATGTGGCGTTACTATGAACTGCTGACGGATCTGTCGATAGCTGAGATCACCGCCGTTCGCTCGGCGGCGGCGGGTGGTGAGCGTAATCCGCGCGACCTGAAAGTCGATTTGGCGAAACGAATCATCGCCGACTTTCACTCGAAGCAAGCTGCGGACGAAGCGGAAGAGCAATTCAGAAGGGTCTTTGTACGTAAAGAGATGCCGGATGATATTGAAGAGCGCACGGTTCGGTTTGATGTTTGGGAGTTAAAAGAATTGTTAGTGGAACTTGGATTAGCTTCTTCAAAAGCTGAAGCCCGTCGTCTTATTGAACAAGGCGGTGTATCCGTGGACGGTGAACGTTGCGATCCTGAGATTAACAAGTACTATCCCATTCTGCCGGACAAGCCAGGATTCGACATAAGAGTTGGCAAACGTCGTTTCGTCCGTGTACGCGGAAAGTGAAAGTCTGGGACTTCGCAAGGGAGACGTGTTTTAGGGAAAGCTCCGTAGAAGCCGAATGTTTATGGCTAAACCGCCCTATCGGGTTCACGGAGCTCCGTTGGGAGCAGCATGTTTCGCTCCTATGGAGCTGAGAAGAGCATAGAACAATTGATGCCGGGGCTATAACATTACGTGCCTATCGGCACTACTGCGCAAAGCGATCGAACCTCATTAACTAAGGGAGCACACCATGTCAGATGAAAACAAGGCCCTCATCCGCCGCTGGTTTGAGGAGGTATGGAACAAGGGTCGGGAAGAAGCAATCGACGAGATGTTTGCTGAGGACGGTATCGCCCACGGCCTGGCTGACGAGAGTGGCGAGCCTCTGCGCGGACCCGCCGGTTTCAAGCCCTTCTTCGGGAAGTTCCGGGCTGCCTTTCCCGATATCGAAGTCGTCGTTGAAGATACTGTTACCGAGGGCGAGAAGGTCGCGGCGCGCTGCACGGTACGCGGCAGACATCAGTCAGACAGTTTGGGCTTTGCGGCTACCCAGCGGCCTATGGAGATCACGGGGATAACTATCGTACGTGTCCGTGACGGCAAGATCGTCGAGGCCTGGAACAACTTCGACTTTATGAGCATGTTCAAACAGCTCGGAGCGCTTTAGCAAAATGTCGGCAGCTATTGCTACAGAAGACACGCTGATTATCGAGACCCCAGAGCGGGTGCCATTGCACTTCGCCCTGGCGTCGATTGGCAACCGCTTTCTCGCCTGCACTGTCGATCATGCCATGCAAGGGCTGACGATGATCCTGATGGGGATTGGTTTCTTCACACTGGCAAACTATTCGAGTTGGGGCGATCAGCTTACGAGCGCCCCCAAGTGGGTCTACGCAGTCTTAATCCTGGTGCTGTTTCTAATCATTACGGGCTACTTCGCTTTCTTTGAGTGGCTTTGGAATGGCCAGACACCTGGAAAGCGTTGGCTCAAACTGCGCGTTATTCGCGAAGACGGCCGTCCGGTTACCTTCTGGGAGGCCGCGGTAAGAAACTTGCTGCGCAGCTTCGATATGATGCCCGCGCCCTTCTATTCGATTGGTTTGATTTCAGTTTTCAGCACTGCGAGAGACCAGCGGGTTGGGGACCTGGTGGCTGGCACGGTGGTGGTCCGTGAGCGTGAGACAGAGGCCCCGGCCTTCGTTCAGGTGTTTGCGGCCGCGGTGAGTGATCCGGCGTTACGGCGAGTGTTTAAGCCGGTGGAGTTCACCGCCGATCTCAGTGAGTTAATGGAATCCGAGATCCAGGTTGTTGAGACGTTTCTACGCCGCCGCTGGGATCTGCAGGAGATACCGCGTCAATGGATGGCCTGGCGTGTTTCGCTCCCCATCATGTACAAGATCCGGCCTGCTTACGATCTCGCAACTTTTACTTATGAGGGATTTCTCGAGGAGCTGCTCCATCGCTACCGCGCCACGCACCGTTTCATCGACTGATAAAGCCCTACTTCCACTCGATGGGGAACATCGCGCCCGCTTTGACAGGATCAAGTTTCACTCCGAGAACTTCAGCTGCTCGCGTCATCACTGGATCACGGTTGGCCGCCATATCCTGAGCTGTTGGTATGAGTAGCTCGTCTGGAATGACCCCAGTGTTTTCGAGACTCTTACCGTCAGACATGATTACGTCGGCATCAGTAATGCTGGCGCCGTAGAAGACGACCGTTTCGACTCCCAGCTCGCGCTGGTAAAACCTCGACTGCATTACCGCGCCCGCGGAAACGTCGCCAATTACCATGCCGCGCTTTTCGATTTGCATCAAACGTGCGAACAGCTCCGAGGCCGAAGCAGATTTGCTGTCCACCAGCACAACCACCTTTCCCGAGAAAATGTCTTTGCCTCGGGTCTTAGCGCTGATCGGTTTCTTTTCTTTGCGACCCTTGCGGTCGGCAATCTTTAGATCGTGATCGAAGAAGTTGCCGACAAGCATCTCCAGCGTGCGGACGTAACCACCCGAGTTGCCGCGCAGATCCAGGATTAGCGCGTCTTTACCTTTGACGTGATCGTTCATAATGCTGTTCACTTGCTCCGGCTCGAAGGCGAAAGTGGGCATCTTCCAGACGACCACGTTGCCGAGTTTCTGAAACCTGTGGTGGGTTCGCCGGTCGGCATCTTCTGATTCTCTGATCAAGTCATTGATGTCCTGACTAGATGTTCCCGTACCGCTCAAGTTCAATACTCTCTTCCCTTGGCGCAATTTTGCAGCCACGTCCAGTTGGCGTGGCTGCTGGCCGGGGCTCTGTAGAACGAGTCGCATTCCCGCTCGGGGGCTCAGCGCGTAGTAGTAATACTCGACTTTCCAGAGCTCTTTGCGCGTGGGCTTGTAACCGTCAATGGATAGCACGAGGTCGCCGGGCTTCATACCCTTCGCCTGGGCATCGCTTCCAGGTTTGACTGCGGCTACGAAGCACTCATCGCCTATGGCCTGCACCTGCCATCCGTACTCCACACTAACCGCGCGTGAAGGTGGCGCGAATGACGTGTGCGAGTCGTTAAGGTCGAGCAATACCTGGGCAATGATGCCGAATGCCTGCCCGAGGGAATTGGCCTGTTTGATTTTTTCTTCCGCAATTTTGAAACGCGAGTCGACGTCCATACCGCGGATGGAAGGGTCATAGTAGTTTTTCTTGAGTTCATCCTTGACGTTGCTGAGCATTGAGAGAGCACGCTCACGGTCGATCCGGTCAAGCCCTTGTGCGTTCAGGGGCGCTGATCCCACCAGGATGAGCAGCAGGCTTACAAATGCGACAAGCACCAGGTAGGTGAAGCGACGGGGGGAGACATTTCTAAATTTTAGTTTCATGAGGTTAACTCCTTAAGCGATTTCTTCTTGCGCGCTTTTCGCGGACTTACAACGACGTCTGCACGCTAAAAAGCACGGTGTCTGGGCAACGAAGATCTATTACGCGGTTTTCTTATTACCCTTTTATTAGCGATGGTCCAGTAAGGCGACACCCGCGAGCTGGCGAGCGCTCGCTATGACCCGCAGACTACAAAAACTCTCCGGCAAACTCAAGTGAACAAGTCAGGTGGTGAGCAAAATTGACGCCCTCTTTTTCTATCTGGTACTCTCGATTGTTCTTCCCAGGTAAAACTTTTCCTTGAGGCTCACAGCAAAAATATGTCTTCTGATGTTTTCATTCTGGGTGGTAAGCGGACGCCTATGGGCCAGTATGTAGGCGCGCTGATAGATGTTTCAGCAATCGACCTTGGTGCAGTGGCGGCTAAAGGTGCCCTCGACGCTGCCGAGGTCGCTCCCGATGAGATCGACCACGCGGTAATCGGTAACGCGCTGCAGACTTCAGGCGATGCGATTTACGGTGCCCGGCACGTTGCTCTCAAAGCTGGAGTCCCGTTCGATCGTCCCGCATTGACCGTAAATCGCCTTTGCGGCAGCGGCATTCAGGCGATCGTCTCGGGGGCACAGATGATTCAACTGGGAGAAGCAGCAACTGCACTGGTTGGAGGCATGGAGTCAATGTCGCAGGCGCCGCACGTCGTAAGAGGAGCGAGATCAGGGTTTGCCCTGGGTCAGGGCAAGCTCGAAGACAGCCTGATGGTCGCCTTGCTTGATACCTATTGCAACACTCCGATGGCAGGTACAGCAGAAAACCTCGCCCGAAAATTTGAGATCTCGCGCGAAGAGCAGGATGCTTACGCTCTTCGTTCGCAGCAGGAAGCCAAACGCGCCAAGGATGCGTGTTACTTGTCGGCCGAGATCGTTCCAGTTGTAGTAAAAACGCGTAAGGACAGTTTTCTTTTTGAGCAGGACGACCACTTAAGGCCGGAAACTACCATGGAGGCTTTAGCGAAGCTAAAACCGGCCTTTGCTAAAGACGGTTTCGTCACCGCGGGAAATGCGTCCGGCATCGTTGACGGTGCTGCGGCCCTGGTGATTGCCAACGAAAACTTCGTCAATGGTCGTAACCTTAAACCAATGGGTCGAATCGTCAGCTGGGCCTATGCCGGTGTCGAGCCTGAGATAATGGGCATTGGTCCAGTGCCGGCTACGCGTAAGGCTCTGGAGCGAGCGGGACTAAAACTTTCAGACATCGACCTCATCGAAGTTAATGAGGCATTTGCCGCGCAATACCTGGCTGTGGAAAAAGAGTTGGGTCTGGATCGTTCGCGCACCAATGTCAATGGCGGCGCGATTGCGCTGGGACATCCTCTGGGAGCGACCGGGGCGCGTCTGGTCCTCACTGTACTGCATGAGTTACACCGGCGTGGCGGAAGGTACGGATTAGCAACGGCGTGCATTGGCGGCGGGCAGGGCATTGCCATGATTGTCGAACGCGTTTAGAACTTGAACTTTGTGCTTGGTATTTTGGCATCTGTTCCCCGCATCCTGGAATGCCAAGTACAAAGTACAAAGTACAAAGCACAAAGACTCAATTTCTTCCGGCAAAGCTGTCGAGTTTCCGGTCGCGTTTATTTCCTGGATTTCCGATCAAAATCCAAAATTTAAGCAAAGATATCGCGAGATCCTTCGGTCCGATTTGATAAGTGGTGAAACTGCGGCCTTAAGCGGCAGCATGAATGGTGTTTCACATT
Source organism: Pyrinomonadaceae bacterium (assembly GCA_041745915.1). Classification (GTDB taxonomy): domain Bacteria; phylum Acidobacteriota; class Blastocatellia; order Pyrinomonadales; family Pyrinomonadaceae; genus PSRF01. The sequence continues at coordinate 29,681 of JBGTHZ010000061.1, read as the reverse complement.
CGGCACGAGTCTTGCGAAGGCATAAGTTGATGTAGACTGCCAACCGTTATCAAACCGAATTAGTCGCCAGAGTTCACCTCGATTTAATTGCATTTAACTTGCGGAACTCAGTCCAAGCGTGATAGAAGGGTCGCATCTGCACTGAATTGCTAATCGCTATCTCTTGTTTTGGTTAATACAACTAACTTCCGAATTCAAGGTCACAATCTGCGCCCATTTGGCTGCGCGGATGGCGCCCTCAACCGTCAACTTTAATGCTTAAGGAGTTCCGTTTATGTCGAAGATTATGAAGCTTTCTTTTCTCTGCGTTTTGGTTCTCGCTGTGAGTGGAGCGGCGATGGCCCAATCAACAACCACTGGTGCAATTGGTGGCTCAGTCAGCAATCCGAACAACGAATTGGTGCCGGGTGCCGCGGTGACAATTCGGAACACCGAAACAAATAAAGAGGACACCGCCACGTCGGACAATCAGGGCAAGTTCCGAATAGTAAATATTCAGCCCGGAACCTATTCGGTGACGATCAATGCCCAGGGATTCAACGCTTTCACCCAGGATGGCGTGGTGGTCGAAGTAGGGCGCGTAACCGAGTTGGGAGTGCCGCTGACAATCGGCTCCGTTCAGGGCACCGTCGAGATTACCGCCGGCGCTCCAGCGATCAATACGTCGCAGCAGGACTTCTCGAGCAATATCAACCAGACTTCGATCAACGAATTGCCTATAAACGGTCGTCGCTGGTCAAACTTTGCGCTGCTTACTCCCGGGGCAGTTCCGGACGGGTCGTTTGGACTTATCTCCTTCCGCGGCATTTCGGGGTTGCTAAACAACAACACCATTGACGGCGGCGACAACAATCAAGCCTTTTTCGCCGAAGAACGCGGGCGCACGCGCATCAGCTACTCAATCAGCCAGGCCGCAATCCGCGAATTCCAGGTCAACACCTCGAGCTACTCAGCCGAATACGGGCGCTCTGCCGGCGGAGTAGTCAACGCTGTGACAAAGAGCGGAACCAATGAGTTTCACGGCCAGCTCTTCTACTACCAGCGCAATAACAAATGGGGAGCGCGCAACCCACTGGCCACAAACACCGTGAACGTCGGCGGAGTGTTCACGCCGGTCGGCATCAAGCCAATAGATGTGCGCCACCAGTTTGGGGGCGCTGTCGGCGGACCGATTGCTAAGGACAAGCTCTTCTTCTTTTTCAGCTACGATCAACAGAAGCGCAACTTCCCCGGTCTGGCCAGATTCAGTCAAGCCAATTTCTTAAACAGTGCTAACCGTACGGCTCTCATGGCGCGCGGCATAACCGGCACACAAATTGATGATACGCTTAACTTCCTGAACAGCCTGTCTGGTGAGGTCCCCCGACGAGGCGATCAGAAGCTCTTCCTGCCGAAGATCGATTGGAACATCAACTCCAGTAATACCCTTTCGGTGACCTATAATCGTCTGCGGTGGGATTCGCCGAACGGCATTCAGACGCAGGCTACGAACACCCGCGCCAGGGATAACTTTGGTGACGACATCGTCGATATAGACTGGGTGACATTGCGTCTCCATTCCACCATCTCTCCCACAGTGCTCAACGAAGCGCGCTTTCAATGGGGTCGTGACAAGGAAGTTCAGTTCAGCACACCACCGTTTCCCGGTGAGCCGACTACCGGGGTGGGAGGCCGATCACCACAGGTCTTCATCCAGAACGGTTTTACCTTTGGGAAGCCAGAATTTCTCGATCGACCCGCGTTTCCTGACGAGCGCCGCTATCAGTTCGCGGATACGATGACGCTTAGCAGCGGTAACCACACGCTCAAGTTTGGTGGGGACATCAACTTTGTCGAAGATATCATCAGCAACCTGCGCTTTTCGGGTGGCGAGTATAGCTATTCCGGCGCAAATGGCCTCAATGATTTCATCATCGACTACGTTAACTTCCGGACCCCACTACCCGCCACAACCAATTGTATCCAAAACCCAACGCGTTTTGTGGGTAGGTGTTACAGCGGCAACTTCACCCAGGGACTCGGCGTGCTGGGTCTGACGATGAAGACGACTGATTTCAACTTCTTCCTTCAGGACGACTGGCGTGTGACCCCGAGGCTGACACTCAACCTTGGAATGCGTTACGAGTATCAACAAAACCCCGACGCGGTAAACGTCAATCCGCTTCTACCACAGACAGCAAACAAGGTGAGCGACAAGAATAACTTCGGCCCGCGCCTCGGATTTGCTTTCGACGCCACTGGCGACGGCAAGACCGCGCTCCGTGGTGGGTGGGGCCTCTATAACGGACGCGTGATCAATTCGACAGTCTACAACGCGCTAATCAACACGGGCGTTGGCGTTGACCAGGCTCAGCGGCAAGTAACTCTACAGGCCAACAACGCGGCGGCCCCAGTCTTTCCGAATCTGCTGTCCGCTGGAACCCTGGTGCCTTCCGCAGTGCAGTATTTTGACGACGACTTCCAACTACCGCAGATTCACCAGGCAGATCTAGTCTTTGAACGTGAGATTGCTCGCAACACCGTGGTCTCTGCCTCGTATCTCTTCAGTTTTGGGAATTCTCTTCCCAACTTCGTGGACACCAATCTGAATCCACCCACCACGTTTGTGAATTTGAACGTGAACGGTGGCCCTTTTGCGGGTCAAGTACTCCGGACACCTCTCTTCGCCGGGCCGAGGCCGAACACGAGTTTCGCGCAGATTACGGAGATTCGCAGTGACATTTTTTCCAAGTACCACGCGTTGGTGCTTCAAGCCAACCGTCGTCTAACGGATGGCTTGCAATTCCAGGCGAACTACACGCTCTCGCGGGCTTCCGACAATGGACAGACTTCGGCCACCTTCACGTCGAACAATGTACCGTTCAACGCTTTCGACCAGTCTCAGGAAAACGCCCTCTCGAGCTTTGATCGGCGCCAAAAGTTTGTTATTAGCGCTGTTTACAATACCAACTTCTCCGGCGTGAAAGATAATGCAGTGGGGCGGGCGCTCCTGAACGGTTGGACGATTGCGCCGATTCTCAATTCTTTTTCAGGGCAGCGGATTACTGGCGCCGTTTCCGGCACCATCAATCCGACGTCTTTCGGCTTTGCCTCCAGTGCGACTCCCGGGGGCGGCGCCAACGGTTCCGGCGGTTCGAATCGCTTCGCGCTCATTCCGCGCAACTTCTTCAAGCAGCCGAACATCTGGTATCTCGATATGCGTCTCTCGCGTCGCTTTAGCATCACTGAGCGCACCAAGCTGGAATTGCTGGCAGAGGCCTTCAACTTGTTCAATCGTACGCAGGTCACCTTCACCAACAGTACGCTTTACAATCTATCCGGCTCGAACCTGAACTTTAACGCTGGCTTCGGCACGGTTACCGGTGCTGACAGCACTCTATTCCGTGAGCGTCAGGTTCAACTTGCCGCAAGGTTCGAGTTTTAGGGACCAAAAAAGCTAAAACTCATCAGTCCACTCGGGCGTGCTCCACAAGGGCACGCCCTTTTCCTTAGGTACGGGCACTGGTAGGAACTTAACGTCTTTGGTTAGTAGCGCCCTCGAGGGTTGTTCTAACTTGACTCAGTCGGAGTTCCTTAAGCGTACGCCTAACCGCGCCTCTAACTCTCGCGAAAGAGTTCGCTTTATAGCTAAATGTTCTAACGTAACCCCTTTGCCTCAAGTCCGGCAGCCTCGGGAATCTCGGCGGAACAAGGCTTGCGGTGCGGTTGGTGGAAAAGGGAGAGGTTGCGCCCGGCGGACCCTCATTTTGAATTACACACGGAGGTTAATCATGGGTTTACCAAACAGAGACGAGGTTAAAGGAAAATTTGACCAGGCCAAGGGTGGGATCAAAGAAAACGTCGGCAGAGCGATCAACGACCGAGACCTGGAAGATGAAGGAAAAGCCGACCGCGCCAGTGGTGATGTGCAAGAGGGTTGGGGAAAGACGAAGCGTAAAGTCGGAGAGGCCGTCGAAGATATTGGCGACGCCATTAAGAGGTAGGCAAGAGCCAGAAACAAAGATAATTCACCCTCAACAAAAAGACGACCTGTGGCGAGTTCCAAACTCGCCACAGGTCCTTCTATTTTGTGGACTCGATTTGTAGATGGACCAGCTATTCTGCGCGGACGTGCTCGGCGCCAACATCTTCCAGGAGGTCCTCGAGCTTGTCGGTATCTTCGTCGTATCTGGGTTCTACTCCCAGCAATATTCCACCTTCGCGTAGCCCGGCCTCGTAGACCTTGGCACGATACTCGGGAATACCGGCGCCAATCAACGCCCCAATCACGCCCCCCGTTACTCCTCCCGCGCCTGCTCCGGCCAAAGCCGCGGCAATGGGTCCGGCAATCACGAGATTAAGGCCTGGCAGGACAATGGTGCTGCCAACAACTGCGATTGCGGCCAGCACCGCGCCCACGGCGCCTCCCACAGCGCCACCAATGCCCGCGCCGTCCGCCGCGTGTGTTTTCGCTTGCAGGGCGAATTCCTTCGTGCGCGTAGCGTCAGACATGAGCACACTGATCTCGTCCCGGGTATAACCGCGCTTCAGGATTGCATCCACCGCGGCTTCAGCGGCAACACGATTTTTAAATAGACCGGTAACTAGTTTTCCCTTTGCCATAGAATTGTCCTCCTTAGAAATAACAGATCAAACCCTTCGCACCACGATGTGACCGCTTAATTCTTTCGCAAACTGCGTGCCGACTTCTATTATGGCTAATCGTGACGTTTTCGCTGGATTTAAGAGTTTAATCACAGCCGTAAGCAAACACGATTTGACCCTTATGTGTGGCTTTCATACGCGACGATTCATCAGAAGACTCTGTCACCCGAATGTTGTAATGTGATTAAATTCTACTTTGAGAATTTTGCACATCAGCTCAGCGCAAGCATTTGGCGGTGGCGAGCGTTATCTTGCGGATCTGGCAAACGCGCTTGCTACTCGAGGTCACGATGTGTTCGCAGTGGTGCGGCCAGACTCTCCTTTGAACGCCGCGCTCACCGGCCTGCCGCCGCAGAATCTGGTACATCTTCCGTTGCGCAACTCGCTGGACGCGAAGAGCGCGGGCCGGCTCGCCAGCTTTGTGGGAAAGCAGAAGATTCAACTCGTTCACGCACACATGGCCCGTGATTATCCTCTGGCAGCTTACGCATGCAGGCGAAATCCGGACGCGCAACTAATCGTTACCCGACACGTTCTGTTTCCGCTAAACCGTTTGCACCGAATTACTCTCTCCCGTGTGGCCAGGGTCCTGGCCGTATCCGAAGCAGTCGGCCGCCAACTCTGCATGCAGAAAATAGTGCCGCGGGAGAGAGTCACAGTGGTCCACAATGGAGTTGATCTCGCCCGTTTTGAAACCGCGATGCGGGAATTCGATCGCGAAGAGTTTTGTCGTCGCTGGGATGTGCCGGAGAAGAGCACGTTGGTGGGAAGCGTCGGATCGCTCAATCCACTGAAGGGCCACGAAGATTTTCTCCAGGCTGCCGGGCGGGTTGCGAACATTTTCCCCGCCGCATATTTCATCGTTGCCGGGGTCGATATCACTGCTGGACGAATAAATCGGGCCAATCTAGAACGCCTGGTACGAGAACTCAAGATTGAGTCCAGAGTTCACTTTATCGGGAAGATGGATGATGTAGCGCCATTATTTTGCGCTTTGGACATATTCGTTTCAGCGTCTCACTCTGAGTCATTTGGTTTAGCGATTGCCGAAGCGATGACTACCGGTACTCCAGTGGTAGCGACTGAAACCGAAGGCGCTAAGGAAATCATTCGGGACGGCGAAACGGGTATGCTTGTGAAGGTTCGAGATGTCGAAGCGCTGGCGAAGGCAATCGTTGCCCTACTAAGTGACGAAGAGAGACGACGGCGAATTGGTCAGAGTGCTGGCGCGGAGGTCAGGCTTCGCTTCAGCCTCGACAGAATGGTTGATGCTACTGAGAAAATCTATCAAGAGAGCCTTGCTCAAACGTAGTCTGCAACGATTTTCGAAACCGTATTACCACTGACCACTGACCACTGACAACTGCTCAGAGTGCGTCAATTTTGGCGGCGAGGACGAAGTCACTTTCCGTGAGTCCGTCGATCTTGTGAGTCCAGATCGTAATCTCAGCTCGGCCCCACCCAAAACAGATGTCGGGATGATGGCCCTGCTCTTCCGCAAGATTGCCAACGCTATCTACGAATGCCTGAGCCTCTCGAAAGTTCTCGAACTTATATGCCTTGCTCAAGTGGTGCTCGTTGACGACCTCCCAGCCGTTAACTTGAGATAAGAGCTGTGTGATTTCCTGGCCCTTAAGCGGTGGAACGCCACCGCGACAAGGAATACAGTCACGACTTGCCAGTTCGTTCATATCGTCTCCGCCCCGAAAGATGCTTTTTTCAAGATTGCGATCTGACCCGCATGATAGAGATCGTGCTGAATCACTCCATGAATCGTTACGTAAACCGAAGGCATGCCCTGGAGGATGGGCTCATCAAGCCGCGCTTCCGTGAGGAAAGCAATCGATTCCCTCAGTTTGTGATGACCTTCTATCAGCGCGGCTTTGGTAAAGGCCCAGGCCGCCTCGGTGGTATCGGTAACCGGAGGCCAATCCTCGGCTGTGGGAAGCTCGGCTCGGTCTCCTCCGAGTCTGCGGCGACAGGCGCCTTCCCATGCTGCCATGTGAACTACCAGCTCCCAGATGCTATGAACGCCCGCCAGCGGGTGCGCCGCTGCCTGCCTGGCGGTTACACCTTCGAGGCATTCCAGCACTCCCGGACCATGCCATGCTCCGCCTTCAAACGCCAATTTCAGCTGCGTTTCAATTCTTTCGATCTCACTCATGGCTCTTTGCTCCGACTAATCTTTACTCGCGGGGTTCGCTTTAAGCTCTTCCAGATTAGCGCGCAACTCCTCGCGCTCGGCGTAAAGCCTTGCAAGTGGACCTGGCAAGGCTATCAGCTCGGCTTGGGCTGGTTCGAAACCACGCTGACGCATCTGTCGTTCAAAATTCTCTTCAACTTCCCGCAGTCGTTCTTCGAGCCAACCCCTCTGTTCACCCGTTTCGTGGTTCATGCGAGCTAATTCTACACGCAATCGCTACTCTTCTCTGCACCGTCATGCAGGTCAAACACGCTTGGAGTACGTATGCGCGCGGCTTGCTAATAACGCTCCTTAGCGGATAGTCTTAACCCGAAGCCTTCAGCAATTAAGCAAACATATTCCGGCAGACATGGGTCCCCGCGCAGGGTGTAGGCCGCACCAGCGCTCACGGCGGTTGGTCCTGTTATCAAAGCCGCTCCCAAGGAGGATTTGTGGCGATTCTTCATCCCTTCAGTGCTCTGCGTCCACCCCCTCAGCGGGCCAAACAAGTCGCCAGCGTTCCCTATGATGTCGTGAACACTGAAGAAGCGCGCCATCTGGCCGCTGACAATCCTTTGAGTTTTTTACATGTATCGCGTCCGGAAATTGATTTGCCGGAAGGAACCGATATACACAGCGACATTGTCTATGGCAAGGCAGCGGAGAACTTCCAATACTTGATCAAGAACTGTCCTCTGGAAAATGAAGAACTCCCCAGTATCTATCTCTATCGACTAATCATGGGCGAGCATGAACAGATAGGAGTGGCAGCTTGTTGTTCCGTCGATGAGTATGACAAGGACGTAATTCGTAAACATGAACGCACTCGCCGAGACAAAGAGGATGATCGTACGCGGCATATGCTCGCGTTACGAGCACAAACCGGGCCTGTCTTTCTCACTTATCGGGCGCGGCGTGATATCGACACCATGGTAATGGAGACAACGATGGCTAACGCCATCTTCGATTTCGACGCGGAGGACGGGATTCAACATACAATTTGGCGCGTTCCTGATCCGGTACGATTTGTGCAGGCCTTTCGGGAAGTGCCCAACCTTTACATTGCCGATGGCCATCACCGCGCGGCCAGCGCCAGTCGGGCTCGCGCTGAACTCCAGGACCAGAATTCCAGTCACACCGGCGATGAAGAGTACAACTTCTTTCTGGCTGTAGTTTTCCCTGATGATCAGCTGCAGATCCTTCCTTACAATCGCGTCGTGCGAGATTTGAACGGTCAATCAAAGGACGAGCTTCTCTCAAGAGTGAAGAAGGTTTTTGATGTATCGGAGAACGGCGCTCACACACCTGAAGCGCGCGGTAGCTGGAGTATGTACCTTGATCATCAATGGTATGGGCTAAGTTTGCCTGCGAATGCGCCAAAGCCGGCAGGAGCAGTGGCTTCATTGGACGTAGCGCTGCTTCAAGAACGATTGTTAGATCCGGTCCTTGGGATAAAAGACGTTCGCACTGACAAGCGAATCGATTTTGTTGGCGGGCTGCGGGGCACGAAGGAACTTGTGCGCTTAGTCGACGAAGGAAAGGCAACCGTCGCCTTTTCGTTGTATGCGACAAATGTAGCAGACCTATTACGCGTGTCTGACGCGGGCGAGATCATGCCGCCGAAGTCAACTTGGTTCGAGCCAAAGCTGCGGGATGGGCTGTTGATACACGGTATTTGATTTTTGATTTTAGATTGTTGATTTTTGATTTCGTCATCACGGGCGTGCCTTTAGATCGAAATCAACAATCGAAAATCGCAAATTAAAAATCAAAAATTAAAAATCAAAAATGGCATGAAGGTATTAATCGCTGACAAATTCGAGCAGTCCGGGCGCGATGGTTTAAAAGCCATCGGCTGCGAGATTTCGTTTCAACCGGACCTGAAGGACGAAGCGCTGGTTGAGGCGATACGCAATGAAAACCCCGATGTGCTGGTAGTCCGCGGTACCAGAGTTACCGATGCCATGCTGGCTGCCGGCCAAATTAAGCTGGTGGTCCGAGCTGGAGCGGGCTTCAACACGATCGATGTGGCAGCTGCGTCGAGACGAGGGATCTACGTTTCGAACTGTCCGGGTAAGAATTCCATTGCCGTGGCAGAATTGGCGTTTGCGTTGATCCTGGCATTGGATCGCCGCATCGCTGATAACGTGATTAGCTTACGACGGGGTGAGTGGAACAAGAAGGAATTCTCCAAAGCACGTGGTCTATACGGTCGGACCCTCGGATTAATTGGTCTCGGCAAGATCGGGCAGGAGATGATACAGCGCGCCCATGCCTTTGGGATGCCGGTTATTGCGTGGAGTCGGAGTCTAACTCCGGATCGCGCCGTGGAGTTGGGAGTTGAATATAGAGCGCGGTCTGTCGACGTGGCCAGTGAAGCCGATATCGTAAGCGTGCACCTGGCTTTGAATCCAAAAACGAAAGATTTCATCGGTGCCGGATTCTTTGCCGCCATGCGTGAAGGGACTTACTTCGTCAATACGGCTCGGGGTGAAGTAGTGAATCAGGCGGCGCTGGTTGAAGCCATAAGGAGCCGCGGGTTGCGAGTGGGACTTGACGTGTTCGCGAACGAGCCCACCTCCGCGACGGGCGAGTTCAGCGATCCGATTCGAGAGGAGCAGAACCTCTATGGCACCCATCACATTGGGGCTTCAACTGATCAAGCACAGGAAGCCATCGCCGCTGAGACGGTTCGCATAGTCAGGGGGTTTAAGGAGACGGGTAAGGTTCCGAACGTTGTGAATCTGGCTCGTCAAACGCCAGCGACCCACCGGCTGGTTGTGCGTCATCTGGACCGTCCGGGAGTGCTGGCCAGCGTGCTCGACGCACTCAAAACCGAAAACATCAACGTGCAGGAGATGGAAAACATCGTCTTCGAAGGAGCTGCCGCCGCCGTTGCGCGTATCAATCTTGATAATGCCCCGTCGCAGACGATACTCGAACGGTTGAGAGTCGAGAGCGATGACATTCTTCAACTCGATCTACTTGAAGTAACGAACTAAAATCACGGTAAAAGGAGGACTTCGTTCTATGTTAGATGTGAAGCAGGCAGCGCAAAAGGCATCTCAGTATTTTGCCGCGCTGTACGCAGAACACAGTCTTTCAAATGTCCGCTCCTCGAGGAGCATTACAAGCCGAGCGCTGGAATCTCCTCATTAGTTCATTTTGATAGACTGGGTTTGACGGATTTAGGCATTGTCGATTTGGTAAAAAATAGGTATTTGGTCTTAACAGATGAACTCAGACTGGTTGGGTATCTGGAGGACACCGGCGTCGATGTTATTAACTTCAATCACATTAGATCCCTTGCCTGGGGTGCCTAGTATTTGGGCGCTATGAATACTACCCTCATTACCGGAGCCTCGAGTGGCATCGGCGAAGCGTTTGCGCGAAGATTTGCGGCGCTGGGTCGCAATGTTCTGCTGGTGGCGCGGTCTGAAGACAAGCTGGTTACATTGTGCAATGAACTCGGGCGCATCAACAGCATCAGGGCCCAGTACGTTGCGATGGATCTTTCGAAACCAGAATCGCCGGCACGTTTGTTTGAGGAGACTCAAAAGCGTGGGCTTGTCATTGACACGCTTATTAACAATGCCGGCATTGGTTCAATGGGAGAATTTACCAGGCTGGATTTGGACCGCGAGCTGGAAATCATCGACTTGAATGTGAAGGCGTTGGTTGATTTGACATATCGTTTCCTGCCACCGATGCGCGCCCGTAAACAGGGGACAATTATCAACGTCGCTTCTACGGCAGGGTTTCAACCGGTGCCCTTCATGGCCACCTATGCAGCCACTAAAGCGTTTGTGCTCTCCTTCTCGGAAGCCTTGTGGGAGGAGAATCGACCTCACGGAGTACATGTAATGGCTCTTTGTCCTGGTGTGACCGAAACCAACTTTTTTGAGGCGGCGCAGATTCAGATGCCACCTATGCGCGCGGCGCAGACGCCGGAAGACGTGGTTGAAACGGCGTTGCGCGGGCTGGCCCGCCGCAAGAGTCACATTGTTTCAGGCTGGACTAACCTGCTCATGATCGAATCAGAGCGGCTGGTGCCGCGCTCCTTAGTCGCCAGGATGGCTGGACGAGTCTTACGTCCCTACTTTGGGGACGGAGAAAAGGGAACCCCCGAGCGCTAATCCAGGAAGGAGTAGCCGAATGGTAAGCAAGCAATCTCTCGTCAGTGGAGGAAGAATGACCGAGCGGATTTTTAACTTCAGTGCCGGCCCGGCAGTACTGCCATTGCCGGTTTTGGAAGAGGCGCAGCGTGACATGTTGGCCCTTCCCGGAGTAGGCATGTCGGTGATGGAGATCAGTCATCGATCCAAAACCTTTGACGAGATTTTCAACCGTGCCGAATCCGGCATCAGAGATTTACTGGGCGTGCCTGATCACTATCACGTCCTTTTCCTACAGGGTGGTGCGAGCCTGCAATTTTCTATGGTGGCCATGAATCTTCTTCCCGAAAACGCCAGCGCTGACTACGTCATCACGGGCAGTTGGGGCAAGAAGGCCTTGAAAGAGGCCAAGCGCTCAGGTTCGGCAAAGGTCGCGGCTACTATGGCAGATGGAGGGTTCACCCGGGTTCCCACCGATAACGAGCTGACTCTGGATCCAGGGGCAGCGTACGTTCACATCACTACTAATGAAACCATTGAAGGCGTGGAATGGAAACAAGAGCCAAATGTTGGCCAGGTTCCACTCGTGGCCGACGCTTCGTCGAACATTCTTTCGCACACAATGGCAGCGGAGAAATACGGTCTGATCTACGCGGGTGCGCAGAAGAATATGGGACCCAGCGGCGTGACTCTTGTGATACTTCGCGCCGATCTTCTGAAGCGCATTCCAGAGGGACTCCACACGATGCTCGACTACCGCACACACGTGGAGAACAAGTCGCTCTACAACACTCCGAACACCTGGGGCATTTATATCCTGAGTCTCGTGTGCAAGTGGGTGAAAGACAAAGGCGGCCTCTCCGCAATGCAGCGAGAGAACGAAGAGAAGGCGAAGCTTATTTACGATGCGATCGACGCGACCGACTTCTACCGGGGACACGCCGATCACGACTCTCGTTCGCTGATGAATGTCACCTACCGTCTGCCGTCCGAGGAGCTCGAGAAGAAATTTACCTCTGAAGCCACATCCCAGGGTCTGGATGGACTGAAAGGACACCGCTCGGTGGGGGGAGTCCGAGCCTCCATCTACAACGCTTTCCCGCGCGAGGGCGTCGAGGCGCTGGTTGGATTCATGAAAGAGTTTGAACGAAAGAATGGCTGAAAGTTGGTCAGTAGTCCGTTGTCAGCTGTTGTGCTTTGTACTTGGTGCTTTGTACTTTGAACTCGTCTTCATCAAGTGGTGCTTCGACGCAGGGACCAATCTCAATTACACATCCAAGTACAAAGCACCAAGCACAAAGTACAAACTGCAACTGTTTACCTACCGCACTTCATGGATACCCGCCAGCAAGAGTCCCCTTCCGACAATGAGTTGGTAACCTTCCGCGTTAAAGCGGCTGACACCGGCCTCCGGTTGGACGCTTATCTTGCCTCTCACATCGAAGGCTGGAGCCGTGCGCGTCTGCAACAATTAATTGAAGACGCAGATGTCCTGGTCAATGGGAAATCTGCTAAGTCTTCACAGAGGCTGCATGAACATGACGAGATAGAAGTAGAGCTGGTTTCTTCGCCAGCAGTTACTTTTGCTCCGGAAGACATTCCGCTGGCGATCGTTTACGAAGATTCCGACTTGATAGTGGTCGATAAACCGGCCGGTCTCGTGGTCCACCCTGCAGCGGGTATACATTCGGGCACGCTGGCAAACGGGCTCGCTTTTCATTTTCAACAGCTTTCAAGACAAGGCGGAACAATTCGTCCGGGGATTGTGCACCGGCTCGACAAAGACACCTCAGGACTCCTGGTGGCCGCCAAAACGGAAGTAGCCCATGAGAAGCTGGCTGACCAGTTTCGCGCTCGCGAAGTGTTTAAGTCTTACGTTGCTCTGGTTCATGGAATTGTAGAACACGACAGCGGTCGGATCGATCAACCGATCGCGCGCGATCCGCGGAATCGCACGCGTATGGCTGTCATCCGCGCGGGCAGAGGGGCGTTGTCGCTCTACAAAGCTCGGCGTCGATACGATCGATTTTCTTTGCTCAATGTGGAATTGAAAACCGGACGAACACATCAAATTCGAGTGCATCTTGCCTGGTTGAAGCATCCGATAGTTGGGGATGAAGTCTATGGCGAGGGCCGCGACAATACGGTGCGGGACCCGAAATTGAAGGCGCAGATTCGAAAGCTGGGTCGGCATTTTCTTCATGCCGAGCAGTTAGGGTTTCGTCATCCGGGCACGGACGAGCCAATGAGGTTCAAGGCGCCACTGCCTGTTGAGCTTGAAGAACTGGTTGCGCTTTTGGAATCCCAAGTAGCATAGACTTTAGTCTGTGAAGGTGTGTGAGTGGTCACTAATATACACAGACTAAAGTCTATGCCACTCAAGGCATGGGCTCGAATCGCTTCACGAGTTTTTTGAAGCGGTCGTCGGATCTGAGGTCATCGAAAATGGGATCGACTCGTATCAACACAAGTCCCGGATGCCGGCTTTCATAAGCTCTGTTGAGGTATTCAAGGGCTTGGTCCCGATCCTTAAGTCCAGTGTAGATGATCGCCAGGTAAAGCCCGGAAATATATCGTCGCCCCGCGAGAGACTTTAACCGCTCCAGGATTGCTTCCGCTTCCTCTCGTCTGCCCGCGGTGGCGTAGACAAATCCGAGTGAGGCTGCGACCTCTGGAGCTTTCTCAACCGCTCCTTCCTTCAACGGTCCCTCTCCAGGCGACTCCAGCAAGCCGCGAAGCTGGCCGATGGCCTTTTCATGCGATCCTTTCTTTGCATACGCCAGTCCCAGGTAATGATGCGCCACCCAGAAATCAGGATCGATCTCGAGCGTTCGCCGGTATTGAGTTATGGCCTCGTCGTATCTGTGTTCAAAGTAAGAATAAAGCCCGGCGTTCGAACTGATAATTGGCGACAGCGGATCGAGTTGCTGGGCTTGCTCAATCTCCTCCCGTGCCTGGTCGAACTTTCCCATCTGGACCAGATACGACGCGTACCACTGATGAGCCGTGGGATACTTTGGATTCAAATCGAGCGCTTTTCTGAAATCTGCTTCGGCGCCCAGCCAGTCCCAGTCGTAGGCCAGTTTTACAAAGGCCCGTGAGGTGTAACCTTCGGCGAGAAAGGGATCGATGTCCACTGACTTCTGGGCCGCCGCTTTGGCGAGAGGCATTTCGCTGACGGGCGCGACTACGCCGATATCACAAAGCAAGGCATATGAGTCGGCGAGACCGGAATACGCGAGTGCGTACGCGGGGTCCCTTTCCTGTGCGGCTTTGAAGTGCTTGATCCCATTACGAAGTCCGGCTTCGCCACGCTTGTTCCAAAAGTAACGCCCCTTAAGATACAGTTCGTACGCCTCGGCGTCTTTCGTGTACCTCTTTGAGAGTTTCTCTTCGTCCTGGCCGGTTAGTCGAAACCTGAGTTTTTCGGAAATCGTGCGGGCGATTTGATCCTGCACCGACAAAATATCCGACAAGCTGTTGTTGTATTCCGCACCCCAAAGTTGAGATCCGTCTGAGACGTCAATCAATTCCGTCTTGATCACCAGGCGATCGTCCAGTTTAACGAGGCGGCCCATCAGGACAGCTCCGACTTTCAGGCTGCGGCCCACTTCCGTCGGATCCACGTCGCTTCCTTTGAACCTGAAAACAGCATTGCGCGACATGACCTTAAGATTGGGTAACTGCGAAAGGCTATTGATGATGCTTTCTGTGATGCCGTCAGACAAATACTCAGCGTTCGGTTCGTTGCTGTCGTTAACGAAGGGAAGGATAGCAACTGAGTTGATAGGGGGCCGCGAGTATTTGAAGTATATGGCTGCGGCCGCCAGCGCTAGCAGCACACCAGCTGAGATAATTACCGCCGCAGTCTTATAGCGCGTAAATTTTCCCAGTCGCTCCGCGGGCAACACCGTGGGAACGGACTCTGTTTGCGTCTGACCAACTCTCGAACTCATAGCTGTTACGGCCGGCCCACCACCGGTTATCTGCGTACGACGCGAGCCGCCGTCCAATTCCGTGTCTTCACGAAGTTGAGATCCGGAGACGGTAAGCTCTTCTCGCAACTGCTCGAGATCGATCTTCAAATCGGTTATGGTTTGGTAACGCTTGCTCCGGTCCTTGGCGAGTGCCTTCGAAGCTATCCGCTCCAGCTGTCTAGGGACTTCAGGAGAGTGGTGCGACAACGGTAATGGCTCGTGATCGATTAGGGAGACTCTGGTGTGACTATCGGTCGGGCCCTTGAACGGAGCTCGACCTGCCACCATCTCATAAAGCACAACCCCCAAACTAAAAATGTCCGTGCGAGTATCAATGGTCTCACCCTGCGCCTGCTCGGGTGACATGTAACCCGTGGTGCCCAGGATGGCCCCCGGACTAGTATTGCTAATGGTCATCGTCTTTGCTTCCGGGTCAGACGCCGGACCATCTCGCTCGACAAGTTTGGCCAGACCAAAGTCCAGTACTTTGACCAACCGATCTCGTACGAACCGGTCGTTACGCAGCATGATGTTTTCCGGCTTGATGTCGCGATGAACGATGCCTGCCGCATGGGCCGCTTCCAGGGCCATGGCTATCTGAATGGCAATTCCGATCGCTTCATCAATCTTGATCTGCTTCCGCCAGAGAAATTGCCGGAGCGTATCACCCTCGATGAATTCGGTAGCGATGTAGTACGTGGAATCAGTTTGGCCAATTTCGAAAATGGTGAGAATGTTCGGGTGATTGAGAGTCAGTATGGCCCTGGCTTCCTGTTTGAAGCGACGCAACCGGCTTTCATCTTGCGTCAGGTCGGGCGGCAGTACTTTTAGCGCGACTTTGCGATTATGTTGTTTGGTATCTTCACCCAAAAAAACCTCGCCCATGCCGCCTTTGCCGAGTCTATGAAGAATGCGGTAGTGAGCGATATGCTCAGGCATCGGGGCAACGTTTTCGTTCGATGAGTGATTGGGTGAATCGGGCATGGAAGGGAGCTTTAACGATTGCGCAAAACGCGAGTAGCGAATGATCTCTCCGGGCCTGCGGCATTGTATCATTGCGTCTGTGTTCAAACTATCGGCGAAAAAACCAGCGAGCCCGCTTGGTTTACAGCTCCGGTGTGTGTTTTCATGTTGCCGTAGCGCATGGTGTGGTTGCTCGAATTCCGTACGAGGGCAACGAGTGTAGGTGGCCTCGGCATCGAACCGCAGGTCTTTTGACAGGCCTTATTTAAGCGCCGGCTTAGGTATTCTTAGACAAAATTATGATTTTTTCAGCGTTCAATTTCCTGGGCAGGCCGTTGTTTGTTTTTTGCGTAATCTTCAGCGCGTTAGTCGGCGTCCAGGGACAGCAGGCCAAACCAAATGCCAGTCCGCCACCAGTCGCGGGACAAGACCCCGACTCAATTACAACCTTTATCCGACGCGTTCGGCTGCCCATCACGGTAGTCGACAAGAAAGGGCAGTTTGTCTCCGGACTCGGTCAGAGCGATTTTCTTGTTCTGGAAGATAAGCTTCCGCAAAAGATAGAAACGTTCTCGGATGACCTGGGCCAGGATTCACAGCTTTACGTCGCGGTGTTGATGGACACGTCTCCGTCGACCGCAGGCAAGCTGAAGTTTGAGCAAGAGTCGGCAATGAATTTTATCCAGACGGTCGTTCGGCCACGAAAAGATCGCGTGCTATTCGCCACCTTCGATCACGAGATCGCTCTGAAACAGGATTTTACGGACAAGCTTGATTTGCTTGATCGGGCAGTATTCGGTGTTAAGAAGTTAGGAACGCAAACCATGCTGTACGACGCTATCTGGCAGTTTTGCGATGAGAAACTGAGATCGGTTTCTGGAAGACGCGTGCTGGTGGTGATCACTGACGGTGAGGATACATATAGTCGCGCGGACCTTCGCGATGCGATCGACATTGCTCAGCGAACTGAGACTACCATCTTCGCGATATCAACCAAGGCCGGGTTGGCAGGCGCGGTGCCGGGAGTGCAGATGGGCCAGGTTAACAGCAAAGCAGATAGCAACATGGTCAAGCTTGCCGAAGAAACTGGAGGAATGGCGTTTTTCACAGGTGACATGCTGGCACTTGAGAAATCATTCAACCGTATTAACAAAGAGTTGCGCGCTCAATATCTCGTAACCTATAAGCCTACCAACGATCGTTACGATGGAAGCTTTAGACGTATCGAGGTCAAGCTGGCTACCGGACGGGACGGGTTGAAAGTGCGAACAAAGCATGGCTACAAGGCCATTGCAGATTCCGTCAGACCTTAAGAGATCTTATTAAACGAGGCAGATTTGTTTACTCGAAATAAAAACTGGACTGCAATCCTGGTTGTCTTTGCGGCACTGGCTTTGGGGGTGTTGGCTGGTGAGCGTCCTCTGGCTCAGCAATCATCGGAGCCAGAGAGTGCGCAGGATAAGACTCGTGCAAGACGCACCAATGAGACGCAGCCCTCTCCGAGCCCAACGCCGCGCCTGAAAGATGAACTGCCCCAGGACTCCGATGAGGTTGTGCGGGTTGAGACAAATCTCACCACTATCTTTTTCACGGCGGCGGACAAAAACAAGAGATTCATAAGCACGCTTAAGAAGGAAGATCTGCGTGTGTTAGAAGACGGTCAGGCCCAGGAGCTATTTACCTTTCAGCAAAACACCGATCTGCCTCTTTCGGCTGCCATTCTGATCGACTGCAGCGCCTCCGAAGAGCGAACTCTGCCCGATGAAAAGGCAGCCGCGCGTTCATTCCTGGAAGCGGTGTTGCGTCCCGGCAGGGATGAAGCCGCAATCGTCTCGTTTACCGGTGAGGTCACGCTGGAACAGGGATTCACCGGGAGCATCGAGCGTTTGCGACGGGCCATCGATCGAGTGGATTTTGTGCCTCCGGCGGGCTACATCGGAGGTGGCATCGTGGTCGGTGGCACACCGCCCATCTCGGATACTAATCAAGCACTTGCTGGTTCGACGGCCATTTGGGACGCGGTATGGGCCACCTCCAACGAGTTGCTTCAAGACTCTGCCGATAACGCACGTAGGGCAATCATCCTGCTTACGGACGGCGAAGACACCATTAGCCAGGTAAAAATGAACGACGCCATCGAACGCGCCCAGAAAGCCGACGCATTGGTTTACACCATTGGAATTGGCGACAGTTACAACTTTGGCGTTAACGAGGGTGCCTTACGCAAGATTGCGGAGCAGACCGGCGGCCGCGCTTATTTCCCCCGTAGCGAGCGCGAGCTTCGCGAAGCCTTCGCACAGATCCAAAGAGACCTGCGTGAGCAATATTTAGTTGCGTATTCTCCTCTTAACAAGGCCCGTGACGGCTCGTACCGGCGTATCCAAATCGAAATCACTAATCCCGAACTGCGTAAGCAGTTGAAACTCAACTACCGTCCCGGCTACTTTTCCAAAACACCGACGGCTGGGACTCCCGCCAAAAAATAGCTCTTTATCGCAGTAAAAGCCTCTTTTCGGCCCTATTCCGAGCCGTAATTTTCCTGACAAATCCGGGCTAACCCTGTTATACTCACGAGGCGTCGGCAGTTGCTCCAGCGCATCAGCCGTGAACAGCGTTGTGAGTTTGGAAACCCCCCTTTTGTCCTCCCCTACCTCAAATCGCATGTGTGAAATTTCCAAATTTTAGTCGGAACTGACCTGCGACGCTCTTCAGCCACGCCCACAGGCACCGCCTCAACATGACCAAATTTTCCTTAGAACCAAGCCGAGTACTGATTGTGGATGATAATCAGAAGGTACTCGACATGCTTGTTGAGCTGCTTGAGCTTGAAGCGTACGAGGTGAGGTCTGCCGAAAATGGAGCCAGTGCTCTGGATATATTGACCTCGTGGGAGCCTGATTTGGTGGTTAGCGACGTGGTAATGCCGGTGCTCGATGGCATTGAGCTTTGCCGGCGAATAAAGCAAACCGCTCGCACTGCAACTATACCGGTTCTACTCATGAGCGGAAGCCGGCAGACGTCCGACGACAGCATGGAAGGATTGACCGCCGGCGCCGACGACTACCTTGATGTGCCGTTTCGACATGAAGCGCTTCTGGTCAAAGTTGCCAGACTTACCGAACGTCACCGTGTCGAGAAACATTATCGTGAGATCGTCGAGCAAGCAGCAGACATGATCTACACGCGGACGATGGATGGCTACATTACTAGTATCAATGCTGCAGGGGGCCGGTTCTTTAACCGCCCGGTTTGCGAAATCGTCGGCGTCCACCTCAGCGAATTAGTCGGTATAGAGACGGCAACAAGGGACATCGAACAGACCAGAACGCTCCAGTCTGATTCACCGTCGCGTTCGCTCTATTGCTTAAAGGATGATCAGGGTCAGACGCGTTACCTGGAAGGCATAACTACCGTAGAGCGCGACCGTGCAGGGCAGCCGATGAGGGTTCGTGGCGTCATTCGCGACATTACTGAACAGAGGATTGCTGAGGATGCCCTCAAAGAGAGCGAGGAACGCTACCGCCGACTTGTGGAACTCTCGCCAGATGCGATCGCACTCACCTGCGAGGGCAACCTCATTTACGTCAATCGTGCGGCGCAAAATCTCTGGGGCGCATCTTGCGCTCAGGACTTGCTCGGTCAGTCAGTACTTGAGCGAGTACACCCCGATCATCGTGCCCTGGTGCAGCGGCGCATGTACGACATCCTCGAACTTGGAGAACCATCACCGCTTAGTGAACTGAAGCACTTAAAGCTAAATGGTGAGGTGATTGATGTGGAAGTCACGGGGATGCCGTTTACCTATAGAGGTCAACCCGCGGTCCAGGCAGTAATTCGCGACATTACGGAACGCAAGCGCGCCAGGGAGTCTCTCAGGCAGACTGAGGCGCGACTCCGCACCGTGGTCGGCAGCGCCTCGCTGGTGCTGTTCGCGATAAACCAGAATGGTGTGTTCACTTTATCTGAAGGTGAAGGACTAAAGAGCCTGGGCCTGAAGCCGGGTGAAGTAGTAGGTCAGTCGGTGTACGAACTCTATCGCGACGTGCCCGAGATCCTTGAGCATGTACGCCGCACCCTGGCCGGTGAAGCTTCCTCGTCAGATGTTGAGTTAAGAGACCGGGTCTTCGATACCCGTTATACCCCACTCACGGACGACAAGGGCAAAGTGATGGGAATGATCGGGGTGGCGACTGACATAACCGAGAATCGGAAAGCCGAAAGAGCTTTGCGCGATAACGAAGAGCGCTACCGCGAGCTTTTTGAAAATGCCAATGACATCATTTATACGCACGACCTTGCTGGAAACTTCACCTCACTGAATAGAAGCGGCGAACGAATCACTGGTTATAGCTGGACAGAAGCAGCCACGATGAATATTGCCGATGTGGTCGCACCTGAAGATCTTGATCTGGCCCACCAGGCAATTGCAAATAAGGCAAGTGGTAAAGCAGCCACGGTCTACGAGTTAGATCTCATCGCAAAGGATGGTCGCCGCGTGCGTCTGGAAGTCAGCACCCGGGTGATACGACGCGGCGGAAAAGCCGTTGGGGTTCAGGGAATTGCCCGCGATTTAACAGAACGCAAATTGTCTGAGGACGCGCTGCGTGAAAGCCGGGCCTTCTTCGATAGTTTCATGGACAACAGTCCGGCTATTGCTTTCATGAAGGACGAGGAAGGCCGCTACGTCTACATTAACAAGCCGTTTGAGAATCTGTTTGGACAGAAACTGCGGCTTCTTCGCGGAGGCACCAGCTTTGATTGGCTGCCGATCGACACAGCGCGGAAAACTCACGAACATGACCTGCAGGTCCTGTCGACGGGCCAACCGGATGAGATTGTTGAAACCGTGCCCACCCAGGACGGGGAGCAGCATCACTGGTTGGTGTTCAAGTTTCCCATTACCGATGTTGCCGGGAAGAGGTTTGTTGGTGGCGTTGGTGTGGACATCACCGCCCGGCGCCGTGCCGAAGAAGCTCTAACACATCAGGCCCAGCGGGAAGAGATGACTCATAGAATCTCTCAGGCTGTGCGCTGTTCACTTGATAGCTCGGAGATTTTCCAGACAGCAGTTCGGGAGCTGGGGTCCTACTTGAATGTGGATCGTTGCTCCCTGTTCATGAAGGACGAAGGTGCTAAACAGGCGATGAATGTGGCCGAGTATCACGCCGCGGGTGTTGAGCCGGCCGGCACCGATTTTGCCTTGGCAGATCTTAAGGGCCTGGCCGAGGCGCTGCAGGAAAACGGCGTGCTGGTATTCGATGACCCATCCAGCGACGAGCGAATAAGGGACGTTTACCAGCGCATTCTTAGCGGGGCCAGCGTGCGCTCGATCATGTATGTGGGGATCAGAGTCGGAGACGATGTGCCTGCAGCATTCGCGCTCTCGACCACCCGGGAGGCCCGGAATTGGAGCGAGTCAGATATTACGCTGGCCAAGGCAGTCGCGGATCAGACCGGCATTGCAATTCGCCAGGCCAAGCTTTACCAAAAGGCGGAATCTACCTCGATTCGCGAAGCCCTCGTCAACCGTCTGAGCATGGCCATCCGCGCCTCACTCAGCCTGCCGGAAGTGTTGAGTACGGCAACCCGAGAGTTGGGAGGCGCACTGTCTGCTTCGCGCGTACACCTTCATCTCTACAACCCCGAGAATCCAATTTCGCCGGTCGAGCATGCGTTTGTGGCGCCCGGATGTACCGGAATTCACCAGGATGCCAGTTACGATGATCCCATGGGCCGATATCTACTGGGAACGCTGCAGCCTCTGATAATCGACGATGCGGAAAACTATTCGGAAGGACCTGGCGAGTTAAGTGCTTTTGTTCGAGCGCACGCCCAGGAGGTCAATCTTCGTTCTCAGATCGACTATCCGGTGATCGTCAAAGGGCAGTTCCGCGGGGTTATCTGTATCCACCAGACAGATCGCAAGCGTCACTGGACCGACGACGAATTGGCGTTGGTGGAAGCGGTGTCCGCACGACTGGCGATCGGAATATCTCAAGCCGAATTGTTTGAAATGGTAGCCGGGGCCAAGCAGGAGTGGGAAACGACCTTTGATGCCATGTCAGATGGCATCTTCATTTTCGACAGATCTGGCGCGCTAAAACGGGTAAATCGAGCCGGAGCCGCCATGGAACACTCGCATCCGCGCGCGTTGCTGGGTCGAAAGTGTTGCGAGATCCTGCGCACAAACGCCGAGGACCAAACCTGTGTTGTGGAGAAGGCCCTGGAAACCAAAGAAAGTGTAACCATCGAAATAACTCCAGCGGGTGGTAACCGTCCGCTGCTTGTTTCCATTGAGCCGGTTCAGGACGAGGACAATAAGACAACGGCTGTGGTTTGCACGGCACGAGATCTTTCAGAGTTGCGCAAAGTTGAGGCTGTGGCGCGGGAGCATCAATCGTTGCTGACTCACATTCTGGAAAGCGCACGGGAGTCGATCTATGCAGTGGATCCAGAGGGGCGGTTTAAGTGGTGCAATAGCGCAACGCTGATTGGGTTGGGTCACAAGCGTGAAGAGTTTATCGGCCGCAGGCTTCTCGACATGGTCCACGAAGCGGATCGCGACCTCGTCTCCGAAAAGTTGAAGGCGGCTATGAAAGGGGAAGCTCAGACCTATCAGATGCGCTTCTTTTCGCCGGACGGAGAACTTCGTTACGCCAGCGTTGATAACTCACCGCTGGTGGTTGATGGCCAAACCACCGGCGTCCTTGGTATCGCACGCGATATCACCGAACAGAAAGAGGCACGCGAGCGGGCCGCACGGGCTGATAAGTTACGCGCTCTGGGTCAACTCGCGTCGGGCGTGGCTCACGACTTCAATAATTCACTGGCTGCAATTCTGGGCCGTGCGCAATTGCTTCGGCGTCAGACGAGTGATGATGCCCTGGTGCGGAATCTCGACATCATCCAAACCGCCGCGGAAGATGCTGCGGCGACGGTTCGTCGGATTCAGACATTCGCGCGTAAAGCCCCGGCAAGAGAGTTTGAAAGGCTCGACGTGCGCAGCCTGCTGGTTGATGCCGTTGAGATAACCAGGACACGATGGGAGAACGAAGCCCGTCAACGTGGGCTTGATTTCAAAGTGGAGCTCGACGCCGGCGTCGGTCAAATCACGTCCGGTAGTGCCTCAGAGTTACGAGAAGTATTTGTAAATCTGATTGTCAATGCGGTTGATGCCATGCCCGGAGGAGGCAGGATCTCGATCAGCTGCGTGCGTGAGCGGGAAAAGCTTCATCTGCGGTTTACCGACACAGGAACGGGTATGCCGGAAGACGTTCAACAGAAGATTTTCGAACCCTTTTTTACAACCAAAGGGGCGCAGGGTACGGGTCTCGGACTGTCGGTTAGTTACAGCATCATCGAGCGGCACGATGGGTCGATTAGAGTCGACTCGAAGCAGGGCCGCGGGAGTGTATTCACGATCTATCTGCCGGCGTACGAAATTGGAGCGACCTCGGTTGAAGAGTTGGCGCTCCCAGTGGCAGCTGCCCCGCTTTTGATTATGGTTATCGACGACGAAGACTCAGTACGCGAAACACTAGGCGATATGCTGAGGACGCTAAATCACAAAGTCGAGTTGGCGACTGGAGGGCAAGAGGCCCTGAGGACGTTAACCACTGCGGATTTCGATTTGGTTTTCACTGACCTGGCTATGCCGGAAATGGATGGCTGGGAGACCTCACGTGAGATTCGTAAGCGATGGCCCGAAATAAGCATCGTCCTGGTAACCGGATATGGCCTCGGAACCTTGCCGCCTGCGGGTGAAGACCATCTGGTGGATGCAATCATTGGTAAGCCATTTGATTTTGCCCAGGTCATCGGGGCGATAGCTGAGGTGACCGGGAAAGAAACGGTATTAGAGAGAGTCGTTTCGTAGCTGTGACTCCGAACGATGATTATTTTTCATTTCTCATAATTTCTCATTTGACATTTCTCAGTTGTCATTGACCTCTTGATTCGTCTGGTACTTTTTCATTTGGTTCATTGCTTTGATGTATTGCGGATAGCAGCGGCAAACTCATTCAAATGACCAATGAGAAATGTCAAATGAGAAATGGAAAATTATGGAAAATGTTATCTGACAGGTCTCAATGGGCCACATCCCTCAGTTGTAGTTCATAATCCCGGCGCTGGCGGTAAAGCCTACCCCGAAGCCCACTACCATCGCAGGTCCCTTCCAGTCATTTTTTTCCGCCAGCATGAAACCTGTTGAAGCGCTGGAGAGGTTTCCGTAGTTCTTCAATACCTCATACGAACCGTGGACTTTTGCCGAATCGGTATCCAGGTCTAATTGCGAACACACACCATCCAGAATCTTCTTGCTGCCAGTGTGAATTAAGCAGTTGTCGACCTGCGCCAGATCGGAAACGGGCGAATCAGGATGAGTGAGGACGTTCTTTACTGTAGTGACGGCGTAATGAGCGCCGCGGGCCGGCACAGTCGATTGCATGAAATACTGCGGTCTCCCTTTCAAGAACGGGTGAGAACTGTTGCTGGTCATCGTGAGAAGATTCACATCGTCCATTTCCTCGTTAGTTAGATGAGAGATTGGTCCAAAGGCCGGCTTACCTTCCTCGTTGCCTACCAGCAGCGCCACAGCCCCGTCGCCAAAAAGCATAGACTGGATGACGAAGGTGGTATCCAACCGCTGCTGTTCAAAATGGTCTCTATTGAAATCATGATCCTTTCGGGTTCGTAGCAGCTCGCGAAATCCGTAGTACTCATTTCGCAACAGAGGGGCGACGTAAGGGGTGTGAGATTCTGCCATCAGCACCATTGCCATGCGGCCTGGATTTGCAGCTAAATACCATTGGGCAACTTCTATAGACTTCAGCAATACTGAACAACCCTGCGCCTGCATGCTCACCGTCCTGAGCGAGCGCGACAGAAGTCCATGAGTTTTTCCCATCACTTCCGAAGCCAGGCATGGCAACATCTGATCCGGCGTGTTCGTCGCGGCTATAAGCAAACCAATTTTAGAAGGATCTCCCTGCCACTGCTCGATACACTTGCGGGTAGCATCAACGCCCAGTTGTGTTGTAGAGCTGGTCGCACTCAGCGGTTTACCAGATAAGAACTCGGGATAGTTTTCGAGTGTGGAGTAACGCTGTTCCACGCCGAGACTGTTGATGGTATTGATAAGTTCCGGGGACAGCTTGTGCATTAGAGCCGCTACAAGTTCCGAGGTCTTAAATGAGTGCTGCGGTGTGGAGGTCGCCGCCGCTAGTAAATTGATCATTGTCCCGTTTACTCCTGGAGGATTGGCGCCGCCTGGCCTGCCCTGGTTTGGATCCCCCTTGATTTGTAAAACTCCCACTTTGTGTCATTTCTATCTCAATGCGCGTGCCAAAGTCCAAGGCATCGCTCAAGAGGGCTTAAGTCCAACCAATAAACCGTTTACATGACTTGACCAGAGGTGAGGACGGGAGGTTCAGAACAGGCGAAGTGGATACGGGGTATTCAGGTAACTGGAAATCTCGTTTTTACCGAGTTTTTGGCACTTGCGAGAACCCTCGGAGTTGATACACAGGTATACACCTGTGTATCAGGTACTCAGATTTTCAGACTTTCGGCTTTGCCTCAAAAGTCATGCGGCACTGTAATACGGCTTTGCCGCCTGTTGTGAGGATGTGGCTTTGCCCTTCCGTACATTGGACTATTCTTGGCTTGGGCTATGCCTTTTTCGTGGATTCTCGCGAGTTTCAAGGCGCGGCATAGCCGCCAAAAGAAGGACAACCCCTAACGGAAGGGCAAAGCCACATCTTCACAACAGGCGGCAAAGCCGTATTACAGTGCCGCACGACTTTTGAGGCAAAGCCCAGATTTTCAGATTTTCATTTTCAGATTTTCCGAGGCTTTTTAGGCAATTCTTCTCACCACCGACGGCGTGGACTGCGCCTATGGGAGGGCGAAACGTCCGAGCGCGCTTTCGCCGATGCTTCCGAAGTAGAGGGAGCCTCGATGCTCGACGACGTTTGCAATCTGCGCATAGCACTCGGGCGATCCATCCTGCAGGTTCTCAACCACGCCGCCATTCTGATCTAGACCAAGCACAAATGAATAACGCTTCGGCGCGGGCTGAAGAAATGCCGGCAGTCGATACACGATTTTTCTCAGGTAGGGATGTGGCAGTAACTTGTCGAGCGTGGCATCGCGCGGTGTGACCAATGCCAGCCAAAACTTGTCCTTGCCGTTTGAGGAAAGCCCATCAGGAAAGCCCGGAAGATTGTCGATAAAGATATCTGACTGACCCTGCTTCGGCCCTTTGAGCCAAACCCGATGTATTCGGTAACGTTCGGTCTCGCATACAAGCACGAAAGTCTGGTCCGGACTTATTGCAACCCCGTTCGCAAAGCGCAGATCTCTCAAAACCACACGCGTAGTTTTCGCTGCCGGCTCGTAGGCGAGCAGCCGTCCGTTTGGTTGATGCTCGAGTATGTCTGCCTTGTAGTTTGACAGGGGAAACTTGCTCGAAGCATCGGTGAAGTAAATCGTTCCATTGGCGGCAATGTCGAGATCGTTGGTACAACGAAAAGGAACGCCTTCGGCTTCTCGGCTCAGTACAGTGATCGCACCATCCAGCGAGATCGAAAGCAGTCCATTGATTGCGTCGGCGAGTATAAGATTGCCGTTGGAGTCGAACTTCATGCCTAGTGGACGTCCCTGGGTGTTGGCGAATAGTTCCGGTTGCGTGCCGTCCGCTTGCAAGCGCATGACGCGGCCGTCATCCAGTCCAGCATAGATACGGTTCTCTGAATCAATGGCTATGTCTTCAGGCGCGAAACCGACTCCCAGCGAGAGTCGCTGGGTGCCAGCGAGTCTGGAGTTTTTCTCGTAGTCACCGCTTAAACCGGGAGTCGCAGTTGGAGTCCATGCTGCGGGGGAAATCGGCACCGGCCATAACAGCAGATAAAGTAACGCGGCGGATAACAGCAGCAGAACAATCAAGACCAGCCGTTTGACCATAAGGTTGGATTGGTTGTAGGTCCGTCCCTCCACCTCTGTCTGCACCCCATGCTATCCGCAGATTGCGCAGATTTAGAAGAACGCGCCCAGTAAGACGACGAAGTCAAAAACCTTTTAGACCGCCTAAGTGTTTCTGCGTAATCTGCGTAATCTGCGGATGGTATGGTTAACGCTCGCCGCGTTCGTTTTCGACCTCGGTCTGGAGTCCAACCGCTAGTTGGTAAATCCCCGGCTGGTCCATTGGCTCGATCAGGCGCAAAGCCTCATCGAGAATGCGCCGTTGATGTTCGGGCCAGTTTGGTCGCCCCGCAACACTTCCCAGTTCACCTTCATAAAACCCTGCACGGGGAGGGCGAACAGATTCCACGACGTCCTTGTCCACTGCCAGAGTCATCGTGGGAAGGCCGGACTGTTCCAGGGCCCGCGCGGCGAGCGAAATTGACTGGTGGCAGAGACGTGATGCCGGTATTAGTAAAGCGGCTTGAACCTGGTATCGTTTGACGCGCTCGATCAGCTGCGGAAGCATCTCCTCAGCAAGCCGGGCAGCATCAGTGATGAACCCACTGAAACTCCAGAATACTGGGTTGAGTTGGCCGATGATTCTATTGACCTCAAACTCCAAAAGCCGCTCGAGTGGCACCTGGACGTTAAGGTCCTGCTGAACCGCGGCCGTATCGTATCCTTTCGCCGCGAACCGCAAGTCGGCAGCTTCAACTTCGATCGGGATCTCGCGAAAGTTAAGGTCCCCGCCAGGTGCGTTAAGGTCGAATGGATAGGTTCCATCGATATAAACGCCCGCGGAGGAGATAAGGGCCAGGTTCAGCATCGGTAACGCGCGGCGCGCGGGCGTAAAGGGCGCGCGGTTGTTCTTCACAAATGGGTATGATTCTCCCAGGTCGCCATTACCCGTGACCTTAGTCTGCTCTTTCTGCCAATCGGCGTAACGTTTGCGCCACTCATCAATCTGTTCAATTATTTCCACCGGAAGTCCTTCCCCAACCAACTCGTTTCAATTAGCGCTTAAACGCGCGCGATACGCGATTACCAGAAATGCAATTATAGCGGCAATCATAGCGATACTCAGCGTGGTGACAGAATAACCGTGCAAGCGATTGAAAGCCACGCGGCGTGGATCATCGATTTGCACCTGATCAACCGGCACAACCATTGCCACACGCAGAGCGCGCATCTTCGCGGCGATAACCCATTGCCCGGCCCCGGTGCTAAGGGCGACCACTATTAGTGAAGCGAGTTCCACAAAGAAAGAACGCTTTCCCAATCCTTTTCCAAAGGCGAATGCGGTCACCAGTAGAAAAAGGCTGATGATGAAACCGCCGACATTTACTACAGAGAGAGTACGCGTAACTAGCGTGCCCGCAATTTCACCTACATTAGACAGTTGAAACGCCCGTAGCACGGAAAAAACGCTGGGGGCAACGACAGAGCTGAAATACACCGCGGCGCCCAGCCATACAGCGAGTAAAAGCAGTCTCAGGTCATTAATGATCGCCACTCGCGCCTTCTTTCTCGTCGGGATAGAAAGCAAAACCTTTCCCCGGTAAAGGGGAGTCCCTGAAACGAATCTATCTCTTCCACCTCCTCCGCGTACAATATCGGAGGATCTCAATCGAATTCATCGATGGCCGACAGCAGTCTGATCCGTGGCGGCGTCACTTGCGGTGGCTCCAACTCGCGCGGATCAGCTGAGTCCCAGAGCCAGGAGAGAGCCCGCTCGAGTTGCTCCTGGTAATCCTCCAGGTCGAGAGACATGAACACCCTTTTACCAAGGCGCGCAAACTTTTCTTTGGCCATCTGATGCATCCGCCGCGCTGCGCCTGGACGACCAATCTCCAAATGATGGAAAGCCACCGCCGACTGAATCATCGCTTGCAGGAAGAGTTTCTCCTGCGGCCCGACCTCGCCCATCCAGCGCTCTTCCCAAACATCATGCGAAGCATGAAACTCTCCTGCGTTGTACAAATCAATCCCGGCGATGTACTCGATCGGATACGCCGCTACGTGCGCATCAGTATAGGCTGGAATCTCGTCGTCCCTTTCCGACACTGTCAGATCTCATCCTTTCGCTCTCGCCGTGAGCAGGCTGCTGAAAAACTAAGAACAATCCACGAAATGACACGAACGGACACGAAGAAGAGCCCTCTAGTTCGAGTCAATTGGGTGCTTTCGTGGACCGTCTTATTCTCCTGCCGTTTCCAGCAGCCTGCTAACTATGAACTTCGGTTACTCTGCAACCTGGAAGCGATCACCTTGGCGGCAGTAGCGCCTGCGCCCGTGGCGCCGCTAATTGTTGGGGCGATCGGATTAGAAACGTCCCCGATGGCGAATACATTTGTCAGAGTGGTTTCCTGCTGGCTGCTCACCACAATGTAACCTTTCTCGTCTAACTGCAACTGTTCACGGAATGAATCGGTATTTGGTTCCACTCCAATCCGAATCAACACGCCCCGCACTGCCATTTGAAAGGGTTTGATTGCTTCTCTGCGTTTTATCTCAACAGCCTCTACTTCTTCGTTGCCAATAATACGACTGGCGACTGACTCTGTGAAAACCGTTATGCAATGATTTGTCTGCAATTGCTCTACAAATTCTCTCCGCGCGGCCAATTTTTTACCGCGATGCACAAGAGTTACTGTCGGACAAACATCAGCCAGCAGTAGCGCGTTTTCAACAGCAGCGTCGCCGCCGCCGATGACGCAGACGTCTTTGCCGGCAAACAGATTCCGATCGCGGGCTGCGGAGTCAATAATTCCCTTGCCGGAAAGTGCATTCTCGCCCGGGATTCCCAGCTGTCTGCGCCTCACGCCGGTCGCGATG
>JBGTHZ010000060.1:0-15580 GCA_041745915.1 Pyrinomonadaceae bacterium | reverse complement strand
GTTGGATAAGGCAATCCAGCCCGGATTCCGTTCGGTTTTCGACAGAAGACAAGTCGAGAGGTGCATATTGCTTGATAACTCTGGTGAAATCGCTTCCCGGACCGGGCGACTCCAAAGAGAATTTTGCTGCCGCCTGGGAATTGCTCGTTAAGGGAGCGGTAAATGTCGCGCCCGCCCCGCAGATGTTTCCTTCAAACAACCCAGAAGATTGGGCATTGGAAGGTGGATTCGCACCGTTTGAGAAAGGTGGCGAGAAAGGCGTCGCATTGCTCTATACGATAAGCGGTTACAGCAAAATGGTAAATATCATGATTCTCACGAATACGCAGGCATACGAGTCCGATATGACCACGTTTGTGGAATCAATCAGCTTAAAGAAACCGGTCGCAGAAATTAGCACCGCCAAGCCTGCTTTGTCTTCGCCACCAACGGTGCCGTCCGCTGCGGCGAGTGGTTACAGCTATACCACCACCAAATTCGATGACGGATGGACCAGCACCGTTCAGGAAGATTGGGTGCAGGTAACAAAAGGGACTTCGAAAGTATTGATCCATCATCCCAATAAGCGGGCTGACGCATACAACTCGGTTGTGTTAGAGGGATTAAAAAATGCGTGGGACATTCTAGTTGCGCCCCGGTACAGCACGGCGACCAACTTCGAATTCAAGCCAATCACCGGCTGGCAAGCTATTGAGTTTGCTGAAGCAGACGTCGTGGAAAACACGACGGGCAACACCGTCCACGTCGTTTTGTTCAAGATGAATTATTCCAGCGGTGGTGGAAGATATTTAGAGTTCATCACTCCCAACAAGAATTCGTTCGAACAGGAATTAGGCGCCTACCACCAGACTACTTCTGGTTGGGAAAGAATGGAGAAGATGGCCGACTACAACAAGTTTGGCATCGCTGCCGCGGACCTCAATGGTAAGTGGACAAACGATTTTTCCGGCTCACTTTCGTACGTGAACGCTTACACCGGCGCCAGTGCCGGCACAGACACGCATGCTTCGATACAAAATTTCTCATTTGGACACGGCAATACTTACAGATGGGACCTCGGCGTTGCGAGTGGCGCCGTCGGGAATATCAAATTTCAGGGAGTGAAATCGAGCGGGAGATTTTCCGTGCCCGGTATTTGGCAGGCGGCATTTTCAGATATCGAAGGCAAACCCAGGACCTTTAATGCATATTTTTCCTGTATTAAGGGAGCGCGAATCTTATGGCTGGACGGCAAGGCTTTTGGCAGACTCGACTAGTTATACTTACTGCAAAGTCAAAACTTGAGGTGAAAATATGAAGAGAGAACACTATAGGTGCTTAGCGATTCTAATATTCGCATCGGCAATTGTTTTTCTGAGCAATAACATTGCAAATGCCCAGATCCAGAGTGCGGACGGGGGCTGGTACGTCGCGGGCTACGGCAGAGTGTACGGATCATTCGGTCTGGCGAACGCGTCTCAGAACATCTACAACACGACGCAGATGCAGATGCAGAAGACTATGGCGCGCAACGCCATGATTAAAAAATGGGGTCTCGCCGCGGTTGAGAAAGCCGAACGAGAAGCGGGATCCGGCTCGTCATCATCTCGCACGAGAACGTCAGGTTCACCTGCATCGTCCGGTTCAGAGATCGTTGTGCCGCCACCTCGGATGGTGCGAAACCACGGAGTGTTCCGCCCCGATGCGACCGTCGATACCGGCAAAGCACTGGCTGACGCGCTTGGTGAAACGCCGGAGGAAAAGGCGCTGATAAAACAAATATACGCAGCTACTAAGGCTGCCTACCAAAAGGAAGCTGCCAAAAAAGGCTGGCAGAATAATATCGCTGCCGGGCTGACATTTTTTACGGTCGCGGCCATGACGGTTTACCGGGATGCCGAAGAACCCGGCGATGATGCCGCGAACAACTATTTCCATGTCGTGAACAATGCTCTGGATGAAATACCGGAATTTGCAACTGTCACAAACAAAGATAAACAGAGCTACAACAACATGCTGATCGGTTTCGGCGGACTACTGCTCGCAGGCTATATGGAAGGCAAACAGAATAACGATGCCGCGACGATTGCCACTTTTCAAAAACTCGCCGGCAGGTTGATTCAAATGGTGCTAAAGACAGATCCTGACAATCTTCGCATCGAAAACGGGCAAATCGTTATGAAGTAGCTTCAGGAAGCGCGGATCGCGAAAGGGTAACAAATGAAAAACTCGAAACTGGTAGTGTCTGTTCTCCTGCTCCTGGCAGTGACGCTATCGTGTAAGTTGCTCGATCGAACAGGTTCAAAAAAGGCGAGTAATGGTCCGGCGATTGATTTTGTCACACCCGGAAAAGGACTCAACGTGACTGTGCTGCTTGATAATAAGCAGACGGTGAGCACGATGGTCCCGCGCACGGGCGGCAGCGTGTCTCTTGCGGCGAAGGATGGGAGCAAATTTACACTCGACGTCCCGGCCGACGCGCTTCAAGCGGACACGACAATAACAATGACGGTGGTTAAAAGCCTCGACGGTGCACCGCTGGACAACAATACTCCGACCGCCGTCCAGCTCGAACCTTCAGGTTTGTTTTTCAAAGAAATGGCCACGCTGACGATCGTGCCCGCCAGGGAAATTCCGATCAAGCAGCAGGTCATCTTCGGTTACGAAGGCGACGGAAAGGACTATCATTTGGCAGTGGTTGATCCGAAAAGCAAAGAGATGAAGGTCAAGTTGATGAGATTTAGCGGCGCGGGCGTCGGCAGCGGATCGGATGCGGCCTGGGCGGCGAATTTAATGATCCAGGCCAGTACAGCAGAAACGAGGCTCAGTCAAAAACTAGGGGAATATTTGCAGCAGCAACGCCAGAAGGTAATCCTGGAAGGAGAAGGTTCAGTGGACAACGCTGAACTCGGCGAGAGAATAACATCCGCAATGGATCAATATGAAGATCAGGTTATTCGAAAACAAATAGTCGCGGCGGAACTAGATTGCCAACATGCCGGACGGGCTATGCAGGCCATACTTAGCCTGGGACGACAAAGACAGCTGCTGGGGATAGAAATGGATCCGGATATGTGGGGGAAAATCGAAAAGCTCGTAAAAATTGCTGCAGAATGTAAGATGGCATACCGCGTCTCCGGGGAAAGCAATGGCGTTACGTTTTCCGGCCAAATCTGTCTTAATAAGCCATTCGTTATTAATGCGACATTCCCTGGCGGTGGCTCTGCGAAAACCTCATTCACGCCGAGTAGCGTCCTTGATGGAACAACATCGATGTCGGGCGGTGGAGCCGGGTGTGTGCAATCCGGTGGAGGAAAGTATTACGCTACGATCAAAGACGATGCGTCGGGAACGATAACATGGACCACCACCGCTACGCTCACCTGCCCAGGGTTTACTAATACCAAAACCAATACCTTTACACTTCCTCTCCAACCGGCTCCCGAGATCTCCTGTCCCTGATTGTCAGCGGCTTGGGAATAATCTAGGCCGGCCGCCGAAGGTCGCGGCCATTCAATTGTTGGCATTATTTGGAAACGCGAATGCGAAAGGGTAACAAATGAAAAATTCGAAGCTGATAGT
Source organism: Pyrinomonadaceae bacterium (assembly GCA_041745915.1). GTDB lineage: Bacteria > Acidobacteriota > Blastocatellia > Pyrinomonadales > Pyrinomonadaceae > PSRF01. The sequence goes on along the minus strand of JBGTHZ010000060.1, from coordinate 12,019 downwards.
GCCGGTTCTCCTGCTCCTGGCAGTGTCGTTATCGTGTAAATTGCTCGATCGAACAGGCTCTAAAAACGCGAGTAATGCTCCGGCGATTGATTTCACGACTCCCGGCAAGGCGCTCAACGTAACCGTCCAGCTTGATAAGAAAAAGACAACGACCAAGGTGGTACCCCGCACGGGCGGCAGCGTATCTCTCACCTCGGCGGACGGGAGCACTTTCACGCTGGAGGTTCCCGCTGAGGCGCTTGATGCCGATACGGCGATAACGATGACCGCCGTGAAAAGCCTCGACGGTGGGCCGCTGGACAATAACACCCCAACCGCCGTCCAGCTCGAACCTTCCGGTTTGTTCTTCAAAGAAATGGCCACGCTGACTATCGTGCCGGGCAAGGACATTCCGACCAAGGAGCAGATCGTTTTTGGCTACGAAGGCGACGGAAAGGATTATCACCTGGCACTGGTGGATCCGCTAAGCAAAGAGATCAAGGTCAAGTTGATGCGATTTAGCGGCGCGGGCGTCGGCAGCGGATCGGATGCGGCATGGGCGGCGAATTTAATGACCCAGGCCAGTACGGCACAAACGCGGATCACTCAAAAACTAGGGGAATATTTGCAGCCTCAGCGCCTGAAGATGCTCCTGGGAGGAGAAGATTCAGTAGACAGCACTGAACTCGGCGAGAAAATGAAATCCGCTCTGGATCAATACGAAGATCAGGTTATTCGAAAACAAATCGTCGCTGCGGAATTAGATTGCCAACATGCCCCGGAGGCTATCCAGTCCATACGTAGCCTGGGACGACAAAGACAGCTTATTCAGCTGGAACCGGATCCGGATATGTGGGAGAAACTCAAAAAGCTCGCAAAAATTGCGGAAGGGTGCAAATGGGCGTACCGGATCGTCGGCGGTCTCGATGATTTTCAGACCAATACCGCCGTCTGCGACATCATGAAACCGTTCACGCTCACCGGCGGCGGGATCACGCTGCAAGCCTCTGGTGGGCTATCGGGCACATACACCTACACAGGAGTGTTCAATGCCCAGGGCACTGGCACCTACACCATTTCACTGCCGCAGGGTTTAGGCAAGCCCGGCACGATGACCGGCGGAGGCGCCGGGTCTGCCGAAGGCTACACCAATACCGGCACCGAGAAATACACGCTCACTCCGATGGAGCCTTGCAATTAGTCGCCATAAGCAATGAAGAGACGATCCACGAAACCACACGAAGTCAACTAAACGAATTTCGTGCCGATTCGTGTGGTTCGTGGATCGTTCTCTTAATTAATCGAATAGGAAAACAAATTTTGAAACACTTCATGCTCTTCGCCGCCCTCGTCTTCTTTACAACGAATTTGCCCGCACAGACTCTGCCGCCAAGAATCTCCGAGCCGCAGCACATTGTGGTGGACAGCAAGGACAATGTGTTCGCGACTCTCAAATATGGCATCGTCAAGATAACGCCGGACGGAACGGTTACAAATATTACAAAGCAGGCTGGAGTTATCGGCCCTCTGGACCGAACCTGGCGCAACCTCATCATAGATTCAAAAGATAATCTCTATGCTAATGACGGTAACCTAGTCTACAAAATAACAGTTACTGCGGATAACAAAGCTATTGCAAAAATACATGCCGGTCAGCAGTGGTCCTACAAACTTGAAGACGGCCCAATCGCTACCGCGGGATTCAACACGATCCATCTAATGACGATCGACCGGAACGACAACATTTACGTCGCCGACAGTTTCGACAAAATAAAGGGTGCTGTGGGCGGAAACTTCGTGACCGATCCTTATTACTCAACTGTGCCGGCAAAGATTAAGGGCGCCCCTGATTACCGTGTCATCCGAAAGCTCAGTGCGAGCGGCAATATAACTACGCTTAAGACACCCGACGGAAAATATATCGCGCCTAACGGCGTCGCCGGCATGGCTGTGGACAGGGCCGGAAATATTCTTTACTCCTCTTTCGGCCGCTTTGTAGCGAAGATCGACGTCACCACCGACTCGTTCAGCACTGTTGCCGGACAACCCTATAAACGGCAATATTGCCCTGTTTATACACAAGGCGAAATGGCAAAAGCCGAACTTGTTGTTCCCGAGAACATCATTATTAATCAGAAAGACGAAATAATTTTCGCGGACCAACGTATTCACCGCGTCATCAGGATCTCCGACGGAAAGGTTTCGACGCTGGCAGGTAACAGCATTATTGACCCGTGTTCACAAAATATCGGTGGCAGAGCACAGGAAGGTAATAAAGACGGGAAAGCATTAACAGCACTGTTCAATTTTCCGAAAGGCATTGCCTATGACAGCAAGGGGAATCTATTTATTGCAGACATGTCTAACCATAGCATCCGCAAATTATCTCCTGATGGAATGGTGACGACTTTCGCGAAATAGCGCTGAGTGCACCTTGGAAAGTATTGGCGTCCCGTACGGGAGTCGAACCCGTGTCGCCGCCGTGAAAGGGCGGTGTCCTAGGCCACTAGACGAACGGGACGCAGTGGGCTGGTAGATTTTACAGCGGCCTAACTTACCGTACAGGTTCAAAGAGTGTCAAACGCATGAGGTTTTTGAGTGGCAGTCTTTGAATGGATCCCAACCCTCGGCATCAGCATGAGTCTCACACCTCGCTACGCTTGGTTGATGTGGACAGTTTTCACTCCATGAGCGATCAATCGCGACGGAATAGCACCGATGAATGGTAGTCGCAGCAGGAGCTTTGCAAACCACGGAACGCGAAGTGGCTGATTGGATCTCAACGCGGCAGCGATAACTCGCTTTTGCCCCTGTGCCTGGATCCACTGGATCACCTTCGTGGGAAACTCCCGCTGCTTTTGAACTTCGGCTAAATCCCTGGTCGTCACCCGCCCGGCTTTGAGCGGCCCTGTCAGAATGTTCGCAGCCACCACCGCGTCCTGTATCGCGTAATTGATTCCCACGCCACCCACGGGCGACATTACATGGGCTGCATCCCCAATCAATAACAAGCCGGGCTTGTACCAGGTCGGCACTCGGCTCGACTCGACCGAAAGAACCGAGACCTGTTTCCAGTCCTGCAAGTGTTCAATGCGTTCGGGGAACGCCGTCAACAGTCCCGCAATCTCTTTTCGGAGAGCTTCCAGACCAGCCGCCCGAATCTGACTGTAGCTGCCCTTGATGATTATGAAACCAGTCTGCCAGTCGATCAGCCGATCCAGTAAAACCAAACCGTGACCGCGTCCCAGGTATCCGAGTACGCCTTCGGGGTCCCCAGGCTTGCGAGGCATGCGAAACCAGAGAATGTCCATTGGAGGCGAAGTCTTGATGGGCTCAAATTTTGCCAGTCTTCTAACTCGCGAAGATCGCCCGTCTGCCCCGACGGTCAGAGCGGCCCGTACTTCGTGCCAGCCATCATCTGCCCGATAACGAACTCCTGTCACGATCCCTTCCTCCTCAATCAACTCCTGAACGCTGGCACCCATAAGCAGGTGGAAGCTGGGATATTGCTTTGCTTCGTGGGTGATGAACTCCAGATAGTGCGCCTGCGGGACCATCATGATGTAGGGGAACTTCTTGTCCACTCGTCTAAAGTCGGCGACGGTAATCGGGCCGTCCGGCGTTGAGATAGTTGCCGTATGAAGTTTGCTATGACGCAGTTGCAGCAAACGTTCGGCAAGACCCAGTTCGTCCATGAGGTGAAGAACGGATGGATGAATGGTGTCGCCGCGGAAGTCTCGGTCGAAGTCTTCGTGGGCCTCGAGCAGGGTGACGGGAATACCCTGGCGGGCCAGAAGTAATGACAGGATGGCTCCGGCTGGACCGGCGCCAACTACGCAGCAGGTTGTCTGGATTGAGTCGACAACCCTGCGTGTCTCGTCTCTGACCTTGTGCGAAATCTTTTCTTGCAACATGGTGATGTAGGTTACGACAGAAATGTGACCCTGAAAAAGGAGACGCCCCCTAATTTAGGTAACAATATAAATATAGTTGGTGAGCCAACTATATTGTTACCCTTATTTGCAGGTCGGGAAGGCGGACCCTGTCCCCGCCTAAAGCTTGAAAGCTACTCAACGTACGAGCGGGAGAGGGTCCGCCTTCCCGACCTGCAAATTAGGGTAAGCCCCGTCTTGGGTTTTTACACCGCTTTTATCCCGCGCGCTTTCGATCAACTTGCTAGTTTGGAGCGGCCACTCATTGATTCTTACTTGCTGCGCCGTACCTCTTAGCCTTCATCCGGTAATAAGAACTAGAGCTGCAGAAAGGATCCCGCAGTAGCGGTCGAGCCGCTTCGCTGATAGCTGTCCAAGACCAAAGACCAAAGGCCAAAGACCTGTCTCCCCAGCCATCGCCAAGGCAATCGGGCGCATCAGTGTAGCAACGCAAGCTCTTCCTCTTTCCACGTTCTATCCCCAGGGCAATCGGGAACAGAGGCTGAGGTTCGGTAATCTAAACCTCGGGACCGTTCAACCTTCACGCCGCAAATCAACTGCGACGTGCTCTCTGGAAGTGTGTTTAGGAGGAGACTATGCACCCGCATCACAAGTTCTTTTTCAAAGTATTAGCCGTGTTGGCAACCTCAGCCGCCGCAATCCTGGCATTCCCGGCTCTGAGAAACTCACCAGTAACAGTCACCGCCGCGCAAGAATCCGAAACTCAAGGTGCGCTTCAGGTGCTTGACGCGACCGGCAAACCCAAAGCCATCTGCCCGCTCAAACATACGAGTGTGAAAGCCGAGATCAGCGGCTTCATCTCGCGGGTGGTTGTGACGCAGCAATTCGAGAACCCCTTCAAAGAAAAGATCGAAGCCGTCTACACATTTCCGCTGCCCCAGAATGCAGCCGTAGACGACATGACTATGCTGGTGGGCGACCGCACTGTGCGCGGCCGCGTGCTGAGGCGCGAGGAGGCCCAGGCCGTTTATGAGGCGGCAAAGACGGGGGGCAAGGTGGCCAGCTTGCTTGATCAGGAACGCCCCAACATCTTCACGCAGTCGGTCGCCAACATCATGCCGGGCGAGCAAATCAAAATTACGATCAGTTATGTCGAGACCCTGAAGTACGAAGATGGTTCGTACGAGTTTGTCTTTCCCATGGTGGTTGGGCCTCGTTACATCCCAGGTAACGCTACGGGCTCTCCGGTAAGCGGTGGCCAGGGATTCGCTCCTGACACAGATAGTGTTCCGGATGCATCGCGGATCACTCCCAGGCCGGTGGCCAAAGGCATGCGTGTGGGACACGACATCTCGTTGGAGGTCGCGCTGGATGCCGGAGTGGCAATTGAGAACGTCAGTTCCGGATCTCACGCCATTGATATGCAACGGCCCTACGTGTCGCAGGCTCATGTGCGACTGAAAAACAGCTCGGTGATTCCGAACAAGGATTTCATTCTCCGTTACGACGTGGCCGGAAAGAGTATCTCTGACGCGTTGTTGACGCATCGCTCGGAGAGGGGTGGCTTCTTTACTTTGATTCTGCAGCCACCCGACCGCGTGACGGTCTCCGATGTGACGCCGAAGGAATTGGTTTTCGTGATCGACACATCCGGCTCTATGAGTGGTTTTCCTATTGAGAAGGCCAAGGAGACGATGAAGCTCGCCCTCGATAGCCTCTATCCAGCCGACACCTTCAATCTAATCACTTTCGCCGGGGACACGCATATCCTTTTTCCAGAGCCCGTGCCCGCGACCCGGGAGAACCTGCAGAAGGCGCAGGCGTTTCTGGCTTCGCGTTCCGGCGGCGGTGGAACCGAAATGATGAAAGCAATTAAGGCCGCGCTGGATCCGTCCGACGCTCAGGGCCATGTGCGTATTGTCTGTTTCATGACTGACGGTTACGTGGGCAACGATATGGGAATAATCGCCGAGGTGCAGAACCATCCCAACGCCCGGGTGTTTGCTTTTGGCATCGGGAACTCAGTGAACCGGTTCCTGTTAGACAAGATGGCTGAGCAGGGACGCGGCGAAGTCGAATACGTGGCCCTCAGTGACGATGGTTCGGCAGCCGCGCGCCGCTTTCATGAACGGGTTCGCAACCCCTTGCTGACGGATATATCGCTCGAATGGAATGGACTTCCGGTGGCAGATGTATACCCACAACGTATCCCGGATCTGTTTGGAGCCAAGCCGGTGATTCTCACGGGCCGCTACACGGCAGGCGGATCAGGAGTGATCCGGCTGAAAGGCAAGATGTCAGGACGTGATTTTGTGCGCGAGATTCCCGTCGCCTTCCCGGAAGCGAAGACTGAGCATGACGTGCTGGCTCCGCTCTGGGCCAGATCGCGCATTGACGATCTGATGGGCCAGGACTTCAACGGCATGCAGCAAGGCACGATGAGACCCGACTTGAAAGAGACCATTACCAATCTGGGACTCGAATATCGCCTGATGACGCAATTCACCTCGTTTGTCGCCGTCGAAGAGATGATCGTGACGGACGGTGGCACACCTCGGCGAATTGATGTCCCGGTTGAAGTGCCGGAGGGCGTAAGCCGTGAGGGCGTATTCGGTGAAGGTGAGTCGATGGGCTTTATCGGTTTCTCGAAAGGCCGAGGAATGGTTGCCCGATCTAGTATCAGTATGCCTTTGCCGGCAAAAATGAGTAGTGTCGAGATTTCGAGATCCCCTTCGCGAGGTAAGCGAGAAAGTAGAAACGTGGGTGGCGGCGGAGCTGGCGGCGGAGGAGTTGCAGTCGGTGCCGGCCAAGGCGGCAACGTTGGAGGTGGAGATCGCAAAGCCTCAGGGGGCGGCGCTGGAGTGGCAAATAGCCCAGGAACCGTCGCGTTGAATGTTGGGACTTCTGATTACGCCCGCATTGCGAAACTGTCACCCGAGGAAGAGAAGCGGCAACTGCTTCTTGCAAAGTTTCACCCGGCGGTCATGGCTGTTGTTGAACGACTGAAGAACAACTCGAAGCAAGGCGCTGATGAGGTGAAGTTCATTCGTGGCGAAAAGGCTGAACTACAAATCTGGCTCACTGAAAAATCGCCTGAGACGCTATCCAAACTCAAGGAGCTTGGTTTCGAAGTCGTTCTCGATCCCAAGTCGGCTAAGTTAGTGATTGGCCGGCTGCCGATTGAAAACCTACAGAAACTTGCGGAGCTAAAATTCGTCCGTTATGTGGCTCCGCAAGTCTCGAGTTAGAGCGGTGACGTCGAGGGCAGGGAACTTATTCCTGCCCTCAATCTTGAGCCGCTCAACGCACAGAACCATTTGCGGTAGCCAATGGATCCCTGCACTCAGCACCAGCAGGAGCCACTCAACCGGACGACTGTGGGTTGAGTGCTCGTGGTGCTAGTGCTGCTCCGGTTGAGTGGCTGCTGGTGTTGAGTTGAGTGGTCCTGCTGTTGGGTGCCGGGATCCATTGGCTACGGCAAATGTTCTGTGGTTGAGTGGCGGGTGCTGGTGTTAGCGTGCTGGGATCTAAGTCAGGAGAAGTGCTATGGGCCGATTCAACAACCCCTTGGACCACGTGAGAATCGCGGCACCGTGCAAAGCTGACTGGGAGGAGATGATTGGCACCCAGCGCGTACGCTTCTGCGGTCAGTGCAATCTAAATGTCTACAATCTCTCCAGCATGTCGACGGCACAAGCCGAGTCGCTTATTGCACAAACGGAAGGAAGGCTTTGCGTTAGGTTTTACCGGCGCAGCGATGGCTCGATATTGACAGAGAACTGTCCTGTTGGCCTTCGAGCAATTCGCAGACGCCTCTCTTATCTGGCGAAGGCGGCGTCAGCAACAGTTCTTAGCTTCTTCGCCGGAGTGGGAGTATATCGAGGGGTTAGTGCGCCGCCGCCTCCTCTGCCGCTAATGGGCATGGTTGCAATTCCGGGCCCAGGACTGCTCGCCGAGAGCCACCAACCAGGCATGAGCCTCTCGGTAACAGCTGAAGTGGGCCGAGTGCTCATTTCGCAGCCGCTCCAAAATCTCGCCGAAAGAAAGGCCAGCCGTCGTAAAAATAAATTGAGAACGGGATCCACCAGATAAAATCGTTAGTGATGGATCTTGTAAATTCTGTAAATCCTGTCAAATGATCTCAGAGGCGCGCTGACCGCAGGTGCTGAAATGTATCAAGCTCAAAAAACTCAGACAGGATGAACAAGATTTACACGATGGCTGTGAGGTCGCCGCATCTACTCTCCCGTACCGGGAGTGGCTACTTTGGCTGTAGCAGCATCGTTCGATTGGTTGCCTTTTCGATTGCCGCCTCGGTGAATGGAAACGGGCGTGGCGTGACGGCGCTCCAATCAGCAAGCTGATCAGTCCAGTGGGGACTCGTTGGGATCCCGGATTGACCAAGCGAGATGCCGTGTTGACTCAAGTCCCAATTGCTGGGGTCGGCAATCAGTCGCATCGACACTGCCGCGCCAACGTTGACGGTGGCTCCGGCAAGTCCTCCAGTTCCATTTTGAGGTACCGGCGGAATAGAGAATTGCAGGCCTACCAGCGGTGCGGCGGCAAGCGGGTGAGGGAAGCGCGCCTTAACCATTTCGCCCCACACCCATTTCGTTTCGTCAGCACCCAGGCTCTTCGTGAGCGTTTGTCGCGCCTCTTCGTAACAAGCAAGATAGAGGTCCGGGTAGGTTTTGAAACCTGATGGCAACCAGTCGCTGGGTTGGGTGGTGATTATTCGATCCAGGGTAGTGTCGAAGTTTGACCATGCGAATACACGAGCGCGCTCCTGTCCCAGGGCTCCATTGATGATCTTGGAACGGAACGCCAGGCGCATCTGGGCCACAAGCGGCGCGACGCGCGCTTCGGCGTTCAGATGCCCGTCCCACGCTTCGAAGGCAGCGACAGTCTCGCGCAGTTTTTCATTGCCCTGTGAAGCAGCGTGCCCTTTGAGACTCTTCGCAGTTTCCCGAGCGAAAGTTGCACCTGCAATTGAGTATGTATCTCCCAGGATTGCCCTGAAATCGTCTGCTGTCATTCTCTTTTTTAGTTTCAATAGATCGAGAATTCGCCGCGCACGGTAAGGCTGCGCCCATGAGTGGGTCAGGAAATATGAGTAGTCAGTGCCGACAATTCGTTGATTCGCGGTAACGACCATGCCCGACGGTGGATTGTAAAGATGCGGAAGTTTGTCGAACGGTATGAAGCTCACCCATTCGCCATTGTCTTTTGACCCGTCATAAGGGACGCTGCCGTCACCCGACTTCCTGATAGGGACCATTCCCGCCGCGTAGTATCCAATGTTACCTTCAACGTCGGCATAGACCATGTTCTGCGTCGGCGGTGTGTAATTACGAATCGCGGCCGTGAACTCGCGCCAGTTACGGGCACGGTTGAGTTCGTATACTCCATTCGCATTGTTCAGTTTGGGATCCAACGCCGTCCACTTGAGCGCATAACGCTTCGAGTCCTTCTCCAACACGATCGGCCCATGACGAGTCACCGTCACATCAAGTGGAACCAGGTCTGTTGTAGAGTCGGTAAATCCCTTTCGCACCTTGATCTCTTCGTGGCGGATTTCTGCATCCAGCCATCCGGTCGGAGTCATATAGCTTCGAGGATTACTGGGATCGAATTTCTCAATATAGAGATCCTGGACATCAGGCCCCACGTTGGTAAAACCCCAGGCAATGCGATCGTTGTGACCGATCACCACGCCTGCGAAACCGGGCGCAGTTACTCCGGCTACCTTAACTCCGGGCGCGCTTAGATGGACCAGATACCATATCGAAGGCGCCGAGGGGGCGAGATGAGGATCGTTTGCCAGCAGCGGTTTGCCCGAAGCTGTGTGCTTGCCGCTCACTACCCAGTTGTTACTCGCCGCCAGGTTCTCGGCCGCGAGACCGACGCGGGCAAGAGATCGAGTCATACTCTCTTCGTCCATCTTCAGGAAGCGAAGCGTATCCGCTGAGACGGTATGTACTGGAAGAGCGGAAACCGGTCTTGAGACAGCCGACTTCCTCGTGTCATTACCTACGACCAGTACATCAAGGGGTGACGTCACGGGCATCAATGCCGCGAGCTTTTCCGCGGGGAGGTCGGCGAAGGCTTCGCGCATAACGTCGAGCCGCCAGGTGTTGGAGAGCGACTCAAAAAACAATTTCACAACTACTAACGAATCCGACGGCGTCCATGGCCGAGGCTGGTACTGGAGTATCCGAAATTCCGGCGGCAGGTTCTTAGCCTCGAGACTGGAGATGTAGGCATTAACTCCCCGGGCATAGGCCTCCAGGATCGCACGCGCAGCCGGCGTTGTCTGGGCCACCTCCGCGTCCGCCGTTTGAGCGAAGCCGAAAGTCCGATGGCGCTTATCTTCCTCGAGTGCGTTTTTGCCAAATATCTCCGCGAGCTCGCCCCGTGCCGTACGGCGTAGCAGATCCATTTGCCAAAGCCGGTCGGCGGCGGTCGCATAACCTTGTGCGAAGTACAGGTCCTCGTCGTTACTGGCAGTTATATAAGGAATGCCGCGTTCATCCCGCCTCACGACTACGCGTTCGCGCAAACCCTGGAGCTGAATTGTTTGTGACTCCGCAGTTGCGGTTTGTTGGGCGGAGGTTAGCGGGAGACAACCGATCGCAAGCAAGAATACCGAGGACAGAGTGAGACATCGCCGCATAGGAACAAGACCTCGTCTTTAAGAATAATAACAGCGGAAATACTAACACACAGCCATGCAGCCAACCGCGTAAGGTTCTTGCGTACGATCCACGAATTCACACGAAATAACACTAAATTCTTTTGTGCCAGTTCGGGTAGTTTGATTCCGGTAGTTCAGAGTTCGACCTTTAGGTTGCGGCTGGCTTGCAGACAAGCTAAAGCTCGAACTCTAAACTGCCGACACCTTGCCGAGATTCGTGTTGACCCTATGTACTTCAGCCTTTACAATCCACCGCAATGTCATTCGGATCACAAACTCTTGCGCGTAGTTTGCTGTTCGTCGGGTTCCTGGTCGCCTTTGGAATTAATAGCAATGCGCAGCAACGCCCTCTGATAACGGAAGATGTCGATATTATTCCTCCCGGCACGATGAGGATTGAGGCGGGTATAGATTTTCTCCAGGGAGCAAAGTTTCCCGCATCAGGCCTGACCGGAGATCTGACACGCGTCGGAGTAATTGGGATCAATATCGGGTTCGCGCCCAACGTCGAGTTTCAGATCGAAGGGGTGGCGCAGAATTTTCTGAGTATCAATTCAAGAAACCCCTCGGCGATCCCATTGGAACTGGTACCAGGGGCAAATTCGGCTAATGACACCGGCGACTTTATCCTGGCCACAAAGTTCAAGCTTCGTGCTGAGACGAGCCGCGGGCCTTCACTGGGATTTCGTTTTGGTGTGCAATTGCCGAATTCCAATCAGGCGCGAGGCATCGGTCTCAATCAGACTAACGCGTTCGGCTCTATCCTGATCGGTAAGAAGTTTGGGCACGACGGACGCTTCAATACCTTCGGCAATCTAGGCCTTGCTATTCTAACGGCCCCGACGGAACTCTTTTCCCAAAACGACGTCATTACCTACGGAGCCGCCGGAATATTCCGCCTCAACCGCCAATTTAGTTTGGCCGGCGAGGTTAACGGCCGAGTTAACACACGCCCGGGCACTGGCCCGCTGGGCACCGAGTCGCAATCGGAGGCCCGTTTAGGAATGCAGATCCGCGCCTCGGGTTTGCGTTTCGATTTTGCCGGAATTAAAGGCCTGACAAACTTCAGCCCCAACTCCGGTCTTACCATCGGAGTAACCTACGACACGCCTATCGTATTCATTCCCGCTAGATAGAAATCTAACAGTGATGAGTTATGGTGATAATCCAGAGCGGAGGTGTGTGGAACTGTCCGCTAATGGAGAGGCAGTTTCACGCAAAGACGCAAAGGTGGCAAAGACGCAAAGACATGAAATGTCGCAGCGATGAACGCGACTTCAAAATGCATTCTTTGCATCTTTGCCACTTTTGCGTCTTCTTAGAAACTTCTACGTTGCCTCGCAGGGTACGAGTTGGAAACCGAGCGATTTTGCTTTTCTTCGCAGATTGGCAAAGCGGCGCTCCTGATACTTTTGTTCGTAAGCTTTTTGACCGACTTCGACATATGCGGACC
>JBGTHZ010000059.1:0-4183 GCA_041745915.1 Pyrinomonadaceae bacterium | reverse complement strand
CACAAACTACGTATCAATAGGTATCCACCGATAGCGACTATAGCACTGGGAGTCGAGATGCGGAGGCCGGACCCGACGCTACCGCGCTACGGTACTGACTTCATGACACTCCGTTGCGTTTTCACACGGTCTCTACCGCGTTTCGGTACTGACCTCATGACACCTCGTCGCCTACAGCCCCGTTAGCTTTCTCGTCCCAGGTAACAAAGAAGAAGCGATACTTGTCGGGATCTTGCAAAGTGATGAACCGCCCACCCCACCCTTCGTCGAGCGGCGGTTTCAACTCCACTCCGCGTTCTCTCAGTCGCTCGTAAAAGTCATCCACATCTTCGACGCCTAGAAAAAAATGAGCGCCGCGTCCCCGTCGCAGCATCGTTTCCAGATTCTGGGCGAGCGTGATTTTCAACCGGCCGGCGCGCAACGAGGCCATAGGCGGATCGTTTTCGGGATTGTTTGATTCGATTTCAAAACCTAGTTCGTCGTGGTAGAACGCCAGCGACTCTTCCAGGTTGTTTACTTCAAGAAACAATAAATCGAGTCCGGTTACGTTCATATCTGGTCGACGCCGCACAAATTCACACGATGGTGAAGAGCAGGTAGATACCAAAACCCCCGCCCACTACAACAATCCAAAACATCGCTTCCCGCGCCAGAGTGTGCCGGCGAATTGGGTGCGTGACCGGCAGTGAGGCGCTAAGCGCAACCATCGCACTGCGGGCCATCATCACTCCGAAGAAAATCACGGAAACCGCTAGCACTGCCAGAGGCCACATAAACCATATCCACTGGGAGCGAACCAAAAACAACAAAAACAGGCCTAACAACAGACAGAGAAAGGCGCTTAGACAATGACCGAACACTCCGATATCTCGAGCCGTTGGTGTTGACGGGGGACGAAAGACGGCCACGGACGGCCTGTGTCGTTGACCATCGTATTGGCGACGGATCGTTTCATCTTTCAGTACTCCATACGCCTCGTTGAGAGACTTCATTTCCTCTTCACTGCCGCCGCGATCCGGATGGCGGTGAGCTGCGAGTCGTTTGTAGAGTCTATCGATATCTGCGCGTGATGCGCCTTCGTCTGCGCCCAATACGGCGTAGTAGTCTTTGCTTGAATCGAGCTGGCTCATGTGGAGCTTGATTTTAGGTTTGCGATATTGGATTTGCAATTCCTTCCGGTAGCGGGTACTCGACCAGTTCAGAGTTCAAAATTGAGTTTGTGACCGCGAGACGGCACCTAAAGGTTGAACTCTAAACTACCGGAATCAAACTGCGCGTACCACCCCGCATGGCACTAGTCTCCTGAGGGTTCCGGCATTTATGCTAACCTTTCATTCATCCTTAATGAGGACAAACTGCGTGGCACAAACCTTTCGCCCCGGCGATGATCTTATTTTTCAACTAGAGAGTGGCTACGGCTTGCTACGCGTGTTGGCGGTTGATGGCCAGGGACCGGAAACCGTTTGGCATCTGCTGGCTTACGACGATTTTTATCCCAGTGTGGAGGCCGCAGAGGAAGCTCTGACTAAACCTGATTTGCTGACTGTGCGCAAAGCGCATCTGGCTCTGACCAACAGGGCCTTCGAGCGCACCCCCGCAGCGCTACTGGGGAATCGCCCGGTGAGTGACCGTGAGCTCCTACCCTATCGGCAATGGCTGCAGTCAGAAGAAAGGGATGTATCCGATCGATCCGCGCTGTTAATGCTTGGAATACGTTGATGAGTGCCCCCCGATTACAGGGCTGGGAGCGGAAGCGACCGCACTCAACCAACGAGATGATTCTGCGTACGAATTAAGTCTGCACTCCAAATCAGCTTGGATAGTAAGGTGCCTTTGCCGCATTGTTCGCTGATGTGATGTAGTAGCGAAAAGCATGTCGTTGATTGAGTGCGGTCGCTACCGCTCCCGGTTCTGTGAATTCAGCGGCGCGCCGTAACACGCAGTTGCGGGCTCTTGACTAGAGAGCAATACTCCCACGCTCATGGAATCAACTATGAAAATCACATTACGTAGATCGATATTAGTCATCGTAATTTTCTGTTCAACCACAATGTGGGCGCTTGGCGCACGCCGGGAACGCCTGATTGATGGTTGGCGGCCGCTGCACTATTCAGTAGACATTATCTTCGATGATCAACTGACATCCCTCACCAGCGCGCGGGCTGAAATCACTATTCTCATCCTCAAAGAACACGTGACTACGATTGATCTCGATTTTGGCGAGATGCCTGTTAAGTCGGTGAGTGTGAACGGAAGTGCGGTCACCTTCGAACACGCTGCTGGCAAGATCAACCTGAAACTTCCGCAGGAGTTTATAAAAGGTACGCGCGTCGTTGTGTCCGTCGAGTATCACGGTAAACCCAAAGACGGCCTGATCCTAATGGCCGACAAGGACGGAAGACCTTCCGCGGTCGGAGATAACTGGCCCGATCGCGTTCACCATTGGATTCCCACACTGGATCATCCTTCTGCTAAGGCCACCATCAGTTTCAGCGTGACGGCGCCCGAGCGCAATGTGGTCGTGGCGAACGGCCGTCTGGATAAGGTTCAGACAGTCTCGCCTGGCACCCGGACTTGGACATACACCGAGAGCGTACCTATCCCGCCCTACTGTATGATCATCGCCGCAGGACAGTTTGCGAAAATCGAACCCTCCAATCCTGCTGCGACAGCGCTTTCTTACTACGTACCTCAGTCTGATCGAAAATTCGCGATGCAGGGTTTTGCTCCGGCAAATCCATCCTTGAAATTCTTTACCCAAACAATAGCGCCTTACCCTTACGAGAAACTTGCTTTGGTTGTCGGCTCCACTCGTTTTGGAGGAATGGAAAACTCAGGCGCAATTGTATTCAGCAGCACAGTCTTTCACGCGAAACCCGGAGCTCAGCCAATCAGTAGCATTTTCAATATACGCCGCGAACTTGTCACGCTTGTGGCTCACGAAATCGCCCATCAGTGGTTCGGCGATTCTGTGACTGAATCGACGTGGGCTGATCTCTGGTTAAGCGAAGGCTTTGCGACCTATTTTGCCGGGCTGTTTGTTGAACGACACGAGGGACAGAAGCCTTTTCGAGACTATATGCAGCAGGCAGCCGAAACGTATTTTGGCTACGCCGAGAAGACTCGCACCCCAATCTTCGACACCGAAACGGAAGACTTGTTCAAGTTGCTTAATGCAAACAACTATCAAAAAGGCGCGTGGGTCCTGCACATGCTTCGCTCTTCGCTGGGCGACAAGGCTTTTTTCGAGGGCGTGAGGACTTACTACACCAGGCACAAGAACTCAACCGCGAGTACTGAAGATCTTCGTGCGGCGCTTGAGGAAACGTCCGGCACAGATCTTCGTGCATTCTTCCAGAGCTGGATCTACGGAAAAGGCCATCCCAAGTACGAGCTTTCCTGGCTGTGGAATAAGAACCGGCGAAATATCAGATTGCACCTCAAACAGTTACAACCGGAACCGTTTTTCCCAAACTCAATTCCCATTGACGTCCTGACAAAGAATGGAAAGCGGCGAGTCGTTCTCAAGCCGTCTGGCAAGGAAACAATTCAGGAGCTACGCCTGAACACTGCACCGGTAAACGTTCAGTTGGATCCCGACAACACGATTCTTAAAGAAGTAAAGTTGAAGTCTTCGAATTGAACGTGATCGGCTGAGAAGCGTTCTGAACATTCAAAGGAGACCGGCAGTTTAGAGTTCAACCTTTAGGTTGCAGTTTAACGCGACGGACAAGCTAAAGCTCGAACTCTGAACTGCTTGATATCTAACGAGAGGAGTTGATGCCACAGACTTGATTACAGCCTGAGGTTCCATTTTATAATCCGAAGCGTTGGCGGTACTCGCCGGAGAGTATGAATGCTTTCACCATCTCCGCGTTCACGAAGTTGCCGCCAAACTGGCTTTTTCCTTTGTATTGATTTCCCATTTGAACTGCTCCGTTTCGGATTTGGTAGCCCACTCAAACGTGCACCCTGAGGAACCCCATGTAGTACAATCCCACCGATTAGTACTCCAATTAGCTTTTGGCCGAGCCTACGAAAACTGGGTTCGGGTTTCGTAAAGTCCAGTTTTCTTCCAAGACCCCAGCAAAAGTAACGAAAGAGATCCGAAACTCTTCCGAAATCCCTTTATTCAGACTTAATCAGAATTACCCCCTGGCTCATTATCACCTGGCACAGGCTT
>JBGTHZ010000058.1:0-12398 GCA_041745915.1 Pyrinomonadaceae bacterium | reverse complement strand
GGAACGCGCAGCGCACGGGACAGCCTTGCAATCCTGGATCGGACGTCGACTGTGACGGAAGACCTAATCAGACTGATGAGATTAGTGATGCTCCTTTTCCCGACATCAACATCTTTTCGATCGCGCCTGGAGCCTCCGTGGCCCCCTTCCCTGCCGGGTTAGATCCCGACGATCCGAATTTCTTGCCCGGTTCGACCGCCCGCGAATCCAGGGGCGTTGGCGATTGTGACTGTAAATGGCAGCTCATAGGTGGCGTGCTAAACTGCGGCACCGGCGGCGAGCGGCATTCTTACCTGGCGACTTGGAGGTGTCCCACTACGGGGGCCGAGGTGATTACCACTAAATACGCAACGGCTAACACACCTTGTCCATGATCGATGCGTTTTGCTGATTTTTAATGAGAGATCTCCTGGCCTGGGATGCACGGCCGTGATGGCAACCGCATCGATGACGAGATTGAGTATTACGGGTGTCGTTGGAAAGACGTGGCGGAGGGGACAGGACTCGAACCTGCATATCCTTTCGGACGGCGGTTTTCAAGACCTCAAAGTGGCCTTGAACCGGATCTGACCTCCACGGATTTACCAATATAAACTAGGGTGAGCAGCCATCAAAGTGATCCAGGTAAGGGTAGAGTAATTTCCATCAGCGCGCCATCTTAGCGCCAAGTTTTTTGGGCTTACTTCGCCACGGCCGCGTCTTCGAAAAGCGGCTCACCGGGTTATAGAAGTATCAGCCCATTTGAAGCTTCTGGGAAGGAGACGGTATGAGACGCACTCAGCTTTAGATCATCACGCTTCTTATAATCATTCGACAGCAGTGGCCGCCCCGTTGCCTTAATCGTTACCTCTGAAATCGATCGTCGTGATTACAATTGAATTGCTAAGGCCACAGAAGCTTTCGTTTAAGGAGGTCCGCCAACTTCACCTCCAAGACACTTGCTCTCGATAAATCAGGTGTGATAAGAGACTCGCTTCTCTCGGATTCGCCCCGCGGTCCAAGCTGAGCGTTGATTTTTATCCGCGAAACAGACAACTGATCAGAGGAGGTCGAAAATGTTTGGTCAGATCAATTGGTCGCGTTGGGCATTGTTGCTTAGCATCGTTTTAACCGTCGTGATAACTGACGGAACAGGTCTTGGACTGAGTCAAGTTGGGCCGACGGCACCCGCGCCTAACCCCACCGGTAAATGGAAGCTGGATACAGGCGAAACGATTGATATAACACAGAGTGGGTCGGACGAGGTGACGGCGAAGTTCTCTCCGCAGGTGCGCTGCTGGGACCTGCAGCGCACGGGCCTATTCTCCGGCAAGTTGAAAACCACCGGCAGCGGCGCGACTGCGACTGTCACGATTGAAGACGGCCGTTTTTGGGCCTGTACGCGCAACGAGAGAATGTGGAAAGAGTGTGGGGTTCCCAAAATATTCGAGACGAAAATGCGCAACGTCACCGTCAGCCCATTTTCCATCACCGGAGAGGTTCTTCGTCCCGGCTATTATCTTCCCGGCGGCGACTTTCGTAGATGTAGACCAGACTCAGAATATGAGGAATGGGTGCCATTCTCGCTCGCCCCGCTTTGCCGGCCTTCCACGCCCTGGTTTGACAAAGGTACTAACTGCCAGAGAAAGTTGGTCCCGACGATCACAGTCGATTACACGAGTTTTAGTGCAAGCGTTCAGATTTGTGTTCACACGGTTTTTCGTTACTCGATTACCGGATTTATTACCGCCCCAGCCAACCTCGAATTCTACGGAAAAACGCTCGGGGATCGGGTGATACAGCAGGTCGGAGGTTTAGTTTGCTGCGATGAATTTGAGAACGCGGTGCGCACTGGACGACCGTGTAACCCCCTTCTGGACGTTGACTGCGACGGGAAACCAAATCAAACCGACGTGGCTTTAGAAGATGTTGGTCATAACCTATATGTTCCTTATCCCGAGATCAATATCTTCTCGACTCCTCCGGGCGCTTCCGTGCCGCCGTTCCCCGAGGGCCTCAATCCTGACGATCCCGGATTTGTTCCGAATTCAAATGGATGCGATTGCAAGTGGCAGTTGATCAAGGGCGTGCTGAACTGCGGCAGCGCAGGTCAGGGACATTCCTACGTAGCAACCTGGAAGTGCCCTACAACCGGCCGCGAAGTAACCACCACAAAAAACGCGACACCAAACACCCCGTGTCCCTGATCATGTGGCCAAAATGCACATGTAAGCTGGTTGCATGAATCGTAGGCTGATCCCTTACGGAACCAAGCTGCCGGTATTCTTTACCGCTAAGGACCTCTAGGGGACATCCGCGAATGTACCATTGATCGCCGCAGTGGACTCGACGCTGCTTTGTAAGCTTACAGATCCACCAAACGAGAGCGCCGAAATTCGTTCGGATCGCGCGAAGTCGCGATACCATTCCTGGCGCTGCTGGCAAACATAGATCATGTCGAGCAGGTCGGGACTGGGACGCGCGATGGGTTTGTTCCGAATCGTTCTGAAATCCGGGATAGGGATTCTTTCAACCGGCGGGTCCTCAAGAAACAAGAATCCGACCGGCGTATGGGTGGCTTTGGCGAAATCCTCGACTTGTTTGAGCGTTGGCTTGACGGCCCCTTCCTCCCACGCCACAAGTTTGGGAAACCGATGGGTGAGGTCAGCAGCCTCCAAGCCCGCACGCTCGCGAGCCCAGGTCAACAGTTCCGATTTGATGTCAACGCGAATCACGCTTCTAAAACCTCAACGCACTCGGCAATCACCTGCACCTGTCCCTCTTGTACGTCAGCAAGTTCAATAGCCTCGAATTCAGTATTGAGCGGCTTCAGCCTGACCTTAGTGTGATGCACGAGCCACCTTCTCCCTTTCTATAGCGTTTGACTCTGTGACGTTAGCCAGTTTCCCGAATCGACCGCATGCGTAACTGGACGAGGACAGTCTTGACCTGAGCGAACGCTAGACAGGTGACGCGAACAAGCAAGACAACCCGTCAGGAAACATGGCCTCCTGAATTCCGACTACTCTGTCGGAAGCGATGTCTGCTTTGGACTTCGAATCGCGCATCATTTGAGGTGCTGCTTTATCTCGTTGGCCAACTCTCTTGAAAAATCCGCAGCCTCGTGTTCTGCAACGAACTCCTTTTCGATTGGCATCTTGTTGAGAATGTTCTTTGCTTTCACGAACGCCGATTTGAGTTTTTCATCACGGGGCTCTCCGAGAAGCATATACAACTTGAACTCCTCAGGTGCATCATTCAGATTCCATCCTCTACCGAGCCAGCGATTAGCTTTGTCAAGAATCGTTTCAGCATGCAGAAGATCGAAGGAGATAGGTTCGTACATATTCCAAACTCCATTCTTTCGCGCGTGTTCAAATTCATAGTCATAGTCTTTGGCCACGATTCTCTTGGATCTAAGATGTGCCAGGACATGCCTGGTCTCAAGTTCCTTTTTGAACGGTCTCCAGATTTCTTCGTCTTCGCGACTAGAGAGTTTTACCCGGTGTTCGTAGCGTTGAACCATTCGGTCATACAACATTTCCAGAGTACCTGCAGGATCCTCAGTCACTCCGGCACCCGGTTCCGACCACTGCAAGGAACTGTCATCGAGAGGAAGAATGTTTTGCGCGATTTCGACGACACTCTTTGGTGACGTGACAAACGGGAGCGTGACCCGCTGTAGACTTTCTGCTTGCTCCTCAAAGCGTGCTTGAATGAAGCGCATCAACGAACGAAAGTGTTCGGCATCGATATCAAGAAAGACTCTTGACACTCGTCCATACCGGGGCGTACATATTGCTCCGAGATAGTTCGCTTCACGGGCATACAACGCCACACCTACGTTAACGAATTCTCCCGACGTTATATCGTGCACATAACGAAGAACCGTGAATGTATATGAAGCCTTCATCGCAATAACCTCCTCACAGCCATGATGATCCCTCCAACATTCTGACGCGCCTCCTTGAGGTAGTCGATCATCTCGGTCGCACAATCTTTGTTGACTTTCCAATCGTGAGGCACAGCATCGACATACTGGGCCAACCGATCGTCGCTGATTGCTTCAAACGCGCCGGTAAGTCTATCCAAGTCTAACTCCGTTCCTCTTAGTTGATCATAGAAGACGTGATCAGTCAAAAATTCAAGCCCTTGTCCTGACCATGGAGGCTGCCACCCAAGTTGAGGCAGGAAAAAGGTGAGCGACATTTCATGATCAAGAATAAACAGGTCATCGCTTTTCCAAAGTACGTTGGGATTTCCCTTGCGGCGATCAGGGTTCTGAACGATCGCATCGAACACGAAGATTTCAGCAGTCAACTGACGCAAAAGTAGCGGGACTGCTTTAGACTTGGGCCACGTTGTGAAACCAGGACCGAGTTTTTCGGAGCCAAAATTCAAACCCACGCTTTCTTCAATTCGCCGAGCGAAGTCTGGTTGAAGTACGGCTTGATGAAAACCGGGTTCGATCTCAACCAGCCTCGGCGAGGGGACTCGCAACCCCAAATCGTTGGCTAAGAGGGATGCAACCAGTTCAGAGGTTGAACCCATCTCGTTAGTTTCAATTCCAGCGCGAAGCTTTACCACGACCTCTTCTTGATCGGCTTCGTCCGTTTCGCAAACCATCAAGCACGGCTTTGTGCGGCCCGATCCCATGGGCCTTAGAAACGTCACAGCTTGAACGCGCGGGATCATTCACTAACCCTTCGGACGCTCGGCTATCCAGACGATCTTCTTGGTGCCGCCTTTGACGTTCGAGATGATGACTCTCGCCCGCGCCCATAAATACTTCGACCCGATGGCCGATTTGACTAATCACCGTTCCTTGGATTCTTCAAAGAAGCGCTTCAATTATAGGCGACGTCTCAGGCTGCGCCTTCCACGATTTGAATCTCCTCGCGCGTTAGGCCGTAGAGCACATAGATCAACTCATCTATCTCACGCTCCAACGCCCTTACATCCGCCGAGGCGTTACGCACTTTCGCTGCAAGAATGCGGTCAACCAAGTGCTCCACCGACTTTTGTTGTTTCGGAGACGCTGCAGGGATGGGAATCTGCTCTACGTATTGTCTGATGAAGCGAACGAACCCACCTCGGATTGTGTTGCTGATCTGGCGAAAAAACCAAAAGGCTGCTTTGGAGTTCAAAACTCCAAGCAGCCATTTTTCAGCCGGCATGAAATAAGCAGTGTTCTCCACTGCGTGTCCGGCCTCGTCCCAAGCAAAGGATGGTTGTACCGCGATGTCGGGAAACACGATTTTCGGAGACTGGAAATAAGAGGATGACTCTGGCCTTGGGCGCGAGAGACAAAACCATTCATAACGGATTCCAATTTCTGACTGATCGCGCTTCAAGAGTTCTTCGCGAAATGTGGCCAAGTGCGCGAACACTTTTGGAAAGCGCTTTCGGAACGCTGCCTCGGCGGCGGTGCTTGATGAGTCAATTGCCTCATTAGGTTTGTAAGGGAAATGCCACGTAATGTAGAGCAGCCAACGCGACGTTGGTTGTGCCCGCCAACGCTTGATGTCACTCCCCTTCAACAACGGCTTCATCAGCGTCTCCGAATCAGGTTCGTTAACAGCAAGTTGGAGACGTTCTTCGTTCGTCAGGGTAAACGCTCTTTTGTGCCCTGACTTGATGCCATTGAAAATATGCTCGCGCACGAACTTTCCAAGGGGAATACCTGCTGATTCAAGTTTGCGACGCAAGGACTGGACAACGGGATCGCTAAATTGCCAACCATCAGCCTTCAGTTCACTCTGTAAGATTCTTTGTCCTCGCTCTGCCACAATCTGCGTGATGTGGTCAAATAACAGTGCTCGTTCCCAAGTGTAGCTCAGCGCAGTTGTGTCCTTCGCTGGCGCCGTGCGCCTGCCGATAAGAATCGAAGCGTAAGCGATGGCCTCGAACACAGGTGCGTCGCCAAAATCAATCAGTCTGTGGAGCGTGAGTTCACGCGGCAGAAAGCCGCGCAACGCTTTACCGTATCCGGCGCGGTAATATTTGTTCGAGGTGATAAGTGCAAGCGCACCGCCAGGGCGCAGCAGCTTCACACTGCGTTCGTAGAAATAGACGAGCAGGTCCGCCGTGCCGCTAAAACATTCGTAACCGGCCGCTCTAAGCGCCGGTTTGAGTTCTTTGATTTTTTCCTGCCGCACATACGGCGGATTGGCAATGACAACATCAAACCCTTTTTTCCGGTGAAACACTTCTGAGAAATAAATCTCGAAATCGAAGGCCTCCTTGCCGTTGGTCAGTTCGTGAATGGTGTCTTCAATCTGCTGTTTGTAGCGGTCTTTCTTATCCTTGCCCGGCTCGTCGAAATAGTACGGTTTCAATTCTTCGAGCCGACGGAACAGTTGCTGGTTGAACAGGTTTTTCTCCACACCCAATAGTGAGTTACCAGCGACCACTTTGTAGAACAGGTTTGGCAGCGGCTTGATTTGCTTCACGTCCTCCTCGTCAACCACGAGCGAGAGCCAGAGGCGAAGCTTGGCGATTTCGACCGCGCCGGGGTCAATGTCCACTCCGTAAAGAGAGTTCTGGATAGCGTGGCGCTTGAAGTGATAGGGCGTGCGTTCGTGAACGTCGTTGAAGTAAGGCGTGAGCGCGGAGCGGGCGCGGACAATCTCGGCCATCATGCCAACTGGGAATGCGCCTGAACCAACGGCGGGATCACACACCGTTATGTCAGCCAGCTTCTGATCGATCAGCCGCGCGTTCTTCCCAATACTCTTGGACATCTTGACGGCGTAGCGCGTCTCGACGGCTTCATAGTGAGAAATCTGATCGCCAAGTTGGACGAAGGTTTCGAGATCAGCTCGCGGAACTAACTCGTGCGGCGCCGTAGTTGTCATTTCAATCTGTTCTGGTTCCGCTCCACCAATGAGTTTCGTTTGCTTCGGCTTAGTCAGGGCGAGGGACTCTTCTCTGGTGTTGAGCGCGGTGTCGAGGTAGTTAATGAGACTCTCCTGACACATGTAATGAACAATTTCGCGGGGCGTGTAGTACGAGCCTAGACCTTTGCGACGGTTTTCTTCGATGAGATTCTCAAAAACCTTTCCGAGCATTTCCGGATCAATCGCTACTTCCTTTTCCAGGGGCTCAGCTTCGTTAACCGTAAAGTTATAGCGATCGAACACATCGAGCATGCCTGAACCGATATCTCCCACTTCGGTTCGCTCAGTGTTAGTGAACAGCTTGTTCGGAATGCTGATGTCTGTATTGCGCCAGTCGTAATCACCTAGTGGCTCGAAGAGGCCGCCGTTCAGAAATGGTATGCGGCAATTGAAAGTCTTGCACCACGCTTCGTGTCCGCGATCGGTCGCCAGCGTGTTGTAAAAGAGCGGTTCCAGGACATCATTGAAGAAGTTGTCGTAAGAGCGATATTTGCCGTCGGCGAGTCGCCGCAGAAAATCGCGCGATCCCGTGCCCCAGTCTTTTCCTTTCTCGACTCCGAGCCAGCCTTTCTTTTGTAGGAAGTAGAGGAAGACGACTTGGCCCATCAGCTTCTTGGCGAAATCAAGGGTGCTTACGTTTCGATTCTTGAACTCGTCGCGGATTGTCTTATCTTTGGCCGTGAGCTTTTCGAGACTTGCGCTGATCCTGGTGAATAACTCAGCGTAGAACTTAAAGAACTCTTTGGTGACTGCCTCGACGCTAAATGCCTTCTCAATTTCCCCTAATAGACAATCGGAGTCCTTTACTAGCAGTGGAGCAAGACGAGATTGCGCCGTATGACAACTTTCGCCTTCGCCAACTAAGTAAGAGAAGCGACGGGCTGGAGAAAGTTGCGTCTCAACTCCTACCTTGCCCGACTCCTTTTCTACCGCCGCGTACTCCATCTTGACATAGGAAAAACGCCACTGTTTCTCCGTGGGCGAAACAAATGCCACCAGTGCTGCTTCTTTGGCTCCCCGTTTTGACAAGTAGTCTGCTGCGAAGTTGCGGAGTGACGTGCGCGCGCGTTCGAGACTGGATTGCCGCTCGAGGTGAACGATTAATACATCGAGCTTTTCGCCGTTCGGAGCAGTGTAAGTTGCCAAACGTTCGAAGCGGTTCACTCTAGGTTTGAACGCATCTTTGACATATGTCTTGTTCCAATGTCTCGCCTTAGACTCATCGATGTGATTTAGAAGTTCGCGAATGAAGTTTTGAAAGCGGCCCTTGTCAAAAGCCTGCATAAAGGTTTCGCGGATGAGGGACCGGGCTTGTGAGCTATCCATGTCGCGTTTATTTTACGTCTTGCTGGTCGAGCTTGGTATGAACGACGAAAGGATCACTTCTCTCGGACTGTAGTCTTGATGCGCGGCATCGGCCACAGTCGCCTGGAAAAATTCCTTTGGAATATCTCGCTTAAGAATTCCCAGCACTTTGAATGGTGCTAATTCTTTCTTGAGGGCCGTGGCGACCTTCTTCGTTGTCGGTTTTGGAAGAGCACCATCATCGATAAGCCCGATCACTTGACGAATGTAAAGCTCATCATCATCGGTAAAGCTCTGAAATCGGCTGATGTCTTTCGCTTTGAGGCGCTTTAATATGTATGCGTCATTCGCGGTGTTTCGATGTGGAATACCATCGCTGCCTTCCGCCGTGGTTACATCGACGAATGCCTGTTTATTACGCTCCAGCAAATGGTAGAACTCGTGGCCTATCGGTTGGCGGCGTTCTTCATTGTCTTCGGGCTTCAATAACTTTGCAGTGGTAAAGAAGTCAGCTTCAGCACTCGGGCCGTCTGCCTGTGCAAGAAAGAATTTATCCAAAGCTCCTCGTCTGAAATAGGTCATAAGTGCCGGGCGCATTGTCACGGTATCTGATTCAACGGGGAAGTTACGAGTCGAGCGAGCTTTCTTCGGCAAGCGCTTGATTCGTTCAAATAGGTCTCCATTCTTGTCTCGAACATTGCGTATCTCGGTCAGGTACTTAAGCTCGCTCTCTTCCTCTTCATCCTCACCAGTGATTGTCTTTCTTGAGTTCAAGCGCCTGAAAAGATCGTGCGACTTGATTTCTTCGCCTTCGGTGAGCAGACGCGCATCGGAGCCCAACATCTCGATAAACGCTTCAATCTTAGCCTCTGCTGACGCTCGCAGCTTGATCGCGTCCTCGGATTCGTCGGTCGGGAAGAAATTGTAGGTGTGTATTCTGTCGAAATCCGTATCGACACGGTTAACGCGACCGACCCTTTGCATTAGGCGCGTTGGATTCCAGGGGATGTCGTAGTTCACCACAATGTTCGCGCGGTGAAGACTTACGCCTTCGGCAAGCACTTCAGTAGTAACCAGAATGCGGTAGTCGTCCTTGGGTTGAAAGGCTCGCGGATCGAAATTGGCGAGAATTGTTTCGCGTGTTCCTTTGTGAGATGAGCCGGTGAAGAGAATGACCTTCTTATCGATCTCGCTTCCGATTCTGTCCGCAAGGTATTCGGCTGTTTCCTTGGACTCAGTGAAGATGATTAACTTGTGCTTGCGAAATCGCGCGACATTCTCAAATATCTCGCGAAAAGCGTTCCACTTCGGATCGCGTCGCATTCCCGCCCACATGTCCCGAACGGTTTTCAGAATCTTCAAATCACTGCGTAAGTCATCGATGAAATTAGGCTGGAACTCGTCGGCCTCAAGGCGCTCGGCCTTTTCTTCTTCGATCAATCGTTCAATGCTCTCAGGATCGTTCTCGTCGAGAAATTGAAATACTTTGTGAATGTGTTTCTTGCTGACATAGACGTAACCGTTGCGGTATTCCCTGATCACGCGCTCATATGAATCGATGAATCGTGAGAGAGTGTTACCGAAGGCAAAGAAACTACTTTCAAGCCTCTTAACCAACAAGATCATCATAAACTTGGCAAGGTTCTTTTGGCTTTGGAGTTCACCTTCGTCGCGACGGCCAGTGTAGTATTCGAGCGGCTTGTATCGCGCATACTTGAACGGGCCGGTAACGAGCTTCAAAGTTTCGAGAAATTTCTCGCTCTCAGACTTGCGAAACTTGTAGAAAAGCGGCTCGGGATCCGAAACCTCAGGAAACTTCAGACCCTGACCTTTCAAATCGGCCTCGTAATACTTCTTAATTTCATTTCGCGTACGCCGCACCATGAGGTACTTCAAAATCTTCTCGCGAGTTTCCTTTGCGTTTGATTGAACTGTTTGGAAGTACTGCTCTCGATCGCTCTTGCGATCCAGTCCGCGTAGCTTTCTCTCCAGACTGGCGAAGAAAGCTTCAAGGTTTGCTTGATTCGGAATGGTGCTCTTCTTAGCGTTCTGGAACAGTTTTATCTGACTTAGAATATCTCTCGGGGTGTTGTTCAAAGGTGTGGCGCTTACGAGAATGACTCGCTTTCCGCGACAAATTTGTGCGAGCTTCTCAAAACTCTGAGTTGATTCCGTCCTGAAGCGATGAGACTCATCAATGAAGACGTTCTTATACTTTGAGATGTCTCGTTTCAAGAGATCGTCAAGCTTTCCGAGCGACGCACAATAGTGTCCACGAACTCCGAAGTCATGGAAGACGTTCGGCCATGAACCCGGATTCTTGTCATCGAGAAGCGACGGCGGCGCGATAACTAGACTGCGGCCTTCCAGTTCACGTGCCAGCAGAGCGGACATATACGTCTTGCCGAGACCAACTACATCAGATAAGAAGACGCCGCCGTACGCTTCAAGCGTGTTCTTGGCGGTGAGAACCGCTTCCTCCTGATAGCGAAGTTTCTTAAAGCCGGGAGGCAAATAGATGTCCTCAATCTCCTCGGGAAGATTCAGTTGGCCCTTGAAGTATTCATACAGAAACTTCAAGTAGAGTTCATAAGGGGTGAATTCGGCGTAGGGGGATTTCCTCTTGATTGTATCGACGTAGATCTTCGAGACTTCAACGGAACGCTCCCAAAGCTCATTGAATTTAGCGACTGCGAATTCATAGTCCGATCGATTCTTTAGCTCAACATTGAATTCGAGATTGTCGAGCAGGCCGGACTGCGAAAAATTGCTTGAGCCAGTAATGACTCGGCCCACGTCGTAGTGACTTTCGGGGAATGTGAGAATGTAAACCTTCGCATGAATCTTTTCTGATGGGTAAACGCGAACCTGTAGTTTTCCCGATGCCACCCACTCGATGAACTTTTCAATGCCGCGCTCAACTTCGGCAGTATCTTCGGCGCGGTCCAACTCTCCGAGTATCTCAGCGGGAATCTCTTCCTTCGTCTGCGCGTGCGACTTAAATAAAGCTTCCTGCCTTTCCTTACCACGTTCTATGGATTCGAAAACCGTGGCATCAGTTTTGAGCCCAATGAGAATTCGAATCGACTCGGTTTGTTCGAGCGAAGGATAGAGTTTGTGAAAGCCACTAATGAAGAAATACCCGACGAGGCAATCGAAGAACCGAGTATTCTTGCCCAGGAGAGCATGAAAGCGATCCAGCAGGGCTTTGCCCGGCTCGTTCGTTAAGAAGGTTAGGTCGGATGACATACCGCGTCATATTAGTCGTTCAAGAACAGTCCATCAATCTCGGAGCGAAAAACGTCGATTAAACTGGACCAGCGCTTGGTTCAACAACATCCGGCGCGCTCTAAGTCAATCCCATCATTTCCCGGACGGTCATCCGATAGCATTGATGTCCTGATCAGACAAGCATCGAGCCATCTGGCGATCGATGTCACGCTGCCTGCACCGGCACATAATGGGACGTTATTGAACGCCCGGCTGCTTCTTGATTTTACTCATGAGCCAAGCGCCTTGTTCAGTGCCTTCGCGAGTCTCGGTTTCGCGGTATAGAATTCGATTAAGTGCAGGACTTAAATGGACAGACAAGATAGAAGCGATTTTCGAGATCGGAGATTCGCTCAAGCCGCACGATTGCAACAGGTTAAGACTTAAATAGGTTAATTAACTTACTTAACCTGGTTAACCTTTCCGGTAATGCCTGTGCTTAGTGTTATTTGGGGCTTAACCTTAGCTCCGTTTTTGCGCAGGGGTCGTTGGTTGCGCACCTACAGACAGAACGGTTAACGTGCCGACTTTACAGGTGGAATCAAATCAACTTTCAACCTCTATTCTTGGAATCTGGCATGCGAATATGCATCGATATTCAACTCGACCGGCGGGCCGGACGCGGCTTGGTTGGCGCTTTGAGGACTGCGCCGTTCTGCTTTGTGAGATCAACAATGCGGTGGTTCTGGATAACATAAACCGGGGTACCGGTGTTGGCACCGAGCTCTTGAGCACGCCGCGCAGCTCTGCGAAGTGCTCTTAAAGTAGCGTTAGTTTCCCGATCGCTTGAAGCGTTAGGGTTTCGTCTCATTAATTGTCTCCCGCTGATATCAAACGCGGCGTGATTCCTGAATTATCGTACCACTCCCACCGATCGACCAAGGGCCTATAGAGTTCCATGAAGTTTCGCAACCCGCTATCAAAACGGCGGCGAATGACTGACTC
>JBGTHZ010000057.1:0-5393 GCA_041745915.1 Pyrinomonadaceae bacterium | reverse complement strand
AAAAGCAGTCAATAAGGTGCGATCACACAAGCAAGCAGGTTTCTGAAAATCACACTACTGGGTGCTGTAACGCGAAAACAAAAACCATTCGGCACCCCTCGGACCAGTACGCTCTTTTTTCTCTTGACTCGCTTTATAGATGCGCTTCAGCGGCGCGGCGCGAACCCAGGTAAGCTGCGTCGCAGGAAATACCATGAAAAGGATGCTATCGCCGCGTCCGCTGCAAGCCATTGTTCCCGTGCGGGGTGGAGGTTATGAGGCCTTGGCTATTGGCTGTGGCGGGGCCGGAGCACCACGCAATAATCCTTCTGTGCTTAAATCCTCGTCCACATCATCCCAGCGAATCCCATAACCGCCGCCGATGACCCGCCAATTCTTTCTTTCTGACTCGGTAGCATTCAGCAAGCGCGGATACCATACAAGCGGCACACTGATCTTGCGGCCATCCATCAACTGACGCTCAACATATCTTCCGAGACTTCCACGTCAGCGACACGTTCATCAGCGGCCAATGCCAAAATACCCATTCCAAGCCTCCAATAATACTGACTGATTATCTCTCACCAATTTCTCAACCTGTCTCAACTCTCGACCACTAAAACCAAGATTACGAGCCAAGGACACTGGGTTCACCCAAAACTTAGCCGCGACAGATTATCTCGATCAATGTGAACATGCACGGGTTCATTCGGTTCATGGCTATAGAAGTAGAACCGGTAAGCTCCATGTCTAAGGACGATCGGCTATGACGCGTCATTATACTTACCAAATCACGTAAAGCACCGAACGCCGGGGATAACCGGCGCGCACGAAACTTTGAGGATGAGGGACTCCGGTTCATCCCCATGTTAGGTGCGGCGCTACCTGCCCTCGACCAGCCGAATGTTCAGGCCCTGAATCTTCGACGGATCAATCGTGACCACTTTTCCCGTAACAGAACCGAGCAGACCTCTCTCCCGAAGAAAGGCCTTCGCCCGCCGCAACGAAACGACGCTTATGATGAGTCCCTGAAGCTTACTTTCCCCGGCCCGCACGACTCGTATCGCCGGGCCATCGCCTACTTGCCACAGGCCGGGTGCGGACGGGCGCCTCGGCGCCAAGAGCTTCTCCCATAACCTTATGGCTGCCTTCAAATCCGTGGCGCCGATGGCAACCTCCTTTACGGCCTTCACGCCGAGCGGCCCGCCGCCGCTCTCCCGCAACTCTCTGCGCAGACGAGCACGGCGCTGCTCGACGTCAACATACGTGGGATTGTACTCGCTGAGAAAGATGTGCATCGTTGCGCTCGCCGGCCTGTCAGCGTCGGAAAACTGCCGCAACGTGACGTTTGTGAATAGCGTCTTCTTCGACCCGTCTTGCTCCGTTACGACGAAGGGGCGCGGTTTACCGTATGTGATACCGCGGCGGTCTAATTCGGCTAGGCACTCGGCCAGCTGGGATGGCTCGAATCCAAATCCGACCAGTTGCGCGTGCGACGGTTTCTGCCCGGGGAAGTGAATCGCCTCGACGTTCGCGTTGCCGAACCCAACCCCTCCGCTCGTGACGCCTCCGCGCGTTGCCAGAGGCCAGGCGACCGGCAGTTGCAGGGTTTCAGTGAAGAACGCGTAAAGCTTGGAAGGATCATCCGCCCTGATCATGATGTGATCTACCTGCCGGACGGGTGGCGGTGCAGGTTCCTTTACCTGCGCGGCAGAGTCGTGGCGGCTAAATACGAGGAAGAACGCGGCCAACGCAATCGAAATCATCTTTCGCCGGGACATGGTTGTGCATACCCTCTTTGCGAATGAAAAAGCGAATCGAGTAGATGATTTACGTAGCATGAAGCACCTAACGATTGAGTTGACGCGGCGGCGCGATTTCACGCTCCGCTCGCCGGACCAATTAAGTTGCGAAACACGCTCCGCCACTCGCGTCCAACGATTTGTTCGGCGCCGGCTCGGAACACCGGACCACCCGTCCAGGCGCAGCGAGCATTATTTGAAGTGGGACTTTAACGAGCAACAGCGTCAGTGCAACGATGATCAGAAGTATCTTCTTGCGACCCACGACCCATCTTCGGCCGATCAGGTCCGGTCCCTAGATTCCCTGTCGATAATTGCTTTCAACTGTCTGGCGAAGGTTGAGCTGGCGCAGCGGGATAATCAAATCCCCGCCCCGCAATTCGAAATTTCATCCTTCAGCCTTCATCCCTCATTCTTGCTTTTTCAACCCAGCAAAGCTCCCACGAACCTTGAGCGGCTGGTAGGGCCACGCGGCAGTTTTTCCTGAGACAGCATTCTTGCAGATAGCGACTTCCAGTTGGAACCTCCCTTCGAGTTCATCCGAGCCCGTGCGCGCGGTGGTGTGAAGATAGCCAACGGTCGGATTTGCGGGTCGGCAGTTGAATTTCAACGGCCTGCCCCCGAGTTTTACCGGAAATGCGACGTGTGTTCCTTGAGCGAGCCGTCCTTCGCCGTCGGTCTCGATCAAAAGGTCCCAGCCGCCGTCGGAGCTAAGCTCGATATGATCCGGTGCTATCTTGCCGACCTGGGCGCCAGGACTCGCCTGATCGAACCGCGGTCCACGATCGTAACCCAAGATGACGCCAGGGATCTCCCAAGGTGCGCGGCCTGAATTGAAGGCAGGCATCTCGACCTGAACCTCGAAGGCCGGGCCTCCGATTAATCGCGAAGTTTCCGACACACTCGGGCCAACCGGCTTGTCCCTTCGCAGTCTCAGCGCGACGATACAGCCAAGCAGCAACGCCACCGCGATGATGATCACCAATATCTTCTTGCCACGCATTATCCCAGTACTGTTGTAGAAACGATGCGTGGGCTGGATTCGATTGCCATGTTCTCTTCCGAAGAATGAAAGCCGTCGAACGCCATTGCTCAGGCGCTTGCGTCTTCGCACGTCGCCTGCAGCAATTTGTTCGGCACCATCTTATGATTCATGTTTATTGATCCTGCTTCGTGCTTTCACGCCGCTGCGCAACGTGCCAAAGGACTCCGGACGGATCGACTACATATGCGACGCGAAGTCCCCAGGGTTGCATCGCCGGAGCCTTGGGAGGTGGCACATTAAATTGCTTTGAGAGCTCCAGCGATTCGATGTGCGCCCACCACGCGTCGAGATCGTCGACCATA
Source organism: Pyrinomonadaceae bacterium (assembly GCA_041745915.1). GTDB lineage: Bacteria > Acidobacteriota > Blastocatellia > Pyrinomonadales > Pyrinomonadaceae > PSRF01. The sequence goes on along the minus strand of JBGTHZ010000057.1, from coordinate 2,265 downwards.
AGTTGCATCATGAAATTCCCGGCCCATTCTTCCTGGAAGTACCTCTGTAAAATGAACCCACCTGAGCCTGCATTGAATATAGCGACCTCGCTGTCGAGGACCTTTTCAAAGCCAAGCGCTTCGTAGAACCGCTTGGATAGATCGAAGTCCTTTGCGGGCATGAATGGACGCGCCAGCTCTGTCCCTGTGGGAATGCTGCTCATCTTCCGATTCTCCTTTTGCGGCCGAACGCCCGGCATCACCCGCCCGCATTCAACTACGGAGGTTTTCAATCTTGCGAATGACATCCACGCTGATTCGGGTCGGGTGCATGCCGTTGTTAGCCTGCGGCCTGGTATAGGAACGCTCTACATGACAACGTTGCGTCCGTTAGATTTCCATCAAGTCCTTACCGACAACGATACGGCCCCGGTACGTGCTGCGGGCTCCGTCCGCCCACATCTGGTCAGTGATGTCCGGGTCATCTGGGGGCACGAAATGCGAAAGCACTAAGGTCTTCACGCCCGCCGCCTCTGCCACACGCCCAACGTCCTCTACGGAAGTGTGGTGACTGAGGATGGATTTCTTCAGCGTCGCCGCGTTCTGCACTCGCGCCGCCAAGCGATCTACGGCGGGGACGTAGAGCGCCTCGTGCACGAGAACGTCCGCCCCCTGGGCAAGCCGAATCAGCGCGTCCGAGCGCCTAGTATCGCCAGAGATCACAATCGAGCGGTCGCGCGAGTCAAAGCGATAGGCGAAGGCGGGTTTCACCGGGGGATGATCCACCAGTACGCACCTCACCGTGACGTTCTCGTCCTGCATGACAGCTCCGCCTAGGGACAGTTCATGCACGTGGACGAGGGGGGCGAGCGGCACCTTCCCCTCATCCGCAATCCGCGTGTTGATGTCATAGGCATTCATCTCGAAGAACAGGCGCGTCATCCGGGCGAGGGGAGGCGGCCCCCACGTGTCCACGCGCGTTTTCAGCCCGCTCGTCCACGCCAGGAGGAGAAGGTTGCCGTAATCGGCGTTGTGGTCGGAATGCTGGTGAGTAACGAAGACGTGGCGGAGTGTGGGCAGTGGCACCCCGGCGCGGGCGAGTTGGATGGCGACGCCGTTGCCGCAGTCAACAACGTAGGCCACGCTGTTGGCGATGATCACCTGCGACGACGCGAAACTGTTCTTCCGAGGGCGAGGACCGCCGCCCGTGCCGAGCAGGATGAGTCGTGTCTTGGCATGGGACGGAGACTGCGCCGTCGCCCGCCAAGGCTGCGTGACCGCGAGCGCCAGCAGAGAGCCCGCACGGGAGATGAATTGCCGCCGTGAAGAGTCGCACATGTTTACAAATGACTCCTGATCTACCGATCCAACCGCCAAAGACACCTGAAGCTTGAGACTGCCAATGATCGCGCAGATCATTCAACCAGGACTCTTCAGGCGATGGGCCAATACCATTCGCTAACAAAAACAGCAGATGTTCCAAATAGCCATCCCACGACCAGAATCCACGTCCATGATATTCAACAAAGCTGCTGCCCATCTTTTCGATACCGAAGCCGCTGAGGCTAGCTGATGGGCGGTCCGCTCCAACCGCTTGTTCGGTGGCCCATCACGGAGGAGATTCAACTGGATAATTCTCCGGGAGCCACCCCACCCCACCACAATAGCAAACCAACTCTTTCGAGTCCGACTGTGTTCCGGTAATTTCACCTTTCCCCTCACACCAGGGGCAATCAACAGCTCCAATCGGTCTGGATGGAATCAGAACCGAAAGCTCAGGATACTTTTTCGCTCCCTGAAACAGTGCAAGGTGCCGCCAGCGCGCATCACTCTCCACTTGCAGGTTTGGGGTTTCGATTTCAGGATGCCATGAATTATCGAACATGAAGGACACTATCTCGCCATTGGGACGAATAGCTCGACATTCCGTCCAATCCGAAAAGAGAGGTAACACCCCGAACTCAGCGGCAAGCCTGTACTCATAACGTGCATCATCGCCGACAACGGAAATAAACTCTTTCAATTTCGTTTGAATTTGGGATGAAATAGCTGCGTCCATCATCACTTCGAATAAGTTAGCGAAGCCACCGAACGCCAGGCATCAGCGGCGCGCCCTCAACTTCGATGATGAAACGCCAGCTAATTGCGCGTCCGCTGCATGCCGTTGTTAGGCGCAGTACCTGTCGAGGCCGGAGAATTTTATCTCTTCACGAACTTTTGCACCCGCCAATTTAGAATCTCGGCGACGTATATTTCGCCCGCGGGGCTCACCGCGACGCTGTGCGC
>JBGTHZ010000056.1:0-2847 GCA_041745915.1 Pyrinomonadaceae bacterium | reverse complement strand
CGGCACATTACCGTGCGCCGCATAAACGTAGGACAAAGCCAACAGAACGAAGATTGAAGGGATAACGAAAAACGCACCGGCGACGATGCCTCCCCAGGTTCGGTGCAGCAACCAGCCGATGTAGATTGCTAGCTGCTGCGCTTCCGGACCAGGCAGCAACATGCAGTAGTTTAGCGCGTGAAGGAACCGCTCTTCGGAAATCCACCTGCGTCGCTCAACCAACTCGCGGTGCATGATGGCTATCTGTCCGGCAGGACCACCGAAACTGATGAAGCCGAGCTTAACCCAGAAGCGTAGAGCTTCTGCGAAAGAAACATCCCGACTATTGGCCATGCTCCCACTCTTGCTGTCGCGGTTTGGCCGTTTCGGAACCGCCTCTTTTCTTTTGACTGTCATTCCTCAAGCATGCGATGCCGCTGCAGTCGAAGCCGAAAATTCTCAATCACAAAGCCTACTCAACTTTGCTTTCACGCCCCGGTTCGACACGTCCGGCGCTCAGTTCCGTGGATAGGTCATGACCCAATCAGTATTAGCAACCGCATTTGATCTGTAAGTAGAGACTGCACAATCCTACTTCCTAATCTACCCATCTCGCAGGGTGAAGGCCATGGCTTTCACTTGCGAACTCGTATCTCTTCCACTCTACGGTTGACTTCATCCCAGTTCACGTTCTGCATGAAAGCGTCAACGTACTTGGCCGCTGCCGCGCCATAGTCCATGTGATAAGCATGCTCGTACATATCGAGTACCAGGAGCGGATACCCCATTGGCGCGTTATGCATGTGATCCCAGGCCCAGTAATTGTGAACCTCGCCGGTGTGCAAGTTGTACGAAAGAATTGTCCAGCCTGAGCCGCCACCCAGTGCATTCGCCGTCTTCTTGAATTCCGCTTCCCACTGCTCGTAACTGCCAAACCACTGCTTGATGAGATCGAGCGCCTTGCCGCTCGACTTGCCATCGCCGCCAAGGTTAGCAAAGTAATTCTCGTGCAGAACTACGGACCCTGTGCGCACCAGTTCTTCGCGCTTTACGTCGCCATAGAGATAGGGCGGTAGGTCTTTCTCCGTGAGCATGGACGCGAGCCTTTGCTCAACAACATTGAGGGCTCTTACGGCCCCGCCATAGTTGTTTTCCCAGTGAGATTTGATCAGCTTTTCGGACAGACCCTTCAGCTTTGCCGGATCGAAGGGTAATGGCTTCGGTTGGTGCTGGCCGCGGAACGCCAGCGCCACCGCGCCAGGCGTTTGTACTTGATTGTTGATTTCGGCGTTAACTCTGTTCGCACCTAAGACTTCTGTGAGGGCTAGCCCTGCGCCTCCGGTTGCCAGAGTCGAAATTACTCTTCGTCTTGAGAGTGTTCTCATGTTAGTGATTCCTCCTTGGTCCATTAAGAGCTAAATTGCTGTTAGCTTCCGAGCTCTTGTGAAGTTATTCGTGTCTCAGTGCCACTAGGGGATCGACTCTCGTTGCCCGGAGCGCGGGAAGAAAGCAAGCGAGCAAAGCGACGAGGGTTAGAAAGACAGCGGAAACGGCAAAAGTCACAAGATCGGTTGGCGCTACGGCAAACAATAGGCTGCTCATTAAACGTGTAACCCCTATCGCGCCAACAAACCCGATAGCTACTCCTATTAGTGTCAATTTCATTCCTTGACCGATCATTAAACGCAGGATGTCGCGAGGGGCAGCGCCGAGGGCCAAACGAATGCCAATCTCTCGCGTCCGTTGCGAAACGAGGTAAGCGATCACGGCATACAGGCCGGCGGCAGCCAGTAGCAATGCCGTTGCCGCAAAGGCTGCCAACAACTCCATATTGAATTTGCGTGCGGCCACCGACGCAGCGAGAAACTGGCCCATCGGTCTGACCCCGGATGTCGCCACATCCGCGTCTATATTGCTCAACTCCTTACGCACGGATGCACTCAGTGCCTCGGCATCAACTCCGGTTCGCACGACCAGGCTTAGATTAATCGCCAGAAATGGCACCGCGGATTTTGGGGTCTGCGGAATTGGACCATAGAGCGTTGGCGTGGATTCGTCAGTCAAACCCATGTGCTTGACGTCTTCGACAATACCCACTACTTCGTAGTCGCGGGCGGGATTGCCATCACCCATGTCGATGAGCACATGTGTGCCTAACGGTTCCTGATCGCCGAAGAATCGCCGCTGCAAAGCTTGATCGATGACGATGACACGCGGCGAGTGTTCGCTGTCGCGATCGCTGAGGTCGCGTCCGCGTACGAGCGGGATTTTCATAGTCTGAAAATAGGCTGGGCCAACCCAGCGATGTTGCGCGGCTGGTACCTCACTGGCGTTAGCGGGAGGGTGACCGCCTATCGTGAATGTGGTGCGCGCAATCAGCCCACTCAGGGGCAGCGCGCTGGCGGCGCTAACGCCTTCTACTCCAGGCAAAACAGCAATGCGCGACGATATCTTGTCATAGAAGAGCTTCACGGATGCGCCGCTTGAGTAGCGTGCGGGGGGTAAAGATAAACGCACGGCCAAAACATTGCTGGCATCGAAGCCCGGACTTACGTCGCGTAGTCGCGCAAAGCTCTTGAGCAGCAAGCCGGCTCCAACCAGCAGTATCAGTGATAGCGCAATCTCAACCACGACCAACAAACTGCGAACACGATTCCTGGTTACACCCGCAGCATCGCGCCCGCCTTCCTTCAGGTCGGAGTTGAGATCGCTTTTGGTGTGTTGAATGGCCGGAGTGAGGCCCAAAGCGAATCCTGCAAACAAGGTGAGGAGTAGCGAGAAGAGCAACACCCGCCCGTCGATATTTACTGCCGCCGCCCGCGGGAAGTCGGCAGGACTCACCGCCAGCAATAGATCCTTAGCCCAGAA
>JBGTHZ010000055.1:0-7190 GCA_041745915.1 Pyrinomonadaceae bacterium | reverse complement strand
TTGCGACGGGCAAGTCTGCACCAATGACGCACCGGCCTTCTCGACCTGCGAGCGGGCACCAGCTTATCAATTATCCCCAGGCGAACGCTCTCGTTTCATCAGGGTATCTGCACGTCGGAGACGAGCTGGGGTGCTTTGCGCAAAGGGGGCAAAGACGCAAAGATCAGAAAATGCGCTGTGTTATGCTTCGGTCGGAGGTTTGACCATGAGTTTGAATGACCCCAAGGCCGTAGTTCACTTTGCCGGCAACGATTTTTTCATTGGTATCACTCCATCAAAACACGCTCTGACACTCGACACCGATCACAGGCGCGGGGCAGCTCCCAGCCCGATGGAACTTCTGCTCATTGCCCTGGGGAGCTGTACGGCAGTCGATGTCATCGGCATCTTGCGAAAGAAACGTGAGGATGTTAAGGAATACCGCGTCGAAGTGCATGGGGAACGCCGCGACGAACATCCGCGGAGCTATTCAAGGATGGAGGTACACCACGTCGTCACGGGTCGAAATGTCTCCGAAAAGTCAGTGGCGCAGGCGATTGAGCTTTCCGAAACAAAATATTGCAGTGTTGCCGCTACATTAAGACCAGCCGCGGAAATCGTTTCGAGTTTTGAGATCATCGAAGCAGAGGTCGACCAGATGGAGTAAGGATCTGAGAATGATTAACAGGCAATTTGTATTTGCGACAATTGGCGCGCTGATAGTGACTTTAGGCGTAGGTAATATCAATCACGGGTACTTAGCGGCGAATAGGGCGAGCGCTCGGCCCGTGGCCGCATTGGTTCAATCGGCCAATGACGGCGCACTGGCTTCGGTGCGCCGCAGCGATGTCAACTCCCGCGGTGCAGATAGGAAGCTCTTACGTTTAAGTGCGACTGAACATCTGCGCCGGGCCAGTGTCTACACGACTAACCGCGCTTTCGAAGAGGCGCGCGAGCACTGGAGAGCTTTTATCCAGTACTACCCTGAAGACGCCAGAGTACCCGAAGCATTGCTGGGCATTGGCAGGTCATATCTGCAGTCGCGTCGCAATGCGGAGGCTCTGTCCGCTTTCGATGAGCTCGTACGCGACTATGGTTCAACCAAGGAAGGCCGTGAGGGACTCAATTTCAGCGCCGCTGCGCTGCTGCGAATGGGTAAGCCTTCGGACGCTGCCGACAGATATGCCCAGTACATCGATCGCTTTCCTCATGGGGAGCGCATCGATACTGCTCATTTGAATGTTATCGACTCTCTGCGAGAAGCCGGTCGGGCTCAGGAGGCGGTTACCTGGATCGGCAGAACGCGAAAGCGATTTGCGGGCGCCCCAACCGAAACCAATGCGCTCTTTGCGAGACTACGCCTGGACATCGCCGAAGCAGATTGGCAACAAGCGGTGATAACGGCGGATGAACTCAGCCGAAAGCGGTTTCAAAAAGGATTGCTGACGACTCATTCTGAGGTAGCCTACTTGAAAGCTTACAGTCTGGACCGCGCAGGAAAACGCCGCGAAGCGAGTGAGGCCTACCTATCCGTCCCGGATGCGCATGGCTCTTACTACGGATGGCTGGCAGCCGAGCGACTCGAAAAGCTTGCCGAAGGTCCGAGCCTCGACTTTGTTAAGCAGCGCAACGAACGCATCCAGGCTCAAATCCGTAACTCCGCCTCTCTCTACCCCGCGCCTTATCGCCAGGCGATTCTCAAAACTGCTAAAGCGCGCCAACTCGACCCACGCTTCATTCTTGCGATCATTCGCCAGGAGAGCGTGTTCCGACCAACAGCGAAATCACCAGCGGGCGCACGAGGCCTGCTGCAGCTGACCATCGATGCTGCTCGGAGATATGCACCAGCAGCCGGACTCAGCAATGTGGGCGAAAGTGAGCTCTATCGGCCGGATATTTCTATTCTCCTGGGCGGAGAGTATCTGGCGGACCTGACGAAGATGTTTCCCGATATGCTCGAACCAGTAGCAGCCTCTTATAACGGTGGCGAAGACAATGTGGCGCGCTGGGTGAAGCGCGCCAAACACAAAGATCCCGGAGTCTTCACTGCCGAGATTGGCTTTGAAGAAACCAAGGGTTACGTGCAGAAAGTGATGGCTAACTATCGGGCTTACCGCGAACTTTATACAGCAGACCTGGTCAGAAAATAATCGGGAATTTCGAAATGCGGATTTCGGATTGCGAATTTTAAGCGTCGAAAACGAAGGAACCCAAGCCCTCCAAATCCGAAATCCGCAGTCCGAAATTCAAAATTCTGCTTGGACCTGTCTTACGGTTCAGGACTGAACCGGCGTTCTTCAAAACCTGTTGCGCCTTCTCGTCTGTGCAAGGAATCGGGTCGATCGTATTGACGAGGCCGTATGCCTAAGCGCACCAGGGTCGGGTAGTACTCATATCGCAGAGTCACTTCAGCCGCCGGCCGCGAATCCAGATCCATATTCACCCAACGAACGTCGTTCCTCACTGAGCGCCCAATCCCCGTCGCTGCGTATTCGTCATCCGGCTTACGGGTGATCGAATCGCTTCGCTCCTTCGCAGCTCCTAGTGCCCCTGCGGAAGGGGCCGGAGCTTCCGATCTCCTTCGTCCATCTTCCTCATTACGCGGATAGGGTCGTGGTGGCCGGGTAACCGGAATTGGAATCGGCCGTACCTCGCGGAAGAAAACGGCCGAGATGAGCCCTAGATTAGAAATCTGGCCCAGCTTGGCTGCATATGAATCACGCTCGCTGGTGAAGTAGAATCGCCGCGCCCGTTCCGAACTCATCTGCCATCCACCAATGTGAATAGTACCGTAAGGCTCGATTACCCATTTGCTGGCATTCCATGCTGACGTCCTTCGCGCGTCAATTGAGTTTAGACCGTCCACTGACAAGGCGACCGCAACTCGATAAGGTAACGGATTACGGATTCTCACCTGGTATTCGGCGCCTGCGATTGCTTCTACATAGGACTTGCCCCGGGCATGATACTCTTCCAGAGATCTACCATTTACCAGCACATCAACCTCGAAATGACTCTGGGCGACGATCGGACGGTGCTGTTGGTACGGTGCTGACTTAACACCAGCAACCGCCGCTTCACTCGGGGTCATGGAAAACAGAAAGGACCCGGCGACAATAATGCTCAGCACGGCGATGCCGGCTTTTAGTTGGGTTTTTCTCATATTTTTCTCCTGGCAGTACGAAATACCAGTCTGACCTGTCATGAGAACGTCTCAAGGTACCCAGACTTGCGGAGTAATTCTCTCATTCAGACATATTGAGTAAAGGCGACGGGACAGCTACAATGGCGCGCTGACTTTCGCCCAAGATATAAGGCACGGAGCAGTACCCCGATACAACGATTGAGTGTGTTAGGAGAATTTGATGGAGTATGTGCTGACCGCGACCAAGGGTGAGGCGAAAGCGGGCTCGTATTACGACAAGATTGCGCGCCTCTACGATCTCACATTTAAACTCAACGGCTACGGCCGCTCGCTCGACCAATATCTCGAGCTTAATCCGATTTCGCTCTCGCGCGGAGCTCGCATACTCGACGCCGGATGCGGCACGGGTCTGCTAACTCTTGCTCTCTTGCGGTCCATCCGATTTCCGGTAAACATTACAGCTTTGGATTTATCCGCAACTTCTATAGTGGAAGCGAAGAAAGCGCTGTCCCAGAGCCCGGGCCGCCGCCGCGATGTAAGCTTTACACAGGGTAACGTTCTCTCACTGCCATTCGCCGACAACTCTTTTGATCTGGTGGTTACGAGCGGCGCGCTTGAATACGTTCCGCTCAAAGAAGGGTTGGATGAACTTGCCCGAGTGATCGCGCCGGAGGGTCAGCTACTTCATCTTCCTTGCAGACCAACTCCGGCCAGCGCGTTTCTTGAGATCCTTTTCCGCTTCAAGTCACATTCACCTCGCGAAGTCTTGCAAAACACCGAGCGCCACTTTCGCGTGGTTCATCACTACCGCTTCCGACCGACGGAAATCATAGGCTGGAGCAAGTCCGCAATCCTCGCCCAAAAGACCCTCTCGCTCACTTCATCGGCGCCAGCCGAATAATCCGATCGTCATCTCCAGCCGGTTTACCCCGCCCATCCTTATTCGAGGTTGAAAAGTAGATAGCGCCGTCAGGGCCTTCAGCTACGTCGCGAATCCTTCCATATTTTTCCTGTAGCAGCGCCTCCTGGCTAACTACGCGTCGTCCGTCGAGAACAACCCGGATAATACGCTCGCCTCTTAAGCACCCGAAAAAGAAGTTCCCACGAAACTGCGGAAAGGCTGACCCGCGATAGAACGCCCCACTAGCGGGTGCGACTGCCGGCGTGTATTCCAACAAAGGCGCCTCCAGCCCGGCGCGGCTTTCTTTGTGGTGGATTAGTGGCCAGCCGTAATTCTTGCCGCGTTCGACTATGTTGACTTCATCGCCGCCGCCAGGCCCATCAAAGCCCGATGGGCCGTGTTCCGTTTGAAACATCAGATTGGTGTCTGGCTGCCAGTCCATTCCCTGCGCGTTGCGATGGCCAAGTGACCAGATTTCCGGTCGGGCATCCTGTTGCCCAACAAACGGGTTATCAGACGGAACGGTTCCATCGTCGTTCAGCCGCAGAGTTTTGCCCGCGAGTGAGTCGAGTCTTTGGGCGAGTGCACGTTCAGTGGCATCGCCGGTAGTGATGTAGAGTTTGGCGTCCGGGCCAAAGCCGAGCCGGCAACCGGCATGGTATTGAGCGGCAGGAATGTTTTCAATTATGACTTTGCGATCTGTGAGACCAGTTTCAGTTTCACGGAAACGAACCACTCGCACCAGCTGGCTCTCACCCTTGTAGGCATAGGAAAGATAGAGAAAGTGGTTGGTGGCAAACTGAGGGTGGAGAGCGAGACCCATCAGACCACTTTCACCTGATGGCTCAACGTCGGTAAGGGTTATGAGGGGCTGCGCGCGCAACTGCCCATTCACAACCACCCGTACCCGCCCGGGCCGTTCGGTGAAGAACATCCGCCGGTCGGGAGCCCACGCTATGGACCAGGGTACTTGCAACCCCGCCACCACAGTCTCGACCTTAAAGCTGACCTCTTTGGCCGATGAGCTTTCAATCTCGCCCGCACCCTGACCCGATGGAGGTTGCCCGCAAGCCAACGCGAGCGAGATCAGCATCGGTACTACGCAGTACAAACCTACGCCAAATTGCCGAGTAACGCGGCACTCAGTGTTGAATGTATTCATGCAGCAGTTTTATTTCATCCCCTTGCTCGCTCAGTTCCACCCTCATAAGGTCGCGCATCGAGAGCATTCCTACCCAACGCTCGCCATCAACTACCGGCAGATGTCTGGTTCCGATCAATTCCATGCGTTCGAGCGCCTGGTGCGGTGTTTCGTCGCAGCGGATCACAGCACGCAGTTCGCTGGTCACATCGCCAACTCTAATCGTAGTCGGATCGCTTTTTTGCAGCACGACTCGTTTAACCACATCTCGCTCCGAAAAGACCCCCAGCAGTTTTCCTTCGTCGTCTACCACGCAGACGGCACCAACATTTCGTGCCGCCATAAACTCCGCCGCATCCTGAACGGATGCCGAGGGTTTCATAGAGTAAGGCTCACGGTTCCGAATGACATCTCTAATTAATATCATAACGGGCCTCCTGACTGTCTGGGGTTTGTGGCGCTCCGATATTATAGGAAAACTTGGCGCGTCTGTCTGTAGGCTTATTGAACTTAATCTGCTGCTTCTCAGACATTGTAGGGGTGTCCCTCCGAGTCACCAAAAACTATCCGCAGATTACACAGATTACACAGATCGGAAGAAACACTGGCACAAAGGGTCTTTGACTTCGTCGGATTATTGCCCTAAGTATTTCTGTGTAATCTGTGTAATCTGCGGATAGTGGGTGCCCACGGAGGGACACCTCTACAATGTTTCTAACTTAACTCTAACTGAAGAGGCTTGCCTGCGCCGAAGGACGACGAAATGTGGTGCGGGAGCCGGATACACGCTCCTGCTTTTTATTAAAGCCCAATCGTTCGCAGTGAATTTTAAACAAGCGCTCCGTCGCCTCCCAGTATTGGCCTTTTCCTCGCATGCGTTCGCCGAACACACTGGAGTTCATTTTGCCTCCACGGGCTTCTCGGATTCGGTTGAGTATTCGTTCTGCCTTGGTAGGAAGCTTCTCGCGCAAGCGTTCCTCAAAGTAGGGCGCCACGCTTCCCGGCAATCGAAGCATGTTGATAAAAGCATGAGTTGCGCCTGCTTCCCTGGCTCGTTTCAGGAGCACCGGAATGTCGCTGCTCAGTCCCGGAATCACCGGAGCTATTCCAATACCAACCTTGATTCCGGCTGCGGCAAGATCCGCCATGGCATGGAAGCGGGCATCCGGCAATGGGGCGAAAGGTTCAACCGCCCTGGCCGACTCTCGATCCGTAAATGGAATCGTGAAAAACACTCCGAGGCTCGCCTCGCGAGTGAGTTCTTGCAGCACATCAATGTCTCTGCGAATCAGCGCGGACTTCGTGATGACTCCCACGGGATTGCGAAACTCGGCGCACACTTCGAGACATTGCCGGGTCAGCTTGTAGTGAGATTCCAGTGGCACATACGGATCGGAAGTGAACGAGAACACTATCTCGTCGCCTCTCCAGGAAGGCTTCATTAGTTCCTTCCGCAGCAGTTCAGGCGCCTTAACCTTTACAAGGATCTTGCGGTCAAAGTCGGTGCCGGCGCCGTAGCCGAGGTATTCGTGCGTGGGACGGCTAAAGCAGTAGGTGCATCCATGTATACAACCACGATAACAGTTGACGCTATAGTCAAAGCTCACATCGGGGCTGTCATTATGGGCGATGATTCCGCGGGTCTCAGTCTCCTCGAAGACCTCGAGTTTCGCTTCGGGTGGCTCGCCCAACCATTCGACCGAATGAGTCAGCCAGGGGTTGGGAGGATTTTCGACGTAGTGCATGTTTGCAACCGTGTTTTACCGATGCAACACAGATTATCACATGTGGGTCATGAAGTCAGTACCGTAACACGGTAGCGTCGGGTCCACGGTTCGACCTAAGAACTCCGTGTCATTGATGGCTGGACCCGACGCTACCGCGGCTGTGTGAAAACGCAACCGAGTGTCATGAAGTCAGTACCGTAACGCGGTAGCGTCGGGTCCACGGTTCCAACCACAAACTACGTATCAATAGGTATCCACCGATAGCGACTATAGCACTGGGAGTCGAGATGCGGAGGC
>JBGTHZ010000054.1:0-12682 GCA_041745915.1 Pyrinomonadaceae bacterium | reverse complement strand
GGTCTCGGGGTCATTGCTCAGATTCTTGAAAGGTAGTATCGCGACGCTCTTGCGCTCCTCCCCAATACTCGTTTGTGGCGTATCGTGAGGTTCCTGGAACTGGTTCGCGCTACCGGCGGAGGCTGTCGCGCCTGGTGAACTCTCCCCGCCGGTAATGTTTTTCAACCAACGGATGGCGCGAGAAACGGGGCTTGCGGGATTCAAATGCCGTGGTGCAACTGATTGCGGACTCTCATCTATCGGGGCGCCTGAGACGACCGACAGCTCGCGAAGTAACGATCGTAAATCGTCTCGAAACTCCGCTATCTTCTGGTAGCGATCCTGAGGATCTTTTTTCAAAGCCCGGTCGATGACCTCCTGCAAACGAGGTGGCAAGGGATCAGGTCGGGCATCCCTGATAGGCACTGGCTCTTCGTGTATCACGGCATGACGAACATCCACGGCCGTCTTACCGCGAAACGGCCAGGTGCCAGTGAGCATTTCGTAAAGCAACACGCCGGTAGAAAAAATGTCAGCTCGTGAATCCACTCGACCGCCACGGGCCTGCTCGGGGGCTGCGTAGGTGGCCGTTCCGTATGGGACGCCCACCTCAGTGAGTTCCGTGTGATGAATTCCGGAAATGCGTGCAGATTCTTCATCCACGAGTTTGGCCAGTCCGAAGTCAAGCACCTTCGCCTGCCCTTGATCACTTACCATTACATTGCCGGCCTTGATGTCGCGATGAATAATGCCCTGAGAGTGGGCTGCCGATAGTGCATCGGCCACCTGGAGAGTAATTGAGAGCGCGCTCGAAAGATCAAGCGGCCTTCCATTTACCAGTTGCCGAACGTTTCGCCCTGGTACATATTGCATCACGATAAAATGGACGTTGTCGATAACGTTTAGGTCGAAGATTGTGCAGATGTTCGGGTGGTCCAGTGCTGAGGCGAGCCGGGCTTCGCGTTCGAAGCGTTTGAGATTCGCTTCTTTTGTAGTGAATTCTTCCGGGAGGACTTTGATCACTACGGTACGTCCCAGCTTTGAATCAACGGCTTTGTAGACAGTGCCCTGCCCGCCCGCACCGAGCTTCTCGAGAATCTTGTAATTCCCTAGAGTTGTTCCTACCATCGACAATCGTTTTTGAGCTTATTTGCTTCGGCCTATTTAACTCTGAACCCTTGTCGCGCCGCAACCTTGATGCGCGAGTAGAACTGCAGAGCCCTCACACTTGTTTTGGTAAATGAATATCTAATTGCTCTAAGCGTTGGGTAGTAAACGCTTTACTATTGACGCCTCTGAGCGCTCGTATTATCGTGCGCTTGTCTTCGTTGCACTAGGAGTATTGAGTCGAGCTTGGTTTAAATGATCGTCATTAGGTTACCCCCTTCATCGATGATTCCATTATGATCCTCATCGACTCTGCCGCGCGAGGTTGATCGGCATCTGAGAAGTATGAATCGTACTGACTTGCAACGCCTCACCAGACTCAGATTACGAGAGGCACGGGTATTATTTGACCATCGCCGTTATGACGGCGCTTATTATCTATTAGGTTATGCCGTTGAGTGTGCCCTCAAGGCATACATAGCGAAGCAGACAAAACGCTATGACTTTCCCGACAAAAAATTTGTTAACGACATATACACTCACGACCTAAACAAACTTCTTAGTGTTTCTGGCCTTGAGCCCGAGTATCGGAAAGAAATAGTGAGGACCCCTAATTTTGAGCTGAATTGGACAGTTGTAAAGGACTGGTCTGAACAATCGAGATACGTGAGCGGTGTAAGTAGGGCAAAAGCTAAGGATTTCCGATCAGCCGTAGTTAGCCGAAGGACAGGTATCTTGCCATGGTTACAGAGGCGTTGGTAAAAGAATCATTGTCGAGCGAAATGATCGCAGCTGGAGAAGCGCTAACCCGACGTCTGGACGAGGCTCGATTCGTAGTCTCTGCATCCTTATGGCTTTACATACCGGAGACCAATGCGTGGCGGCTTATTATTGGCAGTCCTGAGGTAAGAACTCAAGGACCTAAGAGAGCTTACAAGCAGGTTCAGTCTGTTATCTCAAAGATGCCGTTGGAACTCACGAGGATCCCGCTCAAGGACATAACAGTGATCGATTCAAATGATCCTCTACTTTCCTTATTGCGAGCCGCTATCAAGACCGGTGATGGAATCTCTGGTATCAGATTCACTCGAAACGTCATTAACGGCACTCCAATCGAAGACGCATATATATATCGAATAAGATAACAACAGAACCCCACGAAAGTCGGAAGAACTCGATACTTACCCCTCTCAGCAATATCACTGAGAAGAGCTCACCGGCGAGTTATGAAAGCGGACTTTCCCCCCGCGACTCTGTTACGGACAAAAACCCACGTCTGATGCCTTTCAATACTTCGCCACGCTCGAGTCCACTTCATCCGACCACGCAGTAATTCCACCCTTCAAATTAATAAGTCGTCCCGGGAAGGCCGCAAGCTTTAAGGCCTCGATAGCTTTAGCGCTGCGAACGCCGCCCTTGCAGTGAAGAACCGTTTCCCGAGCAGGATCGATTTCCTTCATTCGGTTAACAACGTGGGAAAGCGGGATTAACTTGGTGCCAGGCAGGCGAGCGATCTGATATTCGTGAGGCTCGCGTACATCGATAATCTGAATGTCGTCGCCCCGGTCCAACCGGCGCTTGAGTTCGATTGCCGTAATCTCTTCCAGTTGCGGCGGCTCAACCTGTTGGTTGGGACTCAAACCGCAGAACTCTTCATAGTCAATTAGCTCAGTGATCGTCGGGCGGTCACCGCAGATCGGACAATTCGGATCCTTGCGGAGTTTCAACTCGCGAAACTTCATGGCCCATGCATCAAACAACACCAGACGATTGACTAGTATGCCCTCCGCACCCAGGATGATTTTAATTGTCTCGTTGGCCTGGATCGCGCCCACGATTCCTGGCAACACGCCAAGCACGCCTCCTTCTGCACACGACGGCACCAGTCCCGGCGGTGGAGGTTCAGGATACAAGCATCGGTAACATGCCCCGCGCGTTGCCCAAAAAACACTGGCCTGACCTTCAAAACGAAATATCGATCCGTAGACGTTCGGTCTCCCCGTCAGTACGCAGGCGTCGTTGACGAGGTAGCGAGTCGGAAAATTATCAGTGCCGTCAACAACGATGTCGTAGTGTTGAAAGAGCCGCAGCGCGTTGTCACTCGTCAGCCGGGTTTCATGCGTTTCAATCTCAATGTGCGGATTTATGTCGCTCAGACGGTCGCGGGCCGATTGTATTTTTGGGCGCCCGATGTCCTTGGTGCCATGTATTATTTGCCGCTGAAGATTGGAGAACTCCACCACATCGAAATCGACAATTCCCAGACGACCTACACCCGCAGCAGCCAGGTACATCCCTAACGGAGCGCCCAATCCGCCGGTGCCGATCATCAATACGCTCGCAGCCTTCAATCGTTTCTGCCCTTCAATCCCGACCTCCGGCATAATTAAATGCCGGCTGTAGCGCGCAATTTCTTCATTGGAAAGCGAAGGCAGTTCGGCGGCCAAATCCGCTTGCCTGGTGGCGCCCCCGGCGATCGAAGGAACGATCATTAGTGTGTCGCCGTCTTTCACCGGCGTCTCCGCGCCGGATTGATGGCGGATGTCTTCGTCGTTGAGGTAGACGTTAACGAAGCTGCGTAGTTTGTTTTTGTCGTCATAAAGGTGGCGCCTCAGATCCGTGAATTGGGTGCTAAGTTGATTGAGCGCCTCACCCGCGGTTCCTGCTTCGACTTCAAATTGGGATTTACCGCCGGCAAACTGTCGCAAAGCGGTAGGTATTGTGATCGTGACTGACATTGTTAACTTCCTTTCGTCGATTTGCGTTTTGGATTACCAAGCAGGAGCCCGCAGTATTCATAAGGAACATCGCGCTCGCCATGAGCAGCCATTTGGTTCCGTTGCCTACAGACAATTGGATCATACAACTTGGTCATCATTCAACATACCGCTCGGACCCGTCACAAAGAATTGTAACTAAGATCGCATTTCTCCCCAGCGTGCGCGCGAATCGCAGCGTGGCAAACACGTTCGCTCCGGAACTAGTGCCGACGAACAGCCCTTCTTCCTCAGCTAAACGTTGCACCATCTGTTGCGCATCCTCGGTGGATACTTCGACGTTCTCGTCGGCAAGGGTGGGATCGTAGATTCCTGGAATCATTGCCGTACCCATATGTTTTAAGCCTTCGAGCCCGTGAAACGGTGAATCCGGCTGCATTGAAATCGCGCGAATCTCGGGTTTGAGCTCTTTCAAACGCCGGACGACGCCCGCAAAAGTGCCCGAGGTTCCCAGGCCGGCGATGAAGTGCGTGACGCGACCTTCGGTTTGTTCCCAGATCTCGGGTGCAGTGCTTTCGTAATGAGCGCGCCAATTGGCCTCGTTGTTGTACTGATCCACGTAGAAGTACTTGTCAGGCTCTTTCGCGAACATCTCGCGGGCAACTGCTTGCGCGCCGTCCGTCGACTGCAGCGGGTCTGTTTCGATTACTTTGGCCCCTAACCTGTGCAGGATCCGTTTACGTTGCGCTCCAGCATTCGCGGGAAGGCAAAGGCTGACTGGATAACCACGCGAGGCTCCGATCATCGCGTAGGCAATTCCGGTGTTGCCGCTAGTTGCGTCGAGGACGATCATTCCTGGCCGCAGTGCTCCGTCGCGTTCGCCGGCAAGGATCATGGCCAACGCTGGGCGATCCTTTACTGATCCGCCCGGATTCAAATGCTCAGCCTTGGCGAAAACTTCGACACCTGGCGGCAAGTCGCTGGTAATTCGACGCAAACGTATTAAGGGCGTGTGGCCGATGCTTCCAATGGAGCTCCTAAGCCTGGCACGATCTATGTGTTCCACAACACTGGCGCTCATGATTTCGAAATTTCCTTTAGTCCATCGCAACAGTTCAATGCTGTTGCCAAAAATAAAACCGGTCGCGATTTCCTTTTCAGGTTCCGCGGCCGGTCTTGAGAACTTTGCTGAGTTAGCTTGTTAGATCAGATGCCCTCCAAGCCTGCAAACGCCCTCCCGGTCACGCTGCCAACAACAAGCGCACCAGAAACAGCAGCAATGCATACAGGCTTTAGACATGGATCTTAATTTGTGACTATAGGAAGCCTCTGCAGCTCTGTCAAGCCGATAGCTAAAAGGGACATGCTTGGTACGACCCAATGGTAGAACCACTCACACAGCTACACGAGGCGTTGGTGTTGGTGTACCTGGACCGGATCTGCCTCTCGATGGGTCAGACAAGCAGCCCCATTGAGCGGGTGTTCCTTGAGGAGCAGCGACGGGTAACACGGGCGGTCCCCGACTGGGCCAGAACCCGAAGCTCGCTATATCTGAAGGTTTGAAGCACCCAAATCTCATCCAGAGTCTAGAATTCAAGTCTGAATTTTAGACTTCCGGGTCGTTATCCGCGCCCTGGGCCGTAAATACCCTATTAGATCCATAAGGTTTTCGAGATTCAGTGAACCAGAGTTTTGTGGCCCGATATTCGCCAAGAGGGAAGCCGTGCCACTGTATAAGCCGCCCTCGAGTTTCTTTTGAGGGATGCTGGCTGTAGTTGATGAGCGTTAGCCGCGAGCTCTGAATACGGTAGCCTTTGCCTTTGCCAGTAAGCGCCAACCTTACTAAGTCTACCGGTAGCTTCTGCTCCTTGCCCTAGGGCAACAGATGTAATATCTCTTGGTGGACCTTTTTGGAAGTGATCACAATCTGAACTCAGCATTTTTTGGAGTTCTAAAGATAATGGAGGAAGTTCAATGAGAAATCTTCTTAGGACCTCACTAACGACTGCTCTGGTTGCAGGACTCATGGTTTTTGCAGCGTCAGCAGCAAAGGCAGATCCGGTGACGTTTAGCACTACTATGTCGTTCAACGGCGGTGCGTTTTCAAGCCCCAACGCCATTGTTTTTGGCGGCATGGGCAATCAGCTAAGTCTGACATTCACCGGTGTTACAAACTCAATGGTGAACACCAGCCCAGCTGGCTTTACCTTTGCCAGTCTCGGCGAGATTCAGACTGCGACCACTGGGACGGGTGCCACCATTACTGCCGGCACCACCTTCGCGATCCGCGTGACCCAGACAGTACCAAGCGGTGGAACTGGCGACTTTTCTGGGACTCTCACAGGGACGATCGGTCCGAACAGTAGCTCTGGGCAGATTACATTTTCGGTAACGAGCATCAACATCAACGGTGTGCAGTACGATGTTCAAAACAACCCGTTGGCGCTGGTACCTCCGTCCACAAACAATGGGGTCACGTCGATTCAGGCGAGGATTACAACACCTGCCCCTATTCCAGAGCCGGCCAGCATGCTGCTGCTCGGAACTGGTCTTGCCGGGCTGGCCGGGGCCGTGCGCCGAAAGGTAAGAGCGCGCAACCAGAACTAAGTGTAACTTCAGTCAAAATCACCATAGCGTTCGATGAGTGCTAACCGCCCGTGACCTAGCGTTACGGGCGGTTTTTGTACTTGCTTAAGTCCTCTGCTGACGTCATCAAATACTGGCGCGCTTTGACGAGTTGAAAAATGAGCGCCCAAAGAGCTGAGGCTTTCAATTCGCACGTGAGCACCATTCTGCTTCCATGAAAACATTAGGCCTTATTGGCGGCATTGGTCCCGAATCGACGATCGAGTATTACCGCTCGATCATCAGTGGCTATCGACAGCTGAAACCGGACGGCGGCTATCCGGCCATCCTGGTCAACAGCGTCAATCTGACGCAGCTAATAGAGTGGATGAGCGGGAATGACTTAGAGAAAGTAACTACCTATTTGGTTCTGGAAGTTGAAAGGTTAGCGAAAGCGGGCGCCGAATTTGGTGCTCTCGCCTCGAACACGCCACACATTGTCTTTGACGAAATCCAGCGGCAGTCGCGAATTCCTCTGGTTAGTATTGTCGAAGCCACTTGTGAAAAGGTTCAGGCACTGGGGCTAAAAAAGGTGGCGCTGTTTGGCACGCGCTACACGATGCAAGACCGCTTCTATCCAGAAGTATTCTCGCGCGCAGGGATAGAGCTAGTCGTGCCGGAGTCTGAAGAGCAAACTTACATTCATGACAAATACCTGGGCGAATTGCTCAACAACATTTTTCTTCCAGAAACCCGCCAGGTGCTGCTGGCAATCGCCGACAAACTTAAAGCGAGGCATGGAATCGAAGGTCTCATTCTAGGCGGCACCGAATTGCCCTTGATTCTTCGTGAAGATGATGAACCTAACGGCATTCGGCTTCTCGACACCACACGCATCCACTGCGACCGGCTTGTGAGAGAGCTATTGGTGTAGCCCTCGGATTCAGCTATCGGAAGACTGACTTACTTTGTGATGCCCATCTGCCAGAGCATGAACGCATAATCAAACGCCACATCCTTGAGGGCGTCGTAACGCCCGGATGCGCCACCATGGCCGGCCCCCATGTTGGTTTTCAGAAGCAGATAGTTCTTATCGGTCTTCAAAGCGCGCAGCTTCGCCACATACTTCGCACCTTCCCAGTAGGGCACCTGACTGTCATTTAGGGAAACTCGAACGAGCGTATTGGGATAATCCTTCGCCGTAATGTTGTCATAAGGCGAATAGGATTTAATGTAAGCATAATCTTCCTTATTCTCCGGGTTGCCCCACTCGAGGAACTCCTGCACCGTGAGCGGCAGGCTCTTGTCGAGCATCGTGTTTATTACGTCAACAAAAGGCACGTAAGAAATGACGGCTTTGAATAAGTCCGGACGCATGTTAGTGACTGCGCCCATCAAGAGGCCGCCAGCGCTGCCGCCGGAGATTACCAGTCGATCCTTCGACGTATATTTCTCCTTGACCAGATGATCGGCAGAGTCGACGAAGTCAGTAAAGGTGTTCTTCTTCTTCATCAACTTGCCTTCATCGTACCAGGGCTTTCCGAGGTCGCCGCCACCGCGAATGTGCGCCAACGCGTAGACGACGCCGCGATCGATCATGGAGAGGCGATTCGAGCTGAAGCTGACGTTAGAGGGAATCCCGTAAGAGCCATAGGCTGTCAACCACAAGGGCGCCGTCCCGTCGAGTTTCACTCCCTTCTTGTAAACCAGCGAGATTGGAATCTTCGTTCCGTCAGCCGCCGTCGCGTATATGCGCTCGGACTTGTAATTCGCCGGGTCGAAGTTACCCAGCACCTCCTGGCGTTTGAGCAGCTCGCTCTTGTGGGAGACCACGTCGTAGTCGTAGGTCGACGGCGGAGTCGTGAAAGAATTGTAGGAATAGCGAAGCTTCTGCGTGTCGAATTCACGATTGATCGAGACACCGGCCGAGTAAACCGGCTCGGGGAATTCGAGATAGTGCGCCTTACCAGACTTGAAGTCAGTGAGCCGCAGTTTCGGGAGCCCGTTCTCGCGTTCGGCGAGGACGAAGAAGTCTTTGAACATATCAATATCCACGAGCATCACCGCGGGCCGGTGCGCAATAACCTCTGTCCAGTTGGCCTTGCTCGGATTAGAGATTGAGGCCGTTGCGAGTCGGAAGTTACGACCTTTGTCGTTAGTCAGGATATAGAACTTGTCGCCGTGTTGGTCGACTGAGTACTCGTGGCCTTTCTCCCGCGCCGAGATGAGTTTCGGCGCAGCCGCAATGTTCGAAGTCGGGATGTAGCTCCATTCGTTCGTATCAGAACTCGAGGAGCCGACCAGGATGTACTGGCGACTGCGCGTCCGTCCTCCGTACAAGCGGTACAGTTCGTCTTTCTCTTCCGCAACGAGCACGTCCTTCTCTTTAGGATCGCCCAGGGTGTGGCGCCATAGTTGGTAAGGACGCTTGGCGCCATCCTCACGCCCGTAGAAAAGCGTCTTGTTGTCGGGCCCCCAGAAGGCATAGACGACCTTGCCGAGTTGATCCGGAAGTTCTTTTCCTGTCCGCAGGTCTTTGATGTGAAGAATGTAGTCGCGGTGCCCGTCATGGTCCATCGAGTAAGCGAGCAGGTTCGAATCGTCCGAAACACTGTAGGCGCCAAGGCCGGTGTAGGGGTGGCCTTTCGCCAGCTCATTCAAATCGAGCGTGATCTCTTCGGGCGCAGTCATCGTACCCTTGCGACGTGCGTGAATCGGATACTGCTGTCCCTGGACGGTGCGCGAATAGTAAAAGTAGCCGTCCTGACGATATGGCACCTGGGTATCGGTCTGTTTAATTCGGCCAAGCAGTTCTTTGTAGAGAGATGCCTGGAACGCCTCGGTTGGCTTCATCACTTCCGCAGTGTGCGCATTCTCTGATTCCAGGTAGGAGATCACTGCCGGGTTTGTCTTCTCGCGCAGCCAGAAGTAGTCATCGACGAGAGTCTCGCCGTGGATATTTGTGGTCTTGGATTTCTTTTCTGCCATTGGTGGTTTTGGTGCGGCTTCTTCGCCCCCATTTGCTTGGGCTAGCGCAGCACTATTGAACGTAAAGGTGGATATTGCTGCCAACAAAACTAACAGTATTAAGGGTCTTAGCTGTTTTCTCATTTAGGGCCTTCTTTGCTACAGAATTCAGGGTTGCGGACATCGGGGAGATTCGTCTTCTATGATTGAGCACCGCAGAATCTTTTGCTTGGTTGTTTTGCCCGGCGCACGGCCGGCTAGTCGTGGACGGTTCAACCACGCGGAGGGTCGCCCCAGCCTGAGCCTAACAACTTACCATTCTCGACAATGCATGGCACTGTTGGATCACCGTTCGAATAAGAGAGCATCTCTGCCCGATGCGAACGATCGTTTTGCGCGTCGTAATCAACGAAAGAAATGCCCTTTTCGTTGTAGTAATCCCGTGCCTGTTGACAGTAAGGACAGCCCGGCTTTGTGTAGATAACTAATGCCAACCTGCGATCACCTCCGTGAGTCGCTAGTTTAGCAATGGACTGGCGAAGATAGAAGCCAGCATGGACAGATCCGGTATTATTTTCACACTGGAACCGTTATACTCCGCGAGCTTATGGATGAACTCGACCCACCAAAGCTCTCTCCCAACGAGACCGATCTGCTTGACCCCTATGAAAAATTGGTGACTGTGGAGATCCTCGGTAAGCAGGTGCAGGTGCCTGAAAAGAATCGTTTGCTGCGATGTTTCCAGTATTTATCGCTCAATTCAATTTCTTACGGCGACTTTTGTTGGAATGGCGAATGTACGAATTGTCAGATTTGGTATCACGACAAGGGTCAAACAGAGACTAATGACAAGCCCACACTTTCCTGTCGAGCCGAGGTGGTCGAGGGAATGGTCATCACGAAGTTAAGTCAGTTTATTCACCTCGACGATATCAGCAAGCGGGGCCAATTTCTCCCGCCAAATCACGACCATGCTACAGATGACCCGGAATGTCCGAGCTACGAACCATGACCGTTTCTGAGTGATTAATACTTGGGCACGCTGGGATCGACTTCATTGGACCACGCAGTGATCCCGCCTTTGAGGTTGAGAAGGGTACCGGCGAACCCTGAACGCTTGAGCGCTTCGATGGCCTTCGCGCTACGGCCGCCCATCTTACAATGCACGACGGTTTCCCGGTTGGGATCGATCTCAGACATACGGTCGAGTACCTGGCCCAGCGGGATATGAGTTGTATTTGGAATAGCGGCTATCGCGACTTCGTGCGCCTCACGCACATCAATAATCTGAATGTCTTCTCCATTGTCCAGGCGCTGCTTAAGTTCCGTGGCAGTGATTTCCGGAATTGGCTGTGTAGCTGGTTGACTCATGATTCCTCCGAAGGTGATTAACATCAGTTGGGGTTCGTTGTGAAAACGGCGTCTTTATTCTAATCGCTGAAATTGAAGAGCAGCAAGCATTGCGAGCTGTGAGTCGGTGTCTATACTGTGATTGTGAGCGTTGGTTTAGTGAACGAACGATCTACGAAACCACACGAACAAACACGAAGTTGTTAGTGATCTTTCGTGGGATTTCGTGGATCGTTCTTGATATTGTGCGTGCGCCCACACACTTATCTCCCCAGGCTTTTCTTTCTCGGTAGCGGATACGTTAGACTTTGGGCTGACGTTTTTGGCTGCAGTTCCCACTCGAAAGGTTCCCCTATGAGATTTGAGTTCTACCACCCCGGGCTCGACAATGTTCCGAAGCTTTCCGTCGACGGCACCGTTTCCAACAGCGTCCATTTTTCACACTGGGAAGGAAATCAAACCCCTGAAGAAGTTAAAGCAGATACCTCCACCGAAATCGCGCTGAATCTCGTTGCCTCTCCCAACAAACAAAAACTCACTCAAGGAATCGAGATGGTAACCAATAACCACTTCGATACGGACGGCGTGCTTTCAGTGTGGACCGTGCTTAACGGCGATCGAGCTCTGGATTTGCGTGCGCAGTTGATAGCGGCAGCTGAAGCCGGAGACTTTTCGGACTTCTCGACCGAGAACGGTGTGCGGGCCAGCATCGTTATCCAGGGTTCAGACCAGGCCAGCCCGAACAATGAAGCCGGTTCACCGCTTGCTGCCTATCTTGCCGGCAGAGCGATCACTGACGACGCTGAAGCCTACGAGCTCGTGCTGCCCGAAGTGGAGCGCGTCCTCCGGAACACAGGAGAGTACGAGTCGCTTTGGTGTAGTGGTTGGGCAGCAATCGCCAGCGCAATTGAGAGCTTCGAGAAGGGTCAATCCATCATTGATGAACACCAGGATGCTCACCTGTC
The DNA here is from genome assembly GCA_041745915.1 of Pyrinomonadaceae bacterium. Classification (GTDB taxonomy): domain Bacteria; phylum Acidobacteriota; class Blastocatellia; order Pyrinomonadales; family Pyrinomonadaceae; genus PSRF01. The sequence continues at coordinate 1,032 of JBGTHZ010000054.1, read as the reverse complement.
TTTGATTACCCTGGCGCCTGAAGTCTTTAGCCCCAGTGGATTCAATCCGACTCGACATGCCGCCCCCTACACCGCTATCTCGCGTTACGCGCGGGGTCAAATCCTTCTGATCACCACTCCGTTCAGGGACGGATGGACGTATCGAATCGATTATCCGTATTACTCCTGGGCGGAAACTCTGGTGAGGCCCAGGGTCAAGCGCCACGATTTCGGCGCGCTGATCTCGCAATTAAACCAGATTGAGCTGAATCGGGATGGACGTTGGAGATTGGACAATAGCGAGATGACTTCAGTCGTCAAGTTCCTGGATGCGAGTAACACTCTCACGGCTTCCAGGCTGCGCCCCGATGAGCTAGTCAGCCTTATGCAGGCAGAGTTGTTGACGAAGAACGCAGCGCAAGTGGCATAGACTTTTAGTCTGTGAAGTACGTTAACAGAGAGCAGCGATTAGAAATGCGGTGCAGCCTCACGGCCATTCCGAGAGATGTGGTGCACCCTCGTAGTATTCCGAGAGTATGGTGCAACCTCGCGGCCTCCAAGGTGACTTTTAACAGACTGAAGTCTATGCCACTCAATGCATGACGTTTTAATTATCGGCGCCGGCTCTGCTGGCCTGGCGGCAGCACTCTGGTGTGATCAGCTGGGACTTGACACTCTCATCCTCGAGCAGAGCGAAACTATCGGCGGACAACTTCATTCGATATATGGGGCGATTGAGAACTACCCGGGCGTGCGCGCTCTCAACGGGGCCGAATTGCTGGCACGGTTTGCAGATCAGATCGACAACGCTGGCTTTGACCTCTGGACCAACGTTGAAATCGCAAGCGTCGATCTCGCCGCAAAACGCGTCTCATTGATTAGCGGTGAACAACTGCAGTCGATTAGCATTATCATCGCGACCGGCGTGAGGCGCAGACAGCTGGGAATCCCGGGCGAGAATGCACTTTCCGGCAAGGGAATTATTGACTCCGCAGCCCGCGATCGGAATCTGTTTGCCGGCAAAGACGTCTGCGTCATCGGCGGCGGCGACGC
>JBGTHZ010000053.1:0-3821 GCA_041745915.1 Pyrinomonadaceae bacterium | reverse complement strand
CAGTTGGCGAACAGCCCGCGACATTTAATGCGCGATCAGGCTAAGCTCACGCACGAGCGGGCGCGTGGACGGCCGGTCTATTACACGGAGTGGAATATCTCTTCAAATCCGCGCGACCATTATCACGACGAGCCGTTCGCGGCTGCCTACGCCACCAAGATCGTCCTGGAGACGGACGAGTTTGTAGACGGTTACAGCTTCTGGACCTTCACGGACATTTTCGAGGAAAACTATTTTCCGTCAGTGCCGTTTCATGGTGGCTTTGGCTTGCTCAACCTGTACGGCGTCCCAAAGCCGCTCTATCGAGCATTTCAGTTGCTTCATCAGCTCGGCATCGAGAAGCTTCCCGTAGGGGGCACACACGAAACAGTTGACGCGTGGGTCGTTCGCAAAGACAACTCTGTAACCGTGCTCCTTACTAATCACGCGCAGCCACGCCATGAGATCACCACTCAACTGGTCAAGGTGAAGCTGATCAATGCGCCGGAGCCGCGCGCCGCGTACATCGAGCGAGTTGATCAAGACCACGCGAATGCGCAGCCGCTTTGTCAAAGAATGAGCGCGCCCGAGTATCTCTCGCCCTTGCAGGTGGAGCAGTTGGAGGCAGCTTCTCGTCTGGTGAAAGAGCCGCTTGGTTGGAAGTTTGAAGCGGGCGTGGTTCAGGTTGATGTTGACTTACCGCCGCACGCCGTGGCGGCCATCACGCTGGAATTTGCATCGAGCCTTTAGAAGGGGGGCCTCCACGTGAGCAGCGGCCGATCGCTGGAAGCGGGCGCGGGTCGAAGTTTAGAGGGAACGGACAATCAATTCGCACGTCGTTGCTCTCGCCGAATGAACTGTCTCACGGCTTCAATTCGGTAGGCGTGGGAGAGGTTTGCTCCGAAGGAGTAGAACTAACTAACGAAAGAGTGAAAAAGCGATGACAGCAGAACCATACAACTTCGACACCTTCCGCCGGGAAATGGTGAAAAAGGACATGCATTTTCGTGGCGGCCCTGAACCGGGAAGCTTCGCGCCAGATTTCGATCTGCCGACGGTAGTCGGAGGCAGATTGCATCTGAGCGAATACAGAGGGCAGCGGCCCGTGCTGATCGGGTTCGGATCGATGACTTGACCGATGACCACGGGGGCCAGGCCTGGCCTCATCAATCTGTTCAATGATTTCAAAGACCGCGTCGAGGTTGTCTCCGTTTACGTGCGCGAGGCGCACCCCGGTGAGAATTACCCGCACCACATGAGTGCTGAGCAAAAGATGCAACAGGCGCGCGACTGGGCCAAACTTGACAAGATACTGTGGACGGTGGCGGTGGACACGCTTGATGGCGCGACACATGAAGCTTACGGGCCGCTGCCAAACTCCGCCTACCTGATTGACCGCACTGGACGCGTGGCTTTCCGCGCGCTGTGGGCGGGGCAGGAAGGCTTGCTTAGGGGCAAGATCGAAGAGCTCTTGAAGCGCGAGGCGGCAGGTGAAGAATCGGTGAACCTGGGGCAACAGGAAAATCTCGTGATCCCTTTGATTCACGGCGGGGCTGAGTTCGATCGCACGATGGCGCGCGCGGGCGAAAAAGCGAAGGAAGACTTTCGGCGCGAGATGGGCAACGTGATGTACGGGATGCAGAAATTGATGAGCAAGCTGCAGCCCGTCATCAATCCGGGCAACAGCACCATCGAGTGATCGATACCTGGAGCGCTGTTCCCTCGTCTTATCAGAGTTTGTTCCGCACTTAGTGTATTCGTAAGCCGATGGAGGTGTTTCGCGCATGAATTATGCAGCGATGAGCGAGGAAACGTTGGACAAACTCCAGCGGGACACGTTCGAATATTTCCTGAAAGAGAGCAATCGCGCCAACGGGATGGTTCCTGATAACACCCGCCAAGACTCGCACGCCAGCATCACCGCCATCGGCTTCGCGCTGACGGCCTACACCATCGGCGTCGAGCGCGGCTTTATCACGCGCGCCGAAGCTATCGAACGCACCCTAACGACACTTCGATTCATCAGAGACAGTGAACAGAGCGAGGAGGCGGATGCGACCGGTTACAAAGGCTTCTACTACCACTTTCTGTACATGGACACCGGCCGGCGCGCATGGGAGTCGGAGTTGTCAACGATTGATTCGACATTTCTGCTCGCTGGGGCACTGACTGCTGCTGCTTACTTCAATGGTGACGCTCTCGAAGAGCGCGAGATACGCACGATCGCCGAGAAACTCTACGCCCGGGTTGATTGGGAGTGGGCGCTTAACGAAGGAGAAACCGTTTCGATGGGGTGGAAGCCAGAATGCGGATTTCTGCCATATCGGTGGGAAGGCTATAACGAGGCCCTGATCCTTTACGCGTTGGCCCTGGCTTCGCCTACTCATCCAATTCCCGCCGAGAGCTATGAAGCCCAAACGCAGACTTACTGCTGGAAGGAACTCTACGGCCATGAGTTTCTCTATGCTGGCCCACTCTTCATTCATCAGCTTTCGCACATGTGGATCGACTTTCGCGGCATTCAGGACGAATTCATGCGCGAGAAAGGGATTGATTATTTCGAGAACAGCCGCCGCGCTACTTATGTCCAGCAAGAGTATGCGATCCGTAATCCGTTGGACTACAAAGGGTACGGTGAGCATTGCTGGGGCATTACCGCGAGCGATGGTCCTGGTGCGACCTGTCTGAAGATCGAGGGCGTGGAGCGCTGCTTTTTTGACTATACAGCGCGCGGCATCCCTTACGGTCCGGACGATGGCACCATCGCGCCGTGGGCAGCAGTTGCATCACTACCTTTCGCGCCCGAGATCGTGTTGCCGGCTCTGCAGCACTTCAGTGAGGTATATCCCCAAGTGACTAGCAAGTACGGCTTTAAGTGCAGCTTTAATCCGACCTTCGAATCAGAGAATCAAAACAAACCAGGGTGGATCTCAAAAGGTTATTACGGGCTCGATCAGGGGCCGATAGTGATGATGATCGAGAACCACCGCACAGGATTCCTGTGGGAGTTGATGAAGAAATGCCCCTTTATTGTCGAGGGTCTCCGCAAGGCAGGATTCACTGGCGGCTGGCTGTAATTTTGTACCAGCCATTGGAAAGTCCAAAATCATCGCGTTCGCCGGCGGCGGAGGCAATGGAGGCGGCGGGATTTGCGCCAGCCGCCATCTCGCGAATCGCAATGCGAAGGTGAAGCTGTGCCTGGCCTATCCAAATCATCTTGGCGAAGTTCCTTCGTTTCAACGCAAGATTTTCGCGTTCGCTTCCGGCAGGGAGATAGATGCAGCGGGTTTGCATGAGGAGTCCGCGGACCTGATTCTGGATGCGCTGATCGGTTACGGGCTGAATTCGGCTCCACAGGGCTCGGCGGCGGAAGTTATTCGATGGGCCAACCACACGAGCGCTTCGATCGTGGCACTTGACCTTCCTTCCGGCGTCAATGCCACCACCGGAGAAGCGCCTGGAGATGTCATCAAAGCTCGATGGACAATGACGCTCGCTTTGCCGAAGACAGGTCTGCTGCCTGAAAACTCTGGCGAACTGTTTCTCGCTGACATAGGTATTCCAGAGGAGACTTATCGCCGTTTGGGATTGAGCTACACGTCACCATTCGGAGACCGCTTTCGAGTGCCTTTGACTTGGAAGTAACACTTCTTTGTCAGGCAATCAAGGAGAGAGAGCCATGTTAAGAAAATTCGATTTGGTAGTTGTTGGTACCGGCTCTGCTGCGTCAACTGTGGCGTACGAGTGCCGAAAAGCAGGCTGGGAGGTCGCAATTGTCGATTCGCGACCTTTCGGTGGTACCTGTGCCTTGCGTGGCTGCGACCCCAAAAAAGTATTAGTCG
>JBGTHZ010000052.1:0-25178 GCA_041745915.1 Pyrinomonadaceae bacterium | reverse complement strand
TGTTTCGTGTGATTTCGTGGATCGTTCTTTTTTGGCTGGAGTAAGCGGACGATCCACGAAATCACACGAAACAACACGAAAGGAAAATCAAGCACTGAGACACAATAATGGGCGACGTCAGGTTCGGCTCAGCCGCCGGATGTGCGAAGGTGGCTCTGCCCCGCCGACGGCAGCCAGATACTTGTATGTAAAGCAGTCTGCGTAGCAGAAGGTTTCACTCCTTCATCGGTGTTACTTCATTCGGTTGTACTTCCGCATCGCCGCGACGACGCGATCACCGGGCAAGCCAAAGACGCGGATGCCGTCCGCGCCGGTCATCGTATGTGCCGCCAGCATCGCGTTGACGACGGCTTCTTCCGTCGCATCGATCGTCGCTCCAAAAAGAGGATCAATCCGATCGTTGGGCAGCATGACTAGCGACGGTGTGCCGTCAGGCTTCGCCGCACCGGCGTTTGCCGTCGAAAACGCGAGAAACAGATCACCGGAGGAATTGCCGGCGAAACTTCCTAACCGTCCCATTCCCAGACTGACGCGACGGGCGATGCGTTCCAGTTGATGTGGTAATAGCGGCGCGTCGGTAGCAACGACGACGATGATCGATCCGCGGCCTTCGTGATCATCGAGCCGACCGTTGCTACGGGCGCCACGTCCGGTTGCCGGGCATGGTGGAATGCCGACGGTCCATGGCCTGCTCAACGGCCCCTGAAGGGTGGTGCATGTTCGCAGGTCGGTGATCTCCGGACGAATCGGAACACCGAGAATTCGCAGGTCGCCGCCATAATTGCATTGAACCAACACGCCGACGGTGTACCCACCCTGCGCGGCGGTCACCACTCGCGACGAGGTACCAATGCCGCCTTTGAATCCGTTGCATCCCATCCCCGTACCGCCGCCCACCGCACCTTCTTCGACACGCCCGGGCTTGGCACGATCCAGCGCATCAAATGCGTGTGCCGCTTTCACGTGCTCACCGTTCGCATCGTTCATAAAATCAAACGTCTCAGCGACGATGGGATACGTGAAAATAAACTCGCGGCCGTTCCTTAATTGCCATTGAATCGCGGCGTCGCGCACTGTCCCCACACTGTGCGTTCCAGTCAACAGGATCGGTCCCTCTAGAAAACCAGATTCCTTGATCCAGTTGATGCCTGTCATGTCGCCATTACCGTTCTGGTTGAAGGTCGCCGCAAACACGGGATCCCAGTTGCCGCGCGGGCGCGGCAGTATCGCCGTGACACCTGTTCGAATCGGCCCCTTGCCGGGCAGGAGTTTGCCTTCACCCTCGATGAGCGTTACGTGTCCAACAGCAACTCCGGGAACGTCCGTGATCCCATTCATTGGACCAGTTTGTCCAGGAAACGGAATTCCCAAATCACGAGCGCGCGGCCGGGTTTGTGCCGAGACGGCGAGCCCATTGATTGCGATCAACAAAAGCGCAAGTGCAAGGCTCATAAGATCGGCTTTCGGGATCCAAAGCGAGAGTGTTCTTTCACTGTTCATCGCACGTCCTCCTTAAGGTGGCTTAACGTCAGAGTTGTTCAAGCGCGGTGAGCGAGAGGATAAACTATGAGGGGTGTGGTGAAAAGTCTTTCAAACCTTCATATTTGATTCGTGGACCGTTCGACACGGACCAGAGATTGAATACGATCCACGAACTTACACGAATTCACACGAAACGGAATCTATGCCCGTACTCGTCGGTCGCCTACTTAGCGGGCCCACCAAGCGGTGCACTCGTCCCTTCATTCCTCAGCGCTGTGGTCGGATCTAATCGGGCGGCGCGTTGAGCTGGGAGCCATGAAGCAATGACGGATCAACAGGAATAGCGATCGTCGAGATCAAATTTTCACCATCAAACTTCAAGGCGGCTTCGTAGCCTCGCGATGTCGCGCTGCGGCGGGGCGCCGAACAGCTTTTTATACTCACGGCTAAAATAAGACGGGTCTTCATAACCGACGCGGGAACTGGCGCTGGCTACGTCCAGATCTTCGCCAAGCATTATGCGGCGCGCTTCCTGAAGCCGGATTTGTTTCTGAAACTGCAAAAGGCTCATTGCCGTCACGCTCTTGAAATGATGGTGAAAGCCGGAAACGCTCATGCCGAGCTCGCGCGCGAGCGCCTGCGGATCTGAGTGTGCTCGAAACTGAGTTTGCTAAGCTCACAGTGCACGGTGGCCGTATGAATGAAATGCAAATGAAAGTCGTTGACCAAACAGTGTGAGCGTCGTTGATTTATGCGATCTGAGTGAATCAGTCTGCGCCAAAGACCGAGAGACCGGGAGCCACCGGCAAACCACCCAGGAGTGATTCAACTCGCGGAAATTTGCAGGTCGGGAAGGGCGGTTTACCCCCGCTCAAGATTCATAACATTCAAGTTTGAATCGGTAATTCAACGGTGACTGCTACGAATTTTGAGCGGGGGTAAACCGCCCTTCCCAACCTGCAAATCTAGGTAACTTGCTACAAATTTAGGTAACTTGCTGAAAATTTAGGTAACTTGCTGAAAATTTAGGTAACTTGAATCACTATACGAAAGACAACGTAACGGGATCGGTAGGTGGGCGAGGAAGACTTCGTGTTGGTTCGTGTGATTTCGTGGATCGTTCCTTGGCTAAGTAAGCTGACGATCCACGAAATGACACGAAACAACACGAAAGGAAAACAGAGAAAGACGTATGGTCGTTTCGGATCTGTTCACGGTCTTGCAAAGCGAGTAAACTGCCACCACGTATTCAAGAGTGCTGGGTGTTGGACTCCAAACTGTGATATTCGCCGGACACGCTAATCCGGTGCGGGTTTCGACTCCACGCCTCGGCGGCCCCAATTAAACATTCCCGCTGCGAGACCATAAAAATGAAACTTCCAAGATCATTATCAAGACCAGACATCGCAACCGAAGTCGCAAAACTCTGGTCCATCGTCGCTCTAGCGATTCTGGTCGTCTCCTTCCCGGCTTACGCCCAGAATTCAAAACGTTCTACATCGCCGGCCGCCACCAATGACTGGCTTCAATTCCGCGGTCCAAATGGCACTGGCGTAGCGGACGGTCCCACTCTGCCTGTGCAATTTAGCGCTACGAAGAATCTCGCCTGGAAAGCATCGGTACCGTTCGGGCGGTCATCGCCGGTGGTCACGGCTGATCGAGTTTTCTTGACGGCGAGCGAAGGCGACAAACTCGTCACGCTCGCTCTGGATCGAAAAACGGGAAAGATGTTGTGGCGACGCGACGTTCAACGCGCGCGCCACACTCCGATCTACAAGGCCAACGACGCTGCGTCACCAACTCCGGTGAGCGACGGAAAGAACGTCTTTGTTTTTTTTGCTGAGCTGGGCCTAATCAGTTACGCACCAGATGGCAGAGAGCGTTGGCGCCTACCGTTAGGACCATTCAGTAGTTTCTACGGCATGGCGGGATCGCCAGTGCTCGCGGGAAACACCCTGTTACTGGTGGCTGACCAACGCGCAAACTCGTTCCTCCTGGCCGTCGACGCGCGAAACGGAAAAGTTCTGTGGAAAACAGACCGTACGAATTACGAAGGGTGGTCCACGCCTGTTGTTTACACGGCCAAAAATGGAACGCCGCAGGTTCTGATTCTCGGTTCATACACGCTCGATGCCTATTCCCTCGACAAGGGGAAGCGGCTGTGGTGGGTCACAGGGGTCGGCACATATCCGAAGGGCGTGCCCGCGCTTAGCTCTGACATGGTTTACGTAAACGGTGAAGGCGCCGATGCACCGTTTTTACCATCCTACGATGACAGCCTGAAGAAATACGACAAGGACAACGATCAACGAATCCAGAATGAGGAGATGAAGGTCGAGCCGCAGATGCAGGAACATTTTGGATGGCTAGACGCCAACAGCGATGGCTATATCGATCGAACGGAATACGACTTCGTTCGCACCGGTACTAGCACTTCCGGACATGGTATTACGGCTATCCGGCTGGGTGGCAGCGGTGATCTCACACCGACGAATGTTGTCTGGCGACTGAAGAAATCCTATCCGAATATTCCCGCGCCCCTCGTTTATCGTGACGTGATGTACTTAATGAAAGAAGGAGGCATAGTCACGAGTTTAAATCCCGCGACTGGGGAGGTTTTGAAAACGGGGCGCACGCCCGAGGCATTGGAGGATTACTCCGCATCGCCGGTAGCGGCCGATGGAAAGATCTTCGTGGTAAGTGCGAGCTGCAAGGTGACGGTGCTTAAAGCAGCCGCGCAATGGGAAGTCCTGGCAACGAACGACCTTGACGAAGAGTGCTGGGCCACGCCGGCAATCGCCGGCAACAGTTTAATTATCCGCACGCGAGGCGCGTTGTATTCCTTCGCGGATGGTTTGAAGTAGCCGTAGGCCCAACTTGCTTTTGAGGCTCCGGCAATGCCGATACCGATTAACTTTCCGACGGACTGAGCGATTCGATTAGCGACTAATGATCTGTGTTTAAAGATCTTCACACGCAATCGGACGGTTATGATTCTGATCTTTAGCTCTTAACGGCTTTGCCCTAAAAGTCTTGAGGCAGCTCCTTTTTGGGCTGCCAAGGACAAAACTCAATAAATGAGGAGCAGCTCAACGCACAGAACCGCTTGCGGTAGCCAGCGGATCCTAAGCTCAACCAACGCGTCGGAGGTGGATTTGTGCGTACAAACTTAGGTGATTGACGTTAACCATTAGTCTTGAGCTTGGGATCCGCTGGCTACCGCAAGCGGTTCTGTGCGTTGGCTGCTTTCTCCGAACTTGTGCTGTCATACCAACCAGATGGCGTCCCCAGGACCTTTGAGGCAAAGCCGTTCTTAACCGTCCGATTTCGTCCAAATGACCCAGCTGGTCCTCGGTAGGCTACTCAGGTTTGAGTGAAGAGCATAGTCGGCCCCTTGACCCTCAGGGTCGGTACATTGGCCAGGTGCGGCAAAAAAGCCGATCCCCGATTCAAAATGCTCATAAATAGAGTTGGATTATCGGAGCGACCCGTATTGCCAACTCCCGCTCGTGAAACCGCGGCGCGACGACCCGCGTTTCAAGGATTTGCTGAAACGGATGAACCTGCCGGAATAGAATCCTATGAAACGCTGCCCTGAATGCGGGAGAGATTATAACGACGATTCGTTGAGCTTCTGTCTCGACGACGGATCTGAATTGCTCTTCGGCCCGGCGTCGATGGATGAACCGGCGACGGCGATACTTCACGAAACGGCTGCTCCCGGCGAGACAGCGACCCCGCGGACAGATACACGCGACTGAGAACACGGCCCGAGATAGTGTACTGGCCGCCCTAGATGGGTACTCCCTTCTGCTTGATTTCAGCTGACCGCTCTAAAACCTCAACAAAATCCTATTGGATCGCTATCCGGCATGGTCGTTGCCCTATGGGTTGTAAGGCAGCGCTGAATCCTTTCAGCGAACGTTTATGAGGAGTAGAAGACCATGAACCCAACCCATCGAATTCACGATCCTTTTCACAATCCCTTCCACAATCGATACCACGTTCCAGTGCATACGCGAATTGACGAAATGCAGACTCACATGGTCTGGCTGAACGAGCCAGTCGCCTTGGACCATGAGACGGCTGATAACCGAAACTCGCGACCCTGGGGCCGCGCACTCGCCGGCGCCTTCGTGCTGGTGCTGGTGGTGGTATTTTCCGCGACGTTACTGTCGAATTGAGTACTCGATATTAGAGCCGCACCCCGAAATGAAGGAAGCCACCGGCAAACCACCCAGGAGTGATTCAACTCGCGGAAATTTGCAGGTCGGGAAGGGCGCTGCTACTGCGTTACTGTACTGACTGCTTGACACTGTGTTGAACTACTCACTCCTCAGCGCTGTGGTCGGATCTAGTCCGGCGGCGCGCTGAGCTGGAAGCCATGAAGCAATGAGGGCGATCAACAGGAAGAGCACCGATACGAAGACAAATGTAACGGGATCGGTAGGTTTCACTTCGACGAGCATGCTTGCCAGTACGCGTGTAAGTGCAAGCGCTGCGAGCAGACCAATCGCAATCCCGATCACGCTAAGGTAAAGTCCCTTCCCTACCATCAAACGAAAGATGCGCGACGGCGCAGCGCCCAGAGCCATCCGTACTCCAATCTCGGCAGTTCGCTGTCGGACCGAAGTCGCAAGCACGCCATATAAACCCACGCCCGCAAGAAGTGCTGCAATCGTCGAGAATACTCCGATCAGCAGCAGCGAAAAGCGTGTCTGCGCCTGAGCCTGGACCACCAGCGAGTCCATCGGCTGCATCTCGTTGATCAATGTCTCCGAGCCGGCCCGGCGCACTACTTCGCGGACGGCGCCGGCAAGGGCGGCCGGATCTCCATCGGTCCGGAGCGCCCACCAGGAAGCAGCCTGGTTATTCACATATCCGTCGGTGACGTAGAGTTGTTCCCGGCCCGGCTCGATCAGAGATGAGTTGCGCTGATGGGCGACCACACCAATGATCTCTCCCCATTGAGCCTCAGGCGTGCGAACGCGAAAGAGGATACGCTTGCCCACAGCTGACTCATTTGGAAATGCCTTCGCGGCCAGTGCCTGATCAATTATGAGGCGGTTATGATCGGGTGTGTTGTCGTCCTGGGTAAAGGTGCGTCCGGCCAGAAGTCTGGTGCCCATCGCCTCGAAATAACCGGGCAGCACAATCTGAAGGTCGGCAGCTTGAAACCTGCTCGGATCTTCGAGAGCTTCGGCCCCACCCCAACGCACGGGACTAAATCCGCCGGCGAGCGGCAATGGAAACGAGGCGGTGACATTGTTCACACCGGGGATCGCACCGAGTTGCTCGCGAAGGTGTTGCTTGAAGGTCGCTCGTTCCTGAGGGGTCTCGCCGATGTTGCCGAGAAGTTGAAAGGTCAGCAGCCCGCGCGGGTCGAAGCCGAGGTTCACACGCTGAATGGCAAGGAACGTGCGGAACATCAACCCCGAGCCAATCAGAAGCACGAATGCAAGCGCGACTTCCACTACGACCACGGCGTTACGCAGCCCGGCAGCGCCGAGTGCGCCGCTTCGCCCGCTCGTGCGTAATATCTCCATGAGGTTTGGTTTCGCGGTGCGGATGGCCGGAATGATGCCAAAGAGCACAGCCGACAAGAGCCCCGCTAATATCGAAAATCCCAGGACCTGCAGATCAATCCGAACTGCATTCAGGCGAGGCAGATTCTCCGGCGCGATCACGAGGAGCTGGTGAATACCTAAGTAGGCAAGCCCAACACCTAAGGCTGTTCCGAGAGCTGCTATCAGGAGTGCCTCGGCGAATGTCTGCCGAACCAACGCCCACCAACCAGCGCCCAGCGCGGCTCGAACGGCCAGCTCTCGTTCGCGCGATGCAGCTCTCACGAGCATCAGATTCGCTACATTCGCACATGCGATCAGTAGCAGGAAAATTACCGCACCCATGAGCGCGAGAATCGCCGGTCGAACCTCGTCGACAAGGTGCTGCTTCATCGGCACAAGTTGGAAATATTGACCGGCTGTCTTGGAGATGGCGTTTTCATCGCGAATTTTTTGGGCGATGGTTTCAGCCTCGGCCTGTGCCTGGCTGATCGCGACACCAGGCTTGAGCCGCCCAATGACCCGCCACTGCACGTTGTTGCGGTTGGCAACGTCATAAGGAATGCGCGCGGCAATCCAGAGGCTCGGAAACTGTTCCATATTCGCTTGGGGCGGAAACAGCAATTCGAAACCCGGGGCCAGCACGCCCACGATGATAGGCGGTGGTCCAAAGGCAGCAGCCACTGGAAGAGTTTTGCCAACTATGGATCGATCCCCTCCAAAGCGCTGTTGGAAGTATTCGTTACTCAGCATAACCATGTTTGGCGGCGGAGGTGGTCCATCAGCAGCAGGTGCATTGCCAGCAGGTGCCGCTGGCGGAGGCGCCTGCGGCGTTCCATCAGAGTCCTCAAAGTCTCGGCCCGCGATGATCGAGCCACCCATCATTTGAAAGAAGTTAGTCGATACCGCGGCCGCGCGGACCCGCTCAGGCGTACCGTCCAAACCCGGAAGAGTGAAGCGAAAAGTATTGACGGCCGCGAAATCCTCGAAATTGTTTTTTGCGCCGTTGCGCAGGTCGAGAAAGTCGGCGTTGGAAAGCGGAAAATCTTTGACATTGCGTTTCTGCAGGTCGCCGCGGGCCAAAACCAGGCGCTCTGGATCCTTGTAAGGAAGTTTCCGCAACAGCACTCCGTTAGCGACGCTAAAGATAGCCGTGCTGGCGCCGATAGCCAGGGCGATGGTGACCACCACTGTGATCGTAAATATGGGACTCTTGCGCAGCGTGCGAAACGCGTAGGAAATATCGTTTAACATGGCGGCAGTTTAGACTCACTTCCGATTTTCAGCCAAGGGAAATTGTGTTTGCGATTTGCGAATGCTTTAGCTGTTTAGTTGCAATTATCCGTGATTCAAACGCTGAAAGCGTTCGCCAATTTCAGCCCGGGCCGGGGTCCCCGGGCGGGCAGCCCGCACGGGGTGAGCGTTTGCTTTGAACCCTGGGGATAAACGGCGCACATTTGTCGTTTTTCTGATCTCATTTCGCGGTGCTTCGTGCGATTTCGCGGATCGTTCTTATTTGACTTTGGCTTTACCCTCCCAAGGTCACGACTTGACCGACACGAAGCTCGCCCGCCCTGACCACCGTGCCGTATACGCCGGCGTAATTCTCGTTCATACGAACAACAGTCTTCATCACTTCAGAATCTCGCTCGGCTGTGTCTGGGTCAAGATTAACCATGACACATCGCTCATCCTTCATAGTAACCCTGAGAGCTGCCCCGCTATTCACTTCACCAAACATCAAGGTTCGGCCCACCCATCTGTCTTCCTCGAACGGCTCAGCGCTATTTGTTTCGATCACAACGTTTGGTCGAAATCTGCGAAGGTCGCAACGGTCCACATCGCGGCCTGATTCACGCGCGACCGAATGGACTGTGCCGAGGCTGATTACCGAAATACAGGCTTCGTCGAAGATGCCATGTTTGAGATTCATCAATTCCACATCACTGCCATACCGGCTCGAAATTTCCTCCCGTAGTTCGTCGCTTCGGAGTTCGTACTCTTTCCCGTCCGGCGTACGAACGTGCGTTGGGAGTAGCTCGGCAGTGTTGCTCTCGGCAGTGTTGCTATTGCGCCCGAATGGTTTATAGAGGAGCAACTCGGGTAGTTGGCTCGCTATCAGCCATGGGAACCCACTTTTGTCAGTGAGTCGCCGAAAAGCCAACCTGCGATCACCCTCAAGGCCATGCCAACTTAGCCTTGCAACATCCAGTAATTCACCGGCCATTGACTTAACTGGATAACGAAAGATGTCACTAATTCGTCCTAGTTCCATATGACTGTCAACACCTTCGGTGTTTCACGAGGACGCATGCCGTTCATGAAAAAAGCGGCGGGTAGCTATCGCTGCCCACCGCCGTAAGGTTTTGACTTTTAAGTTAGTCACTCTTCACATCCCGAGATGTGATGTCAATCGTAATCATGAACCCATTAGTGCCCTTGTACTCAAACGGCTTGTCCCCTATACGGTAGGCTTCAACCTCATTAGGCATCATGATGAAGCCGTCATTCCGGGGTACTCCGAAGTACCTCAGGTTCCTCATCACTACAGGCTCATCTTTCATTGCTGAACTTGTTGGGCTGTGGAGGATCACTTCGGCAACCTTCCCACCTCCCAAACGTGCCTCGGCACGTTTCGAGTCGGCCTTCCATTCCATGTCAGCGTCTTTAGCGATGGTGAAGGAATTCCATTTAACTGGATAGACATGACCTAAAGCGGTCGTGATTGCGTCCCGTTGCTCTTTTGACACTGCGGGGTCGAACGTCAGGACTGCCCAGTCCATCTGACCTTTCGAGAAATCACCTCCTAAGTCGCCCGCCACCCAGAACTTCGCACCATCGAGTTTGACATCGCCCGAATGTCCCTTGTTGACCTTGAATGCGTTGTTGAAGCGGCAGAAGTGTTGCGCTGAGCTGCCGTGCGCAGTGTCACCGCTGTGGGCGCCGTGCGCCGCAGGCTTATCGTTGAAGTAGCACTGACAAAACATCGGGCAGCTACAGGCCTCGATTATGGTGGCATTGAGAGCCCAATCAGTCGCGGATTTCGCTTGCTTAGAGGACGTCTGGGACGTCATCTGGCCAGCATTTGAAGCTACCAGCGTAAGGATTACAAGGCCGGCAGCAATTAGGTAGTAAATCCTGAGCTTGTTCATAGCGATTCTCCTTTTGTGTGGATAAATTATGATGGTATCCCATCTATGCGATGCATTATGCAGACGGGTTTAGGTGTTATCGGAGCTTTTATCTCAAGTGTGTGAGCAAGTCAATAGCTAAAGGACAGAGCTAAAGGACAGAGCTAAAGAACAGGGGTCTCGATCTCAACCGCCGAAAGCCCTGTCCATCCCGAAAATTCAATCTGACATGTACAGCCCGTAAGAGGTCGGGAAGCCGCGCGTGGATACCCCATGCTCTGCCGGAATAGCATATTTGACGCCATGAATGAGAAACTCTTTGATCGCGCTCAAGTTCGGACGATCATTCATTTCGGATCCATCCTGAGCGAGAGGAAGACAAGGATGACGGTATATCAACATTCGTTCCCCAGTAGATAGTCGCACTTTAAAGAATCGGAAAACGGACAGGAGGCGACCTATGGCGTATCAACCCATTGAAAATTACGGAATCATCGGCAACATGCGCACGGCGGCGTTGATCGCTGTGGATGGTTCAATTGACTGGTTCTGTTTTCCACATTTCGATTCGCCAAGCGTCTTCGCCGCGATTCTTGATGACAAAAAAGGTGGTCGGTTCCAGATCACGTCCACTTCTGAGGATGTCCATTACAAGCAATTGTACTGGCCGGATACGAATGTCCTGATCACCCGCTTTCTTTGTCACGACGGCGTGGGAGAACTTCAGGACTTTATGCCGGTGGGTGCGGCGAGGCGAGATAGTTCCAGTCAATTGATCCGCCGCGTGCGCGTGTCTCGCGGACAAATGCAATTTCGCATTGTCTGCGAGCCAGCTTTCGATTACGCCCGCGGCAGCCACGACCTGAAACTGACCGCAGATGGGGCGGTTTTCCGTGCCGAGCGTCTCACCCTGGGGCTGGCGAGTCCCATCTCGCTGGAGGCCGCTGGTAGCGCGGTGCACGCAACATTCCATTTGAATGAAGGAGAAACGGTCACTTTCGTTCTCCAGCAACTGCATGGTTACGACGATTGTGGCTTTGCCCCTACGGCGGAAGCGAGCCGCGAGCTTTTCGCACAAACGGTTCAATTCTGGCGACATTGGCTTTCGCAGTGCAACTACCAGGGTCGTTGGCGTGAAATCGTTCACCGGTCGGCGCTGACCTTGAAACTGCTCACCTTCGAGCCTACTGGGGCGATCGTCGCTGCGCCGACATGCAGTCTGCCCGAGTCGATCGGTGGCGCGCGAAACTGGGACTATCGCTATACCTGGATTCGTGACGCAGCGTTCACTCTTTACGGATTGCTCCGTTTGGGTTTCACTTCGGAAGCGGCGGCGTTTGTCAGCTGGCTCGATGCGCGGTATCGCGAGCCGGGGGAAGATGGACCACTGCAGATTGTTTACGGCATCGACGGGCGTCACGAACTCCCCGAGTCCACGCTTGATCATCTGGAAGGGTATTGCGGCTCAGGGCCCGTGCGGATCGGCAACGGGGCTTACAATCAACTGCAACTGGACATCTACGGCGAGTTGCTCGACTCGATCTACCTGTACAACAAGTATGGCTCACCAATCTCATACGATTCGTGGACCCGCTTGCGCGGCCTGCTCGATTGGCTGTGCGACAACTGGCGCCGCAAGGATGAAGGGATCTGGGAAACGCGCGGCGGCCGAGAACACTTCGTCTATTCGAAGTTGATGGCGTGGGTTGCGATGGACCGCGGTCTGAGGTTGGCTGGCAAACGGTCGTTTCCCGCAGACGAGGCGCGGTGGCGTGGAATGCGCAACGAGATTTACGAAGAGATCCTTGCGCGCGGCTGGTGCAAGGAGCGCGAGGCGTTTGTCCAATCATACGGAAGCGAGTGCCTGGATGCGTCTGCGTTGATCATGCCCCTGGTGTTCTTTCTTGCGCCGAACGATCCAAAGATGCTCAAGACAATCGAGGCCATCAATCGACGGCCGGCGGAGGGCGGGCTGGTTTCCGATGGGCTGGTCTACCGCTACGACGTTGACCGGTCGAACGACGGCGTAGGCGGCGAGGAAGGTACGTTCAACATGTGCACCTTCTGGCTGGTAGAAGCGCTGACGCGCGCCGGCCAAGTCGATCCTGACAAACTGACGGAGGCGCGTCTGCTGTTCGAACGCATGCTCGGACATGCCAATCATCTGGGGCTGTACGCGGAAGAAACGGGACGCAGCGGCCAAGCGCTGGGCAACTTTCCCCAGGCTTTCACTCACCTCGCGCTGATCAGCGCCGCGTTTAACCTGGATCGGAGTCTGGGGCGTGACTGAGTTGACGCATCGTGTATCTCCACGGGCTCTTTCTGTGTCGAAGTTAGCACCGCCTGTCATTCAGTGCACCAACTCCGCTCCAAGTCGTGGCAATTGTTGTCCCGGGGCGACCGATACCCACGGCGCGGAAAGACATGTCTGAAAACAACGACCTTGCCTCTCTCGGAAAACATCGTAATCTTTTTTTCGAGGGGGCGTGCTTGAGTCATGTACTGAAGGCATTAACAAAACTTTGAACAGCAGACCGAAGGTTGTCATTCAGCCCCTGAAATAATTCGCCGATTGCATTTTCTTGCAATGCCGAGCCTAAAGGTGCAACACGGAAGTCACCCCATTTTAACTTCTAAGTTGTAGCGCTTAAGTAAGGGGGCCGCGATAATTGTTCCTATCGTCAGTCAACCGAAATCCAAAGGTATGCGGGTTCTCATCGCGCCATCTCATCGCTGGAAAGATAAAAAGCTTTGATAAACGATCTCGCGAGCTGAACTGAAGCAGAAGATTGACCCCAAGGACACTTTTCGCTTGTCGAGATACGGACCGCTGTCGCAAGGTTCAGACGAACAAAACAAACTACATGAGTGACGAGGCTTTTTCCGATCTCAAAGAGGCTTTAGCTGAAGCTCTGGATCATGAGCGTGGGGAGCGCCGCGACTTGCCAGTAAGATGTGGTGGTGCATTCGGATCGCGATGATAGAATACGACTGATTAGTGCGCGCTTAACCACGCTGACTGAAAGGAAGAAATATGAATCAGGAATCGAATAATCAACCTGGTCCGGAGATGTTGGCCGAGTATGACTTCAGGAATGCGTGGGAAGTATGCAGGCCTTTCCGAAAGGCTGCAACCGGGTCGTCCTCGATCCTGATGTGGCGCAAGTGTTCCCAGATTCCGAATCTGTCACTCAGGCGTTGCGTGCTTTGGCTGGAATCATTGTCAGAAAAGACCCATCCCTAGCTGTTCGAGTTCGCAAGCACGCCAAACAACTCGTTGGACGCAAAACCTCCCCCTGAGGTCAGTTTGAAGAAGTTGGTATGAACAGAAAAATGACAAGTCGCGCCTCGACTCCCTCAACACCGTCGCCTGATTGCAAATTCTTCTACTCTATCCTGCTGTGCACCGCGATATTCAGTCTGCTGGTCTTACCTCCCAGCGCACATGCCCAATACTTGACGGGCCGCATCAAGGGTACGGTTAAGGTCACTACTGAAGCCACAGATGCGCCTCCGGCTCCACTTGTCGGGGCGCGGCTTACGCTCGTCAATCGTGACCTGACGGAGCAATTTTTCAAGGTAGTCACTGACGATGTGGGCAATTTTATCTTCGCCGATCTGCCGGCGGCGACGTTTGTGCTGACGGTTGAGGCTGATGGATTGGCCACAGTGAAGCGTGAAATTAGTCTGGCGTCGGGTGTAGGGCTGACCGTTGAAATCGTAATGAAAGCTACGATTTCCGAAACGGTTAACATTCGTGAGGAAGAGGGCCTGCTCAGTACGGCCGAAACAACCACCAGCAATACCGTTCGCTCCCAAACACTAACGGATGTGCCGCTGCCGGCAGAGAACTATCAGAGCGCGCCGTTGTTGACTCCCGGTGTTCTGCGCGGAAGCGACGGAGTAGACCATCAGAAAGGCGCTCGCGCCGGCCAGAGCAGCTACACCGTCAACGGGGTGGACATCACGGATCCCGTTACTGGAAACCTCGCCTTCGACATTCCTCTCGAAGCGGCAGCAAACGTAAGAACCGAAGAGAACCCGTACTCGGCGGTATTTGGCCGGCTTACCGGCGGTGCGACCGATCTCGAAACCAAAGGCGGCGGAAACAAATTCAAAGTCACCGCCGCGCGCGTCTTTCCAACTTTTCGCAACACCTTCACCGGTTCGATCGATTCATTTCGCCCGCGCGTCACCTTCAGCGGCCCTGTGGCCCGCGATCGTTTTTTCTTCCTGCAGTCCCTTGAGTACCGCTTCACGCGCACGCGTGTGCCGAGCCTCGAACCCCCCGGAGACGATTCAACATCTGAGGCCTTCAACTCATTCACGCAGTTCGATTTCAACATCAACAAGACTAACAGCGCCAAATTCGTCGCGGCACTCTTCCCGCAGAAGGTACGCTTCGCTGGACTCAACACTTTCAATCCGCAGCCGACCACGCCGAATACGAAGCAGCGAGGCTTGCTCGTCTCCATCTCCGAGCAGGCAATCTTCAAGAATGCTTCGTTTCTCTCTTCGACATTAAGCTACAAGACCTTTGACTTTGACGTCTTCGGGCAGGGGACGGGACCGCTTGAGTTGTTGCCGGAAGGCAACACCGGTAACTACTTCGCCGACATCCGCCGGCGGTCGCAACGGTTTCAGTGGCGGGAAGTTTATTACTCGCACGGGCTTGAATTTCACGGTCAGCATTCCTTGAAGCTCGGCGGCGAAATTGATTACTCACGCGTGACCGGTGTGTTCCGCGAAAACACTATCCTGATCAGACGGCAAGACTTGACCCTGGCCCGGCGCATAGATTTCGGCGCCGCGGCGGGCGTTTCAAGTCATCTCACCGAATTCACCGCTTTCGCGCACGATCGGTGGGCCGTCAATAAGAAGGTCACGGTCGACGCCGGTCTGCGCTTCGACCGTGACGGGCTGGCCCGGCAGAACACCATCTCGCCGCGCTTTTCGTTTTTGTACCTGCCGCTCAAGAATATCGCCACGGTCATACGCGGCGGAATCGGTCTCTTCTATGATCGCACTCCGCTTAGCGTCGGCTACTTCACACAGCTTCCCGAGCGAACTGTGACCACGTTTGCCGCAGACGGCATCTCGATAACTGACGGCCCGCATCGTTTCGCCAACTTAGTCGCAGCACGGTTGCGCAACCCACGCAGCGTGCGGGCGAGCCTGCAAATTGATTTCCCGATCACGAGTAAGCTGACGGGACGCATTGGCTATCTGGAACGCTCAACGAGGGACGATTTCATCGTCGATAGCATCGACGCATCAGGCGGATTAGGCCAAAACGCCCTGGTGCTCAGCAACCTCGGTCGTTCGCGCTACCGCGAGTTGCAACTGCTCGCCATCTATGACAACCCGCGCATCGGTACCTTGAACGCTACTTACGTGTGGTCCAAAGCTCGGGGCGATCTTAACTCTATCGATAACTTTCTCGGCAATTTTCCAGCGTTCGTAGTGCGGCCGAACGAGTACGGGCCACAGCCCTTTGACGCGACGCACCGATTCCTCACCTATGGCCAGTTCCGAATGCGCTACGATATTAACATCGCGCCCCTGGTCGAGATTCGATCGGGCTTCCCGTTCTCCTTCGTTAATGAGCGCCTGGATTTTGTCGGCCCACGCAACCGGGCGGGACGCTTCCCAACATTTCTGTCGCTTGCCCTGCAAGTTACAAAAGGTTTCGCCATACCAAAGTTCGTCCCCAGGATTGGAGGACGACGAACGAGAATCGGCTTGGCGGTACTTAACACCACTAACCACTTCAATCCCAGTGATGTGCAAAATAACATCGCCAGCCCGCGCCTCGGCCAGTTTTTCAACAGCTTCGGCGCGTCCGTGCGCGGCAAGTTCGAGTTCGACTTCTAGGCGTGGATGCTCCCGCAGTTTGCCTCGCGGAACGCGAGCGGTTTCGTAGTCGCCAACATCCCGGAAGCGGTAATAAGGACTCACTTTTTTTAAGGGCGCGGAAACGGAGTTACGGTATGGTGACTAAAAGGGATCGCGAAGGCGAGGATGATAACGGAGGCAAAGACGTTAGTGACGATAGCGATGGCGATGACAACGACGACAGTGATTCTGACAGCAGCAATGATAGCGACGGCGAAGACGGCAACGATGCCGATGGTGACGACGCTGATGGCAATGATGACGGTGGCGACGACTGTGAGCGATAGCGATAAAGAGAAAGAGTAGCGGCTTTACCGTAATAGGGTCCTTGGTGCTTAGCAGATTTCAATGAGAGCTCACCTTTCCCAACCGGCAGGGGCTCCACAGATCGCGCCGTTGGGCAGAACGGCGGGCTAAAATCAACTTATGACCACGGACGAACCGTTCACCATCGGCGTCGAAGAGGAATATCAGATCGTGCATCCGGCGACGCGAGAGTTGCGTTCGCGCGCGCACCTTATCTTGCCGGAAGCAAAGGCGGCGCTCGGTAACCAGGTGACACCAGAGCTTTTTCAGTCGCAGATCGAAATCGCGACCTCGATCTGCCATACGCTGGCAGAGGTGCGCGCCAAAATTGTGCGCCTGCGCGGGGAAGTGATTGCCGCGGCGGAGAAGTATGGCAATCGGATCGTGGCGGCGGGCACGCACCCCTTCTCGCACTGGGAAGATCAACAACTCACGCCTAACGCGCGTTATCGCGGCATCGCTACCGAGTTTCAACAACTCGCCAGCGAGCAGCTGATCTTCGGCTGTCACGTGCACATTGGAATAAGTGACCGTGAAGCGGCGATTCGGGTAATGAATCGGGCGCGCCTTTGGTTGGCGCCGCTCTTGGCGCTCGCGGCCAACTCGCCTTTCTGGCTCGGCGTGGACACTGGCTATGCCAGCTTTCGCACCGGCATCTGGCGGCGCTGGCCCATGGCTGGCACGCCGCAGTTCTTTGCTTCGCGCGCCGAGTACGACGCGCTGGTTGAGACGCTGGTCCAGACGGGAAGCATCTCGGACGCGACGAACATTTACTGGGACGTGCGCCCCTCCGCGCGCTTCGAGACGCTGGAATTTCGCGTCACTGATGTCTGCCTTACGATAGACGAAGCAGTGATGATCGCCGGTCTCTCCCGAGCCCTGGCGCGCACCTGCTACGACCAGGCGATCAAGAATGAACCGGAATTGGACGTGCGCCCGGAACTATTGCGCGCCGCCAAGTGGCGCGCCGCACGCTACGGCCTTGAAGCGGAGTTGATAGATGTGGCTGACAAGCGCGCCATTCCGGCGCACGAATTGATTGAGAAGCTACTTACCACTCTCCGCCCGACACTCGAAAGGTACGACGACTGGGATGAGATCAACTCCCTCACGCGCGATACGCTCGCCCGTGGCAACGGCGCGACTCGCCAGCGCGCCGCCTACGCGCGCCGAGACAATCTTGAAGATGTTGTTGACCAGCTAGTTGCAGAGACCGCGCAAGGCACTTAGTAACAGTATCGAATCTTCATGCTGATAGAGGAGTCCCTCGCGGCCGTGAGGCAGGCCAACATCTTATTACCAGAATCCTACGAATGGCCTTTTTACACATTCATGAACTGCCCAAAAAATTTATCTTCGCCGACGCCGGAACGGAGTTGCGCCGCAATCTGCTCACTTATCTGAGCGCGATTGTGCCCATGTCCGCTTTCGACTCATCGTCGGCGGCGAGGTTAACGCATCATCGAGCAAGCCGCAGCTCGCGCCGGAGACCCTGAGGCGAAAGCGGCAGGGGAAAAGCTTGCCGTTGAAAGCGCGAGGGTACGCTCGACAGGAGCGCAATCACCGTAAGATGTTGAAGCAGTTGTCGAGCAAGATGCCCCGTCTCGAAGGCCACCTCCATTCATGATCTTACGATATGCCACAAACAAGTCGGAGAGCCGATCTGCGGAGGCAGGATCACTCCGAGCAAGCAAAGTGATAAGCTCATCGCGGCCGGCAAACAACGGCTTACACCGGCATAGACATCACCCGCACCAGGTAGCGGGGCTAAAAGTTGATAGTCGGCATGAGTCTCACAAAGTGCTTCGATATGCCGGTCATATTCTCCAATGGCCGCGATGGTAGTGCGCAACTGGGCCACCAGCAAATTCACTGTCAACAACGAGGAGCTGAGCACCGCGCCATCGTTGGTCAAAGACAGGGCCGACTTGATCTCTGCCAGTCGGCGCGGTCCTTTTACGAATCCCAAAGCCTTTAGGTTTATCTTTCAATGGAAGCGGTTCGACGTCGCGATGCAAAAATGGTCAGGTGAAAAGACGAGGTTTTATTACTTAGGTGAAGTGGGCGGCGAGTAAGGCAGATCGTAATCGGTCGTTCGCTCGCACGGCTTGAAAGCGATCTCCTTCTTAAGGGCTTCGGCATCGCGGAGTACTTTCGAACGAAAGGCGCTATCACTCTTGATCGATTTCACGCTGTTCGAATCGCTCTCCACGGCCGGTTGCGCGATCATCCAATAACGCCCGGGAGCAAGGTTGCCCATCACGAACGTGCCATCGTTCGCGACAGTCCCTTCAAAAAAGCGAAGCAGGTTTTCGCTACTGTCACGTTCCGCAGGAACAAGATAGAGGCGCATACGCGGCGGCAGGATTTGACCTGCCGCGACTGAGATGCGACCGCGGATGCTGGCTGCGCCTTCGGTAATCGTTACGATGAGACCGGAAACACGCTCGCCGGATTTCAGAACAATTCCGTCGCGCGCAACGACACTGCTTGCAGCTCTCGCGGCTACCGTTTGCGTTGTTCCAATTGCTATCGTCCTGACATACCAGCCACTCGCCGATGAGCGGGGATCAATTCGGTACGAACCTGGAGGCAAATTCCTCAGCGTGAAAGATCCTTTCGCGTCGCCAACTCCTGTGCTCACATAGTTGATCGCTGAGAGCGACACGTCCGCAAGCGGCGCGGTCTTAGCTGCCACATTGGCTTTCTTTTCCGGCTCGTACCGACGCCCGAACACAATCGTTTCCTGTGCGGCGGTTTCCCGACGTTTAGCGCAGCCTGCTTTTGGATCGTTCTCGAAGACTAAACGTCCTTCGATCGAAGCCAGTGGCGCCAGAGTTAGAATCATTCCGTTCACGTCGGCGCCACGCACAGTGACCACTTGTGGCGGCGATCTTAACTCGTCGCGGCTTTGCAAGAACTGCAAAGCGGACAGTTCATATTCGCCATCGGCGACGCCGTAGACGGCAAAGCTGAAGTTGTCATTCGAGCTTGCCCACGTGCCCACAAGGGAGGAGCGGTCACGCACGGAGGTAAGGTTGATCGAGGTGCCCGATGAGAATTGGGTCTGGGATTCGACGACACCCAAAACTGTGCCGCTGATCGCATGTCCCGGCTCGGCCCGATACTGAATGTCAGCCGTTATTTCCTCACCCTCGCGCACAACGACTTCTGAAGCCGTATCACGCGTCGACGAAGGAAAGTAGGTCGGCGTGTCATTGTCGTATGCGGTCGGAGCGATTAAGCCGATGCGTGGTTTTGCCGCCGAGATGAGATAACCTCCCGGCAACAAGCCATAGACGCGATACACACCCCGGTCGTCGGTCGAACGTTCATGGAATTCCATCGAGGGCGTCGACGGCTTGTTTGTTTCATCGCGCACGCGAATCGCGTACACGCCCACAGCTACTAGAGGCCCCTTTGGACCAGTTACCGTGCCAGTTATGACCCCTCCTTTGATCAATCTTAGGGTTACCGAATCGCCGATGTGATGGTAGCTTTGCGAGTCGGTGGGACCCGGTTGCTGCGCCGGGACATAGCCAGGAGCGCCGGCCGAGATACGATAGAGACCAGCCTCCAGGCCATCGATCTTGAATTCACCATTGGCATCGACTGTCGCTCTTTGCGAGCGTGAGCTGGTGCCAAGCAAACCGGCGTAAACAACAGCGTCCGACAACGGTTCGCCGGCAGAATTAACGACGCGACCTGTGATCATGCCGTTGGGTTTTTCGGAGCGCTTTGTGCTTCCCGCTGCTTGTTGGGCCCAGCACGTTGACCCAATTGAGAGGAACTGCGCAGCGATTATGAGAAAGAAAATCCTCGGCTTGCTCAGCAGCATCATGGGCCTCCTTGCTTCGGCGTGAGATCCACAAAGAAAGTGACCTCAGATTCGAAGCCGTTCGTGACGCTGACCAGTTGCTTCTGTGGTGGAGGCGGACGATACGGAGCGGAGGCGCCGCCAACACCGACCCGAACCGTTACCTCGTACGTGCCTGGCGCGAGGTTCTTGATAACAAAGTGACCACGGGCGTCGACGACAATGCCGGTACCGTCACGCTCGCCTTCGCGTTTGCTATTGACGTAGATTCGAGAATCGGCGAGTGAGGCCCCTCCTTCTAGTCTAACCGTTCCGCGAATCGCGCCGGTGCCCTGATTAATGATGATGCGCAATCCCGAAACTGATTGCTGGATGTCGAAGCCTTGATTGACGCCAATGCCGTCGTGCTCGATGCGCGCAATCGACGGTCGCGTGTAAGGAGGCGCTGAAGCGTATGCATCGATCGATACACGACCGGGTCTCAAGCCATTAACCTGAAAACTTCCATCTGACGCCACTGTCGAACTTCCCCCGGAGGGAACTTGACTGTTGGCTCCCGAGGCCACTCGCGCAAAAATCCGCAGCCCAGGTAGCAGTGCCAACAGGTCTTTGGTCTTGACGCCGTCAGCGACGACGACGCCACTCACGCTCAATCCCAGAACCGCTTTGAGTTCTAATCCGCTGACGTTGCGGTCGACGACTTCAAAGTTGACGGGATCGCCATAAAAGTTCCCCCCGTAAAATTCAGACGTAGCGAGGGCGCTGTAATGACCAGATGCAAATCCATCGAAACGAAATTCTCCCCGGTCATCAGCCTGTAAGCCAAAGCTGGGTAAAGGCGGTCCCTGACCTTGTCGCACGAGCGTGAATCTGACGCCGGCCCGTGCGATGGGCAACCCCGTTTCCGCATCGATCACGTGCCCTGAAAGGGTGTAGGTTTGGGTAGCACTCCCAACCTTGATATCGATGTTGTTGGCCTCGCCCCCTTCCTTCAATTCGACAATGGCGCCCTTTGATTGATCGTTCACATCGGGATAAAAAGTACGCCGACGACGGCCGCCGCGAACAATTCCGTCACTAACATCGTAGCCGACAGCTACTTTGTAGCGACCACCCGCCAAACCATAAATCCGATAAACTCCGCGATCGTCGGTTTGATACATTTGGTCGTTGGATGAAACGGGAGAACCAAATCGTGATGGAGCGCCATTCTCATCAACCAATTGTAGAGATACGCGCTCTGCAACCACCGGCTTGTTCTCGGTGTCAGTAACTCGCCCAGTGATCACCGCGCCTCGGATCAGTTTTATATCAATATC
Source organism: Pyrinomonadaceae bacterium (assembly GCA_041745915.1). Classification (GTDB taxonomy): domain Bacteria; phylum Acidobacteriota; class Blastocatellia; order Pyrinomonadales; family Pyrinomonadaceae; genus PSRF01. The sequence continues at coordinate 3,664 of JBGTHZ010000052.1, read as the reverse complement.
GGATACTGTTTCGTTAGCGTTCAGAATGATGTTCTGGATGGAACCGAAATGGGGAAAGCCATATCTCGGGAGGGGCCCGGGCTCAGCGATTAGACCTGGAGTGACCGCCCATATCTGATACTGACCCGGCAACAATTCTGAGAGGCGATAGCGGCCTTCACTGTCCGTGACAGATCTCGCGGCAGCGTCCCGCCGATTAACTGTTTGCCCGGATACGGCGACCACTGGAATTCCCTCGGCCGCGCTGCCGCCCAGCGTCACGCGACCCGAGATCGATCCGGTTGGCGTAGGCTTAACATCGGCAGTTTGATCGCGAGCGATCGATCCCGAGCAAAGAATAGCCTCCGTCGCCAGAATCAGTGAGCAGCACAGCAGACGTTTCAGACTGGCCATGAGGGATCCTCCAGTACAGTATCGAGGTTCAGCCCGTTTTCCGCGTGTGTAATCATGGCACTGCCCTTCTATGCGAGCAAGAGCCAGCGGAACCTTGGATCCGAAATCAATGACGCAAATTTCTCTGCGCTGGCTTGCGTTCTCTGAGTCTCGGCGGTGAAGCGCATGTAGCATAGATGTTAGCAAGCGGGGCGGCCTTTATTGCTTAGGGGCCAAGCTCGGCAAGTGGGGAATCGGGGAAGAAACAGAAAAGGAGGGGACGGAGGTTCCAAAATCGCCTTCAGGGGGATCTTTTTCAATCGCCCGGAAATAGATCAGGCTCTTCTGAACTACCCTAATGAATTTGGTGGGGTTCGGTGGATTGGGCCAATTGAAACCGGCGGCAAGCCCGTCTAATTATTGCCGGTTCTCATCAAAGCATCTCCTTCAGACGTTCCTTCATTAGCATTTCCTTTGGCCTTCTGGCGCTGCTCTTTACCCAGGTCTCCAAGGCTTTCTCCCGTCCGCTGCCCCCGTACCGAAGTATCATCCCGCGCCAAAGGCTGCAGGAGGCTATGTCTAGAACATCGCCTATATTATGCCTGTAGATTAATGCCAGCAGATGTGATTGCCTACGACGGTTGTCGCCGAGTCAACGTCGCAGTTGCATCCGACCACACGGTTCCGCCCGTAAAAAATTAAAGCTTTCGTCACTCTGGCCCAACCGCATCTGCAAATTTCGGGGTTTTTTAGCACTGTTCTTATTCGATAACCGTCTGCTGTCTGCTGTTCTCGATGTCTCTGGCCACAAATTGGACACAAGCAAAAAAGAAGGCTGCCAAGTTGGCAGCCGGAAGTTATTGTGTTGATTGAAGTTTTTGGTCGGGGCGAGAGGATTCGAACCTCCGACCTCACGGTCCCGAACCTTAATGCCGTCAAAAACCTAAGTTTTTGACTTTTCTGGGGTTGCAGCCATCACATAATTTCGGCCGTTTTACATATCTTCACATTTCTTACAGTTTCTTCTACGCCACTTGTCGGATTATCCGGCCACAATTTGGCCACAATTCATAGACCTCCTAGCGAGAGCGCAGGGCGGGATTCATAAGCCCAAGGTCGCGCCCGGCAATCCTAAGCGTTTTGGACCAGAGAAGTTGATTCTGAGTGTTTCCTTCGAGGCTGGTTCGGGATGACGTTATTTTATCAACGTGCCAAGAAATAACGAAGAAGCGGATGTTACTCGGCGTCGGCCTCAGGTTCCTCGGCCCAAAAAATCCATGCTGCATCTGCATGTTTTTCGCGAGGCGCGAGCATCCCTCGCTGCTCAAGCAAAGTGCGGGCGACGCGATACATATTTGTGTACAAACACTGTGTGACGTCCGATAGTTCCCATCCTTGTTTCGAAAGACCGGTCCTCCGAAAAGCGCGCTCCATTTTCAAGCGTTGTTTTTCAAACAGGGCGGCTACTTGTACGGCCATTCCCTCACACAACGGTTTAAACTCCGCGCATCTGGAAAGTTCGGCTCGTAATAACGCTCGATCGGATATTTTTTCTCCCATTTTTCGGATTACGTTTTCCTTGCGAGTGTGTTTCGGGGCGACGTGGCGGTTACGCCGGAGTGGTGTTGGTGATCCTTCGTCTCAAAGACACCGGGAACCCAATTCAACGGAAAGCCAAAATAGTTCTGGAGCGTCAGGTGGGACAACTGGCGCATCTCATTGATGATCTGCTGGAAGTGTCCCGCGTCATCACCGGTAGGATTCAACTTCATCAGGAACGCCTGGAGATGAGGGGCATCGTGGAACGTGCGATAGAATCTGCTCGTTCTCTAATTGAGCAACGCAAGCATGAACTCTCGGTGTCGCTTCCGGCTGAACCTGTCTGGTTACAGGGCGATTCGACCCGATTGGAACAAGTCGTGGTGAACCTGCTCAACAACGCCGCCAAGTACACCGACGAAGGCGGACAAATATGGATCACCGTTGAACAAGAGGGTTCCGACGATGTCCGGCATTGAGCATCGACACGCGGCGGTTGGGTTCTTTCCTCACCTCAAGGATTATCCGGCATGAAGTCCCAAAGCGGCTTTCTAAAATTCATCATTCGTTCTGGGTTTCTCGCCGAGGGCGCGGTTTATCTCGCCGTTGGATTGCTGGCCCTGCAGATCGCGGTTGGTTTCGGCGGCGAAACGGATGACACGAAAGGAGCTCTCCAGGAAATCGGCCGGCGCCCATTCGGGGCAACGCTTCTGGTAATCCTCGCCGTCGGCTTGCTGCACTATTCGGCGTGGAAATTCGTGGAGGCGTTCAAGAACCCCGAAAAGGTCGGCAAAGGCTTTCGGGTGTTGTACGGTGCCAGCGGTTTCCTCCATATCTATCTCGCATACATGGCGGCGAGGATAGTCATGTCGGGACTCGGCGTGATGGGCGGCGGGGAGAGTGGGGATCAATCCGCGCAGTCGGGGACGAGCTGGCTGATGTCGCAGTGGTTCGGACGCTGGCTGGTTGGGACCGTGGGCGTAGTGGCCTTTGGGATCAGCATCAGTCAGCTCCTGGTTGCCTACCGGGCGAAGTTCCGCGAGAAACTCGCGCTGCGCAACATGCATGCTTGGGAGAGGATTGCGATGATCACTCTCGGCCGGATGGGCTTTTGCGCGCGGGCTGTGCTGATCGCACTTGTCGGCTTATCTCTCGTGCAAGCGGCCGTAAATTCCGATCCCGATATCGCGGGCGGCATAGCAAAGGCGCTTGCGACTCTCTTGGAACAACCTTTCGGCCCGTGGCTGCTCGGCGCCACCGCCGCTGGTTTGATTGCCCACGGCTTGTTCACCTGGGCCATGATGCGTTACCGCGATCTGGGCGGGGACGGATGAGGGAACGATCTAACCTCTCGCAGGTTGGTCTGGATAGTTCTTCGCGGTCGGCCAAAAATCCATGTCAGTGGCCTGCCTCATCCTGAAAAATCGTTTATAGGTCAAATGTTAAAATGATTTTTGCCGCGATTATCTCAAAACGCTCATTGCGCAGAAATTGGTAGCGTCTTAAATCTGTGCTTGGGAATTAAAAATGGGGAAACTCTCGACGGCCCGCCCCGAAGCTAAATCATGAGAGCCTTGGGGCGCTCTAATCGGACTAATAATTGGCTCTCGCGGGGTCGCTCTTATCGCCGACGGCGGGAGAAGCCGTAGCCGCCGCCGAAGAGTAGGAGAACTACGACGATGACGATTATTAGTGTAGTGGTGCTCATGGTGGCGACCAGCCTATCACGGCTCCGCACCGACGTCTATCCAAG
>JBGTHZ010000051.1:0-12201 GCA_041745915.1 Pyrinomonadaceae bacterium | reverse complement strand
CAGGTGATCACAAACCGAATGCCTACGGAACTTGGAACCAAATCACGGACGTTATGCGCCACGTCGCTACCGGTGTGCTTATCAAACGATTTTTTCTCTACTTGACTTGCGTGCCTGTTTCATAGATGCGTCTTTGCGTGAATGACTCTGTGAACGTCGGCGCAGTAACGCCTAGCCGTCACCTGGCCGTATAATCGACTGACACACAATGGAAGGTTCAAACATCACCATCGGCATCGCTTTTCTCGCGGGCATCCTTTCGTTTCTCTCGCCCTGCGTTTTGCCTCTTGTTCCTGGCTACGTATCACTTATGTCCGGCGTTAGCATTGATCGGCTCAAAGAGGGTCGAACGCAGTCAGGTGCTCGACGGGCCGTTATTCTCAATTCCCTGGCTTTTAATGTAGGGCTTTCGGTGATCTTCGTCGCGCTGGGAACTACGGCCGGGTTGGTTGGCTCTGCAATCACCAGCAATCCCTGGGTAAGAATCATCGGCGGAATCATCATCATCGCTTTTGGTCTTCAGTTAATCGGATTACTGAGAATTTCAACTCTCTACAAAGACACCCGTTTCTTTTCCGAAGAGAAGCCGCGCGGAATGCTGGGATCGTTCACGCTCGGGATTGCTTTTGCAGCGGGATGGACTCCCTGCATTGGTCCGATCCTGGGTGGCATTATCGGGTTGGCCGCCACCAGTGGTGGTTGGCGAAGCGGTCTGCTACTTTCGGCGTTCTACTCTGCCGGACTGGCAGTTCCATTTCTCCTGACCGGTCTGGGCATCAATCAGTTTCTCGCGTTCTACGGAAAATTTCGTAAGCACCTGCACAAGGTGGAAGTTGTTTCAGGTGTGATCCTCATTGCCGTGGGTTTGCTGGTAGCCACCGGATACTCAACTCTGCTAGCCAGCTCCACTCTTGCAGGAATCCTGCCGAATGCCGAAAGCTGGATCAAAGTAGACACCCAGGCCCCCTCAACTGCCGCAGCGCCTGAAGACAGAAGTAGTTTCCCTCTCGCGCCCCAAGTCGCGCTGCAGACCCTGGATGGCCAGGGCTTTGACCTTGCCGAACTGCGCGGTCGCGTGGTGCTGCTGAATTTTTGGGCCACCTGGTGCATTCCCTGCCGCTCAGAAATACCGGAACTCAATACCATGCATCGTGATCTGGAGTCGCGCGGGTTATCAGTTGTCGGGGTGTCGACTTATGATAACGCGGACGGTGTGAGAGATTTTTGGAAAGACATTAAACAGGATTACACCGTGCTGCTTGGGGATCGGGGAGTGGAGTCAAGTTTCGCAGTTGCCGGGTTGCCGACAACGTTTATCCTTGATCGCGAAGGTCGCATTCGCGCCAGGATAGTCGGCGAACGCAAGCGTGAAGCTTTTGAGGCTGCCGTAACACCGTTGCTGGATGAAAGCCAGACCGCGAAACTTGCGGGCCAATAGTGATGGTAGTTTAGAGTTCAAGCTTTAGCTTGCGTTTTTAGCGAGCGACAACCTAAAGGTTGAACTCTGAACTTCGCTTCGGTCTCAAGAGTTAATAGCCATGATCAAGTTTCTTACCTTAACTTTACTAGTAATCGCACTCGCGCCGGCGGCCGCTCAGGCCCAGGACGGACATGAATATTCTCCGCTGGTGGAGAAAACGGTTAGCTACAAAAACTGGATCCTGAAAGATCTCAAGGACGAACCGGTTGATCTGCGCTCGTTGGTCCAGGGCAAGAACCTCGTCATGGTCGTCTACTTCGCTCCCTGGTGTAGCAACTGGAGGCATGAAGCTCCAGTAGCCGCGAGGTTGTATGAGAAGTACAAGGATCAGGGGTTCGAAGTAATCGGCGTCAGCGAATATGCCTCACGCGACGAGGTGCGCGCTTTCTTTGGCCCAACTGGTCCGCCTTATCCCGTGGTGACTGAATCGGAATCGCGCGCGGATCGCGACAAGACGCCTCACTATGGCTACCGGCAACTTACCGGCGATACTCGGCGCTGGGGCTCGCCCTGGAACGTTTTTCTGGAACCTGAAAAACTGACCAAGGAAGGCGACCTGCTCACCGAAAAAGCCTGGGTGGTCAATGGCGAGCTGATTGAAGCGGAGGTTGATAAGTTCATCGCCGAACGTCTGGTTCCGAAGACTGCCACGGCGATAGAGCCGTGTAAAAATTAAACCGTCGGTAGCAACCGGTCATAGAAGAGGCGCAGGGCCCATGTGCTCGGCGCTTTTTCTTTGCACTTTGTAACTGCTGTATCTGGCGAAGGACACGATCCACGAACTCACACGAAATAGCACTAAGAAAATTTCGTGTCGTTTCGTGTGACTTCGTAGATCGCTACTATTTTTAGATTCCGCTTCCTCGGTATCTCGACTTTGCGCTCGAAGCTTTCGTTGCTAAGATTGCGGGCTTTTCAAAACTGAACTCCAGATAGCTTAAGAAAATAGACATCTAATGAAACTTCGCGTGCTTTACCATGGCCATTGTTTCGACGGCGTTGCCTCCGCCGCTACCTTCGCCCGCTTTTACAGGGAAAGAATTCGTCCTGACGCTGAAGTCGAGTACAGAGGGCTCCTCCACCGTCCGGGCACGCTCTTTGACCTGGAAATGTTTGACGGCGACGAGAATGCGATTGTTGATTTCAAGTATGCCGCTTCCGACCGCCTGACCTGGTGGTTTGATCATCATGAGTCGGCTTTCCTAACCCCCGCGGATGAGTCGCATTTTCGCGCCGACAAATCGGGACAGAAATTTCTCGACGCTACGCGCAAGTCGTGCACCGAATTCATCGCGGACGTCGCGACTTCACGGTTTGGTTTCAACGCCGAACCGATCTCGTCTTTGGTCGAGTGGGCCCATATTATCGATGGAGCACTCTATGAATCCGCCGCCCAGGTTGTGGAGTTGAAAGAGCCCGCCTTGCAGTTGATGCAGGTGATCGAAGCCGATCCGGACGATAACTTCATCGAACAGTTGATCCGCGATTTGACTAATAAGTCTTTAGAAGAGGTTGCCACCAGTGCAGAGGTCGAGCGTCGCTTTCGGCCCATCAAAGAACAGCATCTCGAGACGCTCGAAGTCATCCGGCGCAAGGCGTCGTTTGCGAACGGCGTGGTCCAGTTTGATCTGGTCGATGAAGGTTACGAAGGCTTCAACAAGTTCATTCCTTACTATCTCTATCCGCAAACCACTTACTCAGTTGCTTTGACCAGAGGCGCACTGCGCACAAAGATCTCCGTCGGTTCCAGTCCCTGGGCGCCGGTGCCGCGCACCCACAACATCGCCAAGATCTGTGAACGCTACGGCGGTGGTGGCCATGCGGTGGTTGGCGCGATTTCTTTTAGTCCTGATGAAGTTGAGCGAGGGCGCTCAGCGATGCGCGAGATTGTTGCTCAGCTTTCCAAACCCGGCGACGCGAAGCCCTCATTGTAGGGAACATCCCTCCCGTGGGCCCCAAGACTATCCGCCGATTACGCAGATTACTCAGAGTGGGAACAATGGCGCACAAAGGGTTTTTGACTTCGTCTCTTCCTGCCTAAATGTTTCTGCGGAATCTATGTAATCTGCGGATAGCGATGGGGCGCCCACGGAGTATCCCAGCTCATAAATCGAGCTAATGCATTAATGAAACCTATAATGGTTTCTAAGGAGGGGCACCCCTACAATGAGGACAACGGTGCGAGCTCTTACCGCGCCATCAGCTTCTCAATCTCTTCCGCCTTCTTTGGCACCTTGTTGGTTAAAACGCGTGGACCGTTGGCCGTGCATAACACGTCGTCTTCGATCCGTATGCCGATGCCCAGGTACTGTTCGGGAATGTCCTTCGTGTTAGGGTTGATGTAGAGGCCCGGCTCAACTGTCATCACTACGCCCGGCTCCAGCGCGCGCGATTCCTTGTCGTACCAGTAGCGCCCCACGTCGTGCACATCGATGCCCAGCATGTGTCCCAGCCCGTGCATATAAAACTGCTCGTACTTCTTCTCTTTGATCAGTTCCGCCGGATCGCCCTTGAGTAGTCCCAGACGCACCATGCCTTTTGTGAGCACCTCGATTGAGTGAGTCTTAAGTTGGTCATGCGTGACGCCGGGCCGGACCATCTCGACACATGCCATCTGCGCTTCCAGTACCAGGTCGTAGATTTCGCGCTGAGCCTTCGTGTAACGACCATTAATGGGAAACGTGCGCGTTATGTCGGAAGCGTAACCTTTATATTCAGCTCCGGCGTCGATCAGAAGCAGGTCACCATCATTTAATTCGCCGTCGTTGTTAATGTAGTGAAGCACGGTAGCGTTCACGCCGGCGCCGATAATTGAGGTGTAAGCCGGAGCGGCAGCGCCCAGGCGGCGGAAAATCTGTTCGATCAGCGCTTCAATCTCGTATTCCTTCATCCCTGGCCGCGCAGCTTTCATAGCTTCGACATGCGCCTCGGCGGCAATGTCGGCGGCGCGCTGCATCAGTTCGATTTCCTCCGGACTCTTGAGCACGCGCATCTCGTGAACGATTGTGGCAGGATCGACGATTGTTTGTGGCGGATGGATCGGTTTTCGATTGAGCGCGCGCATCCGAGCAATCTGCCGGATGATCGTATCGTCAAGATCAGGATTGACGCCGAGGCGATAGTACAGCTTCTCGGCACCGTCAAGAATGTCCTGCAGCTTTTCGTCGAACTCGACAGTTGGTAAGGCTTCGTCGGCGCCGTATTCGCTCTTCGCGCCTTCGACTCCGGCGCGGCGGCCATCCCAGATTTCCCGCTCCGGATCGCGTGGGCGAACAAACAGCGTGTACTTCTGTTCGCGCGCCGGCGCCACGACCGCAATCGCCTCAGGCTCTTCAAAGCCAGTCAGATACAAAAAATCCGAGTCCTGTCGAAAGCGATACTGCGTGTCGTTGGAACGTGTGGCTTCGCGGGCGCTGGGAATGATGGCTACGGAATTTGGGTCCATGCGTCGCATGAACTCCGCAAGTTGCGGTCGGATCATTGAAGAGTCTCCTGAAGGGTTCGAGTTTGGGAGCAGTCATTGTAACCGAGAGCAACGAACTCAGGAAACGTAAGGTGCTAGTGGTTAGCCTGAGGCCGGAAGTTGAGAGTTCTACCTTTAGGTTGCGGCTGGCGTGAGGACAAGCTAAAGCTTGACTCTAAACTGCTAGCCGCCGTCCCAACCTGCGAATTTCGCTTGAGGCCGGAAGTTGAGAGTTCAACCTTTAGGTTGTGGCTAGCGGTGCGAACAAGCTAAAGCTTGAACTCTAAACTGCTAGCCGCCGTCCCAACCTGCGAGTGCTCGGCGTGGAATAGTTCCCACCAGGCAGACTTTGGTGGATAATCGACAGGAGCACATGAGCACCCAAGTACTCCAATCAGAAAAAGCCCGCGAGATCGTCTCCTACGATCCAGGCACCGGGGCAGAGTTAGGCCGCGTGCCTCTCGCTTCTCCTGAAGAAGTGGCCCAGGCCGTGAGTCGGGCCGGAGCAGCGCAGCCGAGCTGGGCTGGTCTTTCGTTCAAAGACCGGGCCCGCGTGGTACTCAAAGCCCGCGAGATCATGCTGGCGCAGATAAAGGAACTGGCTACTCTTATCTCGCGCGAAACCGGCAAGCCGGTATCTGAAGCGATGTCGATGGAGGTTGTGCCAACGCTTGATGCCCTGCATTACTTCGCCACCCACACGGAAAAGCTGCTGCGCCCACAAAAGATCGATATTGGTCAGTATGGTTTGATGGGCCGCTCGTCTCGGATCCTTTATAAGCCAGTGGGTGTGGTAGGAATCATCTCCCCATGGAATTTTCCCCTCGCCACACCTGCTGAGGAAGTTGTGATGGCTTTAATGAGCGGCAACGCCGTTGTGCTCAAGCCCAGTGAGCTCACTCCTCTCATAGCGCTTAAGATTGGCGAGATTTTCCGAAGTGCCGGATTGCCCGAGGGATTATTGGAAATTGTTACCGGCGATGGCTCGACCGGCGCCGCACTGATTGACGCTCGCGTCGACAAGATCATGTTCACCGGCAGCGTGGCCACCGGCAAGCGCGTTGCCGAAGCCGCGGCAAAGCATCTCACGCCGGTGGTGCTCGAGCTGGGTGGTAAGGATCCGATGGTGGTGTTGGAAGACGCGGATGTTGAAAACGCCGCGCGCGGTGCTGTTTGGGGCGCTTTCGCAAATTCCGGTCAGGCCTGTGCGTCAGTTGAACGTTGTTACGTGCACGAATCGATTGCCCCGCAGTTTTTGGCGCGGGTGCTGGCAGGTACGCAAGCGCTGCGGCAGGAACTGGGCACGAAAGAAGACACCGACGTTGGCGCTATGACCAATGAAAGACAACTGCAAATTGTGGAAGAGCACGTGGCTGATGCGGTGGCGCGCGGAGCCAAGGTGGTTAGTGGAGGAGAACGTGCCGACAACCTGGACGGGTTCTTTTATCCGCCCACAGTGCTGACCAATGTAGATCACCGGATGACGATCATGCGCGATGAGACCTTTGGCCCGGTGCTTCCGGTGATGACTTTCAGGACTGAAGACGAAGCCGTACGGCTGGCCAACGATAGTGTTTTCGGCCTGACTGCCAGCGTTTGGACCAAAGATATTGCCCGCGGACGTCGTTTGGCGGAACGCATCGAAGCCGGAACGGTGATGGTTAACGAAGTGCTCTATACGCACGGTATTGCCCAAACGCCCTGGGGCGGAATCAAAGAAAGCGGCTACGGGCGCACTCATGGTCGCATGGGCCTACTTGAACTGGTGACCCCCCGGCACATTCACGTCAACCGCATTTCGTTTCTGCCGGATCTTTGGTGGTTCCGCTATGATCCTGGCGCGCTAAAACTCTTTCAGGGTTTGGCAACCCACTTCACCACCGGCTCTCTTATGAGGACTTCCCGCTTGCTACCGCAGATGCTCAGACGGCTTTTCCCGCCGCGCGTGTGAGTCAATCCGCAGATTAGCAGATTTCGCAGATTCAAACCCGGGGCAGCTGGGTTAAGGTTTCCTTAGTCTGAGTAATCTGCGGACTCGGATTCGTAAGCAAAATCGGTTGAAAACAGGGCTTATTAACAAAGTGCTTGCTCGACTTGTTTCAGAAGTATATCCTGCTCGTGTCCGGTTCTAGCCCCTCATCTCACAACACGAAAACCTATCTAGTTAGACGAACAAGCTTCGAGTGATGCTGTTTATTCGGAGAAAGCTCACATCGCGCACGTTCGTTACAGCCACAGCCGGAGGGGTCCAAAGGATGTCGGGTGCGAGTCGCTTAAGACGTGCCGGGGACATTCGACAATTCCATAAGGGGCTCTATGAAAAAACTTACACGCTTCGCACTAGTCGTCACGCTGTTGGCCGCCTTCATAACAACGTCCAGACCTTCAGTTGCTACGCCGAGTACTTCCGTCACGATGTCGCCTCTGTCCGTCGCGTTCACAACGGCTGCGGCAGATTCCGTCACCGCGCCTTCTTCACCTGCAACCACTTTGCCCAGGGCGAGTTGGGAAGGTTGGTTCTACGGCGGCGCGGGCTACACTCGCGCACTCGAGTTACAGAAGGAGCTAAACGTTCCCCTGGTGGTTTATTTCTATACAGATTGGTGCTCTTACTGCAGGACTCTCGACAATCAGTATCTCCCGTCGGCGCCGGTTCAGGATTACCTGCGAGGCGTGGTCAAAGTCCGCATCAACGCTGAGCAGGGGTTCGCAGAGCGCGCCCTGGCGAAGCGCTACGGGGTAAGCGGCTACCCATCGTTCTTCGTGATGCGCAACCCGGCGGCGCGACCAGTCAATGTCTCTCCCTTCCGGCGGGTTGGCAACTTGACGCCAACGCAGCTTGCGAATGCCTATCGAGCAGTTGCTCCAGTTTCCCAGAAGTTGGCTGCGGTTCGAAGTTCCGGTCGTAGCGGAAAATTTCGCGAGCGGTCAGGGGAACTGGTAACAACAAAGACGACCACTAAGGGCGGCGCACAGATCGTAACGGTTACGCCTGCCTCGAAAGAGGCGCCTCGGAGAAAGCAGTAGACGGTGAACAATGGACAGTGCGCAGGAGGCAGCAGCAGTAAGCAGAGAAAAAGGGCGCGGCCGAGATTGATTCTCGGTCACGCCCTTTTTGCTTGTGAGCCCTCCCTGTGCACAAGGTGGAGATCTCGCTCGATAGAATTTGAAACCAATTGATGCGAAAGTTCTCAGTTCTTCTAACAATCACCTGGTTTCATCGAGCATGGGTTTCAGATACTTATAGACGGTGTCAGCTACGATCTTCGCGCCCTCGGCGTTGGGATGGATCCCGTCCTCCTGATTGAACCGCTCGATACCGGCGACGTCTTCCAGGAAGAACGGCATCAACGTCAAATCCTTTTCGCGCGCGACTTCGGTAAACATGTTTCGAATCTGCTCCTGGTATTCCCGCCCGGCGTTGGACGGCGCCAGCATACCGGCCAGCAGCACCCTCGCATTTTTCGAGCGGGCGCGGTCGATAATCTGTGTGAGATTCTTCTTCGTTTCGGCAACGGGCTGTCCGCGGAGAAAGTCGTTGGCGCCCAACTCAAGAATCAGGAAACGGACATCACCGTCGAGGGCCCAGTCGATTCTGCGGACACCGCCGGCACTCGTGTCGCCTGAAACTCCAGAGTTGACCACCTCGTAATCATAACCGTCGCGTTTTAGTCGTTCCTGCAAGAGTGCGGGGTAGGTTTCCTGCGCGGAAAGACCAAGCCCGGCCGTCAGGCTGTCGCCGAATGCCACGATCTTGGGTAAACTGCTTGTGGATTGCACCCCTCCCGGCGGCGACGGCGCCGATTCCGGAGCAGGGGCGCTTTGTTTTGTGCATCCAACGAGACAGTGACAGAGCGATACAAGGAAGCAAAGGAAAAATATTCTCTTCATGATCGAGTTATTGAACGTTTCGAAGCAGGTACCTTCGGGTTCGGAAACACTAACGATTCTACATTCGCTGAATCTTACCATCCCCGACGGGCAGTTCATTTCCATCGTCGGGCCGTCCGGCAGCGGCAAGTCAACGCTCCTCGGGCTTATCGCCGGTCTCGACGCACCCACCGCCGGCGACATACGCATCGACGGTGAATCAATTGTCTCGATGAACGAGGACGACTTGGCTCGGATGCGCGGCAAAAAGGTCGGGTTTGTTTTTCAATCGTTTCACCTGATTCCCTCGTTAACTGCCTTTGAGAATGTCCTCGTGCCTATGGAGATCGCGGGTGCTCCGAATGCTTCAGCTCGTGCCCGGCAACTGCTTGTGGACGTTGATCTCACAGCCCGGGCGAGCCATTACCCATCTCAGCTCTCGGGTGGTGAACAACAGCGCGTGGCCATCGCCCGAGCGTTCGCAAACAATCCTTCAATCCTCCTTGCCGATGAGCCGACCGGAAACCTGGATTCATACAATGGTCGTCACATCTTCGACCTGATGGTAGAGATACACCAGCGAAGATCCGCAACGCTCATTCTGGTCACGCACGACCACAACCTCGCTGAACATGCTGATCGGAGCATTGCGCTCAGCGACGGGCGGGTGATTGCCGATCGCACTCCCGTTGCTTCGCCCACCGACGAGGACCGAAATTTGGCCGAGGTCATCCAGTCATGAATTTTGTTATGCGCATGGCCCAACGCGAGATCCGGTCCTCTTGGAAACGGTTGCTCTTCTTCTTTATTTGCATAGGAGTGGGTGTGGGCTCAATTGTTGCCTTGCGCTCAACCGTGCAGAACGCCAATGCGGCGTTAGTCAGCCAGGCACGTCTGCTGCTTGGCGCCGACGTCCAGATCGACTCAACCCGTCCCTTGGCTGAGGCGACTCTTACTGAAATAGATCGGGTGGCGCAAACCGCTCTGGTCACAGGAAGAACCGATACCGTCGAGCTGCCCACCATGGCTCGGCCAAATGACGCGTCGCAAACAGGAGCTCAGCTGGTTGAATTGAAAGCTGTGGGACCAGAATTCCCGTTGTACGGCGATTTCACTCTTGCTGATGGCCGTCGTTTTGACTCTCGAATATTGGAAAGCCGCGGCGCTATCGTCGGACAAAGCTTGCTTGAGCGGCTGAACCTGCAAGTTGGTGATGAAGTGAAGATTGGCAACGTGCCCTTTCAGATTCGAGGGGTGATGAGATCTGACCCCGGTGGCGGTACCGGTTTTCGTCTCGGCCCGCGGGTCTTTATCGCTACGTCTGCAGTCGAAGAGACTGGTCTGGTCGGGTTTGGCAGCCGCGCACGTTACCGAGTCCTTTTGAGTACCCGGGAGGAGTCGCTCAATGCGCTGGTTAGTGAATTGCGCTCGTCGGTCAAGAACAACTTGATAAACATCCGCACCTATAAAGAGTCGGAACAAAACATAAGCGAACAGTACACGCGATCCGAGAATTACTTGTCGCTTGTAGGTCTCGTAATTCTGGTACTTGGAGGCATCGGTATCGCAAATGTGACCAGGGTCTTCATCGAGCAGAAGAAAAAAGCCATAGCGGTGTTGAAGTGCGTGGGAGCCACGAGCGGCAAGATTACAATTGTCTACGTGGCCCAGGTTATCGCTTTGGGTTTAGCCGGGAGCGCCTTTGGTATCGTACTGGCAAAACTCGCGCTGATGGGAGTCGGGCGATACTTTGTCGAGAGTCTGCCGGCAAACATGAGTCAAACACTGCGCACCTCCACAGTGATCCAGGGACTTCTACTTGGTCTCCTCGTCTCGCTTCTTTTCTCAGCGCTTCCCCTGCTGCGCATAAGGCACATTAGACCCAATATGCTGTTGCGCGACGAAGACAACCCGCAAAAGCGCAAGTTTGATCTGCTGAGATGGACGACTGCATTGATGGTCGTTGCCGGCCTCGTCGTGGTTTTCTCCTGGCAGGCTGGATCGCTCAAGATCGGAGCATTCTTTCTCGGCGGTATGGCCGTAACCGGAGCGCTGTTACAGCTCGCTTCGATGGGGTTGGTATGGATCGTCAAACGCACCCGTCAATTTCAATCGTTTGCCGTGCGACATGCAATCAATAGTCTTCATCGACCCGGCAACCAGACTCGCGTAATTCTCATGGCCGTGGGTCTGGGCGCATTTCTGGTGATCGCGGTGCAATCGTTGCAGCGGAATTTGCTGCTCGAGCTGGATCCGGCCAACCGCGGCAATTTGCCAAACATGTACCTGATCGACATTCAAAAGGATCAGAAGGCTGGCGTCGAGAAACTTATCGAAGAAGCGACCGGTGAACGTCCAGAGCTGATTCCGACAGTCCGCGCTCGTATCGCAGCGATCAATGGCCGTGAAATCGAGCTGGGCCCTGGCGTGATGAGAGGCGAACGCGGGAGGTTGGGGCGTGAATACGTTCTTACTTACCGGCCTGCTCTGGAGGAGAATGAAACAATCGTCTCAGGCAAGATGTGGGATCCAACCCCGGCGACTGAACCCGAGGTTTCAATTGCCGAAGATATTCAAGGATTGCAGGGACTCGATGTGGGCAGCACGATCACTCTTGATATTGTAGGCAGAAAGTTGACGGCGCGGGTGACCAGTGTTCGCCGGGTTGACTGGCGCAGGGCACGCACGGGCTTCTTGATCTTGTTCCGGCCAAACGCGCTTGATAACGCGCCGACGATGTACGTTGGCGGACTCAACGGTCCGGCGGATGACGTCTCGCGGTCGCGCCTGCAGCGAACCGTTGTCGAGAAATATCCGAATGTCTCGATCATTGACGTTGCCGAAGTAATACAGCTCGTCACGCGTCTACTTGGTAATGTTTCCCTGGCCGTGACTTTCATCGGCGGGTTCGTATTCTTTAGCGGCACGTTGATCCTGATCGGCTCAGTCGCGATGACCAAGTACCAAAGAGCGTACGAAGCGGCGCTCTTGAAGACCCTGGGAGCTACGCGAAGGACCGTGCTTACCATAGTGGCAGCCGAATACGGTCTGCTTGGGTTGATCGCAGGACTGATTGGATCAGTAGCGGCACTGGCACTGTCTTACTCCATAGCACGTTTTCTCTTTGAGATCCCGTGGAGCCCTATGCCTTCCATCATCGTTGCCGGGATCGCGGGCACCGTCGCCCTTGTAGTAGTAGTGGGTGTGCTGACGAGTCTGCAGGCAGTTTCGCGCAAGCCCCTCGGCGTCCTGCGCGCGCCATGAGTTATTACGATCGCGCGCCCCAATTGTAGGGGTGTCCCTCCGTGGGCACCCCATCGTCGCAAAAACCCACGCCAGATTTTTTTAAGGCTCACGTGTTGCCAAGGCGACGATGGGGTGCCCACGG
>JBGTHZ010000050.1:0-16486 GCA_041745915.1 Pyrinomonadaceae bacterium | reverse complement strand
GGAATCGCGCCGAAGGATCTGCCGCATATCTTCGAACCTTTCTATCGCGGACAGAGTGTGACTGCCGCGACGACTAGCGGCGCGGGCCTGGGGCTGTGTCTCGTCGAGCGTAACCTGCGCGCGCTTGGCGGCAGCGTGACGGTGAAGTCAGCGCCGGGCGGCACATCGTTTACGTTGCATCTGCCGGTTTCCTGAGTGGGGCTTGGCTAACTAACGCTGAAAGCGTTGGCTAATTTCAGCTCAGGGTTTGCTTTGAAACCCTGAGTTCAAAAGTACCCTAATAAATTCTTCGCAACTCTGAAGGAGTTGCGGGGGGTTTTGCGAAATACGAACAGCGACGCAACTCCTTCAGAGTTGCGCCTTCGAGAATGAATGAATGTTCCCAGGGTTGCCAGAGCCCAACCCGGGGCTGAAATTAGCCAACGCTTTCAGCGTTACGAGAGTTTTCACACAAGCTCGTGAGGCGCGTGGATTGTACCGGCTTCTAACCGGGCCCCTTTTTTTACAGCGACGATGGCAAACAAGATCCTGTTGATTGAAGACGACTCGGGCATCACGATGGCCCTGACGGACCTGCTCAACGCGGAAGACTATCGCGTTGAGACGGCCGCCGATGGCTTGACGGGTTTGACGCGCGCCCGCGAAGGCGACTTCGACGTGATCATTCTGGACGTCATGCTGCCGGGCAAAAACGGCTTTGATGTGTGCCGCGATCTGCGGCAGCGAAGTATCACGACGCCGATTCTGATGCTGACTGCGCGTGGCCAGGTAATCGACAAAGTCCTGGGCCTGAAGCTGGGCGCGGATGACTATCTTTGCAAACCATTCGAGCCGCTCGAGTTGCTGGCGCGGTTGGAAGCGTTGCTGCGGCGCAGCCGGACCACGGCGAGCGCAGCGGAGCCGCTCGACGCGTTTAGCTTTGGCTCTGTCATTGTAGACTTTCGGAGCACTGAGGTGCTTAGCAACGGTAAGCAGGTCGAACTCTCCGCGCGAGAGTTTCAACTGCTGTGCTCCTCGATGAGTAGATCAAGCCAAGGACCTGTTGAAATCGGGTGGCGCGGTAACGCTTGCCGACGCCCAGTTTCAGATCGCCCGTTCGTACGGGTTGCGATGACGCCTGCCGGGGTGAATCCCCGGTGTGGGAACTCCTTCTTCCATTCCAGCTTGCCACTTCTCAGGTACAGACAATAGATGAAGTAATGCGGCGTCACTTCATGCGGTACCTCGATGTCGCGCTCGGTCACGCGCTTAATCGCCTCTTCGATCGGAAGAGGCAGACTAGGCGTGAATTGACTTAACCGTCACCACTAAAGATGCATCTATTTTTGTTCGGCATCCGCCACCAGCTTCTTAAAAGCCGGAAGCTGGCTAAGCGCCTTCAAATCCTTTTCATCCTGCATCCATCCAGCGCGGAACGGTTGAAGCTCGATGGACCGGGCGAGGGCCGCCATTGCTTCGCGAGTCCGGCCCAGCCGGGCGAGAGCGCAGGCGCGTTGATAGTAAGCCTCACCGCTTTCCGGTTCCAGTCTGATCGCCGACTCGGCTGCTTCCAGCGCCAACGCGAAACGAGATAGCGCCCTGTAGGCTTCAGCCATCGTCGTATGGGGTTCAGCGGAGTTTTTGTTTAGTAGTGCTGCTCGTTTTAATAAATGCAGTGCTTGCAGACCTCGGCCGTTATCCAGCCGAACTTTCCCCAGATAAAGATTCCCGTTGGCGCTCGTGTTCATTCTCTTGGGCTGGCTAGCGGCCAAGCCTTCGGCACACTTGGCATCCTCCTGGTAATAAAGACTCTGCATAATCGAACCAAACATATCGTCAGGAGCCGTCTTGAGTTTGTCGCCGCGGTCAAGCACGGCCACTACTTCACTAAAGCGACTGCGATGCACGAGGAACTCTGTCAACGCTTCATAGGTCTCTGAGTTTGCCGGGTCGATCTCGATCGCTTTACGATAAGCAGCCTCTGCCTCAACTGCGTTCTCGGCGTTGTTATAAGCGGCCGCCAATGCGTCGTACGCCCGGGAGTCGAATGGCTCAAGTTTCAAGTAACGGTTGTAGAAATCAATAACCTGAAGTTTTTCGGCTTGATCCTCCGATGAACTATAGAAGCCCCCGAGACGGTAAAGTGCCGGCGCGAATTGTTCATTGGCAAGTTCGCGCAGTAAGGCGACTGCCTCATCCTGTTTTTCCACTCCGAACAAACCAAGAGCTTTAAGAAATCTCAGACCTTGCCGTGATGGATCGCTTTTGAGTGCTGCGTCTGCCACGTCCAGGGATTTCTGTGCTTGTTTGTCGAGTAACAAAAGAACACGCACAAAATCGCTAACTCCAGCGACGCCTGATTTTTTGTTCGTCCGTTGATCTTCAATCAATTGAAGCGAAGGACGCAGCGTCTCGGAGATCAGATGGAGATCCGTATCCGTCTGAACGATCTCAACTAGATACCAGGCGCCGCCGCGCCGTGCTAAGTGAAACTTCAGCAACTGAGCCTCAGGTTCAAGCAAACCTGTTGCAACCGCGCGCTCGCCTTTCGCGTCGACGTGTAGCAGTCTCATGACACGAGGGTCAGTTTCGCTCTTCCCATACCCGGAAATTATTTCAACCAACACTCTCCTATACGCGGACGACATCTGCTCGCGCTCGGCGCCGCTCATCCCCGCCCACTTGTCCTTGCCCATTAGCTCGTCAACTACAACACCTAAATCTAACGCTGCTTCCAGCGCCGAATTGTCTCCTGCGGGAATCGTTTTGCTTAGTTCTTCCGAAAGAGCTCTTGGTTCGAGCTGAAAATCAGCAACGGTTCGACGCGTTTCTAACACCTCAAGGTCGATTAGGTTCAAAGCCGCATAAGTAAGCAACGCTCCCGAGGCGTTCCGCACATGGGTCGCATCAACAAAATCCGTACCCCAAGTGGGATCAAGTTCAATCCATCGGCCCACCCACACCTCGACCCAGGCATGTCCACCAAACGAGCTCCCACCGTAGGCAAGTCCGGAAACAATTCGAGCAGGCAATCCAACCGAACGGGCCATGGCAACATATAGCTGACTAAACTCCGAACAATCGGCTTCCATCGTTGCAAGTGTTTGATTGGCATCGGCGACGGCGACATATTTCCACTTAAGGTTTTTGTAAGTCCAATCGGCCAATTTTCGAGCAACGCTCCAACCATCGCGATCGGTGCCAACAATTTCCCGCGCCTGCTTAATTACCCGCTCGTCAGCTGAACGGATTTCGCCAGTCGGTTGTAGAAACGGGGCAAGACTCGGATCGCTCACCGGCAGCAAAACCTTCTCCGGCGATTTGGTGCGTCGAGGCTCGACAGTCACTACCAATTCGTCCGCCGATTTTTGCGTTACGGATTGACCCGCTGACTGGATGTCCTCTTTGATCCGATCCAGGGCGCCGGACGATTTGGTGCGCACCCTCAACATCAAAGCGCTAAGCCGCTTCTGGTCTAAGATTGCTAATCCACTTGGTTCGATGGTGGCGTATGTAACGCGTGAGTCACCTGGGTTATAGGAAAGATCCGACACCGCGTAGCGTCCCTCGCGATCCATTGAAACTGAAGATCGCGCTTGCACGCTTCCGGCACTTGCAGTAGCGAAAAAATGCTGACTATGAAACGCGCTGGCTACAGAAAAGATAACCTCGGCTTGCTGTCCTCTCAGACCATCCTTGGGTCCATCACTGACGGCGGAAACTGCTGCGGCCAGGTTGTATCCTCCGAAACCAACAATTCCCGCGGGGACCGCTTCAGCCGCCCTTAAATAATCGCGAGTTGACGCAAGCTTGTTCTTTTCATCCCGGGCAACCAAACCCTTCGCCCGATTGGAGAGAATCATGTAGCCGCTTTTCGCGGTAAGAAAGAACACATCTTTGCCGAGCTTGAGCTCGACGGGCCCCGCAGCCGGCGCAATCCCTCGAATGAGTTTGCCGGCGGCTAGCGCATCGCCGAGTTTGTTGCTCTTTAACTTGCAGAAGGCCGCCCACGTCGGCGAACTCGTTGACGTGTCGAAACCGGGAAGGTCTAACATCGCCAACCCGCACTCCGGCCCCAACTCGGGTAATATCTCCTTCTCGAAATCTAATGCCCACATCGTCGCGACGGAAGCGATCTGGTCTGAGCTAAGAAACGACTTGGCCCACATTGCCCACGCGCCTGGAGCATCGATTTTCATCAAGTAGTACGCGATGGCAGAGTTCGGCAATAACTCGCGCGGCGCTGAGAGCTCTTGCGGTGTGAATGGCAAAAGAGGTTTCGACCATTCGCTTTCGTCAAAGCTCAGCCTGTGAGAGTTTTCCCATGCCGATTTGGAAAATTTAAGTGCCCCGCTCTCGCTGATTTTGACCGTTGGATCGGTCGCTTTGGTTCCGAAGCTGCCGGAAAGACTCTTTAGATCGCTGAAATATACGATGTCTCCTCCAGCTTCAATCATGCGACGATACTCGCGGTTACTCTCCAGAGTTGGGCTATCAGAACCAGCAGAACCAGCCCGACTGAGCAAATCGCGTATGCTCGCCAGATTCGGAGCCGCGATGGCGACGTCATCGAGGTAAGTCACGTAAGTAACATCGCTCTCGATATTTCCCGCTTCATTCACTCTGCGCTGTTCGAAGGTCTTAATCTGAAACCCGTTCAACTCTGTCAGACCAACCACCGAGTATTCCAGGATATAAGTAGGCTTCGGTTTCGCCGGCTGATCACTCAAGATCGCCTTCGCACTAAGCGGAAGAATAGCCGGTAGTGCCGGAACTAACCGCGAACCCACCGCCAGATAGTCCGGCAGCTCAGCGAAGGATCCCACGTTTCGTTGATAGGTCTCGATCAACCGTTCAAAGCGTTGCTTGTCGGTCACGCGCAAGATGAGAGCTTTACGCCGCGCACTCGTGGTTCCGTCAGGGGCTCCTTCCGCAATCCATCCGGCCCAGGAGATGGGCGCGTCAGGTTTGATTCCGGCGTAGTCGATCAGCCTCAAAGCATTCGCCGGCGCCGCTAATTGCTGACCAACCGCTCGTTGGAGACTACCCATTACCAGGGCCAGATTTGCCTGCGAACGGGCCGACTCCATCTGAATGCCTTGTAACGTAGCGTAAAACCTTTGCAGCGTTTGCCCGGGATTTGCTGCTGTGGCGTAGTGCTGGACCTTTTGCGGAAGAAGATTCTCAGCAAATGGTTTGACATCAAGTTTGGTATTTTGCGAAGGCCACTTGCCGGCGCCTACGCACGCACTGGATTCCGCTTCACAGGAGTAACGCCACACAAAGTCTGCAAGCTTCGGGTCGGTCAGCGCTTGTTTGATGATCTCCTGCTGCAGCTTGCCCGCAACTCTTGACGCTGCAGCCAGCTGGTCTCGGAACCGAATCTTCTTTATTGAAAGTTGGAGTTCGTCGGGGAGGTTATGTTGGGTTGGTTTCCCTCCGTTGGCGTTACCTTTCGCTGAGGCCAACTGTTGTTGTGAGATTAATGCTTCGATGCGAGACACATCGGAAACGCTGGCGGAAAGTCCCAAACTTCGAGCCGCGTTGATACTGACTGGCGCGTCACTGGATGACACCAGCTTAATCAGGAGATCAACCGGTAAAGCTTCATGCCTTTTGTTAGCTGTCTGCAGTGCGGCTGCCGTCAACACATTGTGATTTGCGGCCGCGATGCGGGCCAGGGGCAGCTTGAATTCGGTTGGCGCTACGTCTTCTAGCTTCGTAAGCAAGCCCAGCTGAACGCTCGGGTCGCGCGAGAAAGAGAGCACTGGTTTCCCTACGTTCGACTTGCCGGGAACCATTGGAATCATCTCCCCAATAATTACGGTCACGTCGTTTAACCCGCGGCCGACCGGTCCGGTGACCTTGGGTAGGGCAGGCCGCTCAAAAACCGCGTGCAGTATTTGCAGTTGCTTTTCTTTTCCCAGGAATGGCCACAGCCGGGCGATGATCTCCGTTTTAAAGCCTTCCATGGAGTGCCCGATCATTTTCGTCAGCACCGTTGGCGTTGCTGCCAGGGCTCGAGCGGCATGCTCCGCCACCACTGCCTCATGATCATCGAGCGCACGCCACAGAAAAAGTTCCAACGGTGTGTTGCGACTTAATGCGAGTGCCCTGACGGCTGCGGCACGGATGAAAGGGCGACGGTCCAACAGGAGATCGATTGCCTGGTCAGGAGTAGCCGCAAGAAATGCCGCGAGCCGAGGTACTGTGGATTCGTCCGCTGAGTTCGGTTGACTCAGAGCGACCACAATACCCTGCACGTCATGAACCGGAGCCGGCCCTAATTCCTTAACAGTCTGGCTGCGAATGTTTTCAAACCCGGCGTACTCTTGCCTTTCGACGAACATGACGGACTGGATCGCCGCTTTAAACTGAGGCTCGATTTCGGTTGCATGGCTAGCTGGCACAGCTAAGCTGAAACTCACGGCTTGAGGTCCGCGCACAACGATCCAGATAACAGTTCGAACCAGCTCACCTTCAGCGTCTGGCCTCTCCAGAAAGATTTCCCGCGCTTCAAGATCTTGAATCTGTGTTCGTCGCACGAACGGCGGTTCCGAGGAGCCCGGTGCATCTTTCAGCAATCGCATCACTGCCCCAACATAATCCTGCAGCGGAAATCCGTCGGGCACCTTCTCGACAATGATCCTAAGTTTCGAGTTGTGCGGACCTTCGAAGGTAAGCGGAGTGCCGTTGCGCTTCCAGTCAGCCGGAACGCGAAAGAGAAAATCTTTGTCAGGACCGGTTTCGCGAACGAAGTTTGTTTTCGGTATTGAGTAAGCGTCCCATTGTGCGTCACGAAGTTGGACCCGCTCATTCTGGCCACTCGCAGGAGTAACCGATCCCCAGCAAAGGAGCCAGAGAACGGTGAAGCTCCGGACTATTGCACTAAAATTACACCGGGCGGGTGGTAGGGCGCGCGGGCATACGCGTCGATGCGATTCTTCTTGCGAGGTCATAACAATTGTCTTTCGATTAACTTTCTTTACGATTTGAGAGGTATCGTCCGAATTGCCTTTGAACCATCCAAACAAAAGCTGGCTTGGGAGGTCGCCGTTAACTGAGCGACATATTCAGACTAACCAATTAACTAAGAGTGTACAACGGCGGAGAGGGCACGAGGGCCGTTAACGGACAATCAAACTATACGTGTTATATAAGCAACGCGAAAGTGTTGGGGGCTCCCCCTGTTCTATTGATGAGACGTATTCGTTGGGTATTCAGTGCCGATCTGTCTCCGAGCCGGCCCGGCGCACTACTTCGCGGACGGCGCTGGCAAGTGCGGCCGGATCTCCATCGGTCCGGATCGCCCACCAGGAAGCAGCCCCGTGGTTCACATATCCGGTCGGTGACGTAGAGTTGTTCCCGGCCGGTTCGATCAGAAATGTGTTGCCGCTTCCGTTGTATGATGCCTGCGGTATGAAACGTAACCACGCCATTGGGCGCGTTGTGTATTGGTCCTGCTTTGTGCCGGTCCGCTCTTCCAATTTATTCTGGTCTTCGTGATAACAATCTCACTGGATTCTCTAGTGGCTCGCCGGAGCATGAGTCGAAAGGCAATGCTCTGGCCGCCGTTTGTGAAGAGATCTATCAGGATGGAAAGTCATTTCAATTGAATAAACGCGGAAGCGATCGATTATGGTATGAGAACCCTTGATCACTCTTAACCCGAACTAAGGAGGAAGGCAATGGAACAAATGCAAGTTAGGCATTATATAACGTTTGAATTCACAGGCATCGACGACAAGTTCGTCTATGTCGTGACGGAGGAAGTGAAGAATAGCGTCCAGCAGGAATTGTTAAATAGGAGTTGGGAGATTAGCGGACTGGTAATTGAGTTCGAAGACACCTCTGGCCGTAAGATTGCGGTTAACGCCGGATACATCTGCCGCTGTCAAGCTCTTTTCGATGCTGGTGTCTTCCCGGCAAAAGACGCGGATGAGAGCGAGCCCGATATGACGATAGTCATAGAGGGAATGAGCAAGCCGCTGCACTACAACGACATCGACCCTGACGACGCGGCACTCGTCGCTTCTGTGATGGCGGGAGCCGACTCAAGTGTCTGCAGCTTCGTTTCATTTACCGACGAAGATGGCGAAGCCAATTTGATACCTGCTGACAGGGTGATGTTGTTGGAGAGCATCCATTACGAGAGCGCGTTCGAAGAAGACACGCCAGAAAACGAGTGAACGTGAACAGATGAATTAACGGGAGTCGATGTCTTCAATATGCTGAAAGCTTTGGTTAATCCCACCCCCCGGATTGCTATTCCTGTTGAAGGCGGTGCTTCCAAATTCGGTCATGCCTTGCGACGTGAAGCACCGCAAACACGACCAACGCCTCAGGTGGCACAATAAAAAAATACTATAGGGGAAACCGGCGAGCTAGAATACGACGAACGTTCGGGATTTTGCGAAGACGCGGAAACATTTCAGGATCGTTAAGAGCGCGCCCGATCGCCGCTTGTATTTCGGCGATAAGCTCTAGTCCGAGGCCGGACTCGTGGCTTTCATACCAAAGGGCGGCCTCCGTGATATAGATTCCGCCTCTGGCCTGACAATCAAGCGCCGGGTCATGAGCTCGGTTGGCGAGTGAGACGGGCGCGGATTCGGCTTTCAACTTCTTCCCAGGAACTGCCTGCATCAGGATCCTTCTCGTAGGCGGCCAGGCGGGCGTCGAGCAGCGCTTTTTCGTCGGCTGTTAACGGATCGTCGTCGTCAATCCAATCGTCCCCATCGAGTTCCGCCAGCTTCAATCGGATTTCGTGGCGCTCTATTTTTGTAAGCTTAGGCAGTTCTTCCAGGATCTCAGTTTTGCTCATGGAGATATTATTACTGAGGTCGATCGAGGCAATCAAATAATGATGCTGCCTTATCCAAATCCGATCTACCGGGTTGTGACCGCAGCTGGTTGTTTCCGTTTACTTCGGCGAAATCTCTCGCCGCAAGTAGAACAACAAATCCGTCGACGGCGGGTCGATGCTGAGCTGGCGAATCATCCCGACGATTTGCCCGCGATGCAGAGTTGCATGATTCGCGACGTGCTGCATCTGATCGACAAGGCGCATTGAGCTTGGATCGCCACTCAGAAGCTTGAATGCCAGTTCGGCATTGAGTCGTTTTTCATCAAGCTCCGAGATGAACTGCGTTCGCCGATCAATCAAATCACGCCAACGTCCTTTCACCATCGCAAGATCCGCACACGAATCAGTTGTCCACAACAACCATGCTTTGTCTTTAGCAGGCGAGCGGCCATTCCATCTTTCCAGCCAAATCCATTCCGCGCCCGCCATGTGCAAAAGTGTACCGAAGATGGACTTGTGACTAATACCCACGTCGCGGCGCAGATTGTCGTCAGGTAACCTGGCGGCAGCATCCATTGCCAGTTCGTTGGCCCACTCGGTGTAATCAAAGAGCTGTCTGATGTCTGTTAAGTTCATCGCTGCCTCTGTTGTGTGGTGCGGCACTCGAACTTATACGCTGAAGCAATCGCCAATTCCAGCCCAGGGTTGCGCTGTTCAGCAATCCTGGGAGTTCTGCGGTACATGGTAAAGAATCAAAACCTTGAAAGGGTGTAACGCATTCATCGATAACGAACGCGACGCAAACCCTTTCAGGGTTCGCGTCAAATAGGAGAATGTCTCCTCAAATCCGACTGCTCTCACTTCAGATAGCGACAGTTCGTGCTGATTTATGTCAGTCGTTTCGGAGTCTTATTCACGGCCGGTGTGGAATGTGACGCGGAAGTGGAAGGACACGTCAGACTGTTTTGCCAATCTGCGTAATCGGCGTAATCTGTGGATATGACTTTGCGCCATGAGAACCGCTGACAATAGCTCCCCCCACTATCGCAACTGCAATCTATGCGAAGCGATATGTGGCATCGAAATCACTGTTCAAGCCGACCAACGTCTGGACATCCGCGGTGACAAAGACGACCCGTTCAGCCGCGGGTACATCTGCCCGAAGGCCGTCGCCTTGCAAGATCTTCACTACGATAAGGACCGGCTCAAGTATCCCGTCCGCCGCACTCGGCAAGGTTGGCAACGCATCGGATGGGACGAGGCTTTTGACGAGGTGGCGCAGAACCTGAAGCGCATTCACGCAACGCACGGTAGGAATTCCCTCGCAACCTACCTGGGTAATCCCACCGTTCATAACTATGGCGCGATGTTATTCGCACCAGGATTCATCCGGAGCCTACATACACGGAACAGGTTTTCCGCAACCTCTGTTGATCAACTGGCCCATCACTTATCCGCTTACTTAATGTTCGGTCACCAACTCCTTTTGCCCGTCCCGGATCTCGACCGCACAAACTTCTTTGTAATCCTGGGGGCGAATCCAGCGGTCTCAAATGGCAGCCTGATGACTGCTCCCGGTATGAGTCGAAGGTTACAGGAGATTCGCCAGCGCGGAGGCAAAGTAATACTCATCGATCCGCGCTTCAACGAAACTGCTCGATTGGTCGACCGGCATTTGTTCATAAAACCCGGCACCGACGTGTTATTGCTGCTGTCGCTACTACACGTTGTCTTTGAAGAAGGGCTAACGCGCCTCAAGCCCCTCGGTGCGTTTACTAAGGGTCTGGAGACTATCGGCAATCTGGTGATCGAGTTTCCTCCGGAGAAAGTGGCGTCAATTACCGGAATGGACTCCAGTCAAATACGCGTCCTGGCGAGAGAATTTGCTGCCGCTGAATCCGCAGTCTGTTATGGAAGAATTGGTGTCAGCACTCAGGAGTTCGGGGGAATTTGTCAGTGGTTGATTAATGTGTTGAATATTGTGACTGGAAATTTAGATCGGGCTGGTGGCGCAATGTTTACCCGTCCGGCGTTTGATCCGGTGTCCGCACCAGAGTCTCTGGCGCCGCGCGGTAGTTTCGCTCGCTGGCATAGCCGGGTGCGGAAGTTACCTGAGTTTGCTGGAGAGTTGCCCGTCGCCACACTTGCTGAAGAGATTTTGACCGAAGGTCCGGGCCAGATTAGGGCGCTGGTAACTTTTGCCGGAAACCCCGTGCTATCGACGCCCAACGGCCGAGAGTTGGATCGAGCGCTCGCAGGCCTTGAGTTCATGGTGTCAATCGATCCCTATATCAATGAGACAACCAGGCATGCGCACATCATCTTACCGCCCAGCTCGTCGCTGGAGCATGATCACTATGACGTGGCCTTTCATCTCCTGGCAGTCCGGAACACGACGAAATTCTCTCCCGCTTTATTTCAACCGGACGGGAAGACACGACATGACTGGGAAATCCTTTTCGAATTGCAAACACGCATGAATCACGAGGGCCTTTTCGGACTTGTCAAACGGAAGTTAGTCAAACGATTCTTCGGACCTGAAAGAATTCTTGACCTCGGTTTACGCTTTGGACCATACGGCGCAAAGTTCAACCCTTTTTCAAAAGGACTGACCTTGCGAAAGCTCAAAGAAGCTGTGCACGGAGTCGATCTTGGACCACTCAGTTCCTGCTTACCTGGTCGTCTGTGTACTTCCGACAAACACATTGAGTTAGCGCCTGAAGTGCTGGTGCAAGACGTCAAACGGGTAAAGACTAAATTCCTGGACAATGCATTTCCTTACCGGAACGGGGATCTGCTATTGATTGGACGACGACAGCTCCGCAGTAACAACTCCTGGATGCATAACAGTCAAAGGCTACTCAGGGGGAGGCCTCAATGCACTATCCTCATGCACCCCTCGGATGCTGCCCACCGCCACCTGAGACAAGGTCAAAAGGTCTCGGTGCGATCAAGAGTAGGAAGTGTAGAAGTGCCGATCGAGATATCCGACGAAATGATGCCTGGGGTCGTAAGCATTCCACATGGATGGGGACATGATCGGCCCGGAATTCAATTAGAGGTGGCCCAACAACACGCCGGCGAGAGCATCAACGACTTAACGGACAATCTAACCATCGACGCTCTCTGTGGCACCGCGGCCTTCAACGGGACCTGGGTGTCCGTCGAGGCAACGAACTGAGCACGGCCCACCCACCCGCTACCGACACTGTGTGAAAACTCCGCCCTGGAATGTGATGAAGTCGTACTACCTCGAGGTAGAGGCTTTGAAGAAAATAGAAGTTGATCACACACACCACTCAAGGGACAGAATGTGGCTTTGCCCTTCCGTGCCGGTCGGACTCACGGTATTCACGGCTATGTTTGGAGCGTAGCCCAAGATTGATAAGCAGCAGGCGGAAGGGCGCAGCGACATCCTCACAACAGGCGGCCAAGCCGTGAGTAACGCACGAAGGGCGTAGCCCAATGATTCTTAGAGGACCAGCTACGGAAGGGCAAAGCCGCATCCTCACAACAGGCGGCCAAGCCGTGACGACCGTTTACTAAGTTCTGGTTTCTACCAACTCTGAAGTAACGGCTTTGCCGCCCGTTGTAAGGATGTGTCTCCGCCCTTTCGTACAGTTACGTCTTGCGGCGGATCGAGTAGATCCGCTGTTCCGTTCGTATCAACAAGCGGTCACCCACCAGCGCTGGCGATGCCTGCGTAAAATCGTCGAGTTCATTCACGTGCAACAACCGGAACTCCTCGCCCGTTGCGATCACGAACGTCTGGCCTTCCTCGCTCAGGCAGAACAGCATGGACCAAAGTATACCTCGGGACGTATCACCTTGCTGATGATTCTCGAAACAATGACTCGAGCTCTTTGGACGCCCTTTCAACTGTGCGCTGGGCGTCTTCCACCGCCGTCGCAGCCTCCTCCACGTCGACTGCAAGACTCTGCGCGCGTCGGGCCGCATCTTCCGCGACGGCTCTTGCTTTCTCCAGGCTCTCCTCGGCGTCGCGCCTGTACTTCTCGGCCTTCTTCGCCTCCGCGTAAACCTTTTTCTTTGTTAACTCCAAACTCTGTGCCCTGGCTCGGGTTTCAGTCAGCGATCTCTTTGCCTCATGAAGTGAAACTCTCGCGGCAGCTATCTTCGCCTTACGCCCCTCTTCAAGCTCACGCACGTCGTCATCCGGCGCCAGCTGTCGCAGCTTGTTAGTGGGAGCACTGCTGGATTTCTGTGAGGCCCGATTCAGATCTATTCGGCCCGGTTCCTTGATCAGCTCCTTCACGCGAGCGCCTGGAATAAAGGCTGCGAGTGAGTCGAAACCCGGAGGATCGACGTCGTGGGTAAGACGGCCGGGACGTGGAGCACCAGAACGCGATGCCAAGTTGGACATTGCGGATATTGCCTCGAGTGTAGTTGTAATGCGGCGCGTAGTGTCCAGTGAAGGGTTGTGACCTGCATCTCGCAGCAATGAAGTCGCCAGATCTGAAAGGTGCGTAAGCTCCTCGCGTCGCGCGTCGAGGGCTCCGCGCAAATTTGCGAGCTTCCCGGCGTGGGGAGATGCCTGGGCTTTGTGGAAGCGCTCACCTGACGCGATCAGCCGGTCGAATGCGTCGCGATGATTCCAGTAGAGATGGTTAACTGCCCACGCCGAGATCGAAGGCTTGACCAACGCCTTCACGAGACCCGCCTCATCGCCACGCCCGCTCTTTTTTAGCCGTGCGGCCAGTGTATTGCGCGCGCCAGTGAACTCTGGCAATGGGAGCCTGAACAAAGCATCAACATCATCGTCGAGATTATTGTCGCGCTTCCCCTTCGTCTCGCTGCCCTTGGGCTCTCCATTCCTGCCTTGGTTTCCGCAATTTCTCATTTTTGTATCCTGGGCCTCGGCTCGCCGTCCGTGGTCACGGTGGTTACGTACGCCTGCCGCGGGTTACGATTGGCGACGACCACCCGCGCCCTGGGATCTCTTGTGCCCGGAATCTCTTGCAACCACTCCACGTTCTCGATCTTCGACCAACGTTCGGCCAGGTGAAGGGAGAGGGGGATGAGAACAAAAGCAGCTAGAAATGGACTTCTGGCCATATACAGATCGCCGCGGTTGATTGCTCACGCGATACAACGTTCAGCAATGATGGTAAATATATCCGGTGCCAATCGCAATACGCTGAAAGCATAAGCTAATTCCAGCCCAGGGTTTGCGCTCTAGCAGCCCCGGGACACGCATCTCATTTCTGGAAGACGCAACTCTCACGCAGCGGTCTCATGAGGTCAGTACCACCACGCGGGCGTGCCGTAGCATTAACGACAAGCTGTTCAGCTTGTCTTCAAGACTCGGAACACTCAATTTACGACGTTACGGGTTATATCATTGCTGGAGTGTTGACAATGTCAACGACAAGCTGAAAGCATGTCGGACATTTACCTTCGCTGGGCGGGCCGCCGCTTAATCACATGTAAGGAGAAAGAATGGAACGTAAAGTAGCATCTGAATATCCGCAGGAGTTGTTAGACCTGTTTCACGAATACCAGCACGGTGACATCGACCGTCGCACCTTCCTGGACCGCGCCGTCAAGTTTGCGGTTGGCGGCCTGACCGTGGCGGCAATTTTCGAGGGCCTGACACCCAACTACGCCTGGGCGCAGCAGGTACCGCCGGATGACAAACGCATCAAAGTGGGCTACGAAGTCGTCCAATCCCCAGCCGGAAACGGCTCGATCAAGGGATATCTGACTCGCCCGGCAAAAGGGAAAAAGCTGCCCGTCGTGCTTGTCATTCACGAAAACCGCGGACTCAATCCCTATATCGAGGACGTAGCGCGTCGCCTCGCGCTCGTTAATTTCATCGCCTTTGCGCCCGATGGATTGACTTCGGTCGGCGGCTATCCAGGCAGCGATGAGAAAGGAGCCGCCGCCTTTCGTACGGTGGATGGAAAGAAGATGACCGAAGATTTCGTCGCGGCGGCCAAGTGGCTCAAAGCGCGTCCCGATTCCACCGGGAAACTGGGCGCGGTTGGATTTTGTTTCGGGGGCGGGATGGTGAATCAATTGGCCGTGCGGCTGGGCGCTAATCTGAATGCCGGCGCCGCATTCTATGGCCGCCAGGCAGGCGTAGATGATGTCCCCAGGATTTCAGCGCCGCTGTTGCTGCACTACGCAGGCAACGACAAAGGCGTCAACGCAGGCATCGTGAACTATGAGGCAGCACTCAAGGCCAACAACAAGGTGTATACGCAGCACATGTACGAGGACAAACAGCACGGCTTCCACAACGACACGACGCCACGTTATGACGAAACTGCCGCCAAACTGGCATGGACGCGCACGCTCGAATTTTTCAAAAAATACCTGCGGTAGCACCTGACTATGTGACGGCAATCAATGAAGGTAGACCGTGCGAACGGGTTCAAACTCCGAGAGATCAACCATCCGCCACCGCTGGGTTCGGACCTATGGTCCGAAGCGCAAGCGATATTGAGAACTAATGAACGCCTTGACGATTGCGGCAACATGAATAACGTGCCTAAACGCCTCCACCATTCAGCGCGCAAGCAGGCCCAGACAGGCGGCTTGCCGTTTTCGGCGCTCTCGCTGGCGCTGGTTCTGATCCTGCCCTTTCTTCTTAGCTCGGACGCTCGCGCTTTCGCGCAACAACCTTCGCCCACGCCCGTTCCTCAACGAACCGGCCGCTCATACACTACTGACAATCTTCCAAAGACCCCGCCGCCGCCTGGTCCAAAAGCGCCCTCGCCCATGACGTTTGCGGATATCACGACACAGACCGGGATTAAGTTTAAGCACGCAGCTTCTAAAACTTCACTGAAGTATCTACTGGAAACAATGGGTGGCGGCGTGGCAGCTTTCGATTACGACAACGACGGCCTTTTAGATCTCTTCTTTACCAACGGGGCGTCACTGAAAGATCCAATGCCCAGGGGAGAAATGCCCGACAAGCGCGAGCCGATGTACTGGAACCGACTTTATCACCAAAAGTCAGATGGCACGTTTGTAGATGTTACGGAGCGCGCCGGGTTGAAAGGCGATGGCTACAGCATGGGAGTCGCGGCGGGCGATTACGACAACGATGGTTACTGTGATCTCTACGTTACGGGCTACGGCGAGAATCGCCTGTATCGCAATAACGGCGACGGCACTTTCACCGATGTCACGAAAAAACTCTCGGTCGGCGGCGGCGGGTGGTCTACCAGCGCCGGATGGTTTGATTATGACCGCGATGGCCGGCTCGATTTATTCGTGGTGCGTTACATGAACTGGGATTTTGAAAGTGGCTCTATCTACTGCGGTGTCCCCCCGCCGGGCCTGCGTGCGTACTGCCACCCTGACAACTTCAAAGGCGCCACAAACATTCTCTATCACCAGCGCTCCGACGGCGCCTTCGAAGACGTAAGCAAGGCGGCAGGCTTTGCTGACCCTGCCGGCAAAGGTCTTGGAGTCGCCTTCGCGGATTTTGACAACGACGGATTAATAGACATCTTTGTGGCAAACGACAGTGTGAGCCAGTCTCTCTACCGGAACGAAGGCGATGGATCCTTTGAAGATATCGCAGTAATGGCAGGCGCGGGATACGACGAAAACGGCCGCACCTTCGCCGGGATGGGGGTTGATTGCGCCGATTATAACAACGATGGCTATATGGATGTCTTTATAACTACCCTATCAAACGAGACGTATCCCCTCTATCACAACAATGGTGAT
>JBGTHZ010000049.1:0-54969 GCA_041745915.1 Pyrinomonadaceae bacterium | reverse complement strand
TACGAAGGTTTTCATACCGGTTACAAGCAGATGGTTATCCGGCCTGACGAGCTGCTTGCCCGCATCCGCTTGCCGCGAACAACTAAAAATCTAAAGCAGTACTATCGCAAAGTCGGTACGAGAAAGGCCCAGGCAATCTCGAAAGTTTGCTTTGCCGCCGTGGTACAAACCAGCGGCGACCAAATAGAAGATGTCCGGATCGCACTCGGAAGCGTTGCGCCGATTCCGATTCGCTGCGTCAAAACAGAAGATACCCTGCGAGGCCGATCTATCAACCAGCTCCTCATTGATGCAGCCAGAGCTGAACTGACACGGGAGATTGTACCCATCGACGATCTTCGATCGACAGCCAACTACCGGATCAAAGTGAGCCTTAATTTGCTAGAGGACTTTCTCTCAAGCCAATTGTCCGGCAAACTGTAGTTCGTGGTTGTAATCCTGAAATCCGCTGCCGCCCAACGCCGGCTGCCCGCGTGGGAATCCCGGGGTCCGGAACTGTTATTAATCAGCAAACCCTTTCCACGCCTGCTGATTGTACTCGTCGCGCTGGTTACCCTTAACGCTTTTGCCGGCAGCAGCGGGTTTGCTCAAACGCCGGGGACCGCTAATAGTAGAGTTTCCGAAGGTAATCATCTGAACATGCTCGTGCTCGGCGATTCAATAATGTGGGGCCAGGGTTTGCGTAAAGAAGACAAGTCCTGGTGGAGAGTCAAGAGCTGGCTGCAGGACAAGACCGGAAGGGAAGTGAAGGAGAAAATTGAAGCGCATTCGGGCGCACTGATCGAGACCACACCCGGACTGAAACCATTGTTTACCTCTCACGATGGTGAGGTTAACCTGATCACTCCCACGATCAACGATCAGATTGATGATGCTCGCAATTATTACACCGATACATCTCAGGTAGACCTGGTACTGGTTGATGGTTGTATTAACGATGTCGACGTGCGCAACTTATTGGACGCCTCGACATCCCTGACTGCGCTCAATCAGAGGATAAAGGAGAAATGCGGTGGAGGAATGCAACCCCTGCTGCAAAGGATTACGACGGAATTTCCGAACGCACATGTTGTGGTAACCAGTTACTACAGAATTATCTCGTCAGAATCCGCCAACAATAGTTTCACCAGGCTGCTGGTTAAGAAACTTGCTAGCCAGACCCCGGAAGCGCGCCAAATGTCAGATCGCGAAATGCGCGACAAGCTGATTGCGATTTCCGAGCAGTGGTACCAGGTTTCCACTCAGAGCCTGAGAGAGGCGGTGGCCGCGGCAAACTTTGAACTGGGAAAGTCGTCTTCAAGACAGCGGATCCTTTTCGCCGAGATTCAGTTTTCCCCGGAACACGCTTTCTCCGCGCCCGATACTCTGCTCTGGAACTTCAAGTTTGGTTCGACGAATTTGTACGGTCTGCGCAAGGCAATAGTGGTGCTCACGTTTGGAACGGCAGCCTACAAGCCCGATGACCCGGTAAGGGAAGGCAGATCAAAAAGCTGCAAGGAAACCTATAGACGGCCACGTGACGGCGACGTTGAAA
Source organism: Pyrinomonadaceae bacterium (assembly GCA_041745915.1). Classification (GTDB taxonomy): domain Bacteria; phylum Acidobacteriota; class Blastocatellia; order Pyrinomonadales; family Pyrinomonadaceae; genus PSRF01. The sequence continues at coordinate 53,435 of JBGTHZ010000049.1, read as the reverse complement.
GTAAGGCGGAAAAGGAACGGCGCGAGGTGAGCGAGCTGGCTTGTCGTTATGCTTCGCTGGGACATCCCAACAAGATGGGCGCATTGATCTACACGGAAGCCATTAAGGGCCAATTGCAATGGTTGATCGCCGATATTGGTTGGTTAAGAACACCTCCCGGATCGCAAACAAGTCCGGCAAACTAGAAGGGGCTTATACGATGCAGAATATGCCATTCGAAATTCCTTTCAAGCGCGGAGTCGTGCAACCGACGATCTGCTTAAAAGTAGGCTGGGCTCTGATTAAGGATCAGTACTGGCTATTTGTCGGAATGAGCACCGTTGGATTACTGCTGGGCAGCTTTGTACCGTTTGGCATCTTGCTAGGTCCGCTGATGTGCGGGATCTATCTTTCACTCTTCCAACGCCGCCGTGGCGTGAAGGTTGAGTTTGGCAATCTCTTCAAGGGTTTTGACTACTTTGGCGAGAGCATTATCGCAACTTTGTTCCACTACATTCCCATGGTGATCATCATCGTCCCCTTCTACATCTTTTCATATGCAGGCCTTTTCGTGATCATGGCCAGCGCCGGAGGTAATGAACCTGACCCGGCGAGCTTCTTTGGCTTCTTCGCCTTGCTCATGATTTTAGGGTTGGTGATGGCGGTATTGTTGATCGTCATATCAGTTCTATTCATATTTAGCTACCCACTGATTGTAGAGCGCAAGCTGTCGGGGCTCGAAGCGGTCAAGCTCAGCGCGAGAGCTGGAATGGCAAACTTCTGGGCCCTGCTGGGTCTTCTGCTACTTAACGGACTTTTAGGATTCGCCGGACTGCTACTCTGTTATGTGGGAATGTTTTTGGCACTCCCGGTGACCTTCGCGGCAATCGCCACGGCATACGAGCAAGTATTTGGTCTCGGCGGCGGAGAGGGACCACGCTTGCCACCACCGCCCCCATCATTCAACTAGCCGGTTGCTGAGAAAGTGGTGAGCAGGTTTGGACATTCGGAATCTGTGGCCGGGAACCCCTTTAGGAGTTCCATGTTTATAGCATGCGACAGGTGAGACCCAGGAACTCCTAAAGGAGTGAGCATCGGTGCGGTCCGATGGCTATAAACATTCAACCACTACGTGGTTTGGGCCGAAGCTTCTCGTCGCATTGGATCAGTAGTACCACCTCTATAGAGTTACTGATGGGATTCAGTCGTTTATGCCTTTCGCCGAGGTGCGGCAGCTCTAACAATTACAGCCATCGTCGGCTATCGGCCGAACCCGCCGCCGCCGGGAGTTTCAATTCGCACGCGATCCCCTGGCTGTAGCTCCCAGCTTCCTTTTGAGTTGATCTCGCGAACGTTGCCTTCACGAATGATCAAGTTGCGACCTCGCTTTCCGGCTTCTCCACCACTCAATCCATAAGGCGCATGCTTTCTTCTGTCCGCAAGCAAGGACATGCGCGCGGGCACAAGCGATTCAATTTCACGCACTACTCCATCCCCGCCCCGGTGTTTCCCTTTACCGCCGGAGCCCTTGCGAATGCTGTACTCCGACACGCGCAATGGATAGGCATATTCGAGGGCTTCGGCAGGCGTGTTTAGGCTATTGGTCATATGCGTATGCACCGCGCTCATGCCATCTTGAGCTGGTCGGGCTCCCATACCACCGGCAACCGTTTCATAGTAAGAGAACTCCTGACCTGTACGAGGATCAATGCCGCCAATTGTGAGATTGTTCATTGTGCCCTGGCTCGCGGCCGGTATGCGATCAGGTAAGGCGTGAGACAGGGCCTTGAAAAGGACGTCGACAATGCGTTGCGAGGTCTCGACATTGCCGCCGGCCACGGAAGCTGGATGTACTGCGTTGACAACGGTGCCGGCTGGCGCGAGAACTTCGATTGGTTCCATCAAACCCGCACTCGCTGGTATTTCTCCGGCAATCAGACAACGAAAGACATATGAGACGGCGGAGACCGTGATCGCTTCGACGGCGTTGATTGCGCCAGCCACCTGTGGCGCGCTGCCCGTGAAGTCGACCCGGGCCTGGTCGCCTTTTATTTTCACTTTTACGCGAATCGGAATTGCCTCATCTTTGATGCCATCGTCGTCGAGCCAATCCTCTGCTTCATATTCGCCGTCCGGGATCGTCGCGATTGCATGGCGCATTATCCGGGCTGAATACGCGATCAGGTGTGTCGCGTACGCGGTGGCTTCGCGCGCGCCGCGCCGCTCCACGAGTTCCAGCAAGCGCGCTTCACCGGTTTTCAAGGAACCAATCTGGGCCTGGAAGTCTCCGCGCCGCTCAGTTTGACCGCGAACATTTGCGAGAATCAATCGCATCACACCTTCATCCACTGCGCCGCCGCCTACGATTCGAGTCGGCGGGATACGCAGGCCCTCGCCGTAAACATCCGTGGCCAAACCCATTGAGCCAGGTGTAGCCCCGCCGATGTCTGCGTGATGGGCGCGATTAGCAACGTAGAAAAGACAGGAGGCAGGAGGCAGCAGGTAGGAGGCAGGCGATCGGTCACTTTGTCTTGCTGCCTTCTGCTTCCTGCCGTCTGCCGTCTGCCGTCTGCCGTCTTTTGGCTGGACCCAGACGCCTGCTATCAAGGTAACGTCAGGCAAGTGCGTTCCGCCGGCGAAGGGATCATTTAAGGCGACCACGTCGCCTGGTGCCATCACTACTTCGCTAAGCGCGGCAGCAACAGCCATCGGCATTGAGCCCAGGTGCACGGGCATGTGATCTCCCTGCGCGATCACCCGACCATCGCTGTCGAAGATCGCACATGAGTAATCCCGCCGCTCCTTGATGTTTGGTGAGAATGCAGTACGCCGCAGCGCAATGCCCATCTCTTCTGCCACAGAGGTATAGAGCGCGCGGTAAATCTCGAGCGTGATAGGGTCGAATCGTCTTCTCATCTCAGGTCAACCAACCGGCGCCGCGTCGATCTATTCTCGCGGCTTTCAGGAATAGAAAAGGGCTTCTCGGAATGTGCTGTTTCGTAAAGTCTTAGTGCCGTTAGGCACGAAATACTTATAGACGGAAGCGATACCTTTTTTTCAAGCCCATTTATGGGCGTAACAGAAGCAGACATTGAGCTCCTGACGGAGCTAACGAGCATTGCGTGTGACAATCTATAAACATTGCGCCGCTACGCGGCTACACACAAAGCAACCTTTACCTCTTGGCTTGGCGACGGCTCTCGACCTGGACCTCTATGATTAGATTTCCGAAGCTATCTACTGCCGCCTTTGCACCGGGCGGAATCAGCGTCGTTGCGGAGTATTCCGTCACAATGCAGGGCGCGCTGAGTTTGGATCCGGCGCGCAGTTCATCTCGCCGGTAGATAGCAACGCGCTGTTTCTTGCCTGCAAGATAGGCGATCGAGTATTCCGGAGGCTTGGCAAATCCTTTCTGACTAGAAACCGGCACACCGATCTGCTTCACCTTTGCCACGACGCCCAGCGACCTCAATCGCATGCTAACAATCTCTACAATGTTTGATTCCTGCGCGTAACCGTAACGCATCTGGTGCGCGCGATGGAAATGTCCGGCTACGTTGCCGGCTGTCTGCTTGATCTCGAGTTCGAAGGATTGTCCCTTGTACCGCAGAAACAACGATCTCTCGTGACGTTGCTGCGATTCGGCAAATCCTTCCTTGCGCAGCGTGGCACGGGCAATACCTTCCATCTTCTTGAACGCGCTTTCCAATTTTGTGCGCACACGAGGGTTAACTTCGAGCATCGCCGTGCGGCTCTGATCCTTGACGACATCCGCCGTTACCACGCCGATTGCTGAGAGCGCCCCCGCCGAGCCTGGCGCCAGAATGCGAGGAATACGTAAAGCCCGCGCGAGTTCCACCGCATGAAGTCCTCCAGCGCCGCCAAAAGGAAGCAATGCAAAATCACGCGGATCATGACCGCGCTCAACAGAAATCCGGCGTAGCGCACGTTCCATGTTTGTATTCACCACGGCAATGACACCTTGCGCCGCCTCGACAGCGCTAACTTTCCTCGCCGACGCCTTGCCCATTTCGTTTGCCAATAGACCGAGAGCCTCATCCGCTCGTGTGGCATCAAGTTTAAATTCACCGCCGAGCAGACCGCCCCCGCCAAAATGGCCCAGCACCATATGAGCATCGGTAACCGTTGGCAGGACCGAGCGTCCATAACAAGCAGGGCCCGGGTCGGCGCCTGCCGACTCAGGGCCTACGCGCAACGACCCGCCTTCATCCACTCTGGCGATTGAACCACCACCGGCGCCAACCGTGTGGATATCCATCACGGACACCGCGACCGGAAGCCCGGCAACGACAGCTTCATTGGTGGTGCGCAATCGTGATTGCATACAGAGCGCCACGTCACTCGAGGTGCCTCCCATGTCGAAGGTGATGATGTTCGAGAAACCTGCGACTCGCGCCGCAGCCAGGGCACCGACCACACCACCTGCTGGACCAGAGAGAATCGTCCGTACCGGCTCGTCTGCTGCAGCGGTCGCCGAGATACTTCCGCCAGAGGACTGCATTACGCGCAGAGTTAAAAGTGGTCTTTGGCCTTTGGTTTTTGGTCTTTGACTGTTTAGAGCGACTTTTGCAATTTCTCTGGGGGCCCTCTCGGCGAGACTGGTGAGGTAATCACCCATGAGCGGCTGCAGATAGGCATTGATGGCCACGGTTGAAGTTCGTTCGTACTCGCGATACTCAGGCAAGATGCGATGCGAGATCGAAAGCGGCACTGCGAGTTTCGCAAGAGCTCTGGCGATTTGCTGCTCATGTGCGGGACGTAGGAAAGAAAAGAGAAGCGAGATGGCTACTGATTCAACCTGTGCGCGCTTCAGCTTTTCGGTTAGGACGCGGACCTCCTCTGCGCTCAAGGGTTTTAGTACTTCCCCTTCTGCCGTGACCCGCTCGTGAACTCCAAATCGAAGATCGTTCGCCACTAGTGGCGGTGGGCCAATCGCGTTGAGGTTGTAGAGTTCAGCTCTAGCCTGGCGGCCAATCGCCAGAACATCTTCAAACCCCCTGGTCGTGACCAGCGCCGTACGCGCTCCGCGTCGCTGCAGCAACGCATTGGTTCCCACGGTAGTGCCGTGGACGACTTCGATGTCATGTAGCGCTCCGCCTGTGCCGGCGGCGATGCGCTGCAAACCCTCAATTATTGCGATTGACGGATCGTCCGGTGTGGAAGGTAGTTTAAAGATTTGAGGGCGGCCGTTTGAATGGTATACAAAATCGGTGAAGGTGCCGCCCGTATCGATGCCTACACGGACGTGTTGGAGGTTTGCTTTAGGCTTGCCCCGAGACATTTTCCATTTTCCATTTGCCATTTTTCATTCGGTCATTTTCTGAATCTGATTTCGTGAGGATTCGTGTTACTTCGTGGATGTTTTATTTGGCTGAGAAGAACGATCCACGAAATCACACGAACGGACACCAACAATAGCCCACAAATGACGAATGAGAAATGGAAAATGAGAAATGGAAAAACTCTTGCTCCTAGTACCGTCCGCTTCTTCAGCCCTCCTCTACCTTTATCCAGCATCTCTTCCGGTTCGATTCCCTTGCCGCATCCAAAACAAGCTGCACGCGGTATCCATCTTCGAAAGTCGCCGCGTTATCAATCTTGGTGCGTCCCTCGCGCATTGCTTCAACAATCTCACACGAGAGGGCGGCAAAGCCTCTCGACCAACTTGCCGGTCGCATGCCGGGTGCGATGGTATTTTGAAGGACCTCAATAGGACGCCAGGCGCCCGAGCCCGCCGGGGAATGCCAGAGTTCGCCGGCTTCTTCGACCATCAGGGCTCCGGTTGCGCCGTAGATCTCCAGCCGATTCTCGTAGCTGCCCGCTTCGACCACTGAGAGCGCGGCCGCACCAGTGGCATTCTTTGTTAGCGGTGAGTCAGCAAGGCGAAAATGTAGTTTTGCTTCGTCGTCGGAAGTTACTCGGCGCATTGAACCGGTAGATTTATCCGGACGTTCAGCGACGTGGCTTGTGAGCATACAAGAGACCTCGCTGATCTCTGTGCTCAGTAGCCAGCGAAATGAGTCGATGACGTGAGAGCCGATGGCCGCCAGCGTGCCGCCGCCCATTGTCTCATCTGACCACCAGTCCCAGGGACGTCCGATCACGCCACGATAATCGGAGCGGAAAAGATAGTTGCAGTGGCGCACGGCGCCTATGGCACCAGTGGCCACCATATTGCGCATCATTCTCCGGCTTTTTAGAAAGCGCAGCTCATGATCGATCAGCGCAAGCACCCCCACCTTACGTGCTCGTTCCGTCATGCGCTTAGCCTCTGCCGAGTTCAAGGCCATCGGCTTTTCACAAAGCACGGCTTTACCCCGCTCAAGCGCCGCCAGAGTCATTTCCAGGTGTGTCGCAGGAGGCGTCACGACGCTAATGAGATCAATATCATCACGCTCGATCAGCTCCTGCCAATCCTTCGCTACGTGCTCGATACCAAACTCTTTTGCGACCTCAGCGGCGTGCTCCCGATGCCGGCTCGAGATAGCAACCACCCGCGCGCCCATGCAGTCGCGAAATCCCGGAATCTGCGTGGTTCGGGCAAATCCTGCACCGATAATTCCGATACCTATGGGTTTTCCTTTACTCAATTGGATTAATGGGTGTCGCCACTGAATTGTAGCGACAGATCTAGCGGGTGACTTTCATATTGTAAGGGTTGCTGCGAACCAATCGTCCTCCGTTCCATTTCGTCTGGACCAGGAGCGAAAGATTGCTCAGGAACGGCCAGTGGCATGTGCGAACACCCTTCTAATTGGCGAAGGGGTCAGGACTGGACTCCTCAAATCTCGTCAAAATCGTTAGGCGAGCGCAGTGTACCATGAAGTCACGCGAGAGTTACAAAAGCAAAGTGTCTAACCCCTTGGCAACGGTCTGCACCTAGAGATTTTCCTCAGTTCTTAGCGATAGCTCGACCATGCGTTCCAAAAGTTGGTCTGGAGGCAACCCGACGAAGTTCCTCAGTACGAGCTCCTTGCAATACAGTCGGACCAGGTAACGCAGCTTGAGCGACTTATTGCGGGCGGCGTACACGAAATCGCGGTGACCGTTGTTTACGACAATTATATTCCGCGTCGAATCAAATCTGGATCGCCACGAATCGCCCGGCGCGCTTTCGAACGTGTAACCTGGCAAACCCGACGATTCGACCATTGTCGTTCCAACCTGGGGAAGTAATTCATGAGTCACCGTTATTAGCCCTTCGCCTGAACGCTCAATGTCTCCCTGGCGAACCGAAATCCTTACGCGCACCAGGCCGGGCTCGGCTGGCGCAAGGAAACTCACGGCTTGATCGTGATGATGGTCCAGGGCGCCATTGCCTTCTACTACTTCCCACATGAATGTGAGATCGGTCTCGACCCGACGACGGGATCTATCATAGGGCAACGCACGCAGCGACCTCTGCTCGCCAACACGCACCACACTCGAGGCCGGTGAGACCGCGACAGTGAAAAGCGGACCAGCGAACTCGAAAAACTGCCGCTGCTTTACATTGCCGGTCTCGGACTCTGTAGCGCCCACCGTGAGTTCTTCGCCAGAATCGAATTCGCCGTTGCTGTTTCCTGAGCGGCGTTGTCCACGGGCACGAATGTCGAACCAGTCGTAGTCTTCGGCCGGCAGCGCAAGGAATGCCTCGCGAAACGCGCGCTGGATTGTGTGCAGTAGTTCACGGCTGGCTTGCTCTTCCTCAGCTCGGCGTTGCGCTTCGAACATCTCGATCAGCTTTTCCTCTAACGGAAGCAGCGCATCCAAAAGCGCGGAATAAGCTTCATCGCGGATAATGCCGCTGCGGGTGCCCGGCGTTAGATTTATGAAAAACGCATCGATGTGGCCTTGAAGATACCGTGTTGTCCATGGCGCCTTCGCCAGTTCGTCCACCACGGAAATGTCTTCGAACACACGCGTGCCTTGTCGAAACAGCGCGACTCGATTCGTTTCTCTCGGTTCGTTCATGTACAGCTCAACGTAAACGTCGCCGAGCGTGGCGCGAATGACCGGCAATTGATGCAGCAGGCGTCCTTCGTACTGCCGTGGCTCCACTGCGTACTGCTTCCGAGATATCTTGTCGATCACCGTAATACGCACCCCGGTGTGGCGGATACGGTCGCGCAACTCCGCCGCGAGGTACCACTGGATCTTCTCTCCAGACAGCGAACGAATTCCGTCGAGCAGCCTCGCTATTCGCAATTGAGTTCCGGGTTCAACAAAAAGCGAGCGTTTGGCTTTGACCGCGTAGCTCGGGTCGCCTTTGCGCATGACCATTTGCCATGCACGATTGTCCGCACCTGTAGATGTCAGCGTCAGTTCCTCTCCCAGCGTCCAAAAGGAAAGCAGGCCGATGCCGAACTCACCCTGAAGTCCGGCGGCTCCTTCTACCTTGAGTCGTCGCTTCACCGAGTCACAAATATGTGTGGCGACATAGCGAAAGTCCGGCCGACCGTCCGCATCGCGGGGAATGCCCTGCCCGTTATCCCGGACCTCCAGGTAGTGGCGGCCTTCGCTGCGACCGCGAACGATCGTGACATTCGTGGCACGGGCATCGATGGAATTCTCAACCAATTCGGCGATGGCCTTCAGCGGATTCGATTGCGACAGCGCGATGATCGTGATCGCATTCCAGTCATTACCGATGCGGAGTTTGCCCCGCTGACTGGATCGGTCTCGCGACTCTAATTTCTGCGTCATAAGGCGATGGACGGTTTAAGGCGCTTTCAGGTAAAGGCTCACGCAGCGTAAAGGTAAGAACACTCACTGGATAATTGGTGCCCCCGCAGGGATTCGAACCCCGAACCAACAGATTATGAGTCGGTTTGAGGGGCATCAACAAGGCGAGACGAAGTGAGATGAAGCAGTATTTACCGAATCCGCAGCCGTCAAAGTTTGTTACATCTTGCGACATCTCAGCACGCCATCGCGCCATAATCGCGCCATCTTACCATTCACTTTGGAGCCGACGCGTACTAGACTGAAGTAGTCCCTTTCTGCGAGTATTCCGTCCGAAAGTACAAAACCTTAACTGAGAGTAATCATGATCAAGCAACTTGCGTATCCTCCCGCCGTAGTTCTGCTATGCGCTCTTGTCTTGCAAGCCCAGGCCACCGAAATCCCGTTCGCCACTCTCGAGAAAGCACTCACGGAAGAGCAAGGCGGATGGGCTGGAGACAAGAGTCGCCTTTCGACCGTCTTCGACGCTGAGCGCAAGCGGCTGGGAAATCGATTCGAGAGTGAATTGCTCAAGTGGCTGGGGAACGATCCTGAAAGGCATTATTGGATTTCGTCCTTTCTCGAAAGTGAAAGCTATCTGCATGGCAATAAACCTTTGCCGCATCTTTCGCTACTGATAAAACAACAGGGACTAGCCCTAGTTCATGGCAAGGATGACGAGGAGTTACGAGGTTACGTCGTCAGATTTAGTATTACGGCGGCGATTGTGAGTGATCAATTGGGCTTTTCCACCCTCGCGCGTTTTTACAAGAATGAAGCTGAAGCGCTCTTACTGCGCCAACCAGAACTCTCCGTGTTTGTTCCAGGACTAACTGAGACTGATCGCCGGAGCTACGAGGGAATCAAATCAGCGGTCAGTCGCAAAATGCCATCAGTCGTTGGTGATACTAATCCGCAACCCGCAGCTAAGGTCGCCGGTGGAGTACTCAATGGTCGGGCCCTCAACAAGATCAAACCCTCGTATCCCGTCTCCGCACGCGAGGCCGGCGCTTCAGGAACGGTAGAAGTCCGAATCGTATTTGATGAAACGGGAAAAGTGATTTGGGCTAAAGCCGTCAGCGGGCATCCTCAGCTGCGCCAAGCTGCGGAGGATGCCGCTTGGCAAACTAAATTTTCACCAACAATACTCTCGGGACAGCCAGTCAGAACTTCAGGCATCATGCTATATAATTTTATGCCCTAGGTGCATCCGGTCAGGCTTCTACCAGTTCCTCTTCCTCTGAAACTGGCAATTCGGCGTCCGGTGTGACATCCAGCCATCGGAGCATTCCAAGATTGCGAATGGTGGACGCTACCATTTGCGCTTCAAGAGGTGGCTGGCGTCTTTGTTTCCATTGCATTACCGAATCGAGAACTTCTGTCTCTGACGGCGTGGAGTCTTGTTGCTTCTTAAGAGCATCCGCGGCGAAGATCACGGTCGCCACCACTTCCGCCTGATCGGTGTTCATTCGCAAGAAGAGGTCAGTCGTTTTATCAACAATAGTCTTCCATTGAGAAATTGACGATTGAAAGTCACTCCTTAGGCGTGCGAAATTCGGTCCAACTTTTACCACGAACATGCTGCCCTTGCGCTCTTCCTGAAGCAAGTTGTTGTTAACCAGCTTAGTCTCGGCGTTCTTAAGGTCTTTGCTGAATGGACCGAAGCTGCCTCTTTCATACTGGAATCCGGTTGGCAGTCCTTCGCGCGTGGCAACATAAGCGATCTTCTGGAAGAGCGTCCGTCCGGTCGGCCAATGATAAGGCTTGGATTCGATTTGACTGAGAATCTCAATTAGCCCTAACCACGCAGGGTTGATAGCTGATTGCACTGTCTTGCGTTGGAAAGTCGTAGCCGGTTCCTGCGACAAGAAATCAATCGTCAATTCTTTGGGCGGCGTTCCGTACGGAGCATACAGCTCAATTGGAATGTCCATCTGACGAGCGTAGCGATAGATCAACGGGCCTACCGTTTTCCATTCGAGTTGTCCATTGCCACAGCCCAGTGGGGGGATCGCCAGAGAGGTTACTTCCCATTCCTTGTAATGACTCACCAGGTGTTGTAAACCGCGCTCAATATCGCTGAGTCGCGAAACCGACTTCCAGTGATCCTTAGTTGGGAAGTTAATGATGTTTGGTGGAAGCAGACGCTTGTAGAGATAAGGGACGCCAGGCTTCACCTCTTTACGTTCGCATCGCTTCACATAATCGTCAAACATTTCTGGAAAGCGCTGCTTGAACTCCAGAGCAATGCCCTTGCCCATGATGCCGACGCAGTTAACAGTATTGATGAGTGTCTGCGCCTTAGACTGCAAAATGTCTGCGATCAAGATTCTCATCTGAAATTCTAAAAGAACATATCACCACGGATGCGCACGGGCAATCCAGTTCCGAGCGCTTGGAGCGCCGTCGAAGCATTCTGATTCGCGACGTAAGCCCCCACGACGAATCGTGCTTCTACGCGGTCGGGAACCAAAATCTCGGCGCACTTTTCTGACTTGTGGTTCATCTCGTCATACATGTCTTCAGGGTGTTTCCACGAGCGAGCAAACAATCGATCGCGGTCGATGGCTGCCAGTCCCTCGGGGACGGTCATAAAGCTCACCCAACTGCTTGCTGCATTTCGATCGGTCACGATTACCCCAGGGAGATCGAGAGCGCTTGCGTCAACCTGGAGGACACAAATCGAAGAATTGTAACGACGACGCTTGCTTAGCATTGCGTTGTGAGCGTCGAAATATAGGTTGGCGTAATCGTGTAATCGACGAGCACCTGGTATCTGCTTGTTCGCTCGAATTTCTTGAACTTCAGGCATCGCCACGGAGTCATGCGGAAGTTCGGCGGCGAGTGTATTCGACAGGATGCCGTGCTGCAATATCGAAATCACATTCGAGATGGTCGTAATGTAATGCAGTTCCGTAACGTCAGCGCGGTTCATGGATTCGTGTTCGGTGCGGAACTCTAATTCGATCCACCTTTAGGTTGCCACGCTTTCCTCGCTCAAAAGCGAGAGCAGTCTTTAAAGCCTTCTTGAAATCGGCAAATGCCTTGTCACTCATGTAGGTTGTTTTGTTAGTCAGCGCCTTCGATGAATCTTTTGCTTTCATGATTCCTATCTCTCAACTTTCGACTACAGTCTATATGTAGATAATCTCACTTGGCGAGGATGCCTACGCACAGAATGTACCCCCAAGCAGTTGCCGTATCGGAATGGAAAGCCCGCGAGGCTCAGTCGGGCCTGTTTCACTACAAGGGTTTGTGAATCGTGAGTATCGTGATGGTACTGTTGTAGTAGGGCAAGAAAACGGACTCTTCCCAAATCCTCGCGTCGGACGATAAGTTCTCCGAATCAAGCCATGCGTCGGCAGGAACGGCACCATTCGGTTCATCGACCCTCTTCCCGGAAAACAGCTGCGCGGCGTACGACCCATCGCTTACCTTCTGGTTAACCCGAACGAAGTGGTGGAAATTATCGTTACCACGGAACCACTTTATCGAACCGGCAGTACTGAAAACGACTGCGCATCTTTCTTCGGTCACCTCAACACATTTCAGAGACGCCGCAGTAAGGGATGAGTTAAAATCTTTGCTGACGTTTTGAGCTAGAGCGATTGTGAGATTCTTCTGCCGGAGGTAAGGTTTGATCTCTTTGTAAGGAAGCAGTAGCTCGGACGCAAACTCGTTTGCTTCGATTTCATGTTCCGGAGCACCTTTGCGCCACGATTCGATGTCCTCCGACTTGCAGATGCAACGATCAGTGCCATGCCCAGGCAGGATGAAATGACCGATCTCGTGACATACTGCAAATCTCTTCCGGCCCTCCTCGCGGATGCCGATCTTAATCGCGATTATTCCCTTGCTCCTGTCCGCGCGACACACCAACACACCCTCAAAACTATCCGAATCGACTTCCTTCACTGACAAGCCCAGCCGCGTGGTTAGAACGCCCAGATCGCCAGCGCTTTTCAGCTCCAGTCGCGCCAATAATTCGCGAGCAAAGGCCGCCGGACTGCTCGCAAGTCGCTCCTTCCTGCCAAATCTACTCACTTCTCTTTTAACTCTCCTTCTAACTCGTCAAGTATCCTCTTGTCGTTCTCGGACACTGCCCCTTCTTTTTGTTTGTGCCAAGAATATAGCAACTGCGCTGGGGTGCTTGAGGGAAGATTGCCAGCCAAGACGCTGCCAATCCACGGCTCGGCTTCGACGGGAGCAGGTTCTGATGCTCGCTGCTGAGCCATGATGCTTTTCAGCGCGGTTTCGAGAGGTTTGGATATTTCGTTCGTCTCTTCGAAATGATGCTTCAGTTCCGATTGCAAGCGTACCTTGAACTCTTCAACCAATTGGGATCCGGTTAGATCGTAACTGCTTAGGATTTCATCAGCGAGTTCGTCGTCCATTTCCTCGTCCGGACCAAGAATCGCGTCGAACAGTTCCTCGCGCTCGGATTTTGGACGCAACAAGTCCTTATCAGGTTTTGGCATAAATTCTAACTTTCCAACTTTGCTGGAGTCGGTCGCCGCCGCCGTGCGCGCCTATACTTAAGTTTCTTCTTCATGTTCGTAATTTCTTCCGGGGTCACATCAAGAAGATAAGCTTGGTCCTCCCGTTCACGGCGGTCTAAGATCGCGACAGCATCAATCAAATCTTTTAATCCCTGTTCGCCATCGGTAAGCGGGTATAAGCTTCGAGCAACTGACGCCGCCTCCGCACTTGCGAAACTGTCTTTGGAATCCGGTAAATTCTCAAATTGACTTCCACCGTCAGCGTCAAGTGCTGCGTCCAGAATCACTGTCCTGTAGTGTTCGCGCCCTTTTCTGACAAGATCCACAAAATCTCGCCACATGATCGTGTAAATCACTCGGAAGCGATCTTCGTCGGATTTCACACGATATTGTCCTTCCTTCTTAAGAAATTCCAATGTCGCGCTGTATACAAGATCTTTAGCTGACACACCGGTACCCGGCAGCACGGATTCGTCATCAGTACAACCTCTATCGGCGAACCACCCAAACGCCACTGCCGTCAGCCGTTTTAGCAAAGATTCCCAATCGGGAGAACAAGTTGATTTCATGGGCAAATAACGGCTTCCTTAACTATTAGCGATTGAGGTGCTCGAAAATTACGAAATAAACGGAAAAATTCTTCGACATTTCCACGCCTTCCAATCGCTTATCTAAATGGGGCAGGAGTTCGACATCGCCCTTGCTGTGACTGCAGTTGTTAGGCACGGCAAAAATACTAAAACAGAATCGGTCGCTACAACCAATCAGAGGAGAATTACGATGATCAAAGAGAAAGATTTATCAGTCGCTGAGAAGGAACTTGGCGACCACTGGCTGGAAAGTGTTGACGCAGAAGTGCCGGAAGAATTAGGCGCCGGTCAGGCACATGGAAAGCTGGCCGATCGCTTTCAGAAGAAACTAATCAAACTCGGTGTTCGCAACTGGCCGGACGGGCAAGAGCTGCATTTTAAAGCATCACTCACTGACACAATTGGAGAAGTATTCGCTAAAGGTGCCGAAGTTTTGGGTAAACCGCTATTACCGCCCACCCCGCAGTCACCGCTTGACGCACTTCGCTACCTCAAGAAGCGCGGTGAATGGAGCGAGCCATTAACCAATTTGGACCAGTCGCTATGGCTCGCGTTGGCTCACGGTGTAACTCGTCATCTTGGCATCGAATATGAGCTGGCCGTCAAAATCAACACTCGTTGGGGCATTGCGCCATCATCCACGGCAACCCCGCGCGAACTGCTGACGAGTTTCGGTATGAATCCGCAGGAGTTCAGTCTGTACACACTTGACGGTGTTGATCCACTGCCGCCTGATACTCCTCTTTCGCTGCAACGCAGCGATTGTTTTGAGGCCCAGAAGGATGGCAAGTATGGCTCGACCTTAGCTGTCAGCCGCGCTCCGCGCGGCTCGCAGACAATCGAAGATGATATTGACGCAGCGAATGAGGCGGGCGAAACAGCGCGCCTCGTTAATGTTGGCGGTCAGGAGTATGTCGAAGTTAGAGACATAGGCGTGCCGTCGCCACCCTGGGGCAACGGAAGAGCGAACATCCTGATCGCAGTTCCTGCCACTTACCCATCGGGCGGTTTGGACGCTTTTTACGTGGAGCTTCCTTTCACGCACTCCAGCGGCCGGATACCGAACCAGCAATCAACTGTCTCCATTGACGGGCGCAATTGGACGTTGATTTCCTGGCACTATCACGAGACTCGACCTTGGAATCCACTTCAGGATGACTTGACTACTCATATCCCGCATTGCCGTGGCTTCTTTCTCAAACGAGGAATCAGACAATGAAGCTCAGAACGAGCGAGCAACTCAACCGGGAAGTATTGAAGCTTACGTCCGCATCTTTTTGTGAAGGAGTCGACTTCCCAGCGGAGACTGGATGTTTGTTGTTGGTTGGAGGCAACAACCACCCTCAACGTTCATCGCTGCTCGTAAGAGAAGTTCTTGCCCCTGCGGAAGGTGATTTGAAAGAGCAGGAGCATGGAGCGTTAACGTTTTCCAATCGTTATCTTCGTCGCGCTTTACTACGAGTCAGGGAATTAGGTTTGGCTGGGTTTCTCACGGTACATACCCACCCGGGTTGTGATATTCGCGTCGGGTTCTCACCGTACGACGACTCCAATGACCCCGAACTCATGGCAAACCTAAACGAGCTGCAGCCTACGGGTGTTTTTGGGAGCCTTGTGCTTGGTGCTCGTGCCGTGAATGGGAGACTCTGGTTTCCTCACGAAAACGAACCTATGGCGCTGGACGAGCTCGTGATAGTTGGTGAACGTCTAGAATCACTTCCTCTGAACGGTAGGCTTGCAGAGGTTTCACCAACGCCATCCGAGATATTTGATCGCAGTCTTGCGCTCACGGGTAGCGGCGCGCTTGCGCGCTTGTCGCGTATGCGCGTGGCCGTGGTAGGCGCAAGCGGCACGGGTTCGTTAATCATTGAGCTTTTGCTCCGAGCGGGCGTTGGTGAAATCGTTGTTTTTGAATTCGACATCATCAAAGATCACAACCTAAATCGGATCCTCTATGCGCGCCAACGTGATGCAGATGCGAATATACCGAAAGCCGAACGATTGCGAGAAGCATTGAATGAAACCGGATTGCCGACTGAGATTAGGATCATCGACGGCGGCGACATCACAAATGAAAGGGTGGCGCTCGAGTTAAGGGGCTGTGATTTCATATTCGGTTGTGTAGACAATCGAGATTGGCCGCGACTGGTTATGACTGAAGTCGCATACCAATATCTAATTCCCTACATCGATATGGGAACAGAGATCGGCATTGATGATGTCGGCATTCAGAGCTTAAATTCAAGAGTTTCATACGTTTCGCCCGGCAGAGCGTGCTTGCTCTGTTCGGGAATGGTGTCGGAAGAGCGCGTGAGAATTGAAGGATTGGAACCCAATGAGAAGGCGCGCGTGCTCGCGATGGGATACTCCCAGGACGTTCGTCTCGATGCGCCGGCAGTTATGGACTTGAATATGAGAGCAGCCTCCTACGCAATGTTAGTGCTGCGACACTTGTTGCAGCCATTCTTGGATACGCCTTTACCCATTCACATCAAAGAGGGACTGACGAATTACAGCATTAAACGCATACAATCAACTGCGCTTGAAGATTGCCACATCTGTGGTCCGCGTGGACGCCATGGGTTCGGTGATGCTCTTCGGCTCACCAGTCGTCGTTAATTCAACATTGGCCCATTGTGGACAACCACATTACAATCATGAGGCTTCTCCGCCTGTGATCGCCGCCCGAAACTGCTAACGTGAGCGCATGATTAAGCAAACTCTGTCCTCGCTAAGCGTGCTATTTCTCATTTTCCTGGCATTCTTTATCGTCGAGCCTGACCCCAGAACAGTCGGTGAGACCAAATTCGAATGCGCCCTCTCCTTGCTGGCGCAGCTTAAGGAACCCAGAGATAAAGCAGATGCGCTTGTGGATATCGCGAAACTCTACCTGCAGGAAGGAGATAAAGAGTCTGCGGACAGGTTATTATCTGAAGCTTTGATTTGGACTGCACAGATTGAAGATGGTTTATCCAAAGCAGCGGCAATCGGAGCAATATCAGAAATCGGTTCGGTTGATCAGGTCGAGCGTGCAGCCGAGATCGCTAAGTCCATCGGAGGGAGCCACCGCGCTTGGGCATCCCGGCAGCTCATCGTCGCTTACGGTCGGTTGGGCTTGATTGACAAGGCTTCCGATCTCTTGAGTGAAGCTGCCACGGCAACAACGTCCGAAAAGACCAAGAATGAGACTTGGTATGGGGACAGAGAGTATGCGCTAACTTTGATTTTAGCGGACGCTGCTCAGGCTGGACTTACAGACCAAGCCTTGAAGATTGGGATGAACGTCAAAGATAAATTCATTAAGGGAGAAGTGCTTCGCGCCGCTGCAATCAAACTGGTTGAGCAGGAACAATTTAGAAGGGCAATCAACGTAGCCCGTAGTATTCATTACGAGATCGAGAGGATAGACGCTCTGGTTGACGTAGCTAGTGCTGCTGCCAAATCTGGAAACAAATCATCTGCCTCTGAGGCCCTTTCATTCGCCCTAACTGAAACAAGGAAGGATATTTTTGACCCTGAACAAGACACAAAGTGCAAGGCGCTCGTCTCAATTTCTCTGGGCTACGACAATAATGGACAAAGAAAAGGGGCGTTAACCGTTCTGGAAAGAGCCGAGAAAGTAGCTCACACGATCGAGAAGCCGGGCTTCAAGGATTCAGGAATGGCGAAAGTTGCGTTGGCGTACGCGCGCTTTCGGATGTTCGAGAAAGCTCTGCAAGTTACAGCGAACATCCCCAGCCCGTGGAGTGATGTAAAGGCCCACACATTAGCCAGCATTGCTGGTTATATGATTGAGGCCGGCGAGCGTGAACAGGCATCGAGCGTACTTGATCAAGCCTCTCGTGTGGCAAGAGACATCGATTGCACTTACTTCAAATATGGAATAAGCGCACGGTCGTGTTTTCGGGGGAAGGTTAAAGACTTCATAGCCGTCGCAGCGATGTATGAAAAGGCTGGCTTGTTTGAAAAGGAAGCGGAGATGCTGGACTTAGCAGTGATACAAAACACCTACAAAAACAATCCGCCGCACCAAATCATCGAAGAAGGGTGGAGCGTAATTGGTAGCGATTCGGTAGGCGAGCACGAGATTATCAAGGGTTATCTAGCTGCGGGTGAATTCAAGAAGGCTATTGAGTTGGCGAGCATCATCAAAGACCCTAAAGCGAAAGTCACAGCGGTTGCGAATATTGAGTTCAAACTAGCCGGGAAAAACAAATCCGCAAACCAAAAAGAGCTTCTCTCGCTGTTTCGCTGCTGACGGGTTAATGCGGGAGTTCAATAACTTATGAACCTCCAAAATCCTCTTTTACCATCAGGTTGCACTCAGCTTTTCCTCGATCTGGAAGTCTCATTTCGTGTCTTTGATCTCAGTTCCTCCAGGGCCTAAGGCTGCCCCTTGCTCGCCGTACGGAAGCGAAATTCTGCCAAGGCGCGCTCCGCAATCAGGTCGATCTTTTCTTTGGCGAAAGCGCGGAACTTTTTCCATTCTTCAGGGGTCAGTTTGTCATCAGCGAGCAGTTGAAAACCGTTCGCAACAAGGTACTGAGTGCGAGCAAATTGCTCGAAGAGAATGCGTTCGTTTTTCGTCAACCCGTACTCTTCATTCAGCCTATCGAGCACCACCAGGCGGCACCAGTCCTGCGGTGTCAGATCAGTATTGACGACCTCCTGCGTTATCCTAAACCACGCCTCGTCACTCAAACGAAATCCGATCGTGTGCGGATAGTTGACCTCTCTTTTTGCCATGTCATTCCTCCTCAATAGTCCGGTTTCGAGTTTGCCCTGATAGCGCGAGGTTTGCACTGCAAACTCCGTGCTAGCCCCGCAAACGTGAAACGCGGATGTTGCGTGTTAGGAGTAGTTAACAATGCAAACTTGACGCTAGCTGCGCAAGCGGGAAGTTTGCTGCGTAAACTTGACGCGAAAACCTGTAGGGGTGACGTGTCAAGAAAACTTCAGGTGCGCAGCGCCTCCTCGCGTTTCCACAATCATCGTTTGAGTTCTTAAGCCACGAGCACGCTCCTGTTAGCGACCATCATGGTTGCTGTTCCAAGGTCGTCAGACTCCTAGACACACCTCGTAACGAAGATTTCTCAGGAAGCTTCGATTCCGTTCTGTCTATTGAAAAATGGTTCTCAGAGTGTCAACTTTCTTGACGCGTCAGTTTTTCTGACGCAACGATGACATGTGTTTTTGAATATTTGCTCAATGTTTTTAGAGCTGTCTTGACGATCCGTCAGCTTTCCTGACGCGTCAGTTTTTCTGACGCAGCGAGGACGTTCGTTTTTGAGTATTTGCTCAATGTTTTGAGACGTGACTTGAACGATGCGTCAACTTTTTTGACGCGCCACTTTTCTTGACGCAGCTCGACAATCCGGAGTCTTCAGTCGTGTACTCAACTCGCTCATTAAGGGATTCGTTTTCATGACGGAGACGGACTCAATCTGCCCCGCATTTCTCGCCTTTTGACCATAGCTAGTCCAGGGTTGACGCTTGAGTTAACTCCCTGCGGAGGTCACTTAACGGGTTGAAGGAGAGGCGCTGCCCTCATGGCACGCGGTTTGAAGTTGCTCAACGTATGGCTGCGTTTTCTGAGCATGAGATAGGCATTCCTACACCTGACGGACTGGCGGCAGATGTGGTGCGGATCTACGAGCGAGCACAAAGTGAAACCCTAGCTTTACTTCAGTCTCGACCCGTCGAGAAGGTCGTCATACCAGTTCGAGAGTGGATGAGTGCGACCCAACTAGCCGAGTATTGGCAGCTGTACAACGACAAGAATGAACCGACTACCGCCGGCATTGTGAAGTGGTCAAGGCGGCCTCCAGATCAGTTTCCGCTGCCACATGCGTGCATGGGTGACCTGCTCCGATTTAATCGAACCGAGGTTGATTTGTGGGCGCATGAAGAGGCCGCAAGAAGACGAGTACAGAATGAAAAGCGGCGGCTAAGAATCGCTTGATTGCGGAGCCAAAAAACAGTTCATCAGGTGACAGCAGGAGCCTCCGGGATTAGAATCCGAGCCACTTTGACGGCTGCGATTCCTAACCTAAAGGAGGAGCAGTCGAATGGCTATTTACAAACGATACAAGGGAAAGAGACTCAAGCGATCGGATACCGATTGGGAGAATGGAATCTGGTGGATTGAATTCACTCTGCGAGGCCAGTACGTGCATCAATCCGTACCTGGAGCAAGGACTCAGGCTCAGGCTCAACGAGCGGAGAGCCAACGCAGAGAGGAGATTTATGAACGGAAGTACAATCCGGGCAAAAAGCTCTTCTCTGAGTTTGTCGATGAAACATTCTTACCATGGTCCAGGGCGAACAAACGAAGTCACCGCGAGGATGAACAGCGCTCTGTTACGCTCAAGGATTTCTTTGGTGAGAAGCATCTGCGGGACATCAAGCCAATGATGATTGAGAAATTCAAAAGAGAGCGGCTGGCAACGCCGACCAAGCACGACAAGGAAGATCGGCCCAGGCCGCGCACTCCGGCGAGCGTCAACCGCGATCTCGCTTGTCTCTCAAAAATCCTCTCAATGGCTTTTGACAATGAATTGATCGACTCAAATCCGATGAGGCGCGTGCGCTTGCTGAAGGAGAGTCCGAGCCGCGAAAGATTCATTACCGCAGAAGAAGAGACGAGATTGTTTGCGCAACTCACTGGAAGACGAGATCACATCCGCTCCGTAGTCACCATTGCTCTTAACACAGGGATGCGGCGCGGTGAGATTCTCGGCTTGCAGTGGGAACACGTGAACTTTCTCCCTCGAACAGTTTTCATCGCCAAGAGCAAGACCGGAAGGACTCGGACGATTCCTATGAACGACATTGTCCTGGCGGAATTGAAGGCACTCAAGCAGGACGCTGAACCTAAAGACTTCGTGTTCAGCAATGCCCGCACGGGTGTGAACATCGATTCCATCAAGACAGGCTGGCGGAATGCCTGTGAAGATGCGAGGCTAGTGAACCTTAGGTTTCACGATACCCGTCACACCTTCGCGACGCGTTTGCGAGCCAATGGCGTTCACGAATGGGATATTCGGGACCTGCTCGGTCACACGTCAGTGAGGATGACAAGTGTCTACACGCACCAGACGCCGATCAATCTACGCCAGGCGGTGAATACACTTGGACAGACGAACTCGAAGGGAGAATAAGTGCAGGAAGATTCATCGCGTAAGCTGCTCGGACGGTGGGCAAGTGACCCCACCGACACCGATGCTATTGCGGAATACGGCCGAACAACCATCGTGTTTAGCGATGACAGAAGCATGACGTACATTATTCATGCTGAGGGTAAGGATCAGGTGATCCTTATGAAGTACCGAATCGATGACACAGTGCTAGTCACCGACCAGCCCTCCCAACCCGGCGAAGAGCGGACAGCATTCACAATAACGCCTGACGGAAAGCTAGTGCTCGACTTCGGGGGAATGAGGTCACGTTATGTCCGCGTTGGTAACTAGCGCGAGCTAGAACCTGTATGGATAGGGTAGAATTAACCGATGGCGGATCGCGCCATCTTCGCGCCATCGCGAGGTTGAGCAGCTCTTAGGCCAACAGATCGATGGGGTAAATGTAAGACAACTCGCCAGTTAATTGGTGCCCCCGCAGGGATTCGAACCCCGAACCAACAGATTATGAGTCTGCTGCTCTAACCGTTGAGCTACAGGGGCACATTGTGTTCAGAATTGCCCGGCGATTGTAACCAACTTCCGATGGGTTCCAAAATTGAGTACCCTTGTCATCTCGCTGGATCTCGGCGACGACCTTGGAAATTACCAGGATGCGAGCGTTGCTGCTGGATACTGCGAGCAACTTTGTTGCGTGTAAGAATCGTAAGAAATGAGGGCCGTTAAAAAGAAGAGAGAGGCTATCAAGTCGGCGCGCCCTGAAATCCAGGGAACGGCCTCTGTATGTGAATGCAGGAGAAGAAAGATAAGACCTGCCGCGGCAGAGATTCTAAAGGAAACGGCAGGATCATGACCGTTTTCTTCGAAGCAGCCGTGCTGAGAGAATGTAGACTAGATAAGACTTTAGAGCATGTAGCGCAATATTAGTCAGTTGATAACCATCGCGGGGCGATTGTAACCAAATTCGGATGGGCTCCAAATACTGGTGGCGTCTGCCAAAATTCCCTCTTGCTCAAACATTAACGTGACTGCCTAACTACTGGATCGTATTATAGCGGCTGATGGTTTTCGCGCAGGCGAAGGTTGGAGCTGACTATCAACCGTGGTAGCTCCGGAAGAACAATGTCCGACATGCTTCAGCTTGTCGTCAAGATGATGGGGACTCAAGTGATAATACCACCCGTAACGTCGCACATTGAGCCTTGCTAATCCTGACGACAAGCTGAAGCATGTCGGACATGAGGAATACACATATATGCAAGCCGAAGAGATCGCTCGTGCTGAGCCCGGGGGCACACAACTCTCGGGCGGGAAGTTGAAGGTTGCTGTGCTGGGCGCAACCGGGATGGTGGGCCAGCAGTTAACCCGGCTCCTGACAGATCATCCCTGGTTCGAAGTCACCATAGTTGCAGCCTCTGCGAATTCTGCCTGCAAGTCTTACGCTGACGCTGTGGGTGATCGCTGGGCGATGGACACAGACGTTCCGGACGAACTGGCGGCAATGAACGTTTGGGATGTTCAGCAGGTGGACGAAATAGCCTCGCAGGTTGATATCGCGTTTTGCGCCATTAATCTTGATAAAGGGGGCGTGTTGAAGTTGGAACACGCATACGCAGCCGCGGGAGCGTGGGTTACTTCCAATAATTCGGCGTACCGGTCCGATCCGTTCGTCCCTATGGTGATCCCGGCGGTCAATGCGCATCACCTGGATCTGATCCCGCGTCAGCGCCGGGCCAAGGGCTATAGAACCGGTGCGCTCATAGTGAAGAGTAATTGCTCGATTCAAAGTTATGTAATTGCACTTGAACCACTCCGAGAATTCGGCATCGATCGAGTCAGAGTCCACAGCGAGCAGGCGATATCGGGCGCGGGGAAGACGTTTGAGACTTTCCCTGACATCGAGCGGAACCTGATTCCTCTGATCACCGGAGAAGAGCAAAAGTCAGAGGTTGAGCCGCTGAAGATTTGGGGCAAGGTCGGAGTGGAAGGAATCCTGCCGGCGCTGGGCCCAAAGATTACAGCGAAGTGCGTAAGGGTAAGTGTCCTACACGGACATACAGCTTACGTCACGGTGAGATTCAGAGTTACGCCTACGGTGGCTCAGATACTGGAGGCCTGGGAGAAGTACGGATCTCCTGATCAAGCGGGATCCACTCTGGAACAGTCTCGCCAGGACGCCGGGTTGCCATCGGCGCCTCGCAAACTAATTCACTATCTGCCAGAACCCGACCGACCCCAGCCACGCCTGGATGTGATGACTGAAAATGGCATGGCAGTCAGTATTGGACAGTTAAAGGTTGATAACGACTACCTGGTTTCTTTTACTGGCCTTTCTCACAACTTGATCCTGGGAGCAGCCGGAGGCGCTGTGCTGGCTACCGAAGCGGCGGTTGCCAGGCAACTCGTCTATCGCAGAGTCTCCGCTCGTCAGGAAGCATCGCTGCCGGCATAGCCGTGAACATTCGAAGGCAAAGATGAGCCGCGGATTTGCGCGGACGAACGCGGATTAGAGCGTTGCAAACATTCTGGATCTCAAAAACTTCATGGCCCAAATTCAAGAAGATTTGAAAGGTAAAACTGACAGCCTGAAAGGGACGAAACTATCGTTTATCGGTTGCGGCGCAATGGCTGAAGCGATTATCGCCGGCCTGCTGAAGAAGAATCTGGTGAAGACCGAGCAGGTTGTGGGCAGTCATCCGCGCAGAGATCGTCGAGAGGAACTTCAGAGGAAGTATTGGATTCGCATTTTCGAGAGCAACAAGGATGCTGTTGCCTTTGGACACGAGCCGTTAGGTGCTAAAGAGGGCGATGGGTCTTCCTCGATTGTAGTCTTGACGGTCAAGCCACAGCGGCTGAGCAGCATACTACGCGAGTTAAAACACTCGGTTCAGCCGGAGCAGTTGGTGATCTCCATTGTAGCCGGAGCGGGAATCGAGACGATCGCCGACGATCTGCAACACAGATCGATAGTTCGCGCCATGCCAAACACACCCGCTCAAATTGGACAGGGCATGACGGTTTGGTCGGCAACGCCTGAAGTCACTGAAGCCCAGCAACGTCAGATTCACATGATCTTCGGAGCGCTTGGGCTCGAGCTGCAGGTCGATGATGAAAAAATGATTGACATGGCGACGGCACTTTCGGCCACCGGGCCCACCTACATCTTTATGGTGATGGAAGCTCTGATTGATGCGGGTGTCCATATGGGATTCTCCCGGCACGTGGCGGAGGAACTGGTTCTGCAGACGATGCTTGGCAGCGTGCTCTTCGCACGTGAATCACGCAAGCATCCGGCCGAGCTGCGTAACATGGTCACTTCACCCGGCGGCACTTCTGCTGAAGCGATTTATCAAATGGAGAAGGGCAGCTTGCGCACGGTGCTCTCGAAGGCGGTGTGGGCGGCGTATCAGCGTGCTAACACGCTGGGTCGCAAGGCTAAGGACGACAAGTGAAGTAACCGCTGCAGCACAGGCGTTCGTCGTTGAAGGCACGCTAGTGGACCGAAAATTATTAGCGTCAGTCCCATTCCGCGCTCGTTTCTTATTCACACCTATCTTCAGATAGGTGACGACGGTTGCACCAGAATTCCGCAACCGTTTTAACGGTTTTCGGCGCGATTGAGAAACCGTTCAAACGGTTTCAGAAAACCACCGACCGTTCCCGACACCCAGCTAAAGCAGGGTGTGAATGAGAACTCGTTAGCGACGCCTATGTTAAGGGCCATCAGATCATGAAAGAAAAACTTCAGGTCATGAAATTCGGCGGCACCTCGGTTGGCAACGCCGAGTGTATTCAGCGCGCGGCGGAGATCATTGCTGCGTCCGCGAGTGATAGCGGTGTCGTGGCCGTAGTTTCAGCGATGAGCGGAGTAACCAACCGTCTCATTGAGGCGGCCCATCAGTCGGAAACAGGCGACGCCGGCGCCGGTGATGAATTGGCAACCTTACTCGGCAAACAGCATGCGGCGGCGATTGAAACCATAGTCAGCGACCAGATCAAGCGTGCTGAGCTCACGACCGAAACTGAACACATCATCAAAGAGATGACCGGCTTGTGCCGTGGGACAGCGCTGTTGCGTGAACTGACGCCGCGCGCTCTCGATGCAATCGCCAGTGCGGGTGAACGGCTATCGGCGAGGTTGCTGGCATCCGCCCTGGTTGAGTTAGGAGTGCCGGGCGTGGCTGTCGATGCAACCGAAGTAATCGTCACTGATGGCTCGCACGGCCAGGCCGAGCCGTCAATGGAAGCGACGCGCGAGCGCGTGAACCAACGACTACTGCCCCTTCTTGGTGAGGGTGCAGTCCCGGTTGTGACCGGCTTCACCGGCGCCACGCCAGCAGGGATCCTAACCACCCTGGGCCGCGGGGGCTCAGACTATTCCGCGACAATTCTCGGCGCCGCGCTGAATGCGAGTGAGGTCATCATCTGGACAGATGTGGACGGAGTGTTAACCGCCGATCCTCGTCTCGTTCCGGAGGCGCGGACCCTCCGCGAGATCTCATACAACGAAGCCGCTGAGCTGGCCTATTTCGGCGCGAAGGTTCTGCACCCGAAGACTCTACGCCCTGTTTCCGAAGCCGGAATTCCGGTCTGGATTCGGAACAGTTTTGCGCCGCAGCAACCCGGCACACAAATCACCACGTCAGGACATCCGACGGCCCGCGGCGTGAAAGCCATCACCGCGATTACTGATGTGAGTCTGATTACTGTGGGTGGGCGCGGTATTGTCGGCTTGCCCGGCGTCGCCGCCAAAACTTTCACCGCCGCAGCCAATGCTCAAGCCAACGTCCTGTTGATCTCCCAGGCCTCATCAGGAAACGACATCTGCTTTATCATCAGCTCAGCTGACGCCGCCCGCACAGTTGAGAAGCTTCGCCAGGCCTTCGCCATGGATCTGGCCCATCAAAAAGTGGAACACATCACCGTGAACCCGGACATTGCCATTGTGGCGGTGGTGGGAGACAGAATGCGCGGTCTGCCCGGGATTGCCGGGCGTACCTTCAGCACTCTCGGCCGGCGCGGAATAAACATCATTGCGATTGCCCAGGGGTCATCAGAATCGAACGTTTCTTTTGTCGTTGAGGCCGGGGTGATGGGCGAGACGGTACAGTCGCTGCACAGCGAATTTGGCCTTGAGCTGCCGGCTTCTCGCTTCGAGTCGGTCGAAACCGACAGCACGCTGGCGAGTGCATAATGCCGCCCACGAACCCCCAGACAACCGGAAGAACCATGGTCACGCAGCGTTGCATTGATCCCTCTTGCGGTGCGCGCTTCGACATCAATGATCGGATCTATGTTTGCCCTCGTTGCGGCGGACTGCTGGATGTCGTGCAAGAGTCAGCGACGGATCCGGAACAACTGCGAGCTTTATGGACGAGACGTCTGGCGTCATTTGAGACACGTGACCGAAGCGGTGTGTGGCGCTACCGCGAGCTGTTGCCGTTTGCGGACGACGCGCCGATCGTCTCACTCGCTGAAGGCAACACGCCGATCTACGATGCCCCGGTTTCCGCCGCCTACTGCGGAGTGCATGCACTGACTTTAAAACACCAGGGTTGTAATCCGACCGGGTCATTCAAAGACACGGGTATGACCGTAGCGATCACGCAGGCTCTCATCCTGGGCGTAGAGACGGTGGTTTGCGCCAGCACGGGGAATACCGCGGCCAGCCTTGCTGCCTATGCAGCACGCGCTAAATTGCAGTGCGCGATACTGGTGCCGCGAGGCCAGATTAGTCACGCCAAACTGGCACAGAGTTTGGACTACGGAGCTGTGGTGTTGGAGCTGGACGGGAACTTTGATGATGCGATGAGGGTGATCCGCGAGTTGGCTGAGGACGAATCAGTCTATCTCGTCAATTCAATTAATCCGTTTCGTATTGAAGGACAGAAAACGGTGGCGGCGGAATTGTTGCACCAGCGCGGATGGCGCGCTCCGGATCACGTGGTGGTCCCGGGCGGCAATCTAGGCAACAGTACGGCTCTTGGCAAAGGCTTTGCAGAATTGCGTGACCTTGGTCTGATTGATCGCTTGCCGCGTCTGAGTGTGGTGCAAGCCGAAGGCGCCTCGCCTTTCGCAAACCTGTTCAAGTCTTTTGACGGGACCGGTGCCGGGAGCGTAGCCGTATTGCCTGAATCGGCTAGTTCAAAATCTGACTGGAACGCCTGGCCCGACTTAAATCCAATCGATCATCCCCAAACGCTGGCCACGGCAATCAAGATCGGCGCGCCGGTTTCGTGGCAGAAGGCGTTGCGCGCGGTGCTGGCGAGCGGCGGAACGGTGCTGAGCGTGAGTGAGCAGGAGATGGCCGACGCGAAAGCTATTATCGGACGAGAGGGAGTGGGGTGCGAACCGGCTTCGGCATCAACTGTGGCCGGCATCAGGCGATTGGTTGCTGATGGAGTTATTGGCCCAGATGAGGACGTGGTCGCGGTGTTGACGGGACATGTTTTGAAGGATACGGACTACGCTATCAAGTACCACCAGCAGAAGCTTTTCAGTGATAACGACGCGACGACCAGGCGGCGAAAACTCGCCGGAACCTACCGCAACCCGCCTTCTTTGGTAAAGGCGACGAAGGCCGCGATCCTTAAAGGTATCAAGCGGCACACCAAAGCCCACGATTCAGCGTGAGGCATTGTAGGAGTGTCCCTCCTTGGGGCACCCCATCGTGGCATGATTGTCGGTGCGTAAGTCGTTCCAAACCCACGATGGGGTGCCCACGGAGTATCCCAGCTCATAAATCGAGCTAATGCATTAATGAAACCTATAATGGTTTCTAAGGAGGGACACCCCTACAATTGTTGCCGCGTTGCCGCCCGATCTTATAAGGCATGATTAATCCCGCAACAACGGACACTCCAGAGAACAGAAATATTAAGCCAAGTGGTGTGCGCTCGTTTTCGGTGCGAGTGCCGGCGTCGACCGCTAATCTGGGAGCGGGCTTCGATTGTATCGGTCTCGCATTGAAACTCTATCTGACGGTTCGGGCGCGGATCGTACCTGGAGCGAGCGAGGCATGCCACCTGCACCTGGTGGGCGAAGGCGCGGAAGAACTTGCAGGCAATGAAGACAACCTAATCTGTCGCGCCATGCGCTTTACCGCTGAGCGTGAAGGGTTGAACCTGCCACCGTTGGATCTCGACGTAAATAACGAGTTGCCACTGACACGCGGACTGGGTAGCAGCGCAACTGCCATCATCGCAGGTATCACGCTCGCTTCTTTGTTTGGGGATCTGGATTTGTCCGCCGAGAAGGTTCTCCGTTACGCCGTGGAAATGGAGGGACACGCAGACAATGTTGCGGCAGCATACCTCGGAGGCCTGGTGGTCAGTTGTGTAAAGCCTGACGGGAGCGTGCTGGCTGTGAAGAGGCCCTGGCCATCGGAATTAAAGGTGGTCGTGATCTCGCCGGAGGCGTTTCTCAAAACCGCGGAAACTAGGAATGTGCTCCCCATCGATGTGCAGCGCAAGGACGCCGTTTTCAATCTGCAACGAGTAGCCTTGTTCGGCGCGGCGATCGAAGCAGGCGCCTACGATCTGTTGTGGGATGCTATGCAAGATCGGCTGCATCAAGCGCATCGTCAGTCGCTGGTCCCGGGTCTGGTAGAAGCCCTGGCCACTCCGCGCCAACCTGGCCTACTTGGCGTAGCCTTGAGCGGGTCAGGGCCCAGTGTGGTAGCGCTAACTCGGGATCACCCTGGCGAGATCGGAGAGGAGATCGCGGAGAACTTTCGCCGGCGCGACATTCCCGCCAGGGTGCGCGTGTTGGACGTGGACCACGAGGGGTGGCGATATTTGTGATTTTAGATTTTTGATTTCAGATATTTCTCATTTTCATTTGGCATTGCCTTTATTTACTTTTGTTCGTGTCCGTTCGTGTGACTTCGTGGATCGTTCTCATCTCCCGGCCAAGTGGACGATCCACGAAGTAACCCGAAGCACCACGAAACGAGATCCAAAGAAATGACCGATGAAGACTCGTCGGCAACAAAAATCTAAAATCATTTCAAGACCGCGGCTTGCGGGCTCAACAAGAGTCTGTGCCAGCGTTGAAAAGTATTGATGGGTTCATTTGTGTAAACCCTTACGAAGGCGGTCTGCAAATAGAGCACTTCAGGGCTGGTCCACTCCACCCGCACGATGGGGTTGAATGACGGGGGCGGGGCTGAGGTGGCAGGCTCGCCCTGATCTTTATTGTCATCGCTCTTCTTCTTGCCACTCGTGTTCTTTTCCTCATAAGCAATCGAAGCAGCAATTAAAGCGTCGCGCAGAGGAATACGTGACTGCGTAGGTTTGTCGGTGGCCGCATCGTATATCGCTACGTCAGTCTCAAACGCTGTCGTCACCTTTGACGAGTCCGGCGACCATGACGGCAAGGTTTCGGTCACCCGATCGTCGAGCAATCGCTCGCGACCATCAATTGCTATGAGACGTGGTCTGCCCGCCGGAAGCCTGAAAGACCTCTCGCGCGCTTCCCACTCATTTTCCTTGCATGCCAGGGCGACAAGCGCATGGTTGTCGGGAGCCCAGGAATAATAGAAGTAAATCAGACCTTCACGCGCAGTCAGGGGTTTGAGATCGTAGCCATCGCGGTTGCAGATATAAATTTGTTCGGTATTGAATGCGGCCACCGCAGGAAACGCGGGCGCCACGGATGCGGCTGGCAGAGGAGACGAATCCGGCTCCGGGGCCAGGTCAATGGGCGGAGTTGGCGTGGGCGCGGGCTTTAGGCTCTTGTGCGCAATGAAAGTTATGAAGTTGCCATCCGCAGTCCAGGCTACGGTTTCCGGGAAGACGCATGAAAGGGTGGGCGGTATTAAGTTACGCAAAAACCGCCCGTCGGAAGCGTACAGGTCGATGCGAAACGCCGGACTCAGTTCGTCTTCGGTGCCATAAAGCGCAAGTGCTCGCTGTCCGTCAGGAGAAGCAACGGTCCGAAGCAGAGCGTCATCCGGCCGGCGAGTGGTGAAGTCCGCCTGAATCGAATTCAGTTTTTCATTTGATTCCGGAGCTTGAAGTTCTGCCGGAACTCCAACGTCGGCTTCGAAGCGGTAGGCAAGACGTTGCGCGGGGACATCGCGCAAAACAAGAGGACGCACATCCTGTCTGTTGGTGATTGATTCGCACCCCGCCAAGGCGGCAATCAGACTCATTAAGATTGTGACGGTGAGTGATGACGTGGTGTTATGTCTGGGGCTTCCGGGAATTCTTATGCCTCCCGCAATCAGAGCATTTCCGCGGAAGGGTGAACCATTCCTGGCGGCGCTTCACATTTTGGTTAATAGAGCTTCAGAACACCGCTTGAAATCAGCCGAGATGATATTGACGCATTGAGATGATTGTCAACGAGGTATCTCCCGCTAGTTTCTGCGTATTGATCGCGAGGGCGTCTGGCCGTAGACAAGCTCGTGTGCCAGAGACGGGCTGAGAGCGAGCAACGCGCGTATCGTATTTCGCGGTGATAGATGATCCTCGTCACCCTCATCATCCTCGACACAGTTGTGCTGGACGGCGCGGGATATTCGTCTGGGAAGAGGGCTGTAATCGGGAGTTTCCGAGACGAATGTGCGGGCGGCCATGGCGCCCACAAGATCGCAGGTTAACTCCTCGGCTCTTTGTGCGTGGATTCTCATTCCCGTGAGGCGGGACGCGCGGTTGCCGACCGCGCGAAACAAAGACCTCAGACCGTCCCCATCGCCGTCGGCGATGTGTACCAGCTCATGGGCCAGGACGCTGATCATTGCTTCGTCAGACGGCAGACCCGCAAGAAAGATTGTGCCAAAAGTGATTGTCTGTGGCCGCCTCAGGAAAACCGACGCATTGTCGCGCGAAGCCATGTCAGGCTTAACCCTTCTCACTTTCTGCACTCGGCCGATCGCTCGTTGCAGGTTCAGTTTGAAACTCTTCGTTTGCTGCAACTTGTATTCACTCGCTAACTTTTCCATTGAGGCTGCAACCAGTTTCCGGGCAACTGGTAAAAGGCGTTGCGACCGCTGGGCTCCAGCCACTGCCTCTGCACTGTAAGCCGGTAAAGAAGGACGGGCCTGCATCTCATCGATAGGGTGACTGCCCTTGGGATCTTTCACTCGTTCCGTACAAATGACTTTGATTGCCCGCTCCACCAGCTCGCGCGCCTCCGCAGACATACTCTCAGGCAGCGCAATTGAATGTGAACCCTTTCTCTCCGAACGTCGCCCTTGAGCGAAGGCATTGCTGCTGCTGAGAGCAAGCAGCGAGACTATGAGGAGCAGCGCTGCGAAGACACGGAGATATTGGGACACAGGGACGGGGGGACGCGGAGACGCGGGGACGGAGGGACGCGGAGACACGGTGACACGAGGGCGGGGGGACACGGTGACGGGGGGACGCGGGGACACGGGGACACGGAGACAAGGAGACACGGGGTTGGGGAGATGGGGTGATGGGGCGACGGGGAGATGGGCAGACGGGGGGACGGGGGGATAGGAAGAGGAGTTCCGGCTATGAGTCTGCGCGTCCCCGCGTCTGCGCGTCTCCGTGTCCCCGCGTCTGCGCGTCTCCGTGTCCCCGCGTCTGCACGTCTGCGCGTCCCCGCGTCTGCGCGTCTCCGTGTCTGCGCATCCCCGCGTCTCCGCGTATGCGCGTCTCCGCGTCCCGTCTTGCATTATCGATCGCTCCAGACTGGTTTGCGTTTCCCCAAGAAGGCGTTGATACCCTCGTTGGCGTCTCTAGTCTTCATCAACTCATGCAGGTAAACGTCCTCGACTTCCGCCAGGGCCGAATCGATCGAGCGCCCGCGGCCTAGATCGATTGCTTTTATAGTCATCTGAAGACAGCTGGCTGAAAGCTCGCGCAACTTTGAGAGCAGCTCGAGAAGTTTGGGCTCAAGCAGAGTACTCGGGACCAGATGATTGACGAGTCCAATCCGGGCCGCCTCCGCAGCGTCAATCAGATCGCCCGTCAATATCATTTCACGCGCGCGTTTTTCGCCGATAATGCGTGGCAGCAGGACGACCGCAACCGGCGGAAAAACCCCGAGCTTTATTTCCGGCTGGCCGAAGCGTGCGCGGTCACCTGCAATCACGATGTCGCAAGCAGCTACTAACTCGCAGCCGCCTCCCAGCGCCGAATTTTCCACAACCGCGATTGTCGGCCGGGCGATTTGTGCGAGCGCGCGAAAGATCGCATGAAAGGAATCAAGCATCTGATAGATGGTCCCTTCCACATGTTCTTCCACTGCGACTCCGGCGCTAAACGCACGGCAGTCCTTGTCCGCGTCAAACACGATGGCTACTAGTTGACGTTCCTGACCGCACGCAGCGAGCGCGCGGCCAATCTCCCGCATCATCGCGATGTTGAAAACATTCAGCGGTGGACGCGCAAAGGTAATGCGCCCGACCCGATCCTCAATGTTGAATCTGATGTGTTCGTAATTGCTAGGCATGAAGTTATGGTCCTAAGTTGAGGTCGACTCATTGTACGTGGTCGCAGGGTTGAAACGTTAGGCAAAGTTCTCAGTTGAGTACTTGATCAGCTAGACTCCGGAAGTTCAGAGTTCAACCTTTAGGTTGCCGTTAGGCCGCCACAAACTAAAGCTTGAACTAAACTGCATCTAGATTCCGGTGGTTCAGAGTTCAACCTTTAGGTTGCGGTTTCGCGCCACAAACTAAAGTTTGAACTCTAAACTGCCATCCTCCTGGGGCGCTATTTGGTCCAAGCCACACCTAACCACGATTGATAAATCTGCCGTTGTTCAGCCGTAGGATTCTCAACCGCCACAATTCGGTAGGGAGCGACGGTCCAGCCGCCGAGTTTGATAGGTAACGAGCTGAGGTCGTCAAAGCGAAAAATGGTCAGATTCGCCAACTCCCCCGGCTTCTTCTCCGCCATGCGAGCATCAAAAAACTCTTTGGTGACTCGCCGGTTGTCCAGGCCCACGATTTGATCACCGGTATTCAATCCCTGTTCATAGGCAGGGGATCCGGCGTATACCCGGGTGACCATCAGCCGGTCTCCTTGCTGGACCAGATCAGCGCCGAGATATGCTGTTTCAACCGGCTTCTGAGCGCCGGTCCCGCTGGTGGTGTCTAACCGCAACCCCGCGGCGGCGAGCGACGCATTGTATTCCAGTTCTTCACGCCCTCTTACATACTTCGCGAAAAAATCTTCCAGGCTCGCGCCCGCTATCAGCTCGCTGATCTTCTGGAAATCCGCCGGGGTGTAGTTACGATCTTTCTTGTAGAACTCGTGATAGAGATGACGCATTACGTCGTCCAGCGATTTTGTGCCTTTGCTCAGCTTGCGAATCTCCAGATCGAGTAACAGCCCGATGATGGAACCCTTGTCGTAATAGTCTACTTGAGAGTTAACGGAGTTTTCGTCCTGCCGGTAGTACTTGATCCAGCTATCGAAGCTTGCCTCTTCCGCGCTCATCACCCTTCGCCCGGGGATCTTTTGCAAGTCCTGAAATGACTTGGCGAAGGCGGCAAGAAATTCTTTGTCGGTAATCAGGCCCGCGCGCCGCAGAATGATGTTCTCGTAGTAACTGGTGATGCCCTCCGCGACCCAAAGAAGTTTCGTGTAATTCTCCCTGGTATAGTCAAACGGTCCCAGCGCGTCGGGTTTAATACGCTTAACATTCCAGAGGTGATAAAACTCATGCGCTACCAGCGAAAGGAAGTTGCGATAACTTGCCTCGGGTTTGAAATTGAAACGACGCCAGCCAAGCGCGGTTGAGTTGAGATGCTCGAGCCCGCCGCCAGTGTTTGCTCGCAAGTGCAGGATGAAGGTGTAGTCCTTGTACGGGATTTCGCCACCCATCAAATCAATCGAGGCCTCGACAATCTTTTGAACGTCGCGCCGCATTCTTTCGGGCTCGTAGTTGCCTTCGCCGTCGATCACAATGCGATGGGAAACGCCTTTGACGTCGAATGAAAGGGTTTTGAAACTGCTGACCTCAACAGGCGAGTCGTAAAGAATGTCGAAGTTCTCTGCGCGAAAAGTATTCTTCGGTCCGGGGGCCAGAGGAAGTCCGGTTGCTACCTTCCAAGGTTCGGGAGCAAGAATCTGCAGCGTGGAAGGGGAATTGAGAAAACCCTCGAGATACATCAGGAGCGCGGCATTGTTCCAGAAGGCGTGATCTGAATTCAGTTGATTGGTTCTAACTGTTAGCTCGTTGGCGTAGACGCGATAGGTGG
Organism: Pyrinomonadaceae bacterium; assembly: GCA_041745915.1. Lineage (GTDB taxonomy): Bacteria > Acidobacteriota > Blastocatellia > Pyrinomonadales > Pyrinomonadaceae > PSRF01. The sequence goes on along the minus strand of JBGTHZ010000049.1, from coordinate 19,330 downwards.
CGCGCCAGTCGCGCGAGCCGTTGGTTGTCACGCGCCAGGAATTCTTGTTGATCTTTTCCCACTGCAGAGCAGCACCGTCGCCATCGACGGCGACAAAATCCTGTACGTGTCGTGCAAACTCACGCACCAAATATGAACCCGGGGTCCACACCGGCATCACCAACACGTCCGCGGGCGGCGCCTCAACCCCGACCTTACGTTTTATTCGTACCTCGACATCCAGCAGGTGGGTATGTGGTTTCAGCATCGAGACTGTAAAAGCGATTTCAGGTGCCAAAGCCTGGGGTTGAGCGGGTTGGGCCGAGGCGGAAATAACAGCAACAACGATTAGTAGTGCCAACCCAAATGCGGAGTAGTGTCTGTTATGCATCGTATGTGAACCCTTGTGACCAGTGTATTGGTGTAATCGGATGTTACTACGAACTACGAGCCAGTCTAAAGGCGGTCCTGACGTCGACTTCACTTTGCGATACATGTGGTCTGGAAAGGAACAATGTTTCGTGTTGTTTGCGTGGCTGTTCGACCGAAGCAAACGATCCACGAAAGCACACGAAACAACACTAAGAAGATCCGCCGCGGTTGTTTCGGGAAATTCGCGGGTTGTTTGACGCCCGGTTTTTGGCATCTCGTTTCCCTTTGTTTTCGTCGTGGTTCTGGTGCCATCGCCTTGTCTCCGCTTCGCCCTTTCTCCCCATCTCCTCTGGCGGGCGACTTTTTAGTCAAGATAATTTAGTATCTTGCCTCGCTCTTAAAACACCTCGAGAGGGGACTCGCATGTTTCGCAAACTAGTTGCCACTTCACCCTATTGGGTAACTGTTCCGATTCGACTGGCGCTGGGGGCGGTGATGATTGGCCACGGCGCCCAAAAAGTCCTGGGCAGCTTCAGTGGACCGGGCTTCGAAAAGTTCGTTTCGGGCACAACCCCTTTCGGGTTCATGAAGCCGACCTGGCTGTGGCTAGGCGCGGCGGCCCTCTCAGAACTCGTCGGCGGACTTTTGATCGTGCTGGGACTACTGACCCGCCTCGGAGCGTTTTTTGTAGCTTGCACGATGCTCACGGCTGTGGTTGGAGTCCATTGGGGTTCTTTCTTTGCTCCCACAGGTATGGAGTATCCGTTAGCGCTTTTGGCGATGGCCCTGGCGCTCATGATTTCCGGAGGTGGCATGGCCTCCGTCGACCTGGCCCTGTCAAGCGCACGGAGCGGCCGCCGCCGGTAAAGAGATTTTTGATTTTAGATTTTTGATTTGCGATTGATTATGCGACTACTCACAGTTAGAACTTTCTGCAAATCTAAATCAAAAATCAAAACTCTAAAATCAAAAATCCATGAAGCGTTCTCCTCTCGTCGTAATCTTCACCACAGTCTTCATTGACCTGCTGGGGTTCGGCATCGTCATCCCGGTGCTTCCCTTCTACGCCGAAGGCACCCAGTTTAACGCCACTCCTCGCATGGTCGGCCTGCTCTTTGCTTCTTACTCGGTCATGCAGTTGATCTTTTCTCCGGTACTGGGGCGGCTCTCGGACAAGTACGGCCGGCGGCCGGTGCTTTTGATTTCAATCATTGGCACCGGAATCGGGTTTCTTATTCTTGGCTTTGCCACCACGCTCTGGATGCTTTTCGTGGGAAGAATTCTCGACGGTATTTCGGGCGGAAACATCTCCACGGCGCAGGCGTACATTGCCGACATCACCACCAAAGAAGATCGCGCCAAAGGCATGGGATTACTCGGCGCAGCTTTTGGTCTCGGGTTCATCTTTGGGCCGGCAATTGGCGGGATATTGAGCCACTGGGGTATTCATGTACCTTTTCTCTTCGCCGCCGGTCTCTGTTTCGCAAACGCCGTCCTGCTCTACTTCACTTTGCCCGAGACCGTGACGCCGGATCACCCCGCCCGCGTCTCCGCCGCTCGCGGGCGTGGATTTAGCCAACTCATTGAGTCACTAAAGCAGCCGAGACTGGGCTTCATACTTACGATCTATTTCCTTTTCATCGTCGCTTTCTCGATCATGACGACGACGTTTTCGCTCTACACAATGTTTCGCTTTGGCTACGACGCGCACCACAACGGTTACCTCTTTGCGTACGTGGGACTCATCGCCGTGATCATTCAGGGTGTACTAATCGGCCGGTTGGTAAAACGATTCGGGGAACTGTGGCTGGTGATTGTGGGCGCGCTGTTTTTTGCGGGCAGCCTTTTTGCAGTGCCGTTCGTGGGACCAAACGCCGGCGGGTTGGTGGCGCTGCTTATCGGCGGTGGCATCTTCTCGCTGGGAAACTCCCTGTCAACGCCCGCCTTGAATAGCCTGGCGTCGAAGAGCGTCGGACCCGCGGAGCAGGGAGGCGTGCTGGGAGTGACGCAGTCGGTAGCAAGTCTGGCGCGGGCGGTAGGTCCTTCGATCGCGGCCCTGTTAATTCATAGCAACTCGCTGGTAATGGGCGCCGACGGCGTTGCTCACTACATGAGCGACCGATCACTATTCATTACCTTCTGGACCGGCTCGGTGATCATGTTTCTGGCTTTTCTGCTGGCAGTCTATTTCAGGCGAGTCCACGCTCCTGAGTATTCAGAGCCCGATGCGGTCGCCGCCGCATAACATCAGAAAAATCTGCGGATGAAATAGAAATGTTCACCTTATGGCCATTCCTATTTCGCGGAACCTGACCGCGCGAGCCCCGTCCTAACGATTTCGTTCCTGATATCTTCGAAGGTCAACTCGGATAGTTTCCCGCCGCTGAATATTTCATTGTTGGTGACCTCCCCAATGGCAAATGGGGGCATGGAAAAAATGTCGAGTTCTTCGTCCGTTTCAAAGCTGACCTCGGCCAGAACTAATCCAAAGAGATCACCGAGAAACATATCGATCGCAAACTTTCGTCCCTCCCATTCGAAGGCATAACGATTTTTGCGAATCTCGTTGGCTTCAAAGACCGACATCACCTGGTATTCATCGGCGTTGAGGTAAGTGTTGGTGATGACGGTGCGCGAAAGGTCTGCCGGATTGGGCGCAAACTTCTGCGTAAACTTCACTGTCCATTTGTTGGTCTTTGGATCTCGCATCTTGCGCAAGCGCAGGCGGGTGCCGGTAATGTAATTGTCGGTGATCTGTATGTGCGGATCGGCACGCGTCAACCCCTCCGGCAGGTCCTGCAACAAGTAGCGCCGCTCTCGCTCGAGGCGCGCATACCTGCTCTCCGGCACGATCGTGTTCTGGTCTGTTAATTTAGCGACGCCCATTGGGTACCTTGTGGCAGCAGCCCGATGGTGCTGAATGATGACCCGTGCCGGGCCGGTCTCAACAGTCGTGCCCGACCTGAAAACACGACCAAAAACCAACTTTACATACCCACCACCGACATGTAAAGTTGAGGCGGCAACTTTACATGTGAAGCCCCCGCATGTAAAGTTAAGGCCGTAACTTTACATGTGATGACGACCTATGTAAACTTGAAGTCAGGTCAATATGACGCCAAATCAACCCTTTACGTCTGGAACTTATAGACAACAATACCAATATAAGAGTTTTGCGCCAACTCTAATCAACAGACCCTTTGGCTGGGAAGACCCCAATATCGACGTGCTACTTGAGGATGCCACGAGGCTGGTTGGCGAACTGAATGCCTACTCACATCTCGTGCCCGACGTTGATTTTTTTATTCGCATGCACATCCTCAAGGAAGCCACCACCTCAAGCAGAATTGAGGGCACGCAAACAAACATTGACGAAGCCGTTTTACCGGAAGATGAGATAGCTCCGGAAAGACGCAACGATTGGTTAGAGGTTCAAAATTATACCAAGGCGATGAACCATGCCATCGCCGGTCTCGAAAAACTGCCTCTTTCAACGCGACTGCTTCGGGACGCGCACAAAATATTGATGTCTGGAGCACGCGGCGAACATCGCCATCCTGGTGAATTTCGCAAAAGCCAGAATTGGATCGGCGGTTCAAGTTTGAAAGATGCGGTGTTCATCCCGCCTTCACATCAGGAACTACCAGCCCTGCTCACAGACCTGGAAAAATTCTGGCACAACGATAAGCTGGCCATACCTCACCTGATAAGGACCGCCTTGAGTCATTATCAGTTCGAAACTATCCACCCGTTTCTTGACGGGAACGGACGCATTGGCAGACTTCTGATAACGCTCTATCTGGTTGATAAGAAACTTCTCACAAAACCAACTCTTTACCTATCTGAGTTTTTTGAGCGGAACAGAGGATCGTATTACGACGCTCTTACGGTAGTGAGAACTTCCCACGACATCGAGCACTGGATCAAGTTCTTTCTGACCGGCGTTTCGGAGACTGCCGGGAACAGCAAGCAGACCTTCGAGAAGATCATCGCGCTGCGGCACGTATGTGAAGAGAAAATCTTACGACTGGGAAAACGAGCGCCTAAGGGACAGGCGCTGCTGAAACACCTGTATTCCGAACCGGTAATGAGCGCGACTCGAGTTGCCGCGAGATTGGAGGTTACTCATCAATCCGCAAGTTCTTTGATCAGAGCTTTTGAGGAAATGGAGATTCTGCGAGAATCTACTGGCGGAAAAATGAACCGGCTTTTTGTTTTTTCTGAGTACCTTCACTTATTTTCGACTCAGGCACCTCGCAGTCAAACCAGAGCGTCAAGGCGGTAAGCAAACCTCCCTCGGCATTAAGCCTCAATCAGTTCCGGCTCCGGTTCTCGTAAAAACTCGTAAGGTTCAACGATCTTACCGGCAATTGCCGAGGCCGCCACGACGTAAGGCGAGGCCAGATAGAGTTTGCCGGGGCCACTGCGGCCGGGGAAGTTGCGGTTTTGTGCGCTTACGGTCACGGTTTCGGCATTCCGAGAGGCGCCGGGCCCGGCATTGATGCATGCGCCGCACGAAGGATCAATCAATTCTGCGCCAGCTCGCTCGAAGAGTTCGATGTAGCCTTTCTCCCTTGCGTACTGTTTGATTTTCTGAGACCCGAATTGCAAATAAAGATGGACCCCGGGCGCGACGCGTTTTCCTTGCGCCAGAGCATTCTGCAAGACCTCAGCATACATATCCATGTCGGCCATCTTTCCGCCGGTGCACGAGCCACCGTACGCGGCATCTATGCGCACGTCTTCCCCGAGTTCGTCGATCGGAATTCCATTTCGCGGATCGCCCGGTAGCGCCACCATGGGTCGAATCGTGTCAAGGTCGATTTCAAAGACGGCAGCATACTCGGCATCCGGATCACTGTACGTGAATCCCTGGCGCACTTCCTCGGCATCGAGATCGCGCTCGCGCACGATGTATTCCAGGGTGACTTCGTCCGGTTCAATAATCCCGGTTGTGCCTCCGGCTTCCACAGACATGTTGGTCAGGGTGGCTCTTTCGTCCATCGCCCAGTTCTTTAGATCTTCACCCGCAAACTCCAGCACCTTGCCTATGCCTTTACTGGTTTTCATGTATTCGCTGGCGAGGATGACGAGCATCACATCCTTCGCGGCCACGTCGGCGCGCTTCTTTCCGTTGAAAACGTAGCGCACGGTTTCCGGCACGCGGATGCGAATGTCTTTCGTGTACCAGGCGTTGGCCATGTCCGTCGAGCCGACGCCGAAAGCGAAGCAATTCAGAACCCCCGCCATGCATGTGTGCGAGTCTGTACCGATGACGATTTGTCCCGGCAGAGCGAGATCCTCGACAACCGCGTTGTGGCAGATTGCTTCGGAACCGCCGTCCGGACTCTCGCCGTAGAGGCGAATGCCTTGCTCATCAGTAAAACGTGCTTGAGTGATGGCGAGTCCATCGGCACGCTCGAGCAGCCCCAGTTTTCGTTTCTCTTCCGGCATCACGCGACCGAGAAAAGTCAGGTGATCGCGAAAGGCGTAGACGCTTTCGGGTTCCGTGATGCGTGCGTCACGTCCGAGCGCCTGTTTAAAGAGCGACTCGGCCATCGGAGTTACGTACTCATGCGAAAAACGCACGTCGGCGACTGCAAACAGCGCGTCGCCCGGCTTAACCGCCTCGACTCCAATCTTGCCCGCACTCACGAATGCATGCCGGGCAATGATCTTTTCCACCATGGTCATGGGACGCTTACGAGTTTCGATTGGTGGCGGCAGAACATCGCCGGCCAGCCGCGCCTTGTTGTAATTGAAGAGACCGCCGTGTTCGACGATTTTCTGCGCGATTGGGTCGAGCCCGTTGGTGAACAGGGTGAGCGGAATCTCTTCACCTCGACGGATGCGTTCGATAAGGCCGAAATCGGTAGACGTTAACAGACCGATGTTCTGGGAGTTCTGACCGTAGATCTTCTCGATACTTTCGGCTATGACGAGCTGAATGCCGGCAGCTTTCTCCGCGTAAGGCGCCGTCTCGCGCGATGACCCACAACCCTTGGACAGCCCGGAAACGACCACGGCGAAACCGCCATTCTTCACCTCGTCTTTCTTGACCGCTCCATCGCGAGTACCCACGTAAACGTACTGGCCTAACGTTTCATCGTAATAGAAACAAACCCAGCCCGGAGTAATCTCGTCCGTCGAGATGTTGCTCATCAATGGCAGATCGTTATTCGCCAGGCGCTCGGCCAGCCTGGCTTCGAGACGCGCGCGCACGTCGCCCGTGGCCTCCAGTTGTTGGCGGATGAGCGAAGTATCCTCGGTTAAAAACAAAATGCGACCGGTGAACCTGGAGCTGGTGGCTCGCTTTACGACTTCAGGCATTATGCTCCTCTTGTTCTTCACGGGTTCGTCTGTTGACCAATTATAACCTCAAGGTCGCTGAAAGCCTGAGCCGCGAGAAGATGCCTTACCATTGTAGGGGTGTCCCCTCCTGGGCACCCATCGCCCGCAGACCTCCATCGAGATACCCTTATGTGGCGATGGGTGCCCACGGAGGGGACACCCCTACAAATGGACAATACATCGGTGACATTGATCTAAAGGTACTGCATCGCGCCGACAATATTTCCTTCGGTGTCCTCAAAGAAGATCAGTGTGCCCACGGTGGGAATCTCAAACTTCGGCATCAAGATCTTTCCTCCGTTGGCCTCGACCGCCGCAATCGTCTCATCGATCGATTCCACACCGAGCGTGCCCTCGAATCCAAACATCGGCTTTCCTTTGACGATCTCTCGACGCCCCTGAAGGGCTCCTTGCACGGCCTGCTCTTCATTGCCGGTTTTGATAAGAAAAAAGCCGGGTGGTCCCCATGCGGTAAACTGCCAGCCGAAAGTTCTCTCATAGAAGTTGCGGGCGCGGTTCACGTCGTCGGCATGAACGGCAAAGTGCTTGAGGTTGTTTGCCATAATTGTCAGCTTACGTATTCGCGTTTCTTAAGGTTGCTATTATCATCATCGGACCGTCCCGGGGAAAGAGAACAATGAAGCGTGTCACCGAATCGGGGGGAGTCTGTTCGCTTGAATTATGGATCCCGAGGGTAATCGTATCGAGTTGTGAGAACCCTTGCCTTTTGGCAGCGAAAATCCTTGACGTGCCGCCCGCAGGTCTTGCAGACTGAGGGCCCACTGATTAATCGAACGGCGCGAGGGTCTGCGACGTGAGCAAAACAACTCAAACAACTGACGACTTGAAGTTGGCTGACTCGGACGTCTACGAGAGACTTTGTCGAGCCCGAGAGTTTATCGATCTTTGTTACGATCTCCCGTTAAATCTCGATCAGATGTCCAGTCAGGCCTGTTTTTCGCGCTTTCACTTTCTACGTCTTTTCCGTCAAGCCTTTAACAAAACACCTCATCAGTATCTGGTTGAGCGGCGCATCGAAAAAGCCAAAGAACTACTGGGCTCCAGGGACTTGCGAGTTACTGATGTGTGTTTCGAAGTAGGGTTCCAGAGTCTGGGATCGTTTAGCATGGTTTAGTCTGACGCAGCCGAACGAAGACCACCAGTAAACAAATCAAGCACGGTCTGTTTCCTCCCGTGACATAGCCCTTCGTGCAATGCGTAGCAAGGAGGTTTAGAATATCGGCATCTCCCGGAAAGTTCGCACGGATCCAAGCTTCTAATCCTCATGATGGATGGACTAGCCAGGAGGCCAAGGCTGAGGCCAAACGTTACGGCCTGAAGCCCTGGCAACGCGGCATGAAGGACTATATTAAAGACTGTTACAAAACGCCAGACAGCGCCTGCCAACCAACTAAAACCATGACCGATAGAATCAAGTGGACCGACCGGCGCTTCGATTTCACTTTTCCCGTGGCCCTTTATCCGGAAATGATTGAGCGGTTGCGCGGCACACCCGCGCGGTTGGAAGATCGAATTAGTTCCTTGCCGGCGGAGTCATTGCGGCGCAGAGACGGCGAGAGGTGGTCGATTCAGGAGAATGCCGGTCATCTGCTGGACCTCGAGTCCCTCGTAATGGAAAGGCTTAATCAGTATGATATTTTTCCAGGCTGAACACGACGATTACCATCTGGCTCGAATCAGTGAATTGGTTCGAGTGTTTGCGAGTTAGCCTTTATGACATTTCCAAACGGGAGTTTCAATGCGAACTCTGATCCTTTCCGCGACTCTGCTTCTTGGTAGTTCAATGACTTTCACCACCGGCGCACAGCAATCGCTCGACCCATTGATCGGCCGCGAGATTAACTCACTCGTCGAGACCTACAAGATGCTCCATGCGGCGCCGGAGCTTTCCCATCGCGAAGAGAAGACTTCGAGCTTCTTCGCCGGTCAACTTCGAACCCTGGGATATACCGTGACAGAGCGGATAGGCAAATTTGATCGACCAGAGTGGGTCGGCTATGGCGTGGTAGCCGTGATGAAGAACGGAGATGGGGCTACAGTGCTTCTGAGGACCGACCTGGATGCTTTGCCGGTCACTGAGAAAACTGACCTTCTATATGCGAGCAAAATCAGAACCAAGAACGACGCCGGGCAGGAAGTCGGGGTAATGCACGCGTGCGGTCACGACATTCATATGACCTCCATGCTCGGCACCGCCAAGATGCTTTCTTTGCTGAAAGATCAATGGCGCGGAACGTTGATCATCGTCGGCCAACCGGCAGAGGAAACAATTGATGGCGCCAGAGCGATGATTAAAGACGGCTTCTTTACTCGCTTCCCTAAACCCGACTTTGCCATTGCGCTCCACGATAGCCCCGACCTGGCGGCTGGCACGGTTGGCCTGGTTCCGGGTTATGCGTTGGCGAGTTCGACGAATGTGGATATTAAGATTCGCGGGGTTGGCGGACATGGTTCCAGACCGGAATCCGCGAAGGATCCGATTGTGCTGGCTGCGCAGATTGTTATTGGTTTACAAACAATTGTCAGTCGAGAGAATTCGCCACTCGATCCGGTGGTGATCAGTGTGGGCTCTATTCACGGGGGAACCAGGTACAACATCATTCCCGACGAAGTGAACCTGCAATTGACCGTACGCGCTTACAAAGAGGAGGTGCGGCAGAAACTGCTCGCAGCGATTGAGCGCGTTACCAAAGGCATCGCCGGCGCGGCCGGGATTCCCGTTGAACTCGCGCCCATCGTTACAGTAAGTGGCACTGAGGTTACTACCGCCACCTATAACGACCCCGTGTTGACTGAAAGATTAGAGGCTGTTTTTGTTAAGGCTCTGGGCCGGGAAAACGTCATCAAGGCCGCCCCCGTTATGGGCAGCGAAGACTTTGGATACTTCAGTCTGGATCAGAAGATTCCGACGATGATGTTCTGGCTGGGCGCAGTGGATCCTTTGAAGGTCAAACAACGCGAGGAAGGCGGTCCAGGATTACCTTCTCTTCATTCGCCACTCTTTGCTCCTGTGCCAGAGCCAACACTGCGCACAGGGATCAAAGCCATGACTTCGGCTGTTCTGGAATTGATGAAGAAGTGATGCGAATGCCAATACCCGGTAACTGATATTAGGAATGGCAACTCGTCTGATTCGAAACTCACCTCAGAGGATCTCCATCAGATGACTTTTGAAATCACTGCGGGGGGCGAGACTATACTTAAAGGGAAGGCTGACTTCGTCGAAATGAACGGAATCGACACCTGGTTGGGCGGAGTGCATCTACTGGGAAGAGATAGGGTCTGGCGTTGGGACGATCAGGCGCGGAATCTTACCTACCTTTAGAAGCTTTATTCGCGGGCCTGGCAGTTGCGCACTTTAAGCGACGAACGATCCACGAACCGACACGAAATCTTGTTAGTGACGTTTCATTGTGATTTGGTGGATCGTGTTTTGATGTATGTGTGATCGTGAGAGCTGGGCATGTCCACTCCCTTGGGAACAATCGTTCAATTGCTGGACAATCGGATCTTAGACGATTCGTCGATTGGACCGGAGTTGTTTGCGCGGTTGCTCGAGGCTCAACAGGATTTGGGGTTGTTGCACGGCGATCGACCCACGTGTCCCTTCCTGCGGCCTCATATACTCGGCCGAACCCAATATGCAGCGATCAAAGCGGCAGCCGAAATAATAGCCGGCGCCTTCGAGAAGCTGGTTGCCAGGGCCCTCGAGCACGCTCCACTATTGAATGAACTCGGATTGACGCCCGCCGAAGAGAAAATGGCCCGGATCGATCCCGGCTACTCCACCCTGTGCGTTACCAGCAGACTCGACGCTTACCTGACCGATTCCGGCTTTCATTTCCTCGAGTACAACGCTGAAAACCCCGCAGGAGTCTCCGATCAGATGCAACTCGAGAAGATTCTTCTGGGACTGCCCCACATGAGAGACTTCCTGGATCAGCACGCGCACTGGACGCCGAAACCTCACCAGCGCTTGTTGGAGTCTCTGCTGGCAACCTACCGCGAATGGGGAGGACAGGAACCGAGTCCGCAGATTGCCATCGTCGATTGGGAAGGTGTTTCCACCGCAAGTGAGTTTGAAGTGTTGAAGCAATACTTTGAATCAGAGGGCTACCGGACTGCCATTGTCGATCCGCGCGCGCTCGAGTTTGACGGCGAATGCTTAAAGGCCGGAACGTTTCGCATCGACATCGTCTACAAACGCGTCATTATTCATGAATTTCTGGAGAAGTTTGACGACACGCACCCGCTATCGCGCGCCTATCGCGACAGTAATGTTTGTATGGCAAATTCCTTTCGCGCTAAGTTGGCACACAAGAAGGCGGGCTTTGCAATTCTCAATGACCCGCAGTACGCGGATATGTTTACTGAACTGGAGCTCAATACCTTGCGACAGCACATTCCCTGGACGCGAATTGTTCGTGACGGCGTCACCTCATTCGAAAACGTCGGCCTTGAATTGCGTGAGATTCTGAGAACAGAACAAGAAAAGCTGGTGCTAAAGCCAAACGACGATTACGGCGGGCATGGGGTGGTAATGGGTTGGGAATGTAGCTCGGATGAGTGGGAGCAGACAATCGCTCAGGCGTTTGCTCGGGATTATGTGGTGCAGGAACGAGTTTCCGTTAAGAAGGTCGCCATTCCCAGGTTTGCTGACCAGAGTATCCGGCGCGATGAGATGTTTGTAGATTTCAATCCCTTTTTGTTTCAAAACCGAATGGAAGGCGGCCTGGTTCGCTTGTCGGCATCATCGCTTTGCAACGTGTCGTCGGGGGGCGGGCAGACCGCGCTGCTGGTAATGGAGGGTGGCACAGACTTTTAGTCTGTGATTGTATTCGGGCACAGCCAACCCAACGGAGATCAAGTCCGTTCTTCAGTTCCTTATTGCTTTCCACGACACACACAGACTATAAAGTCTGCTCCACTTATGGACATCGAATCTGGTCGCAAATTCTGCCTCTCGCTCCCTCACGTGACCGAAGGGATCCAGTGGGAAAATGATCTGCTGATGCGCATCGGCAACAAGATGTTCTGTGTGCTTTCGCTTGAGCCGGCTTCCGACCACTGTATGTCGTTCAAATGCACACCGGAGAAGTTTGCCGAACTGGTCGAACAAGAAGGGATCATGCCTGCCCCTTATGTGGCTCGTTATCATTGGGTCGCGCTGGAACGCTTTGACGTGTTACCGGAACGCGAGCTGAAGAGTTTGCTTACCACCGCTTATCAGTTAGTGCGAGACAAACTTCCAAAGAAAGTCAGGGATGGCCTTATCACCGATGCGCCAGCGAAGCAGAGTGGGACCGCAAGAACATCGCGTCCCAAGTAACGAGGCTGACGTCCAACGTTTTCCATTCTAATTGAGCAAATCAGAACCGGGAGCGATAGCGACCGCACTCAAGTATCAGGATCTTTCAAGAACAAGCTACTTATGAGCGTCGCTATACGTCACTCAAGCGACTGGAGATTGGTTTTCTATTCGCCTCTGGTTCCTCGTGGTTGAGTGCGGTCGCTATCGCTCCCGGTTCTGTATAAGGGTCGCGCTGTCGCACGTCAACTTGAATCCACCAACCGCAATTTGTGGCACTTCCAAGTTGAATCCGCTAATGAAAAATAAGAAATGGAAAATGGAAACCGACGTTCCTTTCTTCCAGAATTAGTTCTTAAGCCCCCAGACAACCCGGCGCCCCCTCTCTCGACTCCAAAAGGACGCCACTCCCCATTCCCGATCCAGCCCGGAGGTTCCCATGAGGTCCAAATTCTCCTTACTGCTCCCTGCACTTCTCCTATTCGCCACCGTTCAGCTCGCTCAAGGTAAAACTGCTCCTGAGGTGCTTGTCCGCAAGGCTTTATCTGCAAACGCAACAGAGTCAGCATCGGCCATCGCCGAGTTGCGCTCGATGGGACCAGCGGGTCTGACTCTGTTGTCGGAGAGGTACGCTGTTGAAATCGAGCGGCAGGTTACGGATCCCTCAGCAACTGCGACATCGGAATGGCGCCGCCTCTCGACTGCTCTCGATGCTGTCAGCCAGCAGAAGGACAGTTATCTCTCGGGACTCTACTGGTATACCGATTTTGCCCAGGCTAAAGCAGCCGCTCGATCCGCCGGCAAGCCGATTCTGTCACTGCGTTTGCTCGGCAAACTTAGCGAAGAGTTTAGCTGTGCGAACAGCAGATTTTTCCGTACGGTCCTCTATCCTAATGGCGATGTTTCGAGGATGCTTCGGGACAGGTTCATTCTTCACTGGCAATCAGTGCGCCCGGCGCCTCGCGTAACCATCGATTTTGGTGATGGCCGCAAGCTGGAGCAAACGCTGACCGGCAATAGCATCCATTATATTCTCGACACTAACGGAGTTCCGATCGATGCACTGCCGGGTTTGTATGGACCAGCAGCTTTCCGGAGATCGCTTGATCGCATCGAGAATGTCTTCCACGAGTTGGCAAAGCCCGGCAACCGAAAATTGGCTCACCATCGCGATCGTCTCAACGCAATCAATCTTGACTGGGTGGCAGACATACAGAGAAGTGGAGGAAAGATTCCAGACACCGTCATTGTTGTACGTGGCGCCGACGGGAAGCCCACTGCTGTTGAGGTTGCTTCGCTGGCGATGACGAAAATGGTTAGTGAAGCTACCATGTTGAGATCCATGACTGCCGGGGCCCAGGCCCTTGGAACCATCAGTGACGAGGCAATCTGGAGAAAGATTGCGATGCTTCACCTGGCGGATGCGAAGTTGGATGCCCGCAGCATTAGTCTCATCAAACGGAAAACGCAAAACGCATTCATGGCCGATAGCTCTAAGACGATCCCGGAAACCGCACTAGCGAACCTCTTGGAAAAACTTGAGGTGAACATTGCCCTCGACACGGTGCGTAACGAGTACCTGCTGCACCCTAAACTTCATGCCTGGCTCAGCTTTGGATTCCTGAGGGATAACCTTGATCGACTGAACGAGAAGGTCTACGCCGAGTTGTTCATGACGCCCGCCTCGGATCCATGGTTGGGATTATTTTCAGCTGAGACTTATACGGCGCTGGAGAATGGTGGGATCAGTCGCTAGGTCGAATGCAAAGACAAGTGGGATCCACAGGTCTTATGAACAGCCCTATTTGGAGTTGAGATTGAACTGGTCCGGTTGTGGCGGAGATTCGTAGACTACCCTTTTCTTCCTGAGCAGTGAAAACGATAGCAGGGCAATGTAGCTGATTAGCCCCCAGAGCAGGATGTTGCTAATTGCCATAAAAACCAGACCGCCTACGATGTCATCTTCAGACGGTTGCCGACCCATTAGAAAAACCCACAGGGGTCGAGGCCATCCAAATGGCAAGACCATGAATTCAGGGGCTTGCCGACCGGTATAATCAATCAGTTCGGAAAGCGCGAAGGCATACGCGAGCGGAACTAATAACCCGAGAAGTGAGGATAAGAGAAGACGTTTTAAGCTGAAGATACGTACCACATTCTTGACCTTCATCCATAAGCAGTGACTTGGCGTGACGACGCTGAGGTAGTCGTTACAAATCGTAACAAATAACTTTCCTGCTTTCCATGGTCCAATAACCCACTGTATGCTGGCGCAATATTTTGGGTAAAAAGCTCTATAAAGATTCCCCCTACCTTAAGGGGTTGAGTGTTGCCAAATCTGATCTTGCCCCGCACTCCAACCTTGTTTTATCGGCAGCCGGCTAGGCCTTCATCTTTGAAATGATCGCATCCGCAAACTCAGCGGTCCTTGCAGTACCGCCGATGTCCCGCGTCCGTACTTTACCTTCCTCGAAGACTTTCAACATTGCCTTCTCAGTTCTCTCAGCGGCTTCGCGTTCGTCAAGATAGCGCAGCATGAGAATGCCCGATTGAAGCAGTGCCGTCGGGTTAGCGACTCCCTGTCCGGCGATATCGGGCGCTGAACCGTGTACAGCTTCAAACACTGCTCCCAGCTCGCCAATGTTTGCCCCCGGAACCAGGCCCAAACCACCAATCAGTCCCGCGCACAAATCCGAAACGATGTCACCGTAAAGATTCTCCAGCAACATCACGTCAAACTGTTCGGGACGCATCACAAGTTGCATGCAGGCGTTGTCGATGATCTTGTCGTCAGCATGGATATCGGGATATTCCGCCGCCACTTTCCTGAAGCAATCCAGAAACAACCCGTCAGACAATTTCATGATGTTGGCTTTGTGTCCGCAGGTAATTTTCTTTCGCCCCTCACGCCGCGAATATTCGAAAGCATAACGCGCAATACGAGTGGAGGCTTTTTCCGTAATGATCTTGAGACTCTCGACAACCCCTGGAACCACGACGTGCTCCAGGCCCGCATACAGGCTTTCCGTATTCTCTCGAACGATGACGAGGTTAAGCTCGGGATAGCGACAGGGGACATTTGGAAGGGCGCGAATAGGGCGGACGTTGGCATAAAGATCGAGCGCTTTTCGCAGGCCTACATTGACCGACGTAAAGCCTGTGCCGATGGGCGTGGTCACCGGGCCCTTAAGAGCGACTTTGTTACGTTTGATTGACTCGAGCAACTCCGGCGGTAACGTAGTGCCAAACTTTTCCAGTGCCTGGGCGCCCGCATAGTGAGTTTCCCAGGTGACACCTACGCCTGCTGCTTCGATGATACGGACAACAGTTGAGGCCACCTCGGGCCCAATCCCATCGCCCGGAATCAGTGTGATAGTATGTTTCATAGGTTAGTGGTCAGTGGTCAGTGGTCAGTGGTCAGTAGTCGTCCTGCAACTCAGTTACTACTCCCCAGCCTTCATCGAGTGAAATCAAAAACACAGGATAAAGCCACAACTGACAACTGACAACTGACTACGGACCAGAAGGAGCCGGCCGCAGGTAGATGATTCAATTCCCACCAACAGCAGACGTAGTCGTCGCAGGAGGCGGCGTGATTGGACTGACGGTCGCCCGTGCCCTGGCTCTGCGAGGAATCACAAATGTTCTGTTAATCGAACGCGCCAGGACGGGATCAGAAGCCTCCTCTGCAGCAGCCGGTATGATCGCACCGCAGGCCGAGGCCGATAAGGCCGACGACTTTTTCAATCTTTGCTGCCGGAGTCGCGATATGTACCCTACATTTGTAGCAGGCTTGCGCGAAGAGACGGGGGTAGACAGCGAACTCGATCGCACCGGCACGCTCTACCTGGCTTTCAACGAGCACGATCAGAAAGAGATTGAGCACCGCTACGACTGGCAGGCGCGCGCTGGACTCACGGTTCAGAAGCTAAAGCCAATCGACGCGCGAAGTCTGGAGCCGTGTATTTCTGAAAGCATCGTCGGAGCTGTGAAGTTTCCCAACGATATTCAGGTTGAGAACCGCCGCTTGCTGAGCGCGTTGATTGCTGCCAACGAAAGGCTCGGTGTGCGGCTCATAACTGGCACAACTGTGGAATCAATCCGCACCAACCGTGAAAGAGTTGAAGGCGTCGAGACTTCGCGTGGCTTTGTCGGCGCTGGCAAAGTCGTAGTTGCCAGCGGCGCGTGGAGTTCCTTCATCAGGATTCCGGACGCAGCCTCACCGAATCCGCGCATCGAGCCGGTGCGAGGGCAGATGCTTTGCTTTGACGCAACGGGCTCCTCGCCTGGCATTGCACGTCACGTCATCTATAGCCCGCGTGGGTACCTTGTGCCTCGGCGCGATGGCCGTGTCCTGGCAGGATCAACTACCGAACGGGCCGGCTTCGATAAACAGGTGACAGCTTCCGGAGTTTATTCCATTTTGTCTAACGCCCTGGAAATCTCGCCGCGGATTTCAGATCTGCCGTTAACCGGTGTCTGGGCGGGGTTGAGGCCGTGCGCCCAGGACAATTTTCCGGTACTTGGTCCATGTGCGGAAATCCAGGGGGTGGTGTTTGCCACCGGACACTATCGCAACGGCATTCTGCTCGCGCCGATCACTGGAGAGTTGATCGCCGGCGCGATAGTGGATAATGTCGTTTCGCCGGACCTTAATGCTTATGGTCCGGATCGTTTTAGTATTGTGGGGGTGAACTGATGGCCAGTATTCAAGTAGTTCAGAGTTCAAGCTCTAGCTTGCGGCTTTGCTACACGCAACCTAAAGGTTGAACTCTAAACTACTTGTGCAAGGCCCCGTGAGTAGTTCAGAGTTCAAGCTCTAGCTTGCGGCTTTGCTACACGCAACCTAAAGGTTGAACTCTAAACTACTTGTGCAAGGCCCCGTGAGTAGTTCAGAGTTCAAGCTTTAGCTTGCGGCTTTGCTACACGCAACCTAAAGGTTGAACTCTAAACTACTTGTGCAAGGCCCCGTGAAGTGATGGACCGCTTATTGATGATTACTTACTGCTGCAGACTTCTGGTTGTTGCCTTTGCCGGCACCCTCCTGGCGTCGTCTGCCTTTTCCCAGGACGGACAAGTCCGGGAATTGCCGGCGACTCCGGTCGAAACGCGGATCGCTCAGGCCCTATACGAAGAAGCGAACACCTATCTCGAAAAGAAGTTTGTTGAATTCAACAACAAGAAGACCGCTTACGATCCAAAACTGGATGCCGCGATTAAACAGGAGCAGAAGGATCTTGCCGCGCGCAATGCTGCTGCGCTAGAAGCGCGACTTAACGTCAGAACCGCGAGCGGTAACGACCGGGACTCTGGTATGAGTAACGCCGCTGCGCTGGAAGCGCGAAGCGACGTTATGGACACCGATCGTTACTACCTCGGTATGTTGCATCATCTAGCCGGCAACTCGGATGCTGCCCTTAAGACAATGCGCCGTTTCATTGCCGGCAGTCCTACCGGAGAGAAGCCCCAGATAGCCCGCGCCGTGGTGGTGTTGCACGCGATCAAGAAGAACCTTTTACCCGAAGCGGAAAGTGTGGTTGAAGCTTATCTAAAGACCGAACCGCAAAACCTCGACGAGCTCTACGGTATGCAAACGCTGTTGGCCGATGCTTTTCACACTGCTAAAGACTATGACAGCATGGCTGAACACGCTGAGGGAATGTTGCGGGCCGCGACGCTCGCAATGGAGTTAAACAAACTTACCGGCTACAAGCGAGACGAAAAGCTGTTCCGGGCGGCATCGTTTCTTGCTGACGCCCTGGAGAAGCTGAATAAGCGGGAGGCCGCTTTGGTGGTCCTGCAAGATCTGGTTAGGCTTTCAGTCTCATTGCCTTCGGGCAATTTGAATAAAATGGCCAGGGTGCGGCTGGCGAATCTGGACCCGCCGGCGGACCATCTCAAGCTGTTTGAAAAATCAGGAAGCAGCAGCAAAGCCACCCACCCACCAGAGATCGTTGGCGCCGAATGGATAGATCAGCAACAAACCACGCTTGCTGATCTGCGAGGGAAAGTAGTGTTGTTGGATTTCTGGGCGCCCTGGTGCGGACCGTGTCGCTACACCTTTCCCAAACTGCAGAGATGGCACGAGACTTATAAAGATCAAGGGTTGGTTATACTTGGACTGACAAACTTTTACGGTCACGCCGACGGCAAGAGAGTTACCCGCACGGAGGAGTTAGCCTATCTTCGCGAGTTTAAGAAAAAAAACCGTTTGCCTTATGGGTTTGTCCTGGCGGACTCTCATATAAACGATCTAAATTACGGGGTCTTCTCGCTGCCGATGTCATTTTTGATCGACCGTAGCGGACGGGTGCGTTTCATCGCGCTTGGTGCCCATGAATTAGAGGCCAGCGCGCTTGGCAAAATGATCAACCGACTGATCGCGGAACCTGCCCCGAAAAAATCAGCGGGGATAAACCGCCCTTCCCAACCTGCGAATTAAGGTTGGCTGAATCGAACCGGCCACCGCGCGCTGATTCGCAGGTTGGGAAGGGCGGTTTACCCCCGCTGACGTTGGCCACTTCGCAAGGTACGGCTTCAGAATAGCCATGCAGGCGGAGGCGACTGAAATGCATATGCGAAGTTTCATTTACCGCATGCACACCTGGCTGGGGATGATCGTAGCCATACCCGTGATCGCCTGGGCATCAAGTGGACTGCTCTACGCCTTGCCGAATGCGATTGAAGGCGGCTCGGTAGCAAACATCGACGCCGCCAGGGTGTTTACTACACCCTCCGAAGCCATGGACAACGCGAATAAGTTCGCGGGCCGGCAACTGCCAACCACGGCGCTTACCCTCTTGATGCGGGACGGCAGACCGGTGTACCAGGCGATTGGCGGTATGGGCGCCGACTCGCTTTTGATTGACGCCGGCACCGGCCTGGTTAGCAAGGCCCCTCCTCCCCGACCCCTGACTCGCTACTTTCGGCAGGCCCATTTCTATTTTTTCGCAGGTAGCTGGCAGGTGCCGTTGCTCATTCTTTTCACGGCGCTGGCGTGCGCCTCGGCTGTTTCCGGCATCTATCTGAATCTGAGGTTATGGCTAAGAAAGGGAGTGTAAGCCAACTGCCAAAAAGGGATTTCACGGCAAGACGCAAAGGTGGCAAAGACGCAAAGAAACGCTTTCGGAAATCGGTTGCATTGTTGGGATTTTCATATCTTTGCGCCTTTGCCCCCTTTGATGTCATGAAACAGGCACCTCCCGCCGAGAGTGGTTACACTCAAGGCGTTTTGGTTTGTGATCGCAAACGGAGGTGCCCAATGACAGTATACGTTGGAGTTGATTTTCATGCGCGGCA
>JBGTHZ010000048.1:0-4919 GCA_041745915.1 Pyrinomonadaceae bacterium | reverse complement strand
CGCGCTGGGCGTGGTGCTTTACGAACTGCTCACCGGTCATCGTCCCTACCAGCTCAAGGGCCGACTGACGCACGAGCTGGAGCGGGTGATCTGCGAGCAGGTGCCTGAGAAACCCAGCACAGCCATTACTCACGCAGCAGTCACGGAGGAAACTGAAGGCGCTGTCAATCAACTTACGGCCAGCACACTTAGTGAACGGCGGGGCAGCACGACTGAGAAGCTGCGCCGCCGGCTCAGCGGTGATCTCGACAACATCGTGCTGATGGCGCTGCGCAAGGAGCCCGAGCGGCGCTACGGCTCAGTTGAACAGTTATCGGAGGATGTTCGTCGTCATCTTGAAGGTCTGCCGGTGCTGGCGCGCGGCGCTACGTTTGGTTACCGGGCACAGAAATTCGTTCACCGCCACAAGGCGGGTGTTGCGGCAGCGGCCGCCGTTCTTCTCTTATTCACCTTTCTGATTGCCTTCTACACTTACCGCCTCAAGAACGAACGGGACCGCGCTCGCGCGGAAGCCGCTAAGGCTCAGCAAGTCTCTGACTTTCTGACGGTGCTGTTTGAAGTCTCTGATCCTGGCCAGGCACGTGGCCAAACCATTACCGCGCGCGAACTACTTAATCGGAGCACCGAAAGAATTGAGAAAGAGTTATCAGAGCAGCCGGACATCCAGGCAACGATGATGGGAGTGATGGGAAAGGCCTATCAAAGTTTGGGACTCTACGATGATGCGACCCCGTTGCTCGAGAAGGCCCTCAATACGCGACGCAAGCTCCATGGTGAAAGTCACGCTGAGGTGGCGCAGAGCTTGAATCAGCTCGGCTCGCTGCTCATAGCGAAGGGAGGCTACAACGCCGCTGAGCCGTTGTTTCGCCAGGCGCTGGAGATCTGCCGGCAGCCGCAGGGCGAAGAAAGCGCAGATGCCGCAGAAAGCTTGAACAACCTCGGGGAAGTGCTGCAGTACAGAGGCGAACACGACGAAGCCGAATCGTTGTATCGTCAGTCGCTGGCGATTAATCGAAAAGTGTTTGGCGAAGAGCACCGGGAGGTGGCCACCAACTTGAGTAACCTTGCGACTCTTTTGCAAGCCCGGGGTGACATCGCGGGAGCCGAGCCGCTTACTCGTCAAGCCCTGGAGATGCGCCGCAAGTTGTTGGGCGAGGACCATCCGGATTTACAGTTCAGCCTGAACAATCTGGCCGTGTTGCTCCACTTCCGGGGTGATTACGACGGAGCCGAGGCGCTTTATCGTCAGGCGTTGGAAATGCGTCGTCGGCTGTACGGTGAGGTGCATCCATACGTTGCCAACAACATGAGCAACCTTGCGGTCCTGCTCTACGATAAAGGCGCGCTCGAGCAGGCGGAAGAGATGTTTCGACGCTCCCTGGAAATGCATCGCCAGACTCTACCAGCGGGACACTCGGACATTTCCCGGCCGTTGCTGGGGTTGGGCGAATTGCTGATAGAGAAGGGTCAAGCACGAATAGCAGAAGGGATGCTGCGCGAAAGTGTGACCATCCGGCGTAAGGCGATGCCGGCGGGCCATTGGCGTATCGCTCAGGCCGAGAATGCGTTAGGGGCCTGTCTTCTGGAACTTGAGCGATACGCTGAGGCCGAACGGTTGTTGATCGATAGCTACAAAACGATTGACGCCAACCTCTCCCCTGGTGATACAAGGCGTCGCAAGCCCTTGAGTCGCATTATCAGGCTCTACGAATCGTTGAACCAACCAGAGAAGGCGGCAGAATATCGGAAGCAAGATCGCTAATGGGTTCATTATTTTTCGTACTTTTCATTTTTTTCCCCGTGACCTTAATGGCTATATTTGGTACGAGCAATTGATTTCGAGTTCGAAACGGGACGCTCTACACGATCTCTACGTGCATTTTATTGTCGAATAATCCTGATTTCCGCGACCGGGCCAGCAGCGCCATGCCTTTGCCGCAGTAACGAATTTCCAGACACCTTGCTCGTTCATTTTTAGCTCCAAGCTATACTTTTCGCCGCGAACCGAATCATCCAAATATCCGTCGTTCGCGATCGTAATGATCAATGAATCGGCTTCGTCGGCTGTCGGCGCCTTGAATTCGATCGTTTTTGAACGCATTTCGGAAAATCCGCCGAACGTTCGAGCGATGATCTGTGCCGGGTCTTTTACCCAAGCTTCTCCGGCGACTGCTGCCCTGTCGATCTCTTCGTTGTGTGCCCTAAATTCGACCGCTTCGAGCATTTGCGTCTTTTTGGATTTGAGGGTCTTCGAAAACTGACGGAACCTGGCTCTTGCGGCCACCGTGGTATTGGCATTTCCGATTCTTTCACTGACCGAATCGACGTGAGAAAAAGCAATACCGTTCCAGTCGTACACTCTTGTCCGGTAAAATGGCCTCGCTCCGGTCGGTCCAATGCCCGTATAGCATTTGTCGATAATGAAGAGTTCGTTCTCCGTATCTCCGTCCGCATTGGCAAAGAAGACCGCGATCGGCTCCATCATGCTCCAGGTAGATTCGGGTTCAGGAAGTTGATATCGACTGTAAGATCCAGATTCCTGCGGGATGAGGATCAATCCCTGGTACCCGCCTTCGAGAGATCCCTTTTTGTATACAACAACTATGTTGCCCGCGCTATCCTTTGTAGCGGACTCGGCAAATCGCCCCTGGACGGCTTCATGGGCCGAGACCATTCCGTCGGGGATGAATTTATTGGCGATCTTTTGCAAGTCGCTTTCAACCCCGCTTTGCCCGAAGACTCCCCCGATCAATGAACAGATAATGACCGCGCCGAATACGAAGTGTGTAAATTGTTTCATCTTTGTTCTCCTTTTGTATCTGCAGGCCTCGGGGAAGAGTTGTGAAAAGAACGAAACAAAACCAGCAACTTGCAAAACAATTCTAGTTGTCCTGTCTCTAAAGTTCGCTGACTTCAAAGACAGGACACTAGCTTAGCTAGCTGCTGAAAAACCCTTCAGGATATGAAAACAGAAATTTGGACTGCGGCGGCAAGGCTATTCGCGGCTGCCGCTTTGACATGAAGATGCCTCACTTCAGGGCCTGGCCTTACAGGTCACTCATGTGGACATTTTTCCGAGACCGGTGTTAGAAGTAAACATACTGGCCTCGAGTTAAATCAAGGATCGATACCAGTAGTGGATCTGAAATTCGTGACGACTGTCCCGTCGCGTCAGGGTAGTTCGAAGTGGCTTTCCGATATGAGACTGCTGATTGTTTTTTGCCTGCTGACGCCGTTATCGTCGCCGGTTATTGCTCAAGTTCACCCCGAAACGTTTACTAACCCGCTCGTCAGATCACGAGACGCCGCTGACCCATGGATGGTCTATCACCAGGGCCATTACTATTTCACGGCCACGCTCGACCCGAACGGCGGCATCTGGGTGTGGAAGTCGCGCACACTCGCAGGTCTTGATTCTGGCACCAAGGTCAAAGTGCATACTCCCGACTCGAAATTGCGCGGGAGGCAGATATGGGCGCCGGAACTCCACATCATTAACGGCCGCTGGTACCTCTATTACACAGCGTCTGATGGCGTGGACGAGAACCACCGCCTATATGTCCTGGAGAGCCGCGGTCGCGACCCGCTTGGGCAATACTCCTTTAAGGCGCGAATCTACGACCCGTTGCATGATGGGTGGGGAATTGACCCGAGCGTCTTCCGCGCGCCGGACGGGAGGCTCTATCTGCTCTGGGTCGCGCACGTACCCGGCAACGGCAACGGCATCCGTATCGCGCCGATGAGCAATCCCTGGACGGTTGCCGGAGGCAGCGTGCTCATCGCGCAGGCGGACTACGATTGGGAACGTGCGCGTTATCCAATCAACGAAGGTCCCGTCATTCTGCAACGCGCGGGACGCATCTTCCTCATCTACTCAGCAAGCGACACCGGGACGCCTAACTACGCGCTCGGAATGCTGACGCACACGGGCGGTGACGTGATGAATCCGAAGGCCTGGAAGAAGTCGCCGGTTCCGGTATTTAGCCGCTATTCGGGCCCGGACGGTAATGTCTACGGACCTGGGCACAATGGATTTTTTAAGTCGCCGGATGGAAAAGAAGACTGGATTATCTATCACGGCAAGGAAACGAGCGAGTACACATACGCCGGGAGAACCACGCGCGCCCAGAAGTTCACCTGGCGGTCCGACGGCACACCAAACTTCGGACGACCTATTCCGGCCGGCACCGCCCTACGGATACCTTCTGGCGAGGCAGGTTCCACTCGCCTCAGGCGTATCACACCGGAAGGAGCAAGACGGGATTAGCAGATTCAAACGCAGTTCTGGTTCACCGCTGACGTGGACCCTCTGCAGTAGCGAAACGTTGCGAGGGGGAGAATCAGGAGTAGGGGCGTCAGAAAGACGAATAGAAGATGTTCCCATAACTCGGTAGCAGTTCCGGAGCGATATATTCCATTAGCCAACGGAATTCCTAACATGGTTGCGTAATACACTAAAAGTGGGAAAAGAGAGAGGCGGAACAGACTTGAGGTGTTATCCGAACTCATCTTTTCACTCACCATAAACAACAACAGCAAAGATCCGAAATAAATGAAGATTCCTTCGAAGCGATGAAGTTGATTCTGATTCAACCAGCTAATGTCGAGCGGCGTCTGTTTCAGTTGCAACGCAGTGGAAATGCGGACGGTGTTCGCAACCAGCGTCGCCAGATAAGCAAACAGGAGTGTGGTGGGAATAAATCGCCACGGAATATTCTGCGAACGATTTCTCCATAGCGTTCTGACCGTGAGCATCAGGAAGGCTGTGATCAGGAAATTTACTCCAGCGCAGGAAGCGGCGATCAGGAAACTGCGATCGCTGCTCATGTAACCTGCGTTGGATTCAAACGTGAACGACGTGCCGCTTACTAACTGGACCAGGAAAGTGGTGGGAGCGAGGATCCAGCGGAGCTGGTTTG
>JBGTHZ010000047.1:0-51186 GCA_041745915.1 Pyrinomonadaceae bacterium | reverse complement strand
GGACCCTGTCCCCGCCTCAAGTTTGAATGCCACTCAGCACAAGAGCGGGGACAGGGTCCGCCTTCCCGACCTGCAAATTTGCGGTGATGCATCTAAGACTTCGCACAGTCTCTAACCGAAGCTACTCGCTGAATTGCAGGCGACCTGATGCTGGCGCCGGCTCTTCTTCCTCAGTTGGTAGGGTTACCGGCTCCTTTCTTGAACCGTCGGCATACTGAAGTCGGTAGAGCATCCAGTAGAGGCCGCGCTGGGCCAGCAGTTCCTGGTGGGTGCCGCGCTCGCGGATCTCACCGTGGTGAAGCACGATAATTTGATCAGCCCTTTGCACAGTGGAGAGACGGTGTGCCACTACGATCGCGGTGCGATCCCGCATTACCCGGTCGATGGCTTGCTGGATCCACTGCTCTGTCTCCGTATCGATGGAACTGGTGGCTTCATCAAGGATCAGCAAAGCGGGATCAAACGCCAGGGCGCGAGCAAACGAAATCAACTGTTTTTGACCCACGGAAAGCCCCGCGCCGCGCTCTTTAATCTCCGCCTGGTACCCGCCCTTCAAACGCTCGATGAACTTGTGTGCGTGGACTTCCGTAGCTGCCCAGGTAACTCGTTCGTCAGAAATACTGTCGCGTCCGAGCCGAATGTTACTCTCCACGGTGCCGCTGAACAGGAAAATGTCCTGCAGTACGACCGCGAAGTTTTCCCGCAGCGACTGCAGATCCCATTCGCGAAGATCCACGCCGTCCAGCAGTATGCGCCCTCGCTGAATGTCATAGAAGCGCATCAACAGGTTGGTAATCGTTGTCTTACCCGAGCCGGTATGACCAACAAGGGCCACAGACTGACCCGGACTTACAACAAAGGAAACGTCTTTCAGAACCCAGTCTTCGTCTTTGTAGGCGAACCAGACATTCTGAAATTCAATGATGCCCTGAGCCCGGCCGGATTTTAGCGGGGTCTCAGGGCTCGTGATGGCGACCGGCAGATCCAGAGTTTTGAAGATACGGTGCGAAGCCACAACCGCCGCCTGCAGCACGTTGTACTTGTCGGAAATGTCGCGTATTGGCTGGAAGAGAAAGCCCGAGTATTGAATAAAAGCCACCAAAGCACCCAGGCTCAGCGCCCCGTTCATAACCCGATAACCGCCGTACCAAACGACCAGCGCAATTCCTACCGCGCCAATGAAATCGACCAGGGGAAAGAAGACTGCATAGAAGAAGATCGTTTCGATATTAGCTTTGCGATAATCGTCGTTGATGGTATCGAACTTTTGCAGCGACTTTGCTTCAGCGTTGAAGATTTGCACGGTCTGCGCGCCGGCAAAATGCTCCTGAAGAAACGAGTTGATGCGCGCAATTCGCGTCCTGACCATGTCATAACCACGGCGCGCCCCCTTGCGAAACCATGTGGTGGCCGCAAAGAGCATCGGTACTGTTAACAGTGTCACCAGGGTCAACCGGACGTCCATCCACAACATCACGCCGATGATCGCTATGATCATGACCACATCACCAAGCACGTCCGTGACGCCTGAGGTGAAGAGTTCGTTCAAGGAGTCAACATCATTTGTGAGCCGCGTCATGATGCGGCCCACGGGATTGCGATCGTAATAGGCCACTTCCTGGTGCTGCAGCTTGTCGTAGAGTTCGCGACGCATGTCGAACATGACGTACTGGCCCACCGTGTTAATCAAAACGGCTTGCAGGTATGAAAACACCAACCGCAGAAATTGCACGCCAAAGAACAAACCTACCAGCAACATTAGACCGTCGGTCTCTCGCGGCAGGATGTGCCAGTCGATTGCGTACTGCGTAAATTTAGGTTGCAGAGTACCCAGCAGATTAAGGGCCAGGGTGAGAATTAACGCGGGAATCAGCATCCGCAGGTAAGGTTTGAGGTATTTCAGCAGCCGCCGGGCAACCTGAAAATCGTAGGTCTTCCCAATTGCTTCTTCCTCGTGAAATTGTTTTGCGGCTGTTGACATCAGTTCTAAGAGGCTGCTCTATCCAGGGAAGTCTTATAGGTCGCCGCTAGTAGTTGGTCGCGACGGGGAAAGTGCAGCGCGATTCCGATCGCGGCGATCAGGAACAGCAAATAATAGGAAGGAGCCTGGAACAAAAACCGTGATACTAATCCCAACAACGCACTTACCTCGCACATGGCACAGGCAATTATCAGTGCCTGTTGCACCAAAGCGACCTCTTGTCGGTCGACCGATCGTTGCAGAATCTTTCGTTTCACCACAAATGAAAGCAATACGAAAAGAGTTCCCAGTGAGGTAAGCACAATAGTGAACAGCATGTTGGGCGGGACTTCGGACGGGTTACTAATCTGAGGCGCTAAAAACAGCGAGACCGCGAAGTAAATGCCGATGCTCATGAAGAGTGCGAACCACAAGGTCAGCATCGTTCGATAACGAGCGTCAAGATTCGGCTGTTGATTGGTTGGGGTCACTATGGTCCTCCGATCACAACTTCCTGTCGCTGCCGCACGAATAAACCGCTAAAACGGTTCGGGAAATCATTGTGTGCAGGCTCTCTCACCGGGCTAAAGCCACGGTGTGAATAAGAAGCAAAAGCAAAAACCAAAGCCCAAAGACCAAAGACCAAACAACAAATGGGCAATGGGTAATCGGCAATCGGCAATGTTTAGGTTGCTGCCAGTTCCTCCTCAAGCAGTTGTCGTTCGTAAAGCTCGGCGTACTCACCACCGAGCGCCAACAACTCATCGTGCGTGCCCTGTTCGACGATGCGCCCCTCGTCGAGTACGCAAATACGGTCTGCGTCACGTACAGTGGAAACGCGATGCGAAACAATTAGCGTTGTGCGATCACGCATCACGCCCCGCAGCCGTCCCAGGATTTTCTCTTCCGTGAAGGTGTCAACTGAAGACAAGGCGTCGTCGAGAATCAGGACCTTCGGCTCGCGCAACACAGCTCGGGCGATGGCCGTCCTTTGCTTCTGACCTCCCGAGAGAGTGATGCCTCGCTCGCCCACCATTGTGTCGAAGCCGTCGGGAAAGCTCTCAATATCGTCAGCCAGTCCGGCCATCTCGGCCACCCACTCGACCTCCGCGCGTTCGGCCTTCCCAACCCCAAAAGCAATGTTTTCCGCGAGAGAATCGCTGAAGAGGAAAGTCTCCTGCGGGACATAGCCAATGCTCGAACGCAATTGCGCCAGCGGATACTCCTGCACTGGAACAGCGTCGACAAAAACAGTGTTCTCCGGCGCCTCGATTAATCGCGGGATGAGGTTGACCAACGTCGATTTGCCGCTTCCAGTCCGCCCCACGAAGGCGACAGACTGACCGGCCGGAATGCGCAGGTTAATGTCACGCAGCACCGGCTCGTCTTGTGGACGATAACGGAAAGTCAGGTTGCGAAGCTCAACCTCGCCGGCAATCGGCTCTTGTCGCTGAACTCCAGGTGAGTCGCGGATAGCCGGAGGGATCGCCCATATCGTGTTCATTCTCTTTAAGCTGGCCGTACCACGCTGGTAAAGATTCACGACATAGCCGAGTGCGATCAGCGGCCAGATCAGGCGCATGAGGTACATGTTAAAGACGGTGAACTCACCGACCGTAATGTCTCCTCGAACAGCGAGGGGCACTCCAGCCCAGATAATGAGAACAAAACCGATTCCAATCAAGAACGTCATTAGCGGCCGCATTAACGCATCTATTCTCACCAGGCTAAGGTTCTTCTCAGCGAACTGTCTGTTCAGTTCATTGAAGGCCGCTATCTCAGGTCCTTCCTGCGCATAGGCCCGTACCACCCGCACGCCGGTAAAGTTCTCCTGTGCTCTGGCCGTGATGTGGGCAAAGAACTCCTGGATTTTTTCGAAGCGGATGTGGACCTGTTGACCGAAGTACTTAACGGTCAACGACACCAGCGGCATGGTCACAAACAGGAGCAATGTCAGCCACCAGTTGATCATCAACATCAGAGGTAGAATGAGCACTACCACGAGGATGGTCTGCACGGTGTACATGATCATCGGGCCGGCCAGCTGCCTCACGGCCGCCAGATCGTTGGACGCCCTGGCCATCAAATCGCCGGTCCGGTGCTCCTGAAAGAAAGAGAGCGGCTGATCGACCAGATGAGCGTAGAAATCCCGGCGCAGGTCGTATTCAATGTGACGCGACATTCCGATCAGGATACGGCGTTGCAGAAACAGAAACGTGCCGCTAGCCACACTTGCGCCCAGGACCTTTAGCGCCGACACAGTCAACCGGGACCAGGAGACCTCGGACCAGTTTTCATCCACTGCCTGGCCGACGAAGAGAGGAATGGTCAGGTTGAACACTACGCTGGCGAAGATGCAGAGAATGCCGGTGATCAGCGAGATCTTGTAGGGACGGAAGTATCGGGCAAATTGTCGCAGGTCATCCATGAGCTCGCACGACGCACTAAACTAGATCATTGGCACCACTTGGATTCTCAATGATGCTAGATTTTGCTTCGCGACGCCAGACGCCAGAAGCTGTGAAATAAGAGCCTCAAGCCGGGAGCCCGCGAGTTGATTGGGGATCATATCGGAAATCGTCCGGGGGAGTGCTGACTCGATTACGGCCTAACTCCTTCGAACTATAAAGCGCGCGGTCAGCAGCCAGAATGAGAGTGTCCCGACTCGAACCATGAACAGGGAAGGTGGCGAGGCCCAGGGAGGCGCTCAGCCGTCCAAAAGCGGGCACCTCGATTTGTTCGATTCGACTGCGCAGACGCTCGGCTACAATCAGAGCGCCTTGAATACCTGCCTGCGGAAGGATTACCACAAACTCGTCACCACCAAATCGAACTGCCGTGTCGACCGCACGTAGATTGGCTCTCACACAGTCCGCCAGCAGGCGCAATGCCAGGTCGCCGGCTTCGTGCCCGGCACCATCGTTGATCTCTTTGAAATTGTCGATGTCCAGGACTATCAGCGAGAGAGGCTGACGCATCCGGTTGGCCATCTGAAGGTCTCGCTCAAACTGCAGCTCAAACCAGCGACGGTTGAAGCATCCTGTTAACGGGTCAGTTAAAGCCTGTTGCTGCACCTGGGCGAACAAGCGTGCCTGATTAACCGCCACGGTGAGCTGATCGGCGACCGTACGCAGTAACATGAGTTCGTTGTCCGCAAAGACACGGGTGGAGTCATCTGTACGCACCAGCAGGAATCCAACCAGGTCGCCCTGGTAAATCAATGGAACGACAGCGTCAGCGAAGAGTGATTCAGCCCTGGGATGATCACCGTCGACGACCTGCACCTCCGGCAGCGTCGCAATTCCCTTCCCGATAGTTTCAAGATCTCCTAAGAACTCGACATCCGCAGTCTCCGCGCTGACCTCGGCTTGAAAAAAACGCTTCGTCATCTCCCTTCCGAGTGGATTGTCATTCATGCGCACGGCGCAGCATCTAACGTTTAGCGCCCGCCCTACTTCATTGGCAGCGGTTTGCAGAACGCCGTCCAGATCGAGAGAATTCCGGATCGCGGTGGCGATGCGATTAACCGCGGTCTCGCGTTCGGCTTGTTCCTGCAATAAGCGCGCAAGCTTGGTGGTCACCCCCAGAGTCAGATGTAGTGAAGTGGCTTTGGGGGTGGAGGCGCGAACCGCCTGTGCGAAGGGCTCGGAGGCATAGGGATGCTCGGCCGTAACCCTCGCCATTAGATATTCCAGAGCGGAGTAAACCACATCCGGCTCAAACGTCCAGATGACCAGATCACCAATCTGGTCTTCCACGGCATCCTCAGGCGGTTCGGTTGCCAGCAGGGCGGCGAAACGAGCGTCTGCAATAATGACAAACCGCTCCGAAATCTGATCCTGGTCCTTCTGGTCAAGTACGGCCACCTTTACTGTTTCACCCGGGTTGCTTAAGACAGATCTTGACAGAGTGTCCTCCGGGCGGAGGAAAAAGAAAGTGTTTTGTGCCACTCGGGCCAGGTCTTTTACCCGGGCCACTTCTCTGGCCGATCGGACCGAAGAAACAGGCAAACTCTCAATCACCAGGGCACTCAAATTGTTTTCCAGCACCACCTCTTCGAAGTAGCGGTGGAGTTGGGCTATCGTCGAGTCCGCACAGCGAATGGGGGTCAACTGTTTGTGATGTTGGGCCAACAATGAGTGGTAAAGCGAATACATATTTAGATTCTAATGTAGGTTGTCAGCGCTGTCGCCACCAGGTTCCCCTGATCGTCAACCAACTCGGCCGACACCACGATGAGGCGTCGGCCGGCCCGGATCACCCGAGCAGTGGAATGCGCCCGCCCGCTTTTTAGCGGTCTGAGATAACTGATGGTTAGATCGGCGGTGGTTGCTTTCTCGCCGGACGGGAGTAGAGAAATAATCGCGAAGGCAGTGGCTGAATCGATTAAAGAGGCAATCGCGCCTCCGTGAACCACGCCATTATTTTGTTTAAGATCGTCTCTGATATCGAAACCAAGCGTAGCCGTCCCTGACGAAACCTCTTCAAGTTCTATCCCTAACAGCTTTGCAAAGGGAACTGTCTCAAGGGCTTTCCTGACCCGTTCCATCTGAATCGGTGTGAGTGGTTCACTATTCATTCCGGTAGCTGTCGCCTGCGTCGGCCGGCTCTACTATAACAGCTGTGCCATAAGCCAACACTTCGGTAACTCCGGTGGAGAGCTCCGTGGTGTCATACCTGGCGCCAACAACTGCGTTAGCCCCAATCTCAGTGGCATGCTGAATCATGATCTCGAAAGCATCAGAGCGAGTGTCTTCGCAGAGTTTCGTCCATACTGTGATGTTGCCCCCGACGACGGTTTGCAATGAGGCCCCAATCGTCGCGAAGATGTTTCGCGAGCGCACGACGATTCCACGTACCACACCGAGGTTTTGGGTGATGCGGTAGTTCGGCAACTCAAAGGTCGTAGTAACCATTTGGTGAGCAACTGAATAGCGCGGAGGACTGACAGCGTAGGGCATTTTTCGATCGGGGACGTTTGAGCTCATTCTTTTGTCCTTGGCACGGCGTTTTTCGTGAAGAGGGTGTTTTTAGTCGACCTGGCCTTTTCGACCTCAGGAATCCAGAGGTACTTCTCTAAATCGCAGCGGCGCCGTTCATTAAAAATCACGCCTTCGGCTTCCAGCATTCGTTGTTGCTTATCGTGGGGCAACACAATTCTTCCAGTGGAGCAGGCGCCCTGCGCATTCATTACTCGGTGCCAGGGAGTTGTGTCGCCCGACGCATGCATCACAAAGCCGACCGTCCTGGGCGTATAGCCTTCACCGAGTATTTCCGCCAGTTGCCCGTAGGTCATGACGCGCCCGCGAGGAATAGTGCGAACGATCCGATAAACGCGTTCACGATAGCCAGGATCATTTTGCATTTTTGTCTGTGGCGTGGTTGCTTTAAAGCACCATCTCGCCGGCTAGTCGAGAGTACGGAGAACAGCGCGCACAGGCGACCCGTCGCCGCTTCCTCCAGTAATTCTGAGTGGCAGGCAGATCAGCTCATATGTGCCGGCGCTAACCTCTCGAAGATCCAACCCTTCAAGGATGATAATTCCTTTTGAGAGCAGGGCAAGATGTGTCTCGTGCGTTTTTGATTTGAACCGCTCTATGGAAAGGTAGTCGATCCCCACAAGTTTGATGCCTTGATTGACGAGGTACTCTGCTGCGCTCAAGTCAATATGCGTGAAGTCGCTGTGGAATACAGGATTATCGCCGGACCAGAAATTGGAGTTACGGGTTTTAAAGAGAATGCGTTCACACCCGGGCCGGCAGTGCTGTGAAGCAAAACTCGCGTCAATGGTCACGATATCATCAGGCACCGCCACTACCTGCGCTTCTCCAATCAGGCTTTCCAGCGGCATTGATCCCACGTGGCCGGCGCCTGCGATGAAATGCGCGGGTGCATCGACATGGGTTCCGGAGTGGGCGCCCATGTTGAGCAGTGAGACATTGGCAGAGTCGCCGTCTGCGAGCGATTTCCAGCTTTTGATTTCAATTCCCGGATCGCCGGGATAGGTAGGAGTTGTTTCAGAAAGGCGAACGCTCACATCGTATATGGGCATATATGTACCTCATAGTAACCGCGGGCATAGTAGTTGTGGTTTGAGAGGGGTGTCAACGCAGAGTGCAACGGCGCAGGGAGCGGAGGTGGCAGGCGAGGACCGATTCTCAAGAGGACGGCTCAAGGTCTGCTAAATTGCAGGTCGGGAAGGCGGACCCTGTCCCCGCTCTTTAGGATGAGTGCATTTCAAGCTTGCGGCGGGGACAAAGTCCGCCTTCCCGACCTGCAATCCAGCGTAGGAACTATCAGGCCTTACCGATCAACAGCGCTTCTTGCGGCAGTAGTTGATGCTGCGCTAGCATCAACACATCACCAAACGACTTACTTCAGCGGAGATAACCATTAGTCCTGAATCTGATCAAGCGCAATTACCGCGACTGGCGGCTTCGAGTTATCTGAATTCCGCCCCTCTCATTTGGAGTTTCGTTCATGGCTCACGAAAGGGAACGGCGAATCTCAGTGATCCAGTTCCGGCGCGTTGTGCAGAACTACTGGGCGATGGTTCGGTTGAGGCGGCGCTGATTCCCGTGATCGAATACCAGCGCATACCCGATATCTCACTGATACCGGACGTCTGTGTGGGATCGAAGGGAAATGTTCGCAGCGTGGTTCTGGTAACCAGAGCCAGGGATCTCAAGGATGTCCGCTCGGTCGCGCTGGACGAATCGTCCCGCACTTCGGCCGCGCTGATGAAGATCATCTTTCTGGAGTTTCTGGGTCTGGAGCCGAAGTGGGTCACCTCACCGCCCAACGTGGACTTAATGCTGGCAGAGAATGATGCTGCATTGGTCATAGGTGACCCGGCAATGACCTTCGTCAGAAACGGCCTGCGCATTCTCGATATGGCAAACCTCTGGCGTGAACACACTGGTCTGGGTTTCGTTTTTGCCGTTTGGGCCGCGCGCAATGTCGCCTTACCCAAAGTTGCAGCCATTGATTTCGCAGCGGTGCGTGACGAGGGGCTGGAGCACATTGAGGAGATTCTTTCCCACTATGAATGGGAGATCCCTCTGCCGCGAGATGAGTTAAGGCGGTATCTTACTGACGACATCACTTTCCACATTGACGAATCCTTGCAGCAGGGAATGCAGTTGTATTTTGATCTGGCGTTCAAACATGGGTTGATCGAACAAGTGAAGCCATTACGGTTCCTGGATATCGGCCGACAAAAGATGCAGTCCAAGTTTTGAGGTCCAACCGCGAGAGGCAGTTCATTTTCCATTGGTATTGTCATTGTTTACTTCTTGTTCGTGTCCGTTCATGTAATTGCGTGGATCGCTCTTAACTGTCGGCCAAGCAAACGATCCACGAATCAACACGAACGGACACGAAATCAGATTCAGAAAAGTGACAAATGACGAAATGCAATGGAAATTGAAGTCCTCCTCACCTGCAAATCAGCGGGCTTGAGCCAAACAGCTGAACTAAGCGGCCCGAACCTTATTCCTGGTAGTCCAAGTTTTGCGAATTGCAAGGCTAAGCAATAGACTATGCCCATGGCTTCAGAAACTCAATCAACCCTCGACAAAGTGCTGGCAGGCGAGCGTTTGACCGCCGACGACTGCACAGCATTGCTTGAATCGCACGACATCGCGGCCATTGGCGTGGCAGCTGATTCAGTCCGCCAGCATCTGCACCCGGACAACATCGTCACTTACATCATCGACCGCAATATCAACTACACGAACGTCTGCAACGTCGTTTGTACCTTTTGCGCCTTCTATCGCCGTCCCGGTGCTCCCGATACCTACGTGCGCACGCTCGACGAGATTTATGAGAAGATCGATGAAACGATCGCCCTTGGCGGGACCGGCGTGCTGATGCAGGGTGGTCTACACCCGGATTTTGGTATCGAGTGGTACGAAGACCTCCTGCGAGCCCTGCACGCAAAGTATCCACGGTTTCAACTCCACTGCTTCTCGCCGCCGGAGATCCATAACATCCATCTGATCTCAGGTCTGGATTACGAGTCGATAATGTCGCGGTTGAAAGACGCTGGTCTTTACAGTTTACCCGGCGGTGGCGGTGAAATTCTGGACGACGAAGTTCGCAAGCGCGTCTCGACCAAGTGCACTACAGATGAGTGGCTGGGAGTCATGCGCGCAGTCCATCGAGTGGGTCTCAGATCAACCGCCACGATGATGTTTGGCATCGGCGACACAGTGGAGCATCGTGTACGGCACTTGCAGCGCGTCCGCGACCTGCAGGATGATACTGGCGGGTTTACCGCATTCATACCCTGGACCTTCCAGCGAGAGAACACCGCGTTGGGCCGGCGTATCAAGGACGAGCCAACCGGCATCGACTACCTTAAGATGCTTGCCGTTTCGCGGCTCTTTCTCGACAACATCGAAAACTTCCAATCATCGTGGTTGACTCAGGGATTAAAACTCGGTCAGGTGGCACTTCGCTTTGGCGCGAACGACATGGGTTCGATCATGATTGAGGAGAACGTGGTCTCTGCGGCGGGGGCACACAATAGAGCAGACGAGAAAATGCTGCGCTATCTGATTCGCGAAGCCGGCTTTACTCCGCAGCAGCGCGACATTCTTTACCGGCACGTCAACAGGGACGAATCGCTCCGGTCTGATAACAGTGAATCAATGTCTTTGCGAGAGTTGAGCGTGATGATCGCGGACTAGCCAGTTTCGGAAGTGCAACCTACCTGCGTGTCAAGAGCGTTCCTTGTATCCCACAACAGTTAGTGATGTTTGGGTGGTTTTTCATGAAAAGAAAAAGGAGAGTGCTTTGGTTCGTGTTTTTTCGTGGATTGTCATCAGCGGCCAAAGACTCGATCCACGAAATAACACGAAGCCGCACGAAAACAATAGACTATAAAGTCAATTGAGACTCAGGAAGCGCCTTTGGAAGATGGAGCCGCTAACAGAAAACATTACGACCCTGCTATTCGACTGGGACGGTACTATCGCCGACTCAGCGCAACTCGGTCTCACGGCATTCCAAAAGTCCTTCGACTCCCTTGGCTTCGAGTTCCCACAGGAGATATATGAGGCCGCCTACTCACCAAACTGGTACTCAATCTATGAAGCAATGGGACTGCCGAAAGAGAAATGGGGGATCGCAGACGATCTCTGGATGCAACACTATGGCGAGGAAACTGCCAGTCTGGTCGCGGGCGCCGCGGACACCCTGCGACAGTTGCAACTCCGGGGCTACCGGATGGGGATCGTGAGCAGTGGAAGCGAGGTCAGACTCACGCGGGAGCTGAAAGCCCAGGGACTAGACGAAATCTTTGAAGTGGTGATTTGCAATGAGCACATGCGTAAAAAAAAGCCTCACCCGGAGGGCTTGACATCAGCGTTGGCAGTGCTCAACAAACCGTATGAGCAATCCTGCTACGTAGGAGACAGTCCCGAAGATATCGAGATGGGAAAGCGCGCTCAGCTGCTGACAGTAGGTGTGCGCAGCACTTATCCCACTAGTTGGCGACTGCATGAAGCAAACCCTGACATCTATCTCGAATCATTCTCCGAACTTCAAATACACTTTTCAGGCTGAAGCTGATCGGTAGATCTTTGTGATAATCCAAAAGGTGCTTACGGCAATTTGCAGGTTGGGAAGGGTGGCTGGCCCCCGCTCAAGGTGCAAATTCTCTTAGCTTGAGAGGCTGATCCAATGTTGAGTACGATCGCACCTTGAGCGGGGGCAAGCCACCCTTCCCAACCTGCAAATTAACTGGGCTTGAGCCGTCCTTTGGGAGCGAGTTCTGACCGCGTCGCTACCGCTCGCCGTTCTGACGTGCAATAATACCAACGCTTTCCCTCGAACAATTTCTGATCTGCGGAGAAGACTTTTATGAAGCGCTTTGTTATCTCGATTTCTGTTCTCTTGATTGCGTTCACTTCAATAATAGTTGCGCAAGACACCCGGCGATTCACCATCCAGGAGTTGCTCAAGGTTCGTCGCGTGAGCGATCCGCAGGTCTCACCTGACGGCAAGAGTATGGCCTTCGCTATCGGCGACGTGAACTTCTTAGCCAACCGGGTATTGACGCACATCTATTCCATGCCGATCGGCGGCGGCAATATGAAGCAGTTGACGAGTGGTGACAACTCAGCAACCGGACCACGTTGGTCACCTGACGGCAAAAAGATCGCTTACGTCACTGGTGGCCAGATCTGGGTAATGGATCAGGATGGAGACGACAAGGAGCAGGTAACTAAGATCTCCACTGGCGCCACAGGTCCGGTGTGGTCGCCTGACGGGAAATGGATTGCATTTACTTCAGATGTTTATCCGGAATGTACGAATGAAGATTGTAACCGTCAAAAAGAAGAACAAGCCACGAAGAGCAAAGTAAAAGCTCACCTCACCGATCGCCTTCTATATCGTCATTGGGTGGAATGGCGCGACGTCAAACGCACCCACGTTTTCATCATTGACAGCAGGGGCGGCCAGGCACGGGATCTCACGCCTGGCGATTTCGACGCACCACCCTACGCCGTGGCTGGCGGCATCGATTATTCATTCTCGCCGGATTCGAGGGAACTTGCCTATCTGCGCAACCCCGACAAGGTTGAAGCAATCTCCACTAACAGCGACGTCTACATCGTGCCAACCGCGGGTGGCCCAACTAGAAACATCACGGTTCGAAACCTTGGTTACGAAGACAGTCCGATCTATACGAAGGATGGCAAATACATCCTCTATCGCTCGCAAGCGACTGCCGGATTCGAGGCAGACCGCTGGCGTCTGATGAGTTACAACCGCGCGACCGGCGTCAGCACTGAACTGTTGAGACGGTTCGACCTGAGCGTGGAAGACATCGTGTTGTCGCCGGACGGCAGCACCATCTACTTCCTTACCGGCGAGCGCGGGCTCCATCCGGTTTACAAGGTCGCCTCATCCGGCGGAGCTGCTCAAAGAATCCTTACCAACGTTTTTGCTACCAATCTTCAGATCACGCCTGACGGACGGACGCTTGTTTTTGCGCACAGTTCGCTGGCGGCGCCACCGGAGGTCTATAGGGTTGATCAAGACGGCACTGGTCTGGCACCGCTGACGCGAGCAAATGCCGACATCATGTCGCGCGCTGCCCTCAAAGAGGCGGAAGATTTGGAGTGGACAGGCGCGCTTGGTAAAAAGATTCACGGCTTCCTGTTGAAACCGAGAGACTTTGATCCAAATCGAAAGTATCCGCTGGCGGTTTGGATCCACGGCGGACCACAAAGCGCCTGGAACAATAGCTGGAGCTACCGCTGGAATCCTCAGATCTTCACCGACGCCGGGTATGTAGTCTTCATGCCAAACCCGCGCGGCTCCGTGGGCTATGGCCAGCAGTTCATCAACGAGATTAGTGCTGACTGGGGCGGCAAAGTCTTCATCGATCTGAAAAACGGCGTCGCTGAAGTGCTGCGCCGGAATAGCTACGTGGATAAGAATCGTATCGGTGGCGCTGGTGCTTCGTACGGCGGGTACATGGTCGATTGGATCCTTGGCCATAACAACGATCCACGTTTCAAGTTTAAAGCTCTAGTTTCTCACGCCGGCGTTTACAACTTAACCAGCATGTACGGGGCGACTGAGGAACTGTGGTTTGTAGAGTGGGAGTTCAAAGGCACGCCCTGGTCCAACCCGGAGATGTATCAGCGCTGGTCGCCGCATATGTACGCTCAGAATTTCAACACCCCGACGCTGGTCACAGCGGGCCAACTTGACTATCGAGTCCCTTATTCCGAGAGCCTGCAACTCTTCACTGCCTTGCAGCGCAAGGGCGTGGAATCAAAACTGCTCGTCTTTCCCGACGAAGGTCACTGGATTCTAAAACCGCAGAACTCTGAATTCTGGTATCAGACAGTGCTTGACTGGTTTGATAAACATTTGAAGTGAGTTGAGAAAAGCCAGGGTTGGTTATGGTTGAGAGTTAGTGAGTGGAAGAACGATCCACAAAGTCACACGAACGAACACGAAATTGTTAGTGACACTTCGTGATATTTCGTGGATCGTCTCCTTCGTTACCTACCTTAAAGTACCGCCT
Organism: Pyrinomonadaceae bacterium; assembly: GCA_041745915.1. Taxonomy (GTDB): domain Bacteria; phylum Acidobacteriota; class Blastocatellia; order Pyrinomonadales; family Pyrinomonadaceae; genus PSRF01. Next base: position 37,177 of record JBGTHZ010000047.1, on the reverse strand, counting down.
AAGAAGGAAATGAAATCAGGAGACTACCAATTAACGGATCTCGATCGTCTTTCCATCCGCCGACGGCCGGACGGCCAGCCCCTCATGCATCAGACGTGGGGCAAGCTTCTCTTCGTGCACTGGCGCATCGATGAAAAGCTGCTCCGTCCTTTGATTCCCAAGGATCTCGAGATTGATACCTTCGATGGTTCAGCGTGGATAGCCATCGCGCCGTTTACCATGTGGGACATCCGCGCTTTCCCGCCTTTCCTCCCGGCGGTACCCGGGCTAAGCGCGATGCATGAATTGAACGTTCGTACCTACGTGCACTACGACCGCGTGCCCGGTGTCTGGTTTTTGTCGTTGGACTGCAACAGCGCCGCGGCGGTTTTGGGCGCCCGGACCTTCTTTCACTTACCCTACTACAACGCAGACATTGAACTCGACCAGGACGGCAAGACAATCGACTATGCCTTGAGTCGCAGAGAAGATTCGCCCGCTGAATTCAATGCCTCATGGAAAATTGGCGGGTCGCCGCACTATGCTCACCCGGGTTCGCTGGAGTTTTTTCTCACTGAGCGGTACTGCCTTTACAGTGAAGATGACGGCGAGATATTTCGCGCGCGTATTTACCATGAGCCTTGGCCGCTGCAGAAAGCCTCGCTGATCTCCCTCGACTCAACCATGATCGAATCGCACGATCTGGCCACACCAGCCGGCGATCCGGTATTACACTACGCCGAAGAACTCAGTGTTGAGATCTGGCCCCTGGAAGATTTGGAGTAGCAATCGCCTCACACCTCTTTGTAGTATCCCTTAGCGATCTGCGTCACCCGCACAACGTAATCCGTTTTGCCGTTCGTATACGCAACTCTGTCGTGTTGATGATCGCGAGCAAGTTTCAACTTCAGAGCTTCGTATTCTTTGGCAACCATCGGATGCGCAATTAAGTAGTCGCGGAAGAGCAAGCGCTCCCACTGCTCGAAGTCTTTCTCCACCATGTGAACATGATGAGTACGCACTCCTGTCGCATCTCGTTTAATGAACCACGCATAGAAAGGAGGAACGTCATCGCCGCGCGTTGGCCGCCAGAAGTAATCGTAACCCTGGGCCTCCAGAACCGGAACGATTCTGTTTTGCGTCTCTTCCAAAGAGCTCACTTCCACCAGCATGTCGACTATTGGTTTGGCAGCCAGGCCGGGGATGGCCGTGCTGCCAAAGTGTTCGATCCGTCCAAGAATCTCCGCCGGCAAAAAACTGAGGAGGTGTTGCTTCTCTTCTTCGAACATCCGACTCCAGTTGGAATCGTAGGGAACGATGGAAACTTGCTCCTGCAGCACTCTTTGGATGCGTTCAGCAAGTGTTTCCATCGTTAGCGTGTGGGTCAGTTCGATTTCAGCGCATCCTGACGGCGCTCAATACAGAACCGCGAGCGATAGCTACACTCAACCTGGAACATCGGCCACTCAATACAGAACCATTTGCGGGTAGCCAATGGATCCTGCACTCAACTTAAGACGAACCACCCGACCCGCCGTTGGTTTCGATGCAGTCTCGATCAGATGGCTAAGGTAAATGTTGAGCGGCATGCTTACGTTGAGTGCCGGGATCCATTGACCGCAAATGGTTCGGTGTGTTGAGTGGCCGATGCTTCAGGTTGAGCGTAATATCCGGTCGCCACCGCTCGCGGTTCTGTATTGAGCTCTCCGTCGCCAGCACTTCTTTCAGTGTGCGGTGCCTATTCCGCTCTTTCCAGTGGGGGCAAGACGGCTTCAAAATCTTCCGCGAAACGAGATGCATACTCAGTTAAGAGTTCCTGCACGCGTTCAAGCTTCCTAGATCGCACTATCAAACCGACGTGGTGCTTCTTTTTCACCCGGTAAACGACCTCCGGATCGTTGTAGCTGGAAGTATCCGGGTATTCCTGCTTCGCCAGGGACAAAACGATGCCCGCGTATTCCTGGCGCGGTGGGGTGAGCTTCCTGCCGGTTGCATTGTCTGCCAGTTCCAGCTTCGCCCACTCCCGCCAAAGATTCACACCTGACGCCGCCTCGAGCACTTCTGCGATGTATGCGCCGCCCACGCGAGCAGCAACTTCGAGAAAATAAAACTCACCATCAGAGGCGCTCTTTATGAACTCGGCATGGGCCGCACCAGTTTTGAGACCCAGTGTCTTCAGCAACTTCTGGTTACTCTGAAAGAGTTTTTTCTCATCGTCCGCTCTATGAGGGATGGTGTGGGAAATATAAGCTCCGCCTTTGTGCGCCACGTCCATAGGCGGCCGGCCATACTTGTTCGCGCCGGCGAAAATGACCTTCGCATTACTGACCAGCGAATCAACATGGAAGACGTCGCCTGAAATAAACCGCGCCAGCAGGTAGTGTGGCGAGCGTTCGCGAAGTCGTTCCCGCCGGTCGAGCTCGTCGATCGCCAGCCACACATCTCCTGGCTCCTGTGCTTTCTTGATGCCGATTGCAGAAACGTCTGAGCGCGGTTTAATTACCCACGGCGGAGGAACACGGTCGAGAAATTCACGGACCTCATCGTGATTCATAAGGGGAACGAAATCCGGCACCTTGATTCCGACTTCCTTTACTTTGGCGCCCATGGCCACTTTATCGCGGAAGAGTCGGGCTGTGGCAGAGCTCATTCCTGCCAGACAGAAGTGCTCACGGAGGCGAGCCGCGGTGATAACGTCAAACTCTTCCAGAGCCACGATCCTATCTATTTTGATCTGGCGGGCCAGCAGGCTTACCAGATGAATAAACAGATCGGGACCGGCATCATTGGGTAAGCCAATCAGGTCGTCGAGGCTCTCACGCGGCCAGTTTTCGCCCAACGTCTTCTCTTTGGTAATGAGGACCACCTGGCAGCCGTGGCTCTTGCATTCGCGAATAAAATCGACGCCTTTAAAATACGTCGCCAGGCAAACCACAGTTAAGGGGCGAGCTTCCGGATCGGACATGGACAGTGGCACAGACTTCTAGTCTGTGATCTCAAGCGAGCCTATCTCTGATGAATGACCTACAAGTGAATCGAGCAACACAGACTTAAAGTCTATACCACCCCAGGCGCCTTACTATAAACTTTTGCAGTTGCCCGGTCATGCTGTTAATGTAAGCGCTCCTGCAGTACATACAGACTAGTCTGTGTGATTCCAGCTTTGCTCAAACTAAAGTTTGAGCCATCTAACAATCATGATCTTCCGTGGACCGTATCCTGAAGTCAGCATACCTGAAGTCTCTCTCACGCAGTTGGTCCTCCGACGCGCCCAGGAACTCGGCAGTAAGCCCGCGCTTATCGAAGGTCCAACGGGACGGACTATCACCTACTCACAACTAGCTGATGCGATTAATCAGGTCGCTGCCGGCCTGGCCCAGCGGGGATTCAAAAAGGGGGACGTCTTTGGAATCCTGAGCCCCAACGTCCCCGAGTACGCCATCATTTTCCACGCAGTCGCATCACTGGGTGGTATCAACACACTCGTCAATCCCCTGTACACGGAACCCGAGGTTGTTCATCAGTTAAAAGATGCCGGGGCCAGATTTCTTGTGACGGTACCGGCGTTTATCGAAAAAGCTCTGAAATCTTCCGCGGCGGCGTCAATTGAGGAGCTATTTGTCTTCGGCGAGGCCCCGGGAGCGACTCCTTTTGCCTCCCTGTTCGCGGCCAGTGCCCAGGCTCCTACTGTGAAGATTAATCCGAGGGAGGATCTGGTAGCGCTACCCTATTCCAGCGGCACGACCGGCCTGCCTAAGGGCGTGATGTTGACGCATCATAACCTCGTCGCAAACGTTCGCCAGATGGAGGGTCTGGACTACTTCAGCCAGGACGACACGTTGATCTGCGTGCTACCTCTGTTCCACATCTACGGCCTGGTCGTCATTCTAAACATGGGACTCTATACCGGCGCGACCATCGTTACCCTGCCTCGATTCGAGCTGGAGCAGTTTTTGAAGTGTATCGATGATTACGGTGTGACGATGGCCCATCTGGTTCCACCTATTGTGCTGGGCTTGAGCAAGAGCCCTCTTGTTGATGAATACGATCTGTCAACGCTACGCATGATTTTTTGCGGCGCCGCGCCGTTGGATGAGAGTCTGACTCGCGCCTGCATGGAGAGGCTCAACTGCGAGCTCCGGCAGGGCTATGGCATGACTGAGACAAGTCCCGTAACGCATTCATCGCCCTCCGATCCGGCGCAGGTCAAGTACGGGTCTGTCGGTTTCTGCGCCCCAAACACTGAGTGCAAGATTATTGATCTGGAAACCGGGGTTCCGCTTGGGCCCAACAAAGAGGGTGAAATTTGTGTCCGTGGTCCACAAGTCATGAAGGGCTATCTCAACCGTGCTGATGCGACCGCCGAGACCATCGATGCGGAAGGTTGGCTGCATACCGGCGACATAGGCTACGCGAACGAGGACTATCACTTTTTTATCGTGGACCGGGCCAAGGAACTGATCAAGTACAAAGGATTTCAGGTGCCGCCGGCCGAGCTTGAGGCGATCCTGTTGACCCATCAGGCCATTGCCGATGCTGCTGTGGTTCCCTGCCCAGATGACGAAGCGGGAGAAGTGCCGAAGGCGTTCGTGGTGTTGAGAGGCGAGGCTACTGCAGAAGAGATAATAACTTTTGTTACGGAGCGCGTAGCGTCATACAAGAAGATAAGAAGCGTGGAGTTTATAGATAAGATTCCGAAGTCCGCATCTGGCAAGATTCTGCGACGTATGTTGGTGGAGCGAGATCGCGAACGGGTTTGAAACTGTCGCTGGACCTTGCGCCTCGGAGATCACGTTCCATGCGTGGTTCGCACTATTATTCGGAGTGCAAGATTAACAACTTTTCAGAGGAGCGAACCGGTCAAAGTTTTAGGTACTGCATCCTCAAAAAGTCTTGACAGTTTGAGCCTGCGTGCATAGAGTCTTGGCCTAATCACCAGAATTAGAGCCGTCGGCTGAATTGGGCGAGTCGGTCTTACTGCCAGACTTGTGTTTTCCTTGCCGTCGCTGGCGTCCGATGTCGGTGGTGCCTGCGAGAGTCCCCCCCGCAACTCGGTATCGCTTCAAGAGTTTTACTTGCTCGATCTAGTCGGGTCGAAAGCTGTAAAGATCCGAATCCCACAACTTTGATTCTTTGCTCAAGGAGAACTTGTATGTTGCAAACGCCTCATTTAAAGGGAAATGGGAGGATGTTTCTCAGCCTAACGCTGACTCTGGTGCTGGTGGGTCTCGGTTTGCCGAGCTTCGCGCCATCGTTCGCACGAGTAGCGCAGAATAACGCTATTTATCAGGACCCGCTAATACCGGTGATTGCGCCGGGATCAGCTTATCGGCTCACTCATCTCGTCTCAGACTCGCCCGGGATTGCGCCAGTTCTCGATCCATTTCTGGTGAACCCGTGGGGCATTTCAATGACCGCTTCAAGTCCGTTTTGGGTCGCCAATAATGGGACCTCAACCTCGGGGCTATATCGGGGCGACGTCGGCGGGTCCCCATTCGTAAAAAACTCCTCGTTCCCTTCCGTCACCATACCCGGCGGCCTGCCAACTGGAACTGTTGCTAACCCCTCGACGACAGACTTCGTACTCCCTGGTGCTTGTGCGAGTGTGCCGTGTGCAGCTAACTTCCTGTTCTCTTCAATAACAGGAAACATTTCGGGCTGGGACCCAAATGCGCCGGCCGCCGGCTCGACCACTGCGGTGATCGCTGCGAGCCATCCTGGTCACGTATACACAGGACTCGCCCTCGCCAACAACGGGGCTGGCAACTTCCTTTACGCTGCAGATTTCGCGAACGGTACTATTGACGTCTTCAACAGCTCGTTCGCACTTCAGCCTCCTGCCAGTTTCCCCTTCGCAGATCCAACCATTCCGACGGCGCCAGGGAACACATTCCACCCATACAATATTCAGGCAATCGGGGGTTCACTCTACGTCGTCTACGCGAAGCAGGGTACGGGTGGGCTTCCTGAGGATGGAGTCGGCAACGGCTTTGTCCGCCGGTTCAACACCAATGGTGTGCGGGATCTGACCTTCGGAATAAACAATGGACCACTCAATGCGCCCTGGGGAATAACGATCGCCCCTGCGACTTTCGGCATCTTCGGTAGCGCACTCCTTGTCGGTAATTTCGGCGAAGGCAATCCAAGCATTCACGCCTTCAACCCGACTACCGGCGCTTTCCTTGGCACAATCCAGGACGAGTCGGGCAATGGGATTGTAATAGACGAACTGTGGGCTCTCACGTTTGGCAACGGAGGCGCCGGGGGTGATCCCAACACCCTCTACTTCTCTGCCGGGATTGGAGAAGAAGAACACGGGTTATTGGGCTCTTTGAGACCTACAACGGCTTCCGCTACCTCCTTAATTCAGTTCTCCACTGATGAGTATGCAATCGGCGAAGGCGGCGGCCACATCGACGTCACCGCCACCCGCTCTGGGAATGTGTCAGGCAGTGCGACAGTAAACTATGCGACATTCGACCAGAGTCAGCCCAACCACGCATCGCAGAAGAGTGATTTTCAAATTGCTGCGGGCAAGTTGAGCTTTAATCCTGGCGAAACCAGCAAAACCTTTCGGATCCTGCTTGTAGACGACACATTCGATGAAAATGACGAAGATATCAACGTTGTCTTGAGCAACCCGACGGGTGCGGGCGTGGGTTTGGGAAGCCCGAGCACCGCCTCGGTGGTTATTCTCGACAACGACACAGGAGCCCCGACTACTAATATCATCGATGACGCGCAGTTCTTCGTGCGGCAACAGTACCTCGACTTTCTCAATCGTGAACCTGATGCGGCTGGGCTTGCCTTCTGGACGGGCCGTATCACAGCCTGCGGTAGTGATCAGGGGTGCATTGATCGCACACGTATTGACGTGTCGGGTGCCTTTTTCCTCTCTATTGAATTCCAGGAAACCGGGTTCCTCGCCATCCGTACGCATAGGGCGGCGTTCGGCGCAACGGGCGCGACCGGGATTTCGGTTGGTCCGGTCTTGTACGGGACGTTCATCTCCGACACTCAGGCGCTTCAGAAGGACTTCGTCTTTGGAGCTCCTGGGGCGGACGCACAGGTCGAAGCGAACAAGGTGGCTTACTTTAACGAGTTCGTCACGCGACCCGAATTTGTTGACAAGTATCCAGCTAGCTTGAGCAATGCGCAGTATGTTGACAACCTGCTGGCAAGCGCCGGACTTTCGCCCAGCCAGGTGAGGCACTTCGTCCTCAACATGACGAACGCTCAGGAGATTCCGCCAGTCAATCCGACCGCTACCGGTGGAGGTCCGAGGCCGGCTTCCTTCGGAACGGCGACTTTGACCTTCAACGCCGCGCAAACCTCGATGACGCTTAGGACCACGGTCAATAACATTGACATCACAGGCTCGCAAACGCCCGGCGAGGCTAATGACAATCTGACCGCGGCCCACATCCACGCAAGCGCGGCCCCCGCCGATCCGCCTGTTAACCGGGGCGTTGTCTGGGGTTTCTTCGGTGCTCCATTTAATGATAACAACCCCAACGACCAGGTAGTGATTCCCTTCACCACCGGGGTCGGAGGGCAAATTAATGGCAAGTGGGACGCACCCGAAGGCAACGGCACAACTTTGGCGGCACAGTTGTCGAACCTGCGCGAAGGCCGTGCTTACGTCAACTTCCACACTACCCAATTTGGTGGCGGTGAAATCCGTGGGAATATTCCTGCTGCTTCGGCCTTCCGCGACGCAATGGTCGCTGGCCTCAACGGCGCCACCGAAACCCGGGCTACTGTCCTACGCAAAGTGGCGGAGCTCGAGGAGCTGGGTCTACGCGAATTCAATCGCGCGTTCGTCGTAATGGAGTACTTCGGCTACCTGCGCCGTGACCCGGACGCAGCTGGTTTCAACTTCTGGCTCAATAAACTGAATGCTTTCGGCGGGGACTTCCGAGCCGCTGAGATGGTTAAGGCGTTCATTTTATCAGCCGAGTATAGACAGAGATTCGGCCCGGCCTGACCTCTAATATACTTGGTGGACACACAGCCCGTCAGCATCCGGGATCTTTCCCTGGTTGCTGACGGGCTTTTCTCTTATCAAACTTAGGCGAGACGAAACTGACCCACTACCGGGTTCTTTGACTTGCTTCCCTGACGCTAGCAAAACACGGCATAATGGACCCGATCTCATCCGCAGAGTGCTGAAGTGGGAAAGAGGTGCGATGAGTTCTCGGATAGGAATCGGCGCTTATTCCCAAGCCCTTCGGACAAACCAGCTTTATCTAACCTTGAAAGGAAAAATATCGAATGTCCCCTGAAGTTATTTCAAGAGCGGTGAGGGCCTATTTTGGAGCCATCCGGGCCATGGACCAGGAGGCGTGGGTAAATACTTTCGCCGAAGACGCAGTAACCTACGATCCTGTAGGGGCACAGCCCACCAAGGGTCATCAGAAGCTGGGAGAGTTTTTCCAGACGATTACGGCGGGTTTCAAGGAGGTTGGCTTAACCGAAGATCAGATTTTTGTTGCGGGAACTGGAGCCGCAGTTAAATGGACTGGCCGGGGTATCAGTAAGCAGGGACGCAAGGTACACTTTGAAGGTATTGACATTTTCGAAGTTAATGAATCTGGGAAAATTCAGACCCTATATGCTTATTGGAATCCCGCTGAGATGCTGGGACAGCTTTAAGATCCCGGTCTGACTGCGTTATATTTTGGGTCCCTGGTTTGTTTGCAGATCCGATCGCCCGCCATTTTTGAAAGGAGTACCAGACATGCGGCCAATTTACACTCTAATTTCGTTCCTGTTCCTGGTAGGGGCAATGGCCTTCCCATTTGCAGCTCGGGCACAAAACACAACTGATCCCGGTGAGTGGGAGACTCTACGTCCTGAGGGCGAAGAGTTTGCCATTCTCATGCCCAAGAGTTCCTCGGCCGAGGTGAGCAAGGAACCGTATCACAAGATGACTTTGAATACTCGGCTCTACTTGTGGACCAAGCCTACAGGTCCTGTGTTTGCGGTGTCTTCGATGAGCGGAATAAAAGCGAACCCGGCTCTGTATACAGAGATGGCGCGAGTTAACTCCTATGTTGACGCTTTCAAGCACTGGTTTCCGAAGAAGGTCCGGGGTCAGGATGCCGTTGCAAAATTAACACTGGTGGGCGCGAAGACCTTAAACGGGCACGACGGCCGTGAATATCGACTCACCATCGGCGACCTTTCAGGATCGCTGCATGTTTATGCTACGAGAAGGCGCTTTTACGCAGCCACTATCCTTAACACAAAGAAAGACGACGCACTCACTGATCGCTTTTTGAGTTCCTTCTTTCTTCCCGACAAAGTAATAGAAGCTCCAGCAACTGTGGCATCGCAAAAGAAGGCAACCAAGGAACAACCCGAAGAGATTGATCCTGGACCGACTTTCCAGGGCCAAAAGCCTGACGTTAAGACTCCTGCTGTTGGCGGAGAAGGATCAACCGAGACACCAACCGACGCCAAGAGTCCGGAAACGCCCGTTCCGACCGAACCGGGAAAACGAGCGCCGATCTCGGGCGGCGTTCTGAATGGGAAAGCGATCACTTTGCCGAAGCCTGATTATCCCGCCGAGGCACGAGCTGCCAGGGCCTCGGGCACTGTCGTGGTGCAGATCACAGTCGACGAGTACGGGAACGTTATCGCAGCGCGAGCGGTTTCGGGCCATCAAATGCTGCATCATGCATGCGTAAGCGCCGCACGCGGGGCGAGGTTTGCACCTACTTTCCTGATGGGTGAGGCTGTTAAGGTAACAGGGGTGATAACTTACAATTTCGTGGCTCAATAGCACCAGTGGCCGTAGACACGTGGCATAGACTTTATAGTCTGTGATCTCGACTCAGCCTGATTCAACCAATCGTCGTGGCAACTCAGCGGGTCACATAGACTGAAAGTCTATGCTACGTTCGCGGCCGATTTCTTCTCCAATGGATAAAACCCTGCGCCGTTTGGATTCGATCCACTCAAAGCTGTTAAATACAATCACCACAATCGAGGACCCACTGTTCTCGCAAAGCCCTGCCCACAACGAATGGAGTATCGCCGAGATACTGCATCACTTGTGTCTGGTTGAAGATAGGGTGATCAAGGAGCTTGAGACGCAACTAGCCAGTCCCCCACGAGAAATTAATTTCCTGAGAAAGTTCATCCCCACCTCCATCGTGGCATCTCGTCTGCGGCGCGTGAATGCACCCAAAGCTGTTATCCCACTGAACCCTCCCGCCAGGGCCGAGTTAATCGCAAACTATGACGCCACCCGAGGCAGGCTTAAGGAGCTTTGTTCAACCCACGGCGGGAATCGTCTCAAACACATTGTATTCAAACACCCCTTCCTCGGTGAGATCGACGGCACTGCGACGATTTCTTTCCTTGGTTATCATGAGCTTCGGCATCACAAGCAGATTCGCGAAGTCATCAAGAAGCTGAACCGCACCAGATCTCCAGTCTGAACATCAGCGCCTGATCCGACCGAAACCTTAAGTGCGGTGTACTAACTTTGTTTTTTCATGCTTTTTGTGCGCCCAGGAGTTTAAGTCTCGATCCACGAAATCACACTAACCGACACTAAATCGGTAGTGTTATTCCGTGTAATTTCGTGCATCGTGTCAAACGCTACTGCTTGATGCCGGTAGGCGGGACCAATCATTAGGCATCATCATCTGCTTGACGCTGCTCAAACCCTGGGTTTATCTTCGCTGCAATTTATTTAATTCTAGCCGTTGCCTGCTTTTGGGAGCCTTAACTAAATGTCGTCTCACGTTGTCGCTGTAAGTCCGGCATGGACTATTCCCGGTTACCTCGAGGTTGCCGATGGCCATCTGACCATCGACGGCGCCGACGCACTTTCGCTGGTTAGCGAGTACGGCTCCCCGCTCTTCGTCTTCTCCGAACCAAGAATACGGTCGAACATAGAAAGGTTAAAACTTGCCGCTCAGGCGGTCGAACGTCCCATTCGCTTCTTTTATGCGTCGAAGGCAAATTCAAACCTGGCCGTGCTCCAGACGGTTCTTGACTCCGGCATCGACGTTGAAGTGAACAGCGGAGGCGAACTGTTCAAAGCATTGCGGGTGGGTTTCCGCGCGGATCAGATCATTTTTAATGGCACCAGCAAGAGCGATGAGGAACTTGATGAAGCAGTGCGCGCGGGGATATACGCAATCAATGTTGATTCGATCTATGAAATCGGATTGGTCGAGGAATCGGTACGAAGGGTGTCAGCGGAGAAAAGTGAAGCCGTCAAACCCGCCCGCATCGCACTGCGCTTAGTCCCCGAAATCGGCACCCGTTCACACCTGGGACTGCAAACAGCGCTACTCACTTCGAAGTTTGGCATTTCATCTTCGGAAGTGCTCGAAGCCTTTCGTCGCAGCCTTAGAAATCCCGACCTGATTCACGTCTGCGGGATCCATATCCACGTGGGATCGCAAACTCCCGACGTTGAGCCTTTTGCGGAAGCCTTCCGCAGTATGTGGGAACATCTACTGACCATACACCGCGAAACAGGTCACACGCTCGAACACATCAACCTCGGCGGCGGTATTCCCGTTAACTACCTTCGCGACCGGTCCCAGGCCGATCAGCTTCCCGAACACGAGCGCGAAATGCTGGGCGCGAATCTGGAACCCTCCGAAATGCTGCGTGAGGCGTTGCGAGTCGCGCGCGAGTCGGCCCGCTCCGCCGACGCTGAGCATCTGCTCGATGAGGTAACGATTCTGCTGGAACCCGGACGCAGCGTCATCGCAGACGCGGGCCTGGTCCTGACTACCGTCCGCAATATGAAGCGTCGTCCCGAAACTGGCGACGTGTGGCTCCTGACCGACGCGGGCTATAACCTGATGCTGTCGATGAACAATTACAAGTGGTACTACCATCTGATCTCGGCTAGTAACGCCGGACAGCCTCATGAGAACAATTACAAAGTGGCTGGACCGCTCTGCGATTCCGGCGACGTCTATTTCGATATTGAACGCGGCGGCCGGCTCCCAGATTACCGGTTCCTGCCAAGCGACGTGCAGCCCGGTGAAGTGCTGGCTCTACTCAACAGTGGAGCCTATTCCCTGGCGCAGATGTTTCACTACAACGGCCGCCCTTTGCCGGCAGCCGTGATGACTACGGGAAACGCGGAAGCGAAACTAATACGTCGTAGAGATACCTACGACGATTTGCTGACGAATGACGTATGGTGAATCACAATCCAGATGCCGAACGCAGGACTTTTGAGGCAAACCCGAAAACCTTATAAGCATGCAACAATTTACACACCCTGAGCTCATTCGCGGGCTGGGACCTATCGCCGCGATTTCCATAAACGTAGGGAACATTATCGGCACGGGCATATTTCTCAAGACCCGGGTGATGACCTGTAATGTAGGCACGCCCTGGCGCGTGATACTGGTTTGGATCGCCGCAGGATTGCTGGCGCTTGCCGGAGCTCTCACCTACGCTGAATTGACAACCATGCGGCCGCACGCCGGCGCAGAGTATGTGATTACCAAAGACGCCTACGGTAGGGTTTGGGGGTTTCTCAACGGGTGGTCCCAATTCCTGATCTCACGGACCGCATCCGCAGCGGCACTGGCAGTCGGTTTTGCGATCTTCATGAACGATCTTTTGGGAGGACAACTAGAGACAGTCTATTTCAACGTTACTCTACCGGGCGGTTTTCAACTTCCGTTCGGCCATCTGCAAGTAGTCGCACTGGCCACTATTGCCGTCACCACTTTGATTAACTGCGCGGCAGTGAGTGTGACCGGCCACGTAGCGTCCTTTATTACCATCCTAAAGGTGGCCGTGGTGCTTGGAGTCGGTCTGGCTGCTTTCTCTTATCAGGATGGCAGTTGGGGCAATCTCTGGGCTGCTAACAGTGGTGGAACCTGCGAAGACGTGGCCGTCACCGGGGGTGGTATGTCCGGCTTTGCTGCCGCAATGCTCGGCGCCCTCTGGGCCTACGACGGTTGGAACAATATTTCGTATATGGCCGGGGAGGTGAAGCACCCTGAGCGCAATCTTCCGCTCGCCCTGATTGGCAGCATGATCATCATGATTCTCCTGTATGTCCTGGTGAATGTCAGCTACTACTACGTGATGACCCCGACAGAGGTGGCCAGTGTTTCAGCGACGTCCTCAGTGGCCGCCGACTCTATCAGAAGAGTTCTCGGTCCGGTGGCGGTGACCTTGATGGCCGCCGTAATGATGCTGTCATCGTGGGGCTCATTGCAGACTTCAATCCTGGGCACAGCACGCATTCCTTATGCTATGGCTCGCGACGGAGTTTTCTTTCAAGGCCTGGCCCGCGTCTCGAAGGGCGCCAACGTGCCGGTAATCTCGCTGATCGTGCAGGCCGTGTGGGCTTCAGTGCTCGCGGTCTCAGGTAAGTTCGACCAACTCACGGACCTGGCTATTTTTGCCTTCTGGCTTTTCTACGGAATGGTAACGGCCTCGGTCTTCGTGTTTCGCAGACGTGAGCCGAATGCGACCCGACCCTACAAGACCTGGGGCTATCCAGTGGTGCCGGCCTTATTCGTGCTGGTGACGATCTATCTGATTGTCTTTACTATCAAGAACGCACCTTTGCAGTCATTGATTGGTTTGGCAATCATCGCTGCGGGGTTGCCTGTGTACTTTTATTTCACGCGAAAGAATCGAGCGACGCAAAGCTAGCATACGAAACCAACGGTAGAAGCTGGGGAAAAATAGAAGTCAGTCACAGATATCGCTCAAGCGACAGAAATTCGCAGGTTGGGAAGGGCGGTTTACCCCCGCTCAAGATTCGTAGCATTCATCCTTGAATTATTATTCATTGTTGAGTGGCTGCGAATCTTGAGCGGGTCACCTCCGCAAGACTTGAATCAGCGGCGCCCGTGAGCCCTCGCTGGTGGCCAGCAGCGCCTTTCCATCGAGTCGATACGCGATAGCCTCTCCTTGCTTGCGTTGGCCCAACCCGATTGGCTTCAACGGTTGATTCCAAATCGTGTTAAAGGCCGCCCCCTGCGGTAAGACCATCTCGTACCCCTGCATGTAGTCGCAAAGAGCAACGCGGCGCCCGTCCGGTGAGATGTCTCCACCCGTAATTATCCCGCCGAATAGACTCGGAATGTTCAGATCGCCAAGACGCTTAAGTGTGATGGCCCGGTCTGAGCTAACCGGACCCGACGCTTCATAGATACCGGGATTCATAAAAGCTACTTTGGTGACGATGAAGATACTGCCGGTTACAGGATGGACCATGAGGGTTTCGGCGTCGTGCTTTCCGTCGGGGTAACTTAGCCGGATGGCTTCCGCACTTTCCGTTAATCGTGGTTTGGCTTTTGTTGAGGACGCATCAGCAGCAGTGATCAAAGGCTCCGGCACCCGATACACAACGATCTCAGACCGTCGCGACTGATTGTCGCCAATGTCTCCGATGTAAAGATAGCTTTGATTGCGCTCCGGGCCGGGCCCCGCGGCGATACTTTCCCAATCGCGCGCAGATGCGCCGGCTACTCGCCAAACTCCCTTTCGACTACCGCGGCTATCGAAACCATATATAAAAGGACCGTCGCCTGAATCGTTGTGTGTCCAGTAAAGACCCGGCGTGGACCTTGAGGCAACCAGACCGCTGCTTTCCTTGATTGCCGGGTCCTTTAATACCCCTAGTCTTGTCGCCGCCTGGTAGGTTTCGGTTGTTTCTTTTGAAGTTCGCTGGGTCGCAGTAGGAGTTGCAGGCCGAGCCTGCGCTCGATCCGGTACCGGCGCCTGCTGGCATGACACCGTTGCCAGCAGCAAAAAACAGAACAAGCTGAATCTTCGTCTGCTCATGGAAATACGAACTACTTCGGGAGTTTTAAAACGGTCACTACCGCCCGCGGTTGTGACTGGCCAGGGCCTCGCGCGCGACTTCCTTATCGTCAAAATGGAAAACTTCGCGACCGATGATCTGGTAGTCTTCGTGGCCCTTGCCGGCGATCAACACCAGATCCTGACTGCGAGCCTGGGCAATCGACTCGTAGATTGCTTCGCGGCGGTCCGCTATTTTCCGGTACGGCTTTCCCGTCTTTCGAATGCCCAATTCAGCGTCAGCGAGGATTTGTTGCGGATCCTCAGTACGCGGGTTGTCAGAAGTCAGAATTACGACATCGCTCAAAATACCCGCTGCCTCACCCATAGGTGCGCGTTTTGATGAATCTCGATCGCCGCCGCAGCCAAAGACTGTGATGATTCGGCCCTTCGTAACCTCGCGGGCCGTTTTCAGCACATTTAGCAATGCGTCGTCTGAGTGCGCATAGTCGACTACCACAGCGAAGTCCCCTGAGTGAACCACCCGTTCAAAACGTCCGGGCGCGCCGGGACACTGCGCCAGTGCCCCGGTGACCACGTCCAGGTCATATTCCAAAGCCAGTCCGCTCGCCACCGCCGCCAGGGTGTTATAGACATGCGGTGGGCCAACTAAAGGCGATACGAATTCTCGATCGCCGGAAGGAGTGTGGAGATGGAATTGCATTCCATCCAGTGAAAACTCAGGATTGCGCGCAGACACGTCAGCCTTGGCGTTCAACGCGTAACGAATGACTCGCAGGCCTTCGCGCTCGAGGTCAGCCGCCAGTTCAACTCCGTAAGAGTTGTCTACATTAATTACCGAAGTCTTCGGTTTGCTTCCCAACCGCCCGTCGAACAAACGACGCTTTGCGTACCAGTAGTTCTCCATTGTGACGTGGTAATCCAGGTGATCGCGTGTCAGGTTGGAGAACACCGCCACCGCAAATTCAAGTGCGTCGCAACGATGGAAGTCCATTGCCTGCGAAGAGCACTCCATCACCGCGGTGCGACAACCTACGTCCACTGCCTGACGTAACAGCCGGTGCATGTCTGTGGCTTCAGGAGTCGTTCGTTCAGCCGTACGGCGCTCCTGCCCGATTTGATATTCGACGGTTCCGGTCATGGCGACCGGCTCACCGGCTGCTTCCGGGATAGATGCGATCAGATAAGCAGTGGTCGTTTTACCATTGGTGCCAGTGATACCGACTAGCTGCAGTTCACGCGAAGGATGATGATGAACTTCCGCCGCTGCGTGAGCCATTGCGAGGCGCACGTTTTGGACTTGCAACCATGAGCCCTGAAAATCCTGAGGTCGATCCAATTCAGAAATAACCCCGACAGCTCCGGCGGCCATCACCTGTGGAATAAATCTGTGCGCGTCGAGTAAGGCGCCACGAATGGCTACAAACAAGACGCCTGGGCCAGCCTGTCGCGAATCGTGGGTCACGTCTGATATCAGAGCTCCCTCATTACCAGTTACGTTCGCGCCAGTCACTTCAGCAATTGTTTTCAGAGTTATGGGCACGATTTGATTCTACGCAGGCAACGGTTGAAAGTCATGCGAGCATTCAAATGCCTCCGTTCGTAAGTTCCACGCAAAGACGCGAAGGCTATTAGGTTTCCTCTTTGCGTCTTTGCTCCCTTTGATGTCATGAAACAGGCACCTCCCGCCGAGAGTGGTTACACTCAAGGCGTTTTGGTTTGTGATCGCAAACGGAGGTGCCCAATGACAGTATACGTTGGAGTTGATTTTCATGCGCGGCAACAAACGATTCGTTATTGCGATAGCGCGGATGGCGAAGTCCATCAGTGCGAGTTGCAGCACAAAGGTGACCAGGTGCGCGAGTTCTACGCTCAGTTTCAAGGTGAAGTGATCGTAGGACTCGAGGCTAGCGGATACAGCACTTGGTTCGAGGAACTGCTGGAAAGCATGCAGTACGAAGTATGGCTGGGGAACCCAGCCGAGATCAGAAGGAAGGCCCCGCGGCGGCAGAAGAACGATCGCCGTGATGCGGATCTGATTCTGGATCTCATGCTCAAGGGAGACTTTCCCCGACTGCATCGCTTCAGTGCCGAGAGTCGCATGGTGTTGCGGCAATTGCGCTACCGACACAAGCTGGTAAAGGTACGCACCATCGCCAAGAACTCGTTGCAAGCCATTAGCTTGGGAGCCGGCTGCTCGCAGCCGCGGAACCTGCTGAGCCAGCGTGGGCAGGAGCGATTGCGAGGCTTGGCACTGCCGCCGGTTCTGGGGCAACAACGGGAAGAATGGTTGCAAATGGTGGCCCAACTGGATAAGCGCATCGCCACCCTGGAAGCGATCCTGGAAAAGACGGCCGCCAGCGATGAACAGATAAAACTGTTGCGCACGCATCCGGGCATCGGCCTGCTCACCGGACTGGTAGTGCGCCACACAATCATGCCGGTGGCCCGCTTCAGTACCACCCGGAAGGCGGTTGCCTACGCCGGTTTTGACCCGGTGGAAGACTCTTCCGGACCGCGCAGTCGGTTGGGCAGCATCAGTAAAGAAGGTTCGCGCTTGCTGCGTTTCCTGCTCAACGAGGCGGGCCAAACAGCCTGTCGTCGAGATCCTGACTTGAAACGTTTCTATCAACGATTGGTCCATCGTCGCAACCGCCAGAAAGCGAAAGTGGCCGTGGCCAGAAAGCTTCTGGTGCGCAGCTTTATCATGCTGCGCGACCAGATTGACTACGCCGAATTCCTTCGGCGTGGTGTCGCAGCTCGGTCTGCCCGGAAGACGCATAGGCCTTCCATGCCTGACCTTTGATTGGGCGACCGGCCTCTCTCGCACCTGGAGAGAGTGTGAACTGGACTTCATGGGCTTACTGCTCGGATAGATGTTTGAACGCAGCTCTTTCAGAGCTTCTTCGATCTGAAGTTGAACGGCTACCACTACAGCTTGGTAGGGGAGCCAAAGGCAAAAACCAAAACAAAAAACCGTCAACAAGATGGTCTGATCGCTAAACCGATCAGGTGATCACAAACCGAATGCCTACGGAACTTGGAACCAAATCACGGACGTTATGCGCCACGTCGCTACCGGTGTGCTTATCAAACGATTTTTTCTCTACTTGACTTGCGTGCCTGTTTCATAGATGCGTCTTTGCCCCCTTTGCGGCTTTGCGTGAAAAACTGCGCTCTGGCGCTCGAGGCCTTAAAATTTCTCGTACGATATAGGAGCACAAGGCCCCCCCAACAACCGTTTGCTTTGCCAATTCTCCGGCAGGTATCATCCATTCCTATTGGCCATTAGCTTTAGTCTTCATATTAGAACGCCCATGCCGCATTTTATTCATCGCCCCCGACGTCTCAGAAGAACCGAATCGCTGCGCGCGCTTGTGCGCGAGACACGTCTGGCGCGAGAGGATTTAATTCTGCCGTTGTTTGCCTGCCCCGGCCAAAGTGTTCGTCGCCAGATTGGATCGATGCCCGGTGTGCACAACCTGTCTGTCGATGAACTTGCGAAGGAAGCTGCCGCCGCCTACGACCTTGGTGTTACAGGAGTCATTCTTTTCGGCCTCCCGGAAACAAAAGATGAAACGGCATCCGGCGCTTATGCTGACAAAGGGATTGTGCAACAGGCTGTGCGCGCAATCCGCCACTCCGCGCCGGACATGATCGTCATAACCGATACCTGTCTCTGCGAGTACACTTCTCATGGACACTGCGGCGTGGTGCGTAAGAACGAAGTCTTGAATGATGAATCGCTGGAGTTGCTGGCGCGCACGGCATTGAGCCAGGCGAAAGCGGGCGCCGACATCGTGGCGCCATCGGCAATGATGGACGGACAGGTGGGAGCCATACGCGAAGCTTTGGACGACGCAGGTTTCGAAAATGTGGCCATCATGTCCTATGCCGTGAAATTCGCATCGGCTTTCTACGGTCCATTTCGAGAAGCGGCCGACAGTGCGCCGGCGTTTGGCGATCGCCGCGCATATCAAATGGACTCGGCCAACGCACGAGAGGCGATTCGGGAAGCCGAGCTGGATTACTCCGAAGGCGCTGATATCCTGATGGTTAAACCGGCTACCGTCTATCTTGATATCCTTAAAACCGTTCGCGATCGTTTGGATCTGCCGCTGGCCTCCTACCACGTGTCAGGCGAATACTCGATGATAAAAGCCGCCGCCGAAAAGGGCTGGATCGATGAGCAACGTGTGATGATGGAAACCTTAACCAGCATCAAGCGCGCAGGTGCGGACATTATTCTGACCTACTACGCCCGCGAAGCTATCAAAGCCTTAAGCGGGAAATGAAGTGTGGTCAGTTGTCGACAACTGACCATGGACTTATAACTTCTAATCACTGGCGAGAAAGGGCGAACCGAACATGAACTGGTTCATGCAGTTTGAGATCATAGGCGAGGTGGCGTTGGCCATGTTCCTGGGAGGTGTGATTGGCTTTGAGCGCGAGATGGCCGACAAGCCGGCAGGGTTTCGCACGCAGATGCTCGTAGCCGGCGCGGCTGCTTTACTCGTTGGCCTCGGTGACGCGATGCTCCTCCGTTTTCTCGCCGAAGGCAAGACGAATGTAACCGGAGATCCCATCCGTATCGTGGAAGCGATTGTGACCGGCATAAGCTTCCTCGGCGCCGGCACAATTTTTCGTCGTGATAGCAGTGAACAGGTCCAGGGGCTTACCACTGCGGCTTCGATTCTGCTGTGTGCGGCGGTGGGTATCAGCGTAGCCTTGCGCCAGTTTGTGCTGGCCGCCGGCGTGACGCTGCTCGCATTGATCGTGCTTCGTGGGTTGACCGGAATCGAAAAGCGGCTGGCCCACAAGAAACAGGCTTAAGAAGCTCCGAACTGTCCGCGAAACCGGACTCAAATTAACTGTGACTCTTGCAACAGGGTGGTGGAAATTGTCATCACAGGAAGCGACGACTTTCCCGGCTTTACCAGGCTACCCAGGAAGTACCCGCTCGAGTTGAGCCTTAAGCGTTAGAAATGTTCTCGGAGAGTTCCGGAATGACCCGACGGAGAACAATGTCAGCGCCTCGAATCACGGGTCTTGTTCTGCTTCCATTGCTGTTGTTTTTGGTGGTACCCGGCAAGGGTCAGTCCGGAAGACGCGCGCCTCGATCCGAACCCAGGCCCGCGTCGGTGGTCACTCCCGCGGAAGGAGTCGATAGTGCCACGAAAGTCGGAAACGAGAAAGGCAATCATAGACTCGAGCGAAAAGTGACGTTGCTGGTCGCCAGGCAGTCGACTTCAAAACACCTGCCGAGCGAAACCACCATCTACGCGAGTTTTATCAAGCGCCTGAATGAATTCACAAATGTCAGCAGCACTTCGATCGGAGACGCCAAACGTCAGCAGGCAAGACTGCGCGCCCGGCGTGAGACGGAGTCGTTTGTAGTTTTGTTGCAGTTTGAAATTGACAACTTTCAGGAAGGTAGACTGGTCCTCAACTCACCGGATCTGGAGGTCAAGTACTTCGTATTTGCACCTGGTACTGGTCAGCAAAAAGCGAAGGGCAAGGTCTATTACCAGGCTATCGGTGGCGCCGGAATGCGAAAGGACAATTGGCCCAACGGCCCGCCGATCAAGATCACTGTCGAGGCCGCAGGTATAGAAGCGGCCGAACGCGTCCACGATTGGCTGCTGGTAGCGGCAATGGCCCAGCCAGGCAAGTAAATTCTTGCTTCCTTGGTGGCCGCGATCCCAAAAGAGGGCTCAACCCCCGCTGACTTTGCAGTAAGGAAGGTGGACCCTGTCCCCGCCTCAAGCTTGAAGGCCATTCAGCGTAAGAGCGGGGACAGGGTCCACCTTCCTTACTGCAAATTACCCTGGGCGGTGTTTGGTTTTCACTTCATCCAGGGCAGCACCCAATCTCTCTAAGCCCGCGGTCAGCGTTTCCCTATCGCCGGCGAATCCCAAACGAAAATGCGCGGGCATCTCAAAGAAACTCCCAGGCACAACCGATGTTTCATATTTTGTTCTCAGCACTTCAATCAACTGATTCGTTGTTCCGTGCTTCACTCGGGGAAAAACGATCGTGCCGAATTCCGGTCTCATGGCTTCCAGATCAACCCTTGAATCGAGGAATTGATTAACCAACTCGTGATTAGTTTGTAGTAGGGCCTTCGCGCGCGTGGAAATTTGATCGAGTTGTTGCAGAGCGATAACGCTCAACCGTTCCGCGGGATGCGCCGCCATTACGCCAAAGAGGTCGTTTAGTCGCCAGATGCCATGGGCCACATCCGGTTCGGCCACGATCCAGCCGCAGCGAAGTCCGCTAAGTCCGAAAGCCTTTGTCAGACTGCTGGTAACTACGAACTCGTTTCCAAGATGGAAACAGGTGCGCACCGGGTTTTCAAACAACGCTTCGAGGTAGACCTCGTCGACCAGCACCCGCGCATTCACACTTCGCGCGATCGCGCCTACCTGCCGAAGTGTTTCGTCGTCGGTAAGGGCGCCCGACGGATTGTGAAGATTGGTTATGACGATCAGACGAGTCCGCGGATTGATCTTCCGTTCGATTTCCTCCGGGAGAATCCTGAAACCGTCCTCAAAGCGCCGATCGAAGCGTTTTACTTCCGCGCCGAGATATTCTGCCAGGGCCAGCAATGGCTCGTACGTAGGGTGCTCGACCAGTACCTCATCTCCAGGCTTTACCAGGTACGCCATGGCCAGATGATTTGCCAACGAGGTACCAATAGCCGCAACCATCGACTCGACACTGACATTCAATCTTCGCGCTAACGCCTGCTGCAACGGCCCGTAGCCATAGCCGCCGGATCGTGTAAGCTCCAGACCCTCGATGCGGGCACCCAGATCACCAAGAGGCACATTCCCCAAACCGCTAATGGCCAGATTAAACCGCGCACTCGAACACGTCTTGGCCCAGTGCATATAATCGGAAGCCATCACTCGGCGTGCTCCGCTCATGCCATTTTTCTTCCCCGCCAGAAAAAGTACGCGGGTATTCCAGCGAAGAGAATCGCCAGCCCGATTAGAGCGTTCTCCGGATACTTGTAGACCGTATTGATCACCACCAGCCAGCAGATCAACACAAACAGGCCGGTAGTCACCGGATGTCCGGGCACGCTGGTGATGGCGTTCTTTGGAGCCATATCGCGGGTTTCCTTTCGCCTCCGAAACACGAAGACACAAACCGCAGTTAGGCCGAAGAAAATGAAGTCTACCGAAACGACATAGTTCAGAATCTGCTCGTACCGTCCCGAGAGCGCGATAACTATGGCCAGCAAACCCTGCAGCGCGATGGCCACAATCGGCACGCGGGTTTTTGGATGGAGCCGTCCCACGGCTTTGAAGAACAAGCCGTCCTCGGCCATCGCAAAATAAACGCGCGGGGCGGTGAGCATTCCCTGACTCAGAAAGCCGAGCGTCGAGATGGCAATGCCGGCGGCAATCGCCCGAGCACCCGTCTCTCCCAGCGCCAGTCGCATAATGTCGGAGGCGGGTGTAGTGGTCGCTGCCAGACCTGACGTGCCGAGCGCGCGCAGGCAAACGAAGTTGACGAATAGATATAAAACTACAACTCCCGTTACGCCGATTATCAATCCCCGCGGAAGGTTCCTTTTTGGCTCTCGTATCTCACCCGCGACAAAGCTCGCTGTCTGCCAGCCCCCGTAAGCAAATAGCACGGGTACCATGGCAGCCCCCACCGCGGTCAATAGATCAAATGAAACCGGTTGGCCCAACAGGCCTGACGCTTGGGTGTCCGCTGCGCGAGAGGGTCCAGCCAGCAGGAGACCAAAAACGATGAGCGCGATGATGGCAATGATCTTTAGGACCATCAACACGCTCTGCACCGTGCTGCCCGAGCGAACTCCCAAACAATTAATAACAGTTAGACTGGCGAGCGCGATCACGGCGACTGACCAGTCAGCAATTGGCACTTGAGTTAGTTCAATGAAGTAGCGAGCAAACGTCACTGCGACGGCCGCCATGCCGCCGGTTTGAATGACCAGCAATAAAGCCCAGCCATACAGAAACGCGACTGAAGGGTGAAAAGCCTCGCGGAGATATGCGTACTGCCCGCCCACCTCAGGTCGCAGCGCGGCCAGTTCGGCCCAGATAAAGGCTGCGGCTAACGCGATTAACCCGCCCAGTGCCCAGACGCCTAGAATGAGAAATGGGGTATTGACCTGTCGAGCCACCACATAAGGATTAATGAAAATGCCAGAGCCGATGATTCCACCCATCACGATCATCGTGGCATCAAACAATCCCAGACGGCGCATCAAATGCGGCTGGGTTTGCGGAGGGGAAGAAGAGTTCTGCATTAGGCTCGTTTAAAGTCTGTTGCGGCTCTGGTATAACACTGCGAGCGTTATTTGGCCATCCTTGCCGCGTTCGTTCAACAAATGATTTCCGACAAGGTTAACCGTCTGCTTTCTAACATTCCAACCACTTTTTGGTCCTGGCTGTTTCCCATTACTTATGTGCTCCACATCGCTGAAGAGTACTGGGGTGGAGAAGGTTATTCAGCCTACCTTTTGAGACTGAGAGGGATTCAACTTTCGCCGGCGCGATTTTTGCTGGTCCAAGCTATCGGACTGGCCTTGATGATAATGGGAATCATCCTGGCGCGCCGGCTTCAATTCCCTAACCTGCTGAGTGTTGTCCTCGGCTCAGTGATATTAGTAAATGGTCTCACTCATGCGATTTTGAGCCTCGTCTACACCGAGTACGTTCCGGGATTGATCACATCGCTGCTGCTGTGGATTCCGTTGGGACTTGCTACCCTCCTGCGCTTTAGGGGCACCATGCGCGAAGCGAGATACTGGCTTTGCGTCGCTCTTGGCGCAGGGCTCAATGTAGTCATCGAGTTGGTAACGACTAACGCTGGTCAGGCTTTCTAAACATCAAGCCAATAAGCCGCGGATTTATGCGGATGAACGCGGATCAGACCGAAACGAAGACAATAACCGGTAGTGGGTCAGTTTGAATTTTTTCTCTGCGCAACCTGAGCGTCCTCTGCGACTCTGCGGTTCTGTTTGTGGGCCGGAACTACACCGCAGAGTCGCAAAGGACGCTCAGGTTGCGCAGAGGGTTGAAACTGACCCACTACCCGTCCTTGACCTCGGGTTGCGTGGCGACCAACATTCGCGCTAACCTTTCGGGTTTTGTTAGGCGATATCTCCCCCCTATAAGACAAACGCAAACAAGAGCCTGTCTCCTTCGGGCAAAGAGCACGCGCAGAGAGGAGTGGATTTGGCGGCAGAAGCGCAATCAATAGTTACAGCGGGCTTAAGACCGGATTTGTTTGCCGAACGAGGGGTGTTTTTGGCCAGTCGCACTCTGGTAATCGCAACTCTCGCATTGCTGGTGCTGGCAGGTTTTGGTTTCCGACTTTCCGGCCTCAGCGCTGAAGGTCTCAGCGAAGACGAAATGAACAAACTCAATGCAGTTGCGGATTACCGGCAGAACGGGTTAACCGCAGCCAATGGCGAGCATCCGATGCTGATGAAAGCCCTGCAGACGGCCAGCATCTTTGTAGTCGAGAAATGGAACAATAGCTCCCTGGTCGCCAATCAGAAATCCTCCTTACTCATTCCTACCGAAACGGCCTTGCGCCTTCCCAGTTTGATCTTCGGCGTGTTGACTGTTGTTCTTATTTATCTACTCGCCGCGGAGTTGTTCGGTGCGCAGGTGGCCTTGCTTGCAGCCGCACTGTGGGCTTTTGATCCGCAGGCGATTGGTTTCAATCGCATTGCCAAAGAAGACACGTTTCTGCTTTTCTTCTTCCTGTTGGCCAACATTTTCTGGTTGCGCGGACAACGCGTAGCGGAGACTGAATCGCAGGGTCGGCCGGAGCGATATTACTGGGCCACCGCCGCCTGCTTCGGCGCGATGATGGCGTCTAAATATCTTCCTCAACTCATCGGTGTCAGTATCTGCTATTACTGGATGTTTCAGGCCATTCCGGAAACCCGTTGGCGGTTGGGCAAGAAAAAGTTTCTGATCGTTATCCTGATTATGTGCGCGGTGTTTCTCTTGCTCAGCCCCACTGCATTACTGCCTGCTACCTGGCGTGAGATGGGAATCTTCGCCGGACAGAAACGAATCGGGCATGACGGTTACGAATTCATGGGCTCCCTTTATAGCCACCGCATGACTGACTGGCTGGCAGGTACTCCCTGGTACCTCTACGTCGTCTTCCTTGCGGTCAAGCTACCCGTTCTTACGGTGGCCGCATTTGTGGCGGGTTTACCTTTGCTGTTCCGGCGTAAGCTCGGCGACGGGCGCTACTTCATCCTCTTCTGGCTGTTTGTCTGGATCATGACCTTCGTGTTCGTGGGCGGAAAGTTTACCCGTTACTTCACGCTCGTGCTGCCGGCTGTGCTAATCACTGCGGCATTGGGCGTTCAGCTCGTGAGTCGTTCGATAGCTCAGTTACTCGGAGCAATGTTTTCTAAGGAAAGATCCAGCGTCTATGTCAGGGCAGTGCTGGCACTCGCACTTGTGCTCGGTTCAATAACCGCCTCGGCGAGTACGGCGCCGTATTTCCGGCTCTACACTAACGTTCTGGGCGGCGGCTCGGCCAAAGCGGGCTCCTTTTTCCCTCACGACGAGTTTTACGACGCGAGTTTGCGCGACGTGATGGCGGAGATTGCCAGGCGCGCCCAACCCGGAGTGAGAGTGGCGACCGAAACGCCTGGTCTGGCCGCCTACTATGCGGAGCGCGCTGGCCGTTCTGATTTGGTTTGTATTTCGCTTTCGGATCCCGAGGCGTTGAGTCAACTAAGCGAAGACGATTTTCTGGTCGACGCGCGTGGCCGGCGCTATTTTAGCAATGACGGTCTCATCGCCGCCCTAAAACAAAGAGCTACGCCCGCTTTCCAAGTTGCGCTGGGAGGTGTGCCCGCGTCGGATGTTTATCTGGTGAACCAGGCAACGGTCGCGGTTGTTGCAGAAACGATCAACAAATAGGCTACGACTCAAGAGACAGAAATTCGCAGATTGGGAAGGGCGGTTTACCCCCGCTCAAGATTCGCAACCACTCAAAAGTGAATTAGCCCTTCAAGGATGAATCGATGCGAACCTTGAGCGGGGGAAAACCGCCCTTCCCAACCTGCGAATTTCCATTTGTTGGTTAATAATCCTGCACCGATTCTAATTTTTCACCGTCTGCTCGTTCTCATCAGTGCCTCACTTCGACCTCAAAGGGTTTCGCATCGTTCGATTCGTACCCTTCTGGCCAGTTCGAAATGTTAAACCCATAAAGCCAATCAGCGTCAGGTGTCACGGCAAAACGGATTTTCATCGGCGATCCACGCATCGCGTGAAGCCGAATCAGAAATCCTTCCACGTTCCAGGTCTGAATCAGCGGTGTACTTGACGACGGCATAGGAATCAACCGCGAGCCGCAGTTGTAACCGTTTACGAATAGCGTGACGCGAGTCTTAATATCTTGCGGCTTGGCATCGGTCGGCAAGACTGGTTGCAAGTGTGCCCTCACAATTATCTGACTGACTCGCCGCCAGTCCTCACGGGCTGGTATGAGGTATTCGTAAAACCCCGCGCCGCCACCCCAGATATACCCTGGTCCACCGCCCAGTTTTTCGAAGCGTGCGCTAGCCACCATGTTCGGTTTGAAGCCATACAGAATCGACTTATCTTCTCTGACTATCATCTGCGGCAAGGTGACCGGATCCCCGGGGGGTCTGGTCCACACAAACTGTCGTGGCACCAGGTGGCGACCTGGGTTGGTTAATCGCTCCGGCGGTTCGGCTGATCCCAACGACTCGAAGGCGCGTGCCGCACGGTTGACTTCTGCGAGCAGTGCCTGGTCGCGCGGGGTTGAATAAATCACGCCGTAGCCACGCTGCGGGTCGGGGGTCAAGATCCAGAACATGGCCCCGCCGGCGCCGGCGCGAAGGTTGCCCTCCAGGAATGCCCGGAACCATTCAACCTGAGAGAAGCCCCAGTAACCTTCCGGGCCCATGCCAAACTCTCCGAATACCAGCGGCTTGTTGATCGAGAAAGCTGCCGCTGCCCGATTGTCGATAAATTCGCGCAGCGCTGCCGGCGAATCCACAAAACTATCTTCATCAGGGCGCGGGTAGTTGTGCACGTCACAGTAGTCGATGTTCGGTAAGCGGTGATCTGCCAGCCATTCTCTTCTCTCGGCTGCCGTCCGATATCCCCATGTGCCCGGCGCGATGATGTGATTTGGATCGAGCGACTTTAAATAAGTACTCATCTCTGCGATCCACGCCCGCCGTTCCGCCCAACGGCCTGTGACGGCCTGCGCTTCATTCATCAACTCCCAACCAAAAATTGTCGGGTCGTCGCGGTACAAGATTCCGGTTACCGTATTCCGGCGGGTGGCTAACTTTTCCAGATGCTCGCGATAAAGCCGGCGTGTAGTTTCGTTGGTGTAAAAGAGCATGGCGCGCTCGGGGTTGATTCCAAAAGGAAACCGATCATCGTCGGCGTCCTCAATCCCCGCCCAGCGCAAATACTGTGAGATACCCCCGGTGTCACGCCACCAGTTGGTCAGACAGAGCTGCACCCGGATGTTGTTGCGTTGAGCTTCAACGATCACATTGTCCAGGTGCTGAAACGCTCCCTCGTTCCACTCACCGGGCCGAGAGCGAAACGGGTGAGTTCGTGGCCAATCGGCAAAGTCCGCCAGCGGTCCCACGTCATCCGGACCACCCTCGCCGAAAGCCCAAACCCGCACTACTCGCAGGCCCGCTTGCGCGGCCTGCCGCATCGTTTCTGGCATACGTTCCCGGTCTTCATCCCGGTACATGATCGCGACGTTGGCGCCCACGAAACGAAATGGCTGTCCGTCAACTACGAAACGGCTGCCCCGAGTTTGGACGAGCCCTTTGATCGTTGCCGGTCCCCCGGGATCGGAAGGACCACGAGATAATAGAAATGCCGCGCTCACAATAACTGCGAGCACGGCTATTAGCAGGATTCTCTTTGCCATCTAAGCGAACTAAAAAACTATAAATTTTTTAGCGGGGGCTAGTCAGTCGAATAAAACCCATTATCGCGCACACCGCTCCCAGCAACACGAAGATATTAAAAAACGTCAAAATCCCGAAGATCAGGGTATTGTCCTTGGTCAGCAGACTGAAACCAAGCAAGATGAACTGCAGGTGAAACAATATCAGGCAGACGGCTGCAAATGAAAACCAACGTGCTGATGAGCCGAAGGCTCGCGCCCGGGCAAATCCCAGGACCGCTGCAATTAACCAGGCGACGGCGCCCAACACCAGCAAGCCGAGCATAACGGGAGCAAAGTAGCCAGGCTCACGAAAAGTGGTCTCCGTCTGTGCAAGTATTGCCAACATTGCAATCATCGCCAAAGTCTCCTCGCAGATTTAGTCCTTAATGACAAACTAAGCGCCGTTTGCACACAACAGAAGCCGCCAACTTTGTGCGCAAACGGCGTCAAAGGCTATAGATTTGGAAGTAGAAGCTAAAACGCCATCGGCACGCCTGGATTTGTTTAAGCCAAGCCAGCGCGGAATGGTGACGCAAAGTCCCCGGGCCTATTGCGTAATGTGAATCTCCTCTTCCTTGTTAACGTGACCCAGGAAATAGACCAGCCCGCAAACGAAGGCTACGGCTGCCAACCCGAGCGAAATCCAGCCGAAACTATGACCACCATCGGCTTCGGCGAAAGTCACGAACTTGTAGAAGTACCAGATCGCACCCGCGCCCGCTGCCAAGCCCACGATCACGGCCAGTACGTCTTTAATGTTCATCTTGAACCTCCGGCCAATGAAGTAATGAAGGTTATGGAAAAAACGATACGTAACTGTGGCCTGCATGTTAACGCTTGCGCGCGAACGAAGCAAGCCCTTCACCTGAGGGATCGTGCCAAATTGAGAACAAATGGGGGAGTTACTGCCTTCCAACCGACAAGGTCCTCTTGATAAGAAATGACTTTGTCGGGGCCCTCAAAATAGCGGCGGGAACCTTTGAGGAGACTGCCGCCGCTAGCTCGTAGGATGGCAAGCAGGGACGTCGGATCGGTATCCAAGACAACCCCGCCTGTCCCATACGTAGCCGTGCGCACCGGCCAAATCTGGGCGCGCGAATTCTATTCGGTAGCCTGGCACATGTAAAGTTATTTGCGACGCAATTCAATATTGGAAAGATTGGAAAGCACTCATTTTAGAATTGCTCGGCGGTCGCCTTCTCGCCTGGTTATCCGTTCGCGATCCAAAAACTCCAGCAAGGGGATCGCATACTTTCGGGAAACACCGGCTAGATCCTTGAAGGTGGCAACATCGATCGACCGACCTGGCTCATGTTGATTGCCAAACTCTTTGAGCCTGGCAATCAATTTATCGAGCGCCTTTCGGTGGAAAAACAGTTCGCCCTGAACCCGGACCAGAGTCTGCCCATCAATCAAGAGTTGTATCACTTTTCGGCCGTGGTTTCTCTGCGAACTTGTTACCATAGCCGCCTGCATAGCCTCTTCCAGCGAAGGCGGTTCGAGGTCCGCCTTTTCATACAGTTGCGCAAATCGATCCCGCAACCCTGCGTCGTCCGCAGAGAGTTCGACAGTATGTGTAGGTGCACGGACAACATCCTTGTCAAAAGCGACCGCGCCTTCCCGCTCCAGCGACAGCAGCACGGCGCGAAAAATTTCGGCTGGCGTGTGAGCGAAGCGTCGCTCGCGAAGAGTCTCGCGCGCAGCACCTCGAGACAACGGCTCTCTTCGGTGATGCTGGCTGACTTCATCCACGGCTGCCTGTTTCAGAAGTTGAAAGGTTGCTTTTGAAACAAACACACCTTCGCACTCAATTACCGCACCGCTCTGCTTTGCCTGTGTCAGCGTCTGAGTAACCGTGTCATCTTTCCAGCCGGTTCGTGCAGCAAGGTCCGCGAAGCGTTGACCGTGGTCTCTGGAGGATTCGACGAACAGCGATAGTCGATGCGCACGATTGGCGACCATCAGCTTCTGGAGCCATTGACGGACCTGGACCAGGTCACGCCCCCGATGCCTGGGGGCAAACGGATCGAGTATCAGACCGCCAGCCGTAGTCTGCGAGGGTGAATAAGAACGAATGATGAATCGCTCTCCGGCCACTGCCACGACGGGCGTTTCGAGTCGCAGCTGCACCAAACCCGAGTCACCCGGCGCCAGCTGGCCACCCTCGGTTAGCACCTGGACCCGAGCCAGAACTTCCGCCCCGTGAATATGAAGCCGAACTCGAGCGCGTGAGCGTAATGCGCGAGCGGCGTTCGGGAGCACGGTTAGATCTGCATCAATGATCTGCGTGGGGCGCAGACGGCCGATTGGCGCGAGTACCATCCCGCGCTCAATCATCGCGATATCGACACCGCCAAGATTAACTGCCGTTCTTTGACCCGCAGTCGCCAGCGCCACAGTTTTTCCGTGCACCTGCAGCCCGCGCGCGCGCGCGTGGATCAGCGAAGGAAGGAGCTGAAGTTCAGCTCCCTCTGCAATCTCTCCGGCAACCAGAGTCCCAGTGATAACCGCGCCGAATCCCTTCATCGTAAAGGCTCTATCAACCGGCAGCCGGCTAACTGAGTCCGTGGAGCGAGCGGGTACTTGCCCAGCCAATTTCTCCAACGCGGCCTTTAATTCATCCAAACCCACTCCCGTCTTTGCG
Source organism: Pyrinomonadaceae bacterium (assembly GCA_041745915.1). Taxonomy (GTDB): domain Bacteria; phylum Acidobacteriota; class Blastocatellia; order Pyrinomonadales; family Pyrinomonadaceae; genus PSRF01. The sequence goes on along the minus strand of JBGTHZ010000047.1, from coordinate 6,807 downwards.
CTCACCGTAACTATTGGCGCGCCGTCGAGAAACGAACCGGTAACCAATTCTTCCGCCTCAGCACGCACCAGCGGGATCAGCTCTTCCTCAACAAGATCCGTTTTGGTAATTACAATCAAGCCTGTCTGCACTCCCAGAAGGCGGCAGATGTCAAAATGCTCTCGAGTCTGCGGCATCACGCCTTCGTCAGCAGCGATCACCAGAGCGACAACATCGATGCCGTGCGCGCCCACCAGCATGTTTTTTACGAACCTTTCATGACCTGGGACATCGACGAACCCGATGCGTAGATTTCCGAGCTCCAGATCTGCAAAGCCGAGGTCGATTGTTATTCCGCGTCGCTTTTCTTCCGGCAGCCGATCCGGATCCCTTCCCGTGAGAGCACGCACCAAAGCACTCTTGCCATGGTCAATGTGGCCCGCGGTGCCTACGATAATAGAGCGCATAAAAAGCGACGTCACGTGGCATTGACTTTAGTCTGTGTCGCCGGACGCTTTACAACTGCCGTGGTTGACCTGGCGAGATTTGAAATCACAGACTAAAGTTGATGCCCCTTTGCTTCTATTTTATGATTTCAAAATCGATCCACTGTGAAGCGACCCGACGCTTCTCTTTCGCCAGGAGATCCGTTACGACTATTTGAAGCACATATTCGCCGGGCTCCATCTCAGTGCCTAACTGTATTGCAGCACCTGCGCTCAATCGCTTGAGATCAGGCTGGTTGCTCAAATCCAACGGTATTTGCTTCCCCGCAAAGACCGGCTGGCCATTTCGAAAAAGCCGCGCCTGAAATTGAACATTCGGTTTCCCCGACGCCTTTTCTATCTGAGCATTGTAGATAGAGACCCCGTATTCAATCGCGTAGCCGCGCTGAAACTGTCGCACGGCTGCGCTGGCTGTGGGATCCCTCTCCTCCCCCTGATCTTCAGAATTCTGCTTCTGGTTTGAAAGCGCGGTGACACCGCTCTTGAATGCCTGAGGAGAGATCCCGCGCGTCAAGATTCCTGAAACAGTTAGTCGGTTCTTTTTGATGTCCGGTACTTCCACGAACTGAGTGGCTGAGCCAACCCGTGCCGACGCTTGATCGCGCAAAGCTACTCGAAGTTGGTAGGCGCCGGGCTTTTTCACCGGAACGAACACATGGTAGACCAATCCCCCCTTGAGAATGCGCTCATAAGTCTTCCCCTTTACCGTTATAGTGTGAGTGCGTCCGATCTCGTCTATCACCGTGCCATTATCGCCAAAAGTGATGGCGACAACCTCGAAAACGGATTGGTGCGAACCATCCGGCCCTTGCGTGAAAGTAAGATCGCGTGCCCGTATGTGCAGCAAGGAGCGCATGAAAGATCCTAACTTCGGATCATTCGCAAAAAGGGAGGTCAGTCTCAGGTGTACACCGGCGGCGCCAAAAGGTGAGGTCAGCGCGCCCAGCAATTGCTGAATGGGAGTTCGCCTCACCGCCACTGCTTCATCGTCAGTGATTCCATAAAACCCATTACGCATACGAACATTGAACTTGCCTGGCCGATTGACCTTCAGACTAAGTTTGTGAAACTTTCGCCGTCCAGCGACTGAGTCGAAGGTCGAATCATCAGGCCTGTAGCCAATCAGGTAATAGCCCTTTTGATCTTCGAGCACACGTCGAATCCCTCCGCTCAGATCGTTACTATTGCGGATCGCCAGTCCGCCAGTTTGCTGAGCCAGATAGAGGAGTCCGCTTTGCGACTCGAAAAAGCCCGACCGACGGCTGCTCAAGCGTTCCTCGATCTGGTCCGGCGTCATTCCTCCCGTGTTATCAGAGGCTGTCATGCTGAGCACTGGCAATCCCCGCGCATCCATCGTGTAAATGACTACCGAAGCGCGATTTGCTAAATCAGTTAAACGACGCAGGGCCGTCAGGATTCGAGTGCCGCGCGACAGATCCGAGGAACTGAAGATCTTGATTCCATCAGAAATCAGTACGATTGATTTCCGGCCGGGCAACTCTCGTAAACCGCGCACGATGTAGTTCAGCGCACCGAGCGTGCCTATAGCAAATAGATCTTCCCGAAATTGATCGATATCGTCGCTGGTCTGCCGGTCTGGATCGGCGTCCGTGGCGTCGCCTCCCAATGCTCCCCCGAGTGGATCACCCCCTATTGGAGCAAAGGCGCCAACCTGCCCGCGTCCTGATAGGTTCCATTTCACTTTTTCGACTGCGGCGTAAAGTTGTCGCTTATCCGAAGTGAACTGCTGCAGAGCCCCAATACCGCCGCCAGTGCGAACGATTGCTACCAGGTCATCAGGTTGCATCTGCTGATCGAGGAATTTCTTCAGCGCTTCGCGGACGAAGTACGTGCTCTCAAACGAAAGGCCTAGATCGTCAACCACCAGCGCAATTGTTCGCCGCACCTGCTCTGGTCGCAGCCGGACGGGCGGAATCGGCGCCCCGGTTTTATCGAGAGGCTTATCACGAGATTTCGCTGGTTGCGAAGGTTCGGGAGATTCAAGCGCGACATAGGAAAAGTTTGTGACTTTCTGGGGTCGGCCATCTTCCCTTATCTCTACTTCCTCTGGACGCAGATCCGTTACCGGTTTGCCCTTACTGTCAGTAACCACGGCATCAACCTGGACCAGATTCGTCGTTATGCGGACCACGTCGTCGTCACCTTGCGGCGCCGACCGTACTTGAGTCTCCGACCTTTGCGACTCACCGGCTGGTTTTGAGACAGGGGTCGCAGTTGGTTGTTGCGCAAATGCTGACAGTGAAATTTGGAGTATCAGAGCGACAGCGAGGCACGATCTCTTCATTTAACCTCCTCCCTGGCGCTCGCCAGAACTTTTTCATAAAACTGAATGTATTGGGGAATAATGATATCGGTCCGGTAGCGTGACAGCGCTAACTCCCGCGCCCGGCGGCCCATGTTCCGTCGGAAGTCGGTATCAGCCAGCAGGTGGGCCGCATCCTCGGCCATCTTCTCGATGTCTCCCACTTCACTGAGAAACCCTGATTCGCCATCGGTCACGACTTCCGGAACGCCCCCCACTCGCGAGGCAATCACGGGCACTTCGCAAGCCATTGCTTCGAGTGCCGCCAGACCAAATGATTCCTGTTCGGAAGGAAGCAATAGCACGTCGGACGCGGAGAGATAGTCCACGATGTTCGGCTGTTTTCCTACGAAGGAACATTTTTCATAAATGTTCAGACATCGTGCTCGATGTTCGACGTTCATGCGCTCACTGCCGTCTCCTACCATCACCAGCCTCACGTTTGATACCTTCTTCAGCATCCGCGCGAATATCTCAACGCAGTCGACCGGGCGCTTCACCGGACGAAAGTTGGATACGTGGACCAGCAGCGACTCACCATTTGGCGCCAGTGTGTTGCGCAATTCGTCAACCGGATGCCTTTTGTAGTCCGAAGCACAGACAAAATTTGGAATCACAGTGATGTTATCAAACTGAAAAATCTCTTTGGTGGCAACTTTTAGATAATGCGAGATGGCCGTCACACCGTCTGATTGGACGATGCCATAACGAGTAATGGGCAAATACGAGCGGTCCGCGCCAACCAGAGTTATGTCCGTCCCGTGGAGTGTGGTGACCACAGGCAGCCGGCGATTTGGTTTCAGAGACTCGCGCGCGAGGATGGCACTAATGGAATGCGGGATTGCATAATGTACGTGCAGAAGATCAAGATTCTCTGTCTCTGCCACCTCGGCCATTTTTGTTGCCAGCGCGAGCGTGTACGGCTGATGTTCGAACAAGGGATACGACATCATCTCTACCTCATGAAACCGCACCCGCTCGTTGAGATCAGTCAGCCGCGTCGGTAAAGCCGACGAGATGAAATGCACTGTGTGGCCGCGCTCCGCTAACTCCTTTCCCAATTCGGAGCCCACTATGCCGCTGCCACCGTACGTCGGGTAGACCGTGATGCCGATGTTCATAACCTGCTCCCTAATCAGTGGTCGGTGAGTTGACGGTCTAAGTTCAGGATTGTTCTGGTCGTCAGGATAACGTAAGGATCAATGATTCTCCATCGCAACCCAGCGCCCGCGCAAAAGGAGAGGCAGGCGACCCTCGCAATCGCCTGCCTCTGTCTCAACTTGTCTCACCTCTTGAAAAGGGGGGGGCAAGTGAGGGCACGGAGTATATGACTGGACCGCCATTTTGGCAACATTTCTTGCTAGCAGTTCTCAGTATATTTTATTAATGAATTTGTACTGAATAAGAGATGAACTCGGCCCGCCTGCGCTTAATTAGTAAACCAGCTATAATACCGGACAGTACTGAGCAAACTCTGACTAGCTACACTTATTGTGTAAGTCGCAATTAGTAAACAAATGGAGATCGAAAAATGCCGAAGATTAGCGATATTGAAGAGACGCCCAACCCAAATGCGGTCAAGTTTATCCTCCGGGAGGCGGTAAGCAACGGCACCGCCCATTCTTATCCCTCTCGAACGCAGGCCCAGGATGATCCTCTCGCCAAGGCTCTTTTTGATATAGAGCATGTGGTTTCCGTTTTCTATATGGACCGCATGATTACGGTGGAAAAGGACGATGAAGGTGATTGGGACGATCTGCTGCCTACTCTTGCCGTACCTATTCGCGCGGCTGAATCAGTTGCGTCCTCCAGCGGTGCTGCGGCAGCGGCAGGTGCCTCTATGGGAGGTTCAATAGCAGCCATCACCAGCGACGATCCACGTCTGCTAAAAATAAACGACATTCTGGATGAGAAAGTGCGGCCCGCGCTCATGGGCGATGGCGGCTACCTGGAAGTTCTTGGCCTCAAGGAACACACCTTGAGCATCCGCTATCAGGGAGCTTGCGGAAGTTGCCCAAGTTCACTGACAGGCACCTTGATGGCTATCGAAGGGATGCTAAAGCAGGAAGTCGACCCGGAGATCGAGGTGGTGGCAGTTTAGAACGCGAGCTAAGACGCACGCTCAAGCGTGAACTCTGAACTGCTCGAGTGCCATTCAAGAAGGCTTATCCTAAGTTTTCTCTTTTTTTCTGGAACTGTTGCACGCCTCACACGTGTAAGCGATTGGCTCAACCTACTTCAGCACACCCCGTAGGAGAACAACATGGCCCATCATGCTCCCTTACTGGCTAGCCTTTGTCTCATCGCGTTTACTTCGGTGCTTTACGCTCAAGCGCCCTCCGAAAAAGCGGAAACAACTCCACGCAAAACTTCCGGTAGCAAGGCGGTAAAAGCCGAGGAGCCTGATCCCGTTGTTGCTCAGCGGCAAGTGGTGGCTATATCACTCTTGCAGTCTCTCGCAGATGACGCCCGCAGTTTTCGTGAGCCCAAACTTCGCGCGCGCGTGCAGGCGCGGGTCGCCGATGCATTCTGGGAAACCGACAGCGAAAGAGCTCGAGGCTTGTTTCGAAAAGCCTGGGAAGCTGCCGAAACCGAAGACGCCGAGAGCGATCGTCGCGGGGCCGAGGAACTCAGGAGGCAGCAGCAGGCATCCGGGTCGTTCATTAGAACCCAGCGTCCGGACTTGCGCGCGGAAGTATTAAGACTTGCCGCGAAACGTGATCGAGCGCTGGGGGAAGAGTTTCTTACAAGGCTTGCGGAAGCAAACCAGAAGGAGGCCGAGGCCGCCGACGCAACTCGCCAAACCAACTCCGCCAACGATTTCTCGGCATCTTCCGCTGCGGCGAAACGCTTAGCTCTAGCGCGGCGCTTGTTGGAAGACGGAGATGTTGAGCGGGCGCTCGAATTTGCTGGTCCCGTACTGGACCAGATAAACAGGGATTCAATAACTTTCCTTTCGGCCCTTCGTGAGAAGAATGCTGAAGCTGCCGATCAGGGATTTGCCTCATTGCTTGCCCGTGCCGAGCGTGACCCCGCTTCGGACGCAAACACAATCTCAGGTCTGTCATCCTATGCCTTCACGCCTTTCTTGTATGTGACGTTTGATACTGGTGGCGGTTCTAACCAGTCGCGGCAGAGGCCTCCAGGTCCTAGACCAGACCTTCCTCCGGCTCTTCGCGCTACTTTCTTTCGCGTGGCCACGCAAGTCTTGCTGCGGCCGCTCGCGCCGCCCGATCAGGACCGGACAACGTCGGGCCGCGGCGGCAAGTTCATGGTAATCCGTCGCTTGCTCCCGCTCTTTGAGGAGTTTGCGCCTGAAAGAGCCGCTGACTTGCGCGCTCAATTGGCGGCTATGGCAGCTGACGTTCCGGAAGGTATGCGCAGCGGTGAAAACCGGGCAGTCACGAATGGCATTGCCCCGGAGAGCTTAAGAGATCCTTTCGATACCATGCAGGCGCGTCTTGACCGCGCCCGCACGTCCGACGAGCGCGACGCGATCTACGCCGACATTGCAATCCCTATTGCGGGCAAGGGCGATCCGCGAGCGCGGGAGCTGGTCGACAAAATCGAAAATAGCGATTTACGAAAGCGAGTGCGCAGTTATATCGACTTTCAAACGGCCCAGTCGGCAATCGGTGACAAGAACGCTCTCGAAGCTGCCCGCATTGCAAAGGAGGGCGATCTCACCAGCCTCCAACGCGTATGGGCCTTTACTCAGGCGGCCCGCCTCTTAATGGCCTCTGATCGATCGCGTGCACTCGAGTTGCTTGAGGACGCTGGAACAGAAGCCCGGCGCATTGGCAGCAGCGACCCCGATCGCGCACGAGCCCTGGTTGCAGTGGCCACCGGATTAACTCAGGCCGATCGGGTACGCGCCTGGGAGATAATCAGTGAGGCGGTCAAGGCTGCCAATTCCGCCGAAGGATTCACCGGCGACGATGGTCGGGTGGGCGCGCAGATACAAACCAAAACCATGGTAATGGCGACCAATGCTAACGC
>JBGTHZ010000046.1:0-17132 GCA_041745915.1 Pyrinomonadaceae bacterium | reverse complement strand
ATGGGTTCCTAGTTACTCCTTAGTTGGCGTTACTCACTTCGACGAACATATGGGATGGTTGACTACTCCTTTCCCAGGGGGCTACGCTCCCCCTTGAACATGGACCATTTCCAGGTCCCCTGTGATTTCGTGGATCGTTCTTAAATGCCCCATTTTGCAAACGTCAGAAAAACTAAGACACTACCACTCTTAAGTTCAGAAAAACTCATGCCCCTTGAAGAAACAGTTTTTATTACAGGATTTCCGGGGTTTATCGCCGGCCGGCTTGTGGAACGACTCGCCAGAGAAGGAGGGCGTTTCCTCCTGCTGGTGCAGTCTCACTTCGTAGACCGCGCCCGAATCGAGCTTGAGCGAATTGCTCATGAGGCTGGAAAACCACTCTCAGACTTTCGCATTCTCGAGGGCGACATCGCCCGACCTAATCTCGGGATGTCTCAAGACAACCTTGCAATAGCGAGTTCTGAATCGACCGTGATTCTTCACCTTGCGGCGATCTACGACCTGGCGGTGGCGCGCGATATCGCCATGCAGGTCAACGTCGGGGGCACTAAGAACGTCAATGAGTTCGCACAGTCATTGCCGCATCTGCGTCACTATCATTACGTCTCCACCTGCTATGTGGCCGGTAAACGGCAAGGCCGAATTCTCGAGACCGAACTAAAACACGCAGCCGGCTTCCGCAATTACTACGAGGAGACGAAGTATCTTGCGGAAGTGGAAGTGGAGGAGCTCAAATCCACTTTGCCAATCACTGTTCACCGGCCCGCCGTGGTTTGTGGCGACTCAAAGACAGGAGAAACAGCGAAATACGACGGCATCTACTACCTGATCCACTACCTGCGTAAGTGGCCGAGTGTTCTGAAGCTCTTCAACATTGGAAACCGCGAAGTCAGCTTGAATCTGGTTCCAGTGGATTTTGTGGTTGACTCTATAGCCGCACTGGTTAGGGAGCCACGGGCAATCGGTAAGACTATCCATCTGGCTGATCCGAATCCACTGACCACCCACGAGCTTTTCAACACGATTGCCAGATTCCTGAAAGGCAGCGGCTCGCGCATTACCGTCCCGGCCCCAATTGTGCAGTTCTCTCTAATGCTGCCGCCCTCCCCCCGGATCACGGATCTACCTCACCGCGGTGTGCCCTATTTCTTTCTGAAACAAACCTACGACACCAGTCAAGCCAGCGCGCTCCTCGAGCCACACAATCTGCGTTGCCCGCCTTTTTCCAGTTACGCTGACGCAATAGTTAGCTATGCCGTTTCTCATCCGGTGCTGCAACCCTGACGGAGCGCCTTCAACCAATCGCACGCGCGCGCCGATCACTCAAAGCAAGCTGGGTCAGCGCCAACGCACCTGCTGCCGCTTCGCGGCCTCGGCGGAGCCGCAACCCAATTCCGTTCTGACGGAACTGGGCGATCGTTTCAGCACTCAGCCACCATTTGACATCCGTCCAATTTAGAATTAGTCTAAATCCATCTTACAGGAGCATTGTGGCAAAGGATTTCAAAAATCAGCAGAGCGCGGGAAAATTGACGCCGCAGCGGGAAGCTGTCCTGCAGGTGATTCGCGCCCGGGAAGATCACCCGACTGCTAACGAGATCTTCGAGGCAGCGCGCGCAGTTCTGCCCGCTATAAGCTACGCCACCGTTTATAACTCGCTTCGTTATTTCAGAGAAACGGGGTTAGTGCGCGAGATCAACTTTGGCAACAGCGCCAGCCGTTACGATGGCATCACCGAGCGCCACGATCACGCAATCTGCACCAACTGCGGAAAGCTCGTGGATTTCGATCTCAACGAAGCCGCCGATCTCATGCGTGCCGCAGCGCGCAAATCACGCTTCAAGCCCGAGAGAGTGTACCTGACGTTGATGGGTCTTTGCCCCGATTGCCGGGATGTAACAGATTGAAGCAAACACGGAGCCCCAAAGCGGGGAGACTAAGAGGTTTTTTAACTAACAACTTGGAGGATTCATGACAGCAGCAACAGCAACAGCAGTTGAGAGAGCAATGGTCGGTCAGCCGGCCCCGCATTTCGATATGGCCTCGACCAAGAACATCGAGAAGCTAAATGAAAACGTAAAGCTCGCGGACTATAAAGGCAGATGGCTCGTACTCTTGTTTTATCCGTTGGACTTCACATTCGTTTGTCCCACGGAGTTGACCGCGTTTAGCGACCGCTATGAAGAATTTCAGGACATTGGCGCGGATATCATCGGTGTCTCCACCGACTCGGCTTTTTCACATCGAGCGTGGATCAACACACCGCGTGACAAGGGCGGCGTTGCCGATTTGAAGTATCCACTCGCCGCTGACTCGACAAAAAATGTTTCGCGCGATTACGGCGTGCTGATCGAAAACAAAGGCATAGCACTTCGCGGCCTTTTCGCTATCGATCCGGAAGGTATTCTGCGTTACAAGGTCGTTCATGATTTAAATATCGGGCGTTCGGCTGAAGAAACGCTCAGAGTGATACAGGCCTTGCAAACAGGTGGCCTCTGCCAGGCCGAATGGAAGCCCGGTCAAAAAACCCTCAACGCATAAACGGAACTGGTGGGTGATAGGTGAAGGCAGAACCGGACAGACTCCGCTCCGCACTTAACTTATCACCCATCACTATCACTCATCACCGGAGTTAAGAAAACCCATGGCAATGAGAATTGGAACAGAGATGCCACGGCTGGAAGGGGCAGCCACATGGTTTGGGGGAACTGAAGCTCACGCCGAAGCAGAAGCCAAGGGCCATCCTACGCTCGTCCATTTCTGGTCCGTCAGCTGTGGAACCTGCAAGGAAAACCTACCGCGAATCGCGAGTTGGCGTGATGAATTAAGCGAACAGGGCCTGCGGGTAATCGGAGTGCACATGCCTCGGTATGAGTCAGACACGGATATAGAACTGGTACGAGAAGCGATCGCTACCTTCAACATCACGGAACCATGTGCCGTCGATAATGAACACAAGCTTCGTTATGCTTTTCAAAACGACCAGGGATACGTGCCGGCCTATTATCTGTTTGATGCGGAGGGGAAACTGCGCAGCTTTGCCGCGGGAGAGCGAGGAGTCGATATGTTGAAAGCGGCGCTCGATCGTATCCTGGCGCCGGCTAAGCAAGCCGCTGCAACTTAAGCGGCGAGACCTTTGGAGATCTGACCGGCTATTAACACGAGCAGGAAAACGCTGACCAGGGCGGCGCCCACGGCCAGACCAACCAACAACAGAATTATTAAGCCCACAAAAAGCCAGTCACTGATTTTGCCCTCTAGCGCCTCGCTCGCTGAGACCGTTGCGCGCTGGCGGAGCAAATCGATGTTCTTCTGGTTTGATTTCCACCACGCATCAAAAAGATCGCCGACCAGTGGCAGGGCTCCCACGGCATAGTCGATGCCAAGATTAAGTCCCATGCGTAGTAGGGTAATCTTTGGGACGCGGTAGCGGACGGCTGAGGTAAGAATATACAGTGAAGCGAGGGTGGTAGCTGTGTCGCCTACTCCGGGAATCAGTCCCACGAGTGCGTCGAGACCAACCCGCCAGCCGAGCACAGGAATGCGAAAGAGATCGTCCAGCAGCCAGCCGAGACGTTCTAGACTCTGTTCCACCTCGACGGATCGCCCACCTGCGCCGATTGCGTCGCCGGCAAGTCTGATTTCTTCCGCTTTGTAAGCTCTCATCGTTAGGTATTCCCAGTTCTCTTCCTTTTCACCGTATCCTCGTCATTTGCTGCCAGAAAAATTTGCCCACGCGAGCAAAAGCACTAAACGCGTTACGGTCTCCACTCTTTTCCCTGGCCGTAATAGCCGGCAGTCCGAGCGATCTGGCGAGTTCCTGGTCGGGTTTAGCAATGTCTTCATCGCCACGTTTGCTCGCCAGCCAGCGGTTAAAAGTACGAGCAACTGTCCTTCTTTGTTCTATGGGCGCCTCGGCAATAAATGCGCCGCGTAGGTCGTCCAGCTCAGCAATCTCGAAAAGGTTAGCCTTGTAATAGCTCTGCAGGGCCACAAAAAACTTTTCCTCACCCAGTAATCGCTCGAGCTCGACGAACATCATGGCCCCCTTGGTAGCAACTATCGCGGCATACTGGAAAGAGTTGCGATAGTCGCGAGCGGAACGGTTCGCGTCCATGTCTTCACCGCCGAAGGTGCGATACACCCGGTAGACTCCCAGCAATTGATCGTCAAGCACCGTCGCGGCTTGTTGCTCGCCGTACACTTCTCTGTAATAGAGCAGGGCTGACCAACAGGACAGCGCCTCGTCAAGCACAGGTTCCCGCGCCGGATTGTTTCCCACGGCCGCACCCCACCACTGATGAGCAACGAGATGTGCAACCGTCCACTCCAGGCTTTGTTCCACGGAAGGGCGCTGCTCGCGAATGATCTCGGGAAGATTCCGCATAGCCGCGGAATCGAAATCGACGTAGAAAGCACTGGCAATCACATCCAGCCCGGAAAACTCTGTACTACCAAGGCCTGCGACGAGGGGAACTTCGGCGATATTGATGATCTTGAAGGGTGACGGTCCAAAACGCTTATTGAAGATTCTGAGCGCATTTGTTCCAGCCGTCAGTACCCGTTTGCCTGCCCGTTCGTGCTGCGGAAGAAAAATCGATCGCAGGGTCGTATTTCCCACCACGGCTTCTTCAGCGCGCAAGTCGCGACCGGCGACGATGGCAAAATCCCGAAGGGAGGCGCCAGCGTAGGTCTTAACAGTTTCGCCCTCTGACTTCGTCTTCAGCTCAGTCGCCGAGGTAAATACCATCACACCGGAGTCCGTCTCCACGGTAACTTCGTAATCCGCCACCTCATTAAAAATGGTGTCCCCAACACTCGGCTCAATCTTGCGTTGCCATTCATCGTTATCGTGCACGGCCAGGACCGGATAAAAGGTGCCCAGTAGCATCACTCCGCGGCAACGAAAATTAATGTCTCGAGCCCGACGTGTTTCTCTTTCCCCGCGCAAGGCTGCGCTGACTTGCTTAATTACATGCGTCGTTATACCCGTCTCATCCGGATCGATTTCCGGAACAGTGCCTTTGAAGCTGATCAGGACTTCCGCTGATTCTCCAGGCTCTGCGGCTTGCCGCAGGTTGACCCGCAACGTCGTCCCCTGATCGTCCAAAAAGAAAGCTAACCGTTCGTTGTCGGCAGCTGAACGCACCTCAGTAACTTCAATTTGCGGTTCATCCGCCTCTGTCACCGCCGCTGAGTTGGAATTAGGACCAGGTGCAGGCTGCGCGACGCGCAGGTTGGAATAGAGATGAAAGTAAAGCACAGTCGTTGAACGCTCACCGCGATTAATCCAGCGTACCCGCTCTGAGCCGGTGTAAGAACGCAAGTCGAAATTCAGCTTTAGATTGATTTGATATTTTGCGCGTTCTAGCTCTTTGGACTGGGCGTGCTCTTCTGACTGTGTTCGCCCCTGGGTTTTCTGGGCGGCGTGGCTCGGGCCTATGGCCGTGAGGAATACCAGGAAAAGCAGGCCAGTCCACCACGCGTTCAGATTTCGATCGTTCATTTTCATTCAAGAACCAGCAGGACCGGACGGATCATTGGAGACTTTGTCGCCGCGTTCCGTCCTGGACCACGCAAAAGGTTAAAGAGATCCAGGGCTGCCTGACCACAATTACTTAGAACTTAACAAGCAGCATCTCAGTTCCGAGTTCTAGACGCCCGTCTTTGATTATCAGTTATAACTATGCCACGAATGATGTCGCCGCGCGTAATGCCGTCAACCACTTCCATACCTGATACCACTCTGCCAAACACTGTGTATCCGCCATCGAGGTGCGGCTGCGGCGAATGGGTCACGAACCACTGAGACCCTCCCGTATCTTTGCCCGAGAGAGCCATGCCCACCGTGCCGCGTTCGTAGGGCACCTGGTTTATTTCGCATCGGATCGAATAACCCGGACCGCCATTGCCGTCGCCTCGAGGATCGCCATCTTGAAAAACAAAGTTCGGTACCACACGGTGGACCGTGATGCCTTTAAAGTAACCCCGCTTTGCCAGTTGAACGAAGTTATCAACGGTGAGTGGCGCGTCGTCAGGAAAAAGATCAATGGTAAATGAGCCTTTGGTAGTTGAGACTGTTGCTCGCACATTCCCACCAGTGCGAGAAATAGCACGCTGATAGTCAGCCAAAGTATTTCGTGTATGCACCCTACCGACACGCGTCGAGAAGTCGCCCACGCCATTGACTCTCAACATAGCTGCCGCCTGGCGTCGGACTAGATAATCGGATGAGCCTAGCGCCGTCTTAATCGCCTCGTTGGCTGCGGCACTCTTCTGCTTACCCAGGGAATCGAGAATGGAATGCGCCGCGTCGTTTTGTTTGTCTGCCAGCGCCACCGGCAAGGCTTTTATCAGCGGGGAGGCATTTGCTTCGTTAGGGGGAAGCTCTCCCAGCAGCTCGGCGGCTGTGGCACGGATGACGACATCAGTCTCTTCCAGATGGGCGATCAGTACGTTATTGAGATCCTCGGGCTTGAATGCTGCGAAAGCTCGCAGCACATCCGGGACGGCATATTCGGAATGGACAGCCACCAGGGTGTTAATTGTGATGCCGGAGTTTTTATAGTCGAGCATTGCACGCAGAATTTCCCGAGCCTGTTCCGCCAACTGGATCTTATCCTTTTCAGTATCTGGCAGTGCCGCGATCTCACCGAGTCCATGGGCCAGGCTTGAGGCTGCGTGCCAATTCAACAACAAAGTCTCTTGAGCTTTCCTTTTGGAGGCAGCCTCATCGCCCAGCCGTTTCAGATATTGGCTGGGAGAGATGCGCACGAGCGCGATGTCGATCTCAGGCGCCCTCCCACCAAAATCGAGCTCCCAGGATCTCAGCTGTGCCAATGCCTCCTCATTTTCTGAGCCTTGAAAGATCCTTCCAAGAGTGGTCGCGATCTCCAGGCACTCCGCATCCCGAGAGTGATAAGCGATGGCGCCTCGCTTCAACAAGCGACGCTCGCAACGCGCATTGGCCAAAAAGTTACCGAACAGCGGCTTGGCAGCCGGGTCGTCCTTCAAGGCCGCGAATGCGCGAATTGCACTCACGCGGACCCGCGAGTCGGTGTCTTTTGATGCGCGGACAAGTACGCGTTCAATAGCATCCTTATCCCCTGTCGCCCCAAGCACCCGGGCAGCATTTGCGCGGACTATTGGATCGGGATCGTCAGCTAAAAGCCCTCGCAGTTGCTCGTTTCCTTCGTTTGCTCGCAGACGCGCCAAAGCATTTGCTGCATCCGCTCGAATACGAGCGTCACCAAACGTGAGGAATTCCGCGATCACTTTGCCCACACCTTCAGGTCGGGCGCGCAGGGCAGCGGTCAGCCCGAGTAGAATCAAATCAGTGTCCGGTCCCGAACGTTTAGCCTCAAACTCAAGCGCAACGATGATTTCTTTTCGAAATAGGTTGAGTCGGGTCTGGTCAGTTGCCGGCAGCGCAGCAGAAATCTTTCCCAGGGCTTCGAATATGCGCGCTCGCTCGCGTGCGGGGGCGCGTTTCGAAAGTTCAGCGGCGAGGGCGTCGCCAGCAGCCGCTGTTTCAGTCTCACCAAGGGCGAACGCAGCCATTATCCTGACGTTGCGGTCCGGGTCTTTCTGAAGCAACGAAATGAGATTTGGCACCGCGCGTTCATCGCCGATACGCCCTGCAGCCAAAGCCGCTCGCGCCCGCACCGCTGCATTCCTATCTGATAACAAACTACTCAGGTCTGCATCCCAGCGGCGCTCATCCTCAGCTCGCACAATTCGCAACAATACCTCACGGGAAACTGAGGAAATGGAGGATCTCGGCGCGACTGCGCGTTTTTGAGTGTAAGCCTCTGCGGCAGTCGCTATCACAAAGAGGCACGAGAAAACAAAGGATGCCGCGGAGAGCACCGGTCTCGGAGCAACTTGCACAAGAGTCATTTGATTCCAGCTTTCGGCGCAACAGATCTAGTCGACGGGGTTTTCTCTACAATCTGACTGTGCCTTGTCGTGGGGAGCGCCCTTTATGTATCAGGGACGCGCGGGTTATCTGTCAAGGGCTCTGAGGAAAACGGTGGTGGTGCCGGGGTTTTCACAGAATCTCTACCGCTCGCGGTTCTGTAGTGATGCGCCGAACACAAAAGCGCCTCGCCAGTAACGGCAAGGCGCTCTTCAAGTCTTCAGTCGAACGAATTTAGTTAGTTCGCTGCGCTGCGCTTGATATGTTGGTAATTGGCGACTGCTTCGCAATGTCGGGGGACTTGCCAGAGTCCGTGCTCTTCGTCGAACCATCCGCGGTGATGGGCTTCATACCGGAGGCGTCGAGTGGTTGATCTTTCTTGCTTTTGTCGGCAACAGCTGCGCTCATTTGGAGCATCTTGCAACTGCCCTCAAAGATTCCGCCTTGCTCGATTACCAGTGAAGGGGTCTGAATGTTGCCGTTCACTTTTGCCGCCCGGCCCAGTTCAAGGCGCTGCGTGGCTATGATGTCGCCATTTATTGTGCCGTGTATAACCGCTACTGCCACCTCGATATTGGCATCGACTTTGCCATTCGCGCCTACAATCAAGGTACCGCTTCCCGAGCTAACCCGTCCCGAAAGATGCCCGTCTACGCGAAGCATCGCCTTAAATGTGGCCTCGCCGGTCACAGATGTACCGTTTCCCACAAAGCCGCTAAGCGTGCCTTCTTTGATGTCCTTGGCTAACGTTTCGCTCTCGGTCATCGCTTTAGCCGAAATCTGCGACGTGTCACCGGCAGGCTTCGTTTCGGTATTTCCCTGATATGAGGGGTAGTTATTCCGGGGACTGTTATAAGCCGACGCGTCCTGCTTTTCCTTTGAATGTTCGTCTTCTTGTTGATCCTTTGGGTTCTTTCCTATCCTCAGCATTGTAACCTCCGTAAATTTGTCGGCGCGGCGGGTTCAGTCACGAGTCCCATCGGGCGGTAGAAGCAACAAAACGACGCGCTTACCTTTCAGTGGTGGATTGTTTGCTAGCTTGGTTTTCTAGCCTGATGGTCGACCGCCCAGAAGCGGGAGCTACATCATAGACAATCTGGACTATCAGTGTCTAGTCTTGTAATGAAAATGCAATGCCGGAGAGTTGGCCGGAGAGTTGATCGCCACGCTCGGACCTTCTTAGATCGTCCTGGTCACTTATTTAGGGCTGGCGTACTTTCGCAATCAGGCTCAGGAGACAGGCTGCGCAAAACTGGTCTTATTTCAATCGAGGCGGGGCGCTCCGGTCTCATTTTCGCCACCAAAAACGCACTCTTCTTCAAAAATGGCGCCGGCGCTAATGGAAGGATTTGACCTGGTCATCACGTTCATCCGGCTATCTGCTCTCTGGGGATCATCGTGCAGATACCTTCAAAGATAGCGCCATTTTTGATTTCTATGGATCTGGTCCAGATGTTTCCGTAGATCTTGGCGGTGGGCCCAATCTCTACTCGTTCGTGCGCTACGATATCTCCGTTAACGGTGCCTCCGATGATTGCCACCGCAACATCGACATGCGCGTCAACTCTGGCGCTAAGGTCGACGATCAACGTCCCCTTCTTTGAGTAGACCGTTCCCGCGATGTAGCCGTTAATGCGAACCATGTCTCGGAAGTTTACTTCACCGGAAAACTCCGGCTCGCAGAAAAAAGCTCTCGCCCTCTGCCGCACGTTCAAGGATCCACCACTGCCGCCCAGCTGACCAGATGCCATACCATCGAGGTTGAGTGATCCTCTGCACTGGGCCTCGCCAGTTATCAGCGGGAGTTTCGTTTGATGGTCCTTGATATCGTTGAGCGGGGGCTCGATTAGTGGCGGTCGTTTCCTGGAGACCACCGGCGGGACTGGCACTGCGGCCCCGTCATGAATGGCCGGGTGTGCAATCGGGTAATGATCATCCAGCGCAGCTCCTGCCTCGGTTAAAGCACTAGTGGGTGCAGACGTAGCTCGGCCGCCTGGGCGGTTCGGTTTCCTTTTGATCTCCAGCATTGGGGCTCTCCTATGAGACTGCTGTTAGAGCTCAATAGAGTTCGGTTTCTTAATTTTGGGAGTGAACCGCACTCTGACTGGAGACCCAGTTACGGAGTCCTGAGAGAGCGCAAATGCCTTGAAATTTCGGGCAAGGTAACATGAACCAAGCTGATTCTACAAGAAGTTTTTGGACCCGCAATCAGCAGTTTGGGGGCAAGGAAGCGCATCAGTTCCCGTCCAGCTGTAACCCAGACGCAAAGGTTCGATTTTCCGCCACCGGAAAGGGCTTTCTTACTTCGTGTTTTGGATACTCGTAGCCAGAACATCATTGAAAGCGCAAATGGCCGCGCGTTTTGGGGCGGCCGGCAGTTTTATGTTGGATAGGTCGACTGAAGCATTTCCAACTATGGTCACGGTACCCAGTTTTGCCCAGCCTTTTCCAAAGTCGAGGTATATGGGAACAATCATGACGAAACGGTCCGACACTCCTGACTGGGTAATGCGGCCTGATAATGAATTGTCCTCGCCAATCTTATACTCGAAGCGGTAAGCAGGCACTTCAGTTCCATAGACCCACTGATCGAAGAACCAATCCATCCGGCCATTCTTATCAATATCCATCTCCGGCAAGATGTGTTTCTCAACGATCCGTTTGAAGTCCTCCGTGGACACGTCTTTATTGAAATGGGTCTTGACGAAGTCTTGCATCATCGCCTGGAATCTGGCATCGCCATTACGACCCTCATACATCATCATCCTTATCATGTGGAGGATGTAAGCACCTTTCGGATAAACAAGAAATTGGTACGCGTTGCCGGTCTTTGCACTGTTCAATCGACGGCCTTGCGTAACGGGGCCAACGGTGTACGGCTTACGGTCTCTTGTGGCTGGCGACGACTCGACGATCTCTCTTCGTTGTTCTTCCCAGAAGTCGACGAACTTATTCAAGTCTTTTCGGACGTACCAAACGTAAAGCGACGTTGAAAGGTGTGCAAACCCTTCACTCATCCATTGATCGTGATAACTCTTCCATCCGACGATGTGTCCCCACCACTGGTGCGCAACTTCGTGCGCAGCAACATAGCGCCAGAAGCTATCGGTTCCACCGCGGAGGCCCATGAGCTGTGCTCGCTGAGTGGTATCGAGGAATGCCGTGTAGGGCATGAAGATCAGGGTCGGCCAAGCCTGCCCAAAATTGAAAGCAGGCTGTTGCGTCATGGCAATTCGTGTATAGGGTAGCTTCCCGAAATATAAGTTATAGATGCGAGTCGCGTTTTGCGCGTCCGCAATCGCAGAGTCAGCCATTCTGGTCGTGGAAATTGAGCCCAGTGTCGTCATCGTCTCAACACCTGCGCTCTCGGCCCGCTCTATGGCCACCTGGATCTGTCTCAGTTCGTCAGGAATCTCCACGTTTGCGTAGAACTCAATGTTATACCCCGTCTCTTTATCGGCAACCTCCTTCTTCTTGAATTTGCCGTAATTAAATCCCGCCACAGCCAACTCCGTTGTCCCGCTGGACCACTTCGTTACAACCAGATCTCCCTCGCGAGTGTCTGGGCCTACCGGCGCCCCGGTGCCGACAAACGTTTGGCTCTTCGAGTGACGAAGCGTCATGTTAAAAATTGCTCGGTCGCCAAACTGTGTGCCGCTATTGTTTGGATACCAGGTGGAGCGTGGGATAAGGATAAAATTACCGCCCCCTGAATCGCGCAATGCATCAGAACCGGAGTAATGCACGGTGATCTTGTAAGTCTTTCCGGCCTCGAGTGCTTCAGGGACAATGACCCCAAAATCAGCGTCCTCTTCTTTACTCTCTTGAATGAAGTTCAGATCCTTGCCTTGCTCGTCCTGGACTCTGCCAACGCGGAGCGTTGGGTAGAGACTGAGTTGCAGAACGCGTGTGCCCGGTACCAGGACACGAAAGCTAATTACATCAGTGGCAGTAATGTGGGTACCCTTGATGGAGCCATCGATTTCGTGATGAGTGATGTCGTAGATGCGATGATCTTCTGAACTTGAGGCACTGCCTTTTTGGTATTCCTCGGCTTGATGAAAAGCCGTCCAAAATCCACCATCAGATTCACCGTAGCTGAAAAGAAGCACTTCTTCGGGTGAAACTTCCGGGATTCCCAAAGGATCGAATATGTAGACCAGCTTATTGTAGCGGCGGCCATTAATGAAGGCATTGAAGAAGCCTGGTCGCGGCGGTCCATAGATGTCGGCAAGAGTACGCAACTCGCGATTATCCCGCAGACGTTTTCGCAACAGTACCTGATTCTCTCTAAAGAGATCGCGCGCCCGACCCGCCTGAGATCCGCCATTCCCCATCGTCGTGCCGGCAGACGCTTTCACTTCCTCAAATGTCTTATCGGTAAAGCGGAGAACCAGATTCGAAAACCGCTCAGTTAGAGTGGGCTGATCGATAAAGATCTTGAGACTATTCTTTTCCACTTCGGTGGGCGGCACGATCGTCATTTCCCCGTCACCGATGAACACCGCCCCCGTAATGCGCCCTTCGACGGGCGGCAAAAAGTAGACTTCGCCGCTATGCAGCGTGAATGTAGTGCCCTCCCGCTTCAGAATGACATTGTTCACACTTGCGTAAGCGCCGCCGAAATCCTGAGCTTCCTTTGCCTGCAGTCTCAATTGTTGGTAAACGGGATCAGCGTTGCCTTTAAGGCTCCCGGTCGGCACTGTCACAAGTGCCTCAACCGCAGCTATCTCGAGGCGCAGGTCCAGCGGCACAACCCCGGCTTCTGCCACCGTGACGGCTTCCTTTCTCAGCTCGTTGAAGCCCTTGGCCGTAATCACAACCGTGTAGGTTCCCGGCGGGAGCGAATCAAATTTGTAGCGCCCCTGCTCGTCAGTCACTGTTGTAAAGGACTGATTATTGATCTCGTAGGTAACCACGACGGTAGCTCCAGCAACCGCGGCGCCCTTCGGATCGGTTATCTTGCCTTCAATCCGTCCGCCCGAGCCATGCGCTCGAATGGCTGGCATCGTCAGAAGGGCCAAAACAATTAGAAGGTTGGTGATTAACTTCCACTTGTGCATCAATGGATCCCTCCAGAGGAATTGAGAGGACGGTGAGAGCGATTGAGAAGTTTGCCTACGCGGGCATTATTAGGGTGGCTGCCTTGTGAGTCAAGGAATTTACCCATCGCCGTTATTGTCATCATAATTTGAGCGTGGCATGCTGGTATCAAAAGAAATGCGGGGGGGGGCACTACCGAAGGCAATGTCGCCGGACAGCAAAACTAAAATAAGGCTCCTTCGCCGAATGGGCGAAGCGATCTCAGACTTTAACATCGCTGTCGCAGAACGCTGCAACAAGATCGCCCTGGGCCATCACGCCGACGATATCATCGCAACCTTTCTGCTGAATGTTTTCTACGTCGGCACTCTTAAGACTATGCCGCCGGTTCTCCATTCCCAAGATGGACGCAACACAGTTATCCGACCACTCGCCTATTGTCGCGAGTCAGAGATCGTCGAATTCGCCCGGTCGAGACAGTTTCCGATCATCCCTTGCGACCTCTGCGGCTCGCAATCAAACTTAAAACGGGCGCGCATTATGCGTCTCGTCGCCGATCTTGAAAAAGAGATTCCCAATATTCGCAGCTCGATGTTGACGGCGCTGGCGAATGCCGTGCCCTCTCATCTGCTCGATCGAAAGCTTTTCGAATTCGCGAACCTTGAACCAGCCACGGGCGACCTCGAAGCAGAACTCGATCTGGCTCTCGGCCACGGTGACGAGGGCTTAGGTCAGGTACTCGTTACTATCGGGTAGTGTTAGCTCACGGAGTCGCAGGTGTTTTGTACTTGTCGATAAGCTGTTGAAGTCCATCAGTGGACCCGTTATGACGATACTTGTAGTAAGGCGTAACTGATTGCAGAACCTGATCCTCAAGTGGCTTATACTCCGGCTTCCCCGCAGTCGCACCCAGAGCTCTGGCATAAAGGTCAATGGTTTTGTCCATCAGTTCAGTTGCCTTCTTTAATGTCTCTTCTTTTTCTTTACCCGCGGGCATCGCCCTGTGAGACAGCGCGAGCTGTTGATACTCTTCATCGACTATATTCGCCAGCAGAGCATAACTGGTGGGCTCCGCCGGGTTGAGCACCGAAGCCTTTTCAAACCGGGCCCTCGCTTCGGCCGGATTACTGCTAACCAGAGAAAGAATCCCCATATTCAGATAAAGAATGGGTAGCATCGCCTTCTGTCTCTCCCACCGCGCATCGTCCAGATAGGCAGGCTTCTTATTCGCTTCGATCAGCTCGATGGACTTCACACCATACTGGAGGCTGACAGGTACGTGTTTCGTATTTTGTCGCTTTGCTTCTTCCGTGCCGGCAAGGGCCACATATGACATGACCTCAACATTCTCCGGGTCTTTTGCGAAAATCAAGGCGGCATGCGCGAAGGCATCGTCTACTCGTTTAAGACTTAGATACGCATCCAGTGTTACCAGTTGAATCTCTTCCGCTTCCTTGCCGTCCTGGAACACCTTCTGAAAGCCTTGCGCAAGCGTCAGCTTTTGATTGGCGTCCGTAACCTGCGCAATTTGGCCGGCTACATAACTGGCAATTTGTTGACGCAAGGGGCTCTTCGGATATTTCTTTACAAACTCTCCTGCCCCAGCGAGCTTGGCGGCGGCGTCGGGTGCCGAATTGATTGCCAGCGCAGCCTTATTTTCAGCCTCAGAGACCTTTGTCGCCGTTTCCTGAGTTAGCACGACTGAGGCCAGGTGGCGTGCGGATCCTGGTGAAGCTATTGCGAGAACGAGCGAGAGCGCGGAAACGATATGTAGCAGGAAAAGAAACTTGGCCTTCATCTCTTCACACCTCATTACGAATTGACTTCGAACAGATTGTTTTGGGAGAAGCAGCCGCGATATTGCTTTAAGGATAGGGGCGATGGCAAGTTATAAAACAATTTTCCGGGTAGCATAGACTTCAGTCTGTGTCGGCGGCTGCGATACTCTCAACATTCGGATCCTCAGAGAGTTGGACACAGACTGAAAGTCTGTTCTACTTCGACGGCCGGCGCCGGTACTTGTGTGTGACCGGACGGCGCCGGCCAATTCCGATCGCATTTCGGGAAACTATCAACGTAGGCGGTAACTGCCGTCGCTTGAATTCATTGGCAGGAGATTCCACTCGATTCAGAATGTCGTAGACCATGTTCGTATCGTTACCGGCAGCGACAATCTCCTCGGGAGTCGCCTTATCTTCGAAATACATCCGCAGCACAGGATCGAGACGGTCGTAAGGCGGTAAAGACTGATCGTCGAATTGTCCGGGAGCTAATTCAGCGGATGGACGTTTTTCGATAATCGCCGTCGGAATGATCTCCTCTGCGCGATTGAAATGTCGTGCCAGCGCGTAGACTTCTGTCTTTAAGACGTCTCCGATTACCGCCAATCCTCCATTCGTGTCGCCGTAAAGAGTGCAATAGCCAAGGGCGAGTTCCGACTTATTCCCCGTCGATAGCAGCAGCCGGCCCTCGGCATTCGAAATAGTCATCAGGATATTGCCGCGCAGGCGTGATTGCAGATTCTCAGAGGCGTTGGAGCCGCTCGCCGCCTCGGGTGCCGGCAGCTTCATTTCTTTCAACAAGACGTGAAAAGCCTCTGTAATCGGGTGTTCAACTACCCTCATGCCAAGCCGGCGTCCCAGGTCCACCGAATCGTCAATGCTGGAACGAGAAGAGTAGGGAGAAGGCATCATCACCGCCAAAACATTTTCCGGCCCCAGAGCTTCACAGGCGAGGGCCGCGACGACTGCTGAATCGATCCCGCCTGAAAGACCCAGCACCGCAGTCTCGAACCGGTTCTTACGAGCATAATCTTGAACGCCCAGTACCAGTGCGCGGTGAATAATCTCGATGTCGTCACCGGGCAAACAACGCTCATCCCGCACGCCGCAATCGAGATCAACCGTGCCGAAAAATTCCTCAAACGGAGGCGCCTGCAAAATGATCTTGCCCTGGCAATCGGCGACTATGCTCGCGCCGTCGAAAATGATCCCGTCATTCCCACCGACCAGGTTTACGAAGACGACGGGAATGTTTGCCATCTTCGCGCGGTGTGAAACCATCGAACACCGCTGGCCCATTTTGCCTTTATTGAAAGGAGAAGCATTGATCGAGATGAGAACATCCGCGCCCATCTCAATAAGTTCATCGGCGGGATCATGGGTATAAAGCCGCTCCTTCCAGAAGGTCTTGTCGTTCCAGAAGTCCTCACAGACGGCAACGCCGAGCTTGCTTTTGTCGATGTGGAAGAGTTGACGTGTGGCTGCAGGCTCGAAGTATCTGGGATCGTCAAAAACATCGTACTCCGGCAGCAGGGTCTTATCCGCAAAGCCCAGGAGCTGTTTGTTGCGAATCACTGCCGCGGAGTTAAAGAGTCTTCGTCCGTTGGACAAACCCGTTGGTCTAACCGTGCCGACGATTGCGGTCAAACCTTCAGTTGCCTGGATGATTTGCTCCAGCGGCTGCAAAACGCAGCAGGCAATGTCGCGGTCGAGAAACCAGTCCAGCGAGGTGTATCCCTGAATACAGGTTTCAGGCAGAACCACCAAATCCGCCCGGTCTTTCCTGCCCTGCTCAATCGCGCGAATGATGCGCGCGGTGTTGCCTTCGTAGTCGCCGTTGGTGGTGTTTATCTGACCGATTGTGACGCGCATCTATTTGGAATTTTGTTCTTGGAGCTTTGTGCTTTGAGCTTTGAACTTTGTGCTTTGTACTTTGCTCTCTTTGTTATTTTCTAGTCCGATGATCGTGCATGTTTCCAACTCAGATCGCAAATTAGAAAACCAAGATCAAAGTACAAAGTTCCAAGTACAAAGGCCTAAGACCACCATCAGAAGTTACCGAGTCCAGATTTTGTAGTAGCCCCGTCACTGAGTTATATTATTTTGCCTCACGCGGCTGGAGGGGTCGCATAATGGTAGTGCAGCGGTCTTGAAAACCGCCGGCCGAAAGGCTATGCAGGTTCGAGTCCTGTCCCCTCCGCCAATTCTTTCAACACATGTTCGTGCGGTGGAGCATCCTGCTTCTGGCAGAGTCAGTCATTCGCCGCCGTTTTGATAGCGGGTTGCGAAACTTCATGGAACTCTATAGGCCCTTGGTCGATCGGTGGGAGTGGTACGATAATTCAGGAATCACGCCGCGTTTGATATCAGCGGGAGACAATTAATGAGAC
>JBGTHZ010000045.1:0-46472 GCA_041745915.1 Pyrinomonadaceae bacterium | reverse complement strand
TGGCTCCGCAGGTAGGACTCGAACCTACAACCCTTCGGTTAACAGCCGAATGCTCTGCCATTGAGCTACTGCGGAATAAGCGCCCTCACATAGTGTCAAACTATGCGCAGGGCGCGAAGCGGTTTTTATAACAGACCGGATAGTGACCGTCAAGCAGAGCTACCGACAGCAGAGCTACGTTCACGGGGACACGGGGACACGGGGACACAAAGACACGAGGACACGGAGACACGAGGACACGAGGACACGAGGACACGGAGACCATCTCAACCTCTCCCTGTCTCCGTGTCTCCAGCTCTCCGTGTCCGCATTTCTCCGCTCACTTCAACTTGCGCTGTGTCGGGAACTGCGAGAATATCTGCCACTACCAAACACAAGCTAGTAAGCTCGGCCATCTTCTCCTTTGACTTCGGAAGGTCTATATGGAACGCAGGACCACAGCCTGGTTTAGTCCCAACTTGAATACGGAAATGCCACTCGCGGCTTATGGGCACTCAGGATGCCCACTCTTAATGCTGCCTACGGCCGCAGCTGACTACCTTGAGTACGAACGGTTTTATCTGGTTGAGGCGATAAGGCCACACATTGAAAGTGGACGGGTTCGCGCCTATTCAATCAACAGCGTGAATCGTTACAGCCTTCTTAATCAACAGATGCCGCCGCATTTAAAGGCCGAGCTCCTGACCAGTTTCGATCGCTACATTGTGGATGAAGTACTGCCGGCGATTCGAATGGACACTGGTCAGGCAGACGCCCGGCCAATAACCACTGGCGCTAGTCTCGGAGCGTTTCTCGCGGCGAATACTTACTTCAAACACCCGGACCAGGTACGTGGAGTGATTGCTATGAGTGGCAGTTATGATGTGAGGTCCTATTTGAAAGACTTTTATGACGACAATGTCTACTTCAACAATCCCGCTGACTATCTCCCAAATTTGAACGACGACCACCATCTACCGCTGCTGCAAAGAGCTGACTCTATCTTCATCATGTCCGGTCAGGGTGCGTACGAGGCGCCCGAGCGCAGCCGCCACCTGTCCGACATTCTGAACTCGAAGGGGATTCCTCACACGCTGGACCTTTGGGGTGCTGACGTTAACCACGATTGGCCGTGGTGGCGAAGGATGCTTCCTCATGCGTTGGATAAACTGGTGTAGGTAGGAAAGAGACATTTCCATTTGTCGTTTTTCAATCGCCATTGTAAAGGCAAGAACCGACTCGAGATCTACAAGTCTTCCCTCTCTTGTTTTGCTTCTGGCTTTGGTTCTGCGATGGCAGATGAAAAATGAGAAATGAAAGATGGAAGATGAAAGAACAACTCAACACTGAAGCTCAGAGGTACCTGCAAGGATAAAGGCGACGATGGTGACACGCGTCACCACCGTCGCCATTCAAGCTCTTAACCTACTAGCCTACTTAAGGTTCGTCCTCGCCCTTTTTCCCCTTCTTCTTCTGAGGTTCTACCTCGCGCGGCCGCGTAGTGGGTGGAGGAGGGTCGACTCTGGGCGCAACCGTTTCAGTCTTTGGCGGCGCTATGTCGGGCTGATCATCCGACTTTGGTGGTGGCGGCAGTGTTACTTGCTCCAACTTTGGTTCGGTATCTGTCGTGGTTGCCGTACTTTCTTCGTCTCCCTCAGTTTCGGCATTCGTGGCGAGTTGGGCTCGCTCAGCGGCTAGTTCACGCTGCCGCTGACGGAAGAGCTCTCTCATGTCTTCAGGCATTGACGGTGCCTTATCGAAGTTCTCCTTGGGTTTGTCCTTCAGAAAAGGCTTCATGAAAGCGACGAAGAAAGGTAAGGCGCCAACGCCGCCGGTCATCCCTCTTCCAAGATCCTTCTTCCTGCCTGGATATCCCATCCAAACGCCTGTTACATATGTTGGGGTGTAGCCAATGAACCAGACGTCCGTGTGATCATTGACAGTACCGGTCTTACCGGCCAGGGGAACTCCCACTGACTGGGCGGCGGTCGCAGTGCCAAATTCCACCGCGCCCTTCATCATCGAAACCATCGTCAACGCCACGTACTCGTTCATCACTTTGTATGTAGTCTTTTCCCACTCCTCCAGGATTGCGCCATCGCGGTCCAACACGCGACGGATCACATGCGGCTCAACGCGGATACCTTTATTTGGAAAAGCCGAGTAGGCCGAGACCATTTGATCCAGGGGCACTTCAGTGGCCCCGAGCGCGGACGGGAGATAAGGCGCCATCGGAACCTTTATACCGAAACGCCGCACCATCTGAGCTCCGGTCTGAATACCGACGGTTTGCAGCAGATGCACTGCCGGGATGTTCATCGATTTCGCCAACGCGATTTTCAAAGGCAGGTCGCCATTACCAAGCGACCCATCGTAGTTATGTGGTTTCCAGGAACCAATACTGATGGGTGCGCCGCTGACAGGCGTCTCAGGTGTCATGCCCCATTCGACCGCTGCCGTGTAGATGAATGGCTTAAAACACGACCCCGTTTGCCGATAAGCCTGGGTTGCATTATTAAACTTGCTGGTACTGTAGAAGTCATACCCTCCCACCATCGTAACGATTTCGCCGGTCTTGGCGTTGAGGGTCATCATCGCGCCCTGGACCGCAGGGACCTGTGAGAGATCGACTTTTAGCCGGCGCGTTTTCTTGTCCACCTCTTTAATCTCAAACTCGGCGAGGTACCCTATCTTAAATTCATCTCTTGGTTGCCGTCGTCCCCAGCCCATCTCAGGGGGGGTAACCGTACCGCTGTAGTTTCCAAAGCGCACGGTTGCCTCGTTTTTCGCCCGGTCGACCTTCATGACCAGGCCCATCAGAAAACGGCCCTCCTGGTAGTCGTTACCGTGCCAGTCCGGGTGTTTGTAATTGTTCAACTCTTGTTGGGTGGGCGGACCAACTCCGTTTTGTGCGGAGGTCGGAATCATCGTATAGCTCGAACGCCATCCCCGTCCCCGATCGTAACGTCTGAGACCGGCACGAACGACTTCATAGGCTTGCTTCTGAGCATCAACATTAATCGTGGTGTAGACCGATAATCCTCCCTGGGCCACTCGGGTGGTGTACCGGTCTTCCAGATCCTGCCTGACATGCTCCACCGGATAATCGAACGCACTTGAACGCGGCTGGGATTGGTAATAGGCAGTGTCGGCAAGCTGGATAGGATTCGCCTTTGCAGCATTGACTTCGGCTTGAGTGGCGAACCCGTTCCTGGCCATCAGGTCCAAAACCAGATCTCTTCGCTCTTTCGCTTTCACCGCATTGGCCGTCGGTGAATACTCGCTTGGTGCTTTCGGAACACCGGCCAGCAGGGCGGCCTCGCCAATAGTCAGGTCCTTCGCCTGTTTGCCAAAGTAGGTCTCGGCCCCAGCCTCAATTCCGTAGGCGTTGGCGCCGAGGAAAGTATGATTGGCGTACAACTCCATGATCTGATTCTTGGTGTAGTAGCGTTCGATCTGGAGCGCCAACCCCCATTCGTTTACTTTTCGCGAGATCGACTCGTGATTGAAGCCCCGAACCTGCTCCTTGGAAAGAAATAGATTCTTGGCGAGCTGTTGGGTTAGCGTGGATCCTCCTTCTATTCTATCGGTGGTGAGGTTTTTCCAGGTGGCCCCAATGATTCGAATTGGGTCGATGCCGACGTGATCGTAGAAGCGAGCATCCTCGACAGCCAGGATTGCGTTTTTTACCAACTGCGGGATTTCGTCGTACTTTAGCGGAATCCTTTTTTCGAGTGCAAACTCGCCGATTACCGTTTCCCCATCGTCGGCATAGACACGAGTAACCACGCTGGGACGATATGTTGCCAGGGCCGCAACTTCATTGGCCGCCCGCGAGTAATTCAATTCGTAGGCAGCAATAATGCCGGTCAGGCCCCCGGCTGCCAGGGCCAGAAGCAATAGTGCCGGCAACCAGAATCGGCGCAGAAAGTGCTGGCGCTCGGCGGTGGGAGCGTTCAATACTATGTGTGTTGAACGTGTTCTGGAATCATTTGCCATTAAGAATTAACCTTTTCGATACTTCAACATCTGAAATGGCCGGGCGTTAGGATTACTATCCATTTAGGCAAGTTGCCTCGCCGGTGGGGATTATAACAAAAGCTCTGTTATAATCTCACCTTAGCAACGGGGGCGACAGGCTTCGACAGGAGTCCTGGACGATCGACCGGATGCCATGCCGGGCTTCTCTATGCAGCTCGTAAAAAAGCGTAGGGGAAAACAATTGCCAATAACAATGAATTGGCTCTCGCTGCCTAATTAAGCACCGAGCGTCTCACCGCAAGTTGCTCATGCGCGCGGACTGAGATGTCACTTAGTTGAGCTGGTTCGCTCCTTCGGTCCGTGGGAGTGGGCGAGACAAAGTCGGACTAGCTCCTGCAGAGGTCTTGTCACTTCACTGACTCGGCAGCGAGCGAATTTTTGTCCGGCTTGCCGGACATGAAAGAGAAGTGACTAAGCATGTAGAGTCCTTCGGCGTTGGCTCTTGGATCCGAGTTCAATTCTCGGCGCCTCCACCAATCTTTGAATTTCGGATTTCGAATTGCGGATTTGGGATTTGAAATCGAATCTGAGACCTGAGAATTGAATTCCGAAATCCGCAATCCGCAATCCGCAATCCGA
This sequence comes from Pyrinomonadaceae bacterium, assembly GCA_041745915.1. Classification (GTDB taxonomy): domain Bacteria; phylum Acidobacteriota; class Blastocatellia; order Pyrinomonadales; family Pyrinomonadaceae; genus PSRF01. The sequence goes on along the minus strand of JBGTHZ010000045.1, from coordinate 41,873 downwards.
AATTCCCTTCCCATTGGCATCTTCGACAGCGGCGTTGGTGGACTCACCGTCTATCGAGCCCTGCACGAACGTCTGCCGGATGAACATTTTGTTTACCTTGGTGATACCGCGCGAGTGCCTTACGGGACTAAATCGCTTGCCACAGTTGAGAGATACGCCACCGAGAATGCGAGATTTCTGGAGTCGCACGGTATTAAGCTCCTGGTAGTAGCCTGCAATACAGCTTCCGCGCTTGCGCTACCGGCGATTCGCGATGCTGTGAGTGTGGAGGTCATTGGCGTGATCGCTCCGGGTGCTCGTGCAGCTTTGGAGAGCACCAACGGCAAACGAATTGGAGTAATCGGAACGGAAGCAACGATACAGAGCGAAGCTTACCGCCGGGCGATCTCCAGCCTTGATCCGACAGCCGAAGTAATCGAACGTGCTTGTCCTCTTTTTGTCTCGCTCGCGGAAGAAGGTTGGGCTGAGACGGAGGTGGCCCGCATGGTCGCTGAGCACTACTTAAGTGATTTAAAAAAAAGCCATCTGGGTGCACTTGTTTTGGGCTGCACCCACTACCCCATCTTGCGCCGTGTAATAAGCGAAGCAGTTGGCCGAGAAATCCCTTTGATTGATTCTGGAGACGCCACTGCTGAAGAGGTACAGTACCTGCTGGAAATTAGGGGGCTCTCACATCCGGGTACACCAAGCGAGGATCGGGTAAGAGAGATCTGCGACGATTTGGATCACTTTTACGTAACAGACGCGGCCCAACGCTTCTCCAAGGTCGCGGAAAGGTTTCTTCACGCTGCCCCAACCGTTCTGGAGGCGGTTGAGGTGTGGGGGCACGATGAGCTTCGTACGTACTGATGGCCGCGCCGCCGATGAGCTGCGCGCCGTAAAGATAACACCCGGATACCTGCCATACGCGGAAGGCTCTGTGCTCATTGAGATGGGGCAGACGCGCGTTATCTGTTCAGCTTCAATTGAGGATCGTGTACCACCCTTTCTGAGGAACACCGGACAGGGATGGGTGACAGCCGAATATGCCATGCTGCCGCGCTCGACGCAGCAGCGCGTACAGCGCGAGACCGGTCGCGGCGGACCATCCGGCCGCACCCACGAGATTCAACGGTTGATTGGCCGAAGTTTGAGAGCTGTTACTGAGATGAAGGTTCTGGGCGAACGGACTATTACGCTGGATTGCGATGTGCTGCAGGCCGACGGAGGAACTCGCACGGCCGCGATAACGGGGTCGTATGTCGCCCTCGCACTCGCCAGCAGGCGCCTTTCGAAAGCTGGAAGGATTCCAAGAAGTCTTGTCGCCAACCAGGTGGCGGCGATTAGCGTTGGTATTGTTGACAACGCGGCCTTACTGGATTTGAAATACGACGAGGACTCTCGAGCAGAAGTAGACATGAACGTAATTTGCACTGGTGACGGCCGCTTTATCGAAGTGCAGGGCACAGCAGAACGCCAGCCTTACACCAGACAGGAAATGGACAACCTGCTGGACCTGGCTACTAAGGGAATTCAGCATTTAGTAGAAATTCAACGCGCGGTACTGGGCCGGGCGAACCATGGCTGAGGCCACCCAGAGGACAACTAATCCAGTGCGGCGATGCATCTGAGGTTATGATTCAGGTGGATTTCGAATAACTCACCAAACTGACTTTTGAATCCGCGTCGGCGGATGGAGCTAATCAAAAACATGCCGGTCTTAAGAATGATCCTAATGTCTGCCGTCCTTGCGCTGAGCTGTTCGCTGGCCGGTGCACAGCAAGTGTTTACCAACGACAAGGTCGACTACTCAATTGAATTGCCTTCGACCACTTGGCGTGTAATCTCGGAACCCGATGCAGCGCACGAGCACGTGGAATTCGTCTATGGGGACCGCCTCGACGGGTACTTGCAGATCCGAAAAGAAGTTGTCGACGCAGGAACTACGGCATCTGATCTCTCCCAGCGCGATCGCGATCAAAAATTCAGATTTCACCCGGGCTTTGTGGAAGGGAAAGAGGAGACTTTCTCCGGGCGCTTGAATGGTGTAACTGTCTCGTATGAGTTTATTAAAACCGGCAAGCCGATGATAGGTCGAATCTACTATCTTCAAGTCGATAACCGCACGATTTACGCCCTTCGTTTCACCGGGCTGCGCGATAAGCTGGCTCGCATTCGCAATCAGACCGATCTTATTGCCCGAAGCTTCAAACTCAAATAAGCGCAAATCGAGAAAAAACTGTGGCCGCCCAGCTCTCTGCTGGCGGCCATCTCTATTTGGAATTCGAAAATTTCCAGCCGCTTAGCAATGCTAAAATGTGACTTGAAAGTCCGTTTGCGTGAGGGACTCTGCGCGCGCGTCGGCCTCACTTGGAATTCAGTTTCTCGGTTAGCGAACGCCTTAACAATGAAGCTCAAGCTGCATCCTCGACTGGAAATCAAAACTTCCTCAATTGAGGGAAAGGGGTGTTTTTCAAAAGCGCATTTTCCCCGGGGGCGAAAAATAGCCGAGTACGCCGGCGAGAGAATTTCTAATGCAGAAGCTAATCGCCGCGCCGGGCGACGCCGACTTCGTATCTGCGCAATTAACGATCGCTGGAGTCTCGATGGCAGCAAGGGCGGAAACGGCACGCATTATATAAACCACTGCTGCGAACCCAATACCTACATGAAAATACTCTATGGCCATATTCTTTTTATCGCACTCCGCGATATCCAACCGGGCGAGGAGATCACACTTGACTACGAGTCGACGCTTCACTCCAATGAAAAAAGATGCACGTGTGGTGCACCTTCTTGCAGAGGAACTATAAATAAGTCCGAGGCCTAGGCAATCACAACCTCGGCAAGGTGAAACTGAATTTGGATCCTCGGCCCACTTCCGACTCCAGATCGACCGCGCCACCGTGCTGTTCAACGACCTCGCGAACGAAAGACAGACCCAGCCCGGTAGACTCTTCGTCTTTCTCTTGCCCTTCACGGACCACCCGGTAAAACTTCTCCCAAACGCGATCCATTGCTTCCGGCGGAATACCAAAACCACGGTCTTCAACCGAAACCCTCACCGCCTCGGCTTCCAGAACGGTCGATACGGTAACAGTCGTACGTTCCGGACTGTATTTAATTGCATTGCTTACCAGGTTATTGACAGCCTGCGAAATAAGACTCTTGTCGGCAGCCACGGGCGGGACTCTTTGATTGGCCTGTTCTACCAGTCGAATTCGCTTCTTCTTGGCGATCGGCTGCAAATTAACCACGGTTTCGCGCACTAGATTGTCAAGCCTCAGAGGTATCTTCATAACTTCCTGTTTGTCTTTTCGCTCCAACTTGGTGACGGCGAGAAAACTATTGATCATTCGCGAAAGCCGTTGGGACTCGTTAGCGATGATGGTCACAAACTCTTTAGCCTGTTCCGGAAGTTGATCATCGGCGATGAGAAGTTCGGAGAAACCACTGATACTTGTAATCGGCGTTCTCAGTTCGTGAGACATTAGCGAAACCATGTCACTCTTCAATTGTTCGTGTTCCTTGAGTCGCGTTATGTCCCTGACGCTAACAGCAAGGCACAGAGGTTGGGCCGAATCCTGTTCGCAATGATCGAAGACTAGAGAGATCCGGAGCCCGAAAGTTCCGTTTCCCTCTGGAAATTGCAACTCGCGTTCGTAGGCTTCCCCCGTCTGTAACACACGTCGCACAGCAATCGCTGGCTCTTGGAAGACACTGGTACGCAATGCATCCAGAAGGTCAAAGAGGTTCAGATCGCGGGCTTGTTCCTCCTCCAGGTGAGCGAGTCGCAGGAGCGCGGAATTAATATAAGGAATTGTGCCGTCAAGATAGGCAATAGCCATCCCCTCAGAGACCTCGGACAACGCGCTCAACCCGAACCTTTGTTCTGATAGGAGACCATTAAGCACATCCAGTAGTTCGAGTCTCCTGTCGCCTGCCCGCGCAGACAGGAACGCGATGCGACTTTGACGCGCCGCCGACCTGCAGGCCTCTTCTCTTTGGAGACTCCGCGCCAGCTGTGCACCGACGGCTGTGAGCAATGCTCGATCGTCTTCATCGAATTTATCGTTAAGTCTGATCAGGAGTGCGCCCACGGCCCGATTCTCGTGGTGTAAAGGTAGGGCAATGCTGGTTGAGAGCTCATTGTTTTCGAGTTCATGGGTGATTATCTGGCCCGCTTTTATTGCCCGCTCACAGAGGTTGATGCCATCGCGCCAGGTAGAGTTTCGGCCCGTCTCGACTGAGCTACTGGTAGACGCGCGAAGCCTCGCGACCGAAACCAGGTTTCCATTGCTTTCGCGCTGAAAGAGAATGGCTTCCTTAAGCGAGAGCACTGTGTCCAGGAGCTTCAATCCGCTCTCGAGTCTGGATCTCGCCTCGTCGACGCTGAATGAACTCAATTTGGCTGATGACTCTATTAACTTCTCCGTGAGTCTTGAATTCTCGCTCCAGAGGCGGTGAGTTTGTACCGTCACGGCGGCCAGCAAACTTGCCACAAACGTATATTGGAGCCAGGCCGGAAAGCTGATCCGAAACAAACCAAGAGCTGCAATAGCGGCCAGCACAGCCAGACCTAAGGAGATTAAGGCCGATTTATAGGGAGATATGTTTGGCAATTGTGTAAACAGAACTAATGGTAGGGTTACTAATGACCGCTCCACGGGGCGTAAAGCGTTGTCGACGAGTATACAGCGCCGTAGTTGTTTAAGCCACCGAAAAGAATCCTAAGTCATGGAAGCAACGTCTCGTTTGGTTAAATGGCTTATAGCCTCAAGGAGTTCTGGCTCTTCCTCTGGCGCCACAGTGCGCAGATCAATTAAGACTCTTCCGTTGGAGATGCGGGCGATAACGGGAGGGGATGATAGCCGGAGGCGACGCTGGATTTCGTCCGCGGAGAGACTTGCGTGTTGAAGCGAAATGAGGACGCTTGCCGGGTGAACGGCCGGGCCAGAACCTCCTCCCACAGCAGACTTTCCCTTCTCGATAGCAATTATTAGCCTCGAGTCTGGATGTCTTCGTGACAAAGTCTCGGTCAAGTTTTTCGCTCGCAACTCAATTTCACCACTACCGAGTGAAATCATGTTGAGCGCCGGTATGTCCTGAAAAGGGCTCCCGCGACGATGCGACTGTAAGGTAGCTTCCAGTGCGGCCAATGTCAGTTTATCGACTCGTAGAGCGCGGTAGAGCGAGTGGCGACGGAGTCGGCTGACTATCTCTCGTCGACCTACAATGAGCCCCGCCTGCGTAGCACCCAACAATTTATCGCCGCTAAAAGAAACCACATCTGCACCCTCGGAAATGCAATCCCTGATTAACGGCTCATCGCCAAGGCCGTACGGTCCCAAGTCCGTCAGCACTCCTGATCCAGCATCCTCAAACAAAAGAAGTTTCTCGTTATGGGCGAGTTCAGCAAGCTCGGAAAGTGAAGGCGAAGTGGTAAAGCCCACAATCCTGTAGTTCGATTGATGAACCCGCATAATGAGACGAGTGCTTTCGTTGATTACTCTACGGTAGTCCTCAAGATGCGTTCGGTTTGTGGTACCGACTTCAATCATGCGGGTCCCGGAATTCAACATCACGTCAGGAACCCGAAAATCGCCACCGATCTCAACCAATTCTCCACGTGAAACTAATGTCTCACCATCTCCAGCGAGCACGCTCAAAATAAGCAATGCGGCAGCTGCGCAATTATTAACGACAAGGGCGTCCTCTGCTCCCGTCAATTCAATTAATAGCTCCTCGACCCGGGCGCCCCGTCGCCCGCGTAATCCGGCGACAGCATCGTATTCGAGAGTGCAGTAACCCGCCGCCTCTTTTGAAACCGCCTCGCGAGCGGCCTTCGAAAGCGGAGCGCGTCCGAGATTGGTATGCAGAATTACCCCTGTGACGTTAATTACTCGGCGAATCCCCGTCATGTTTTCCTGGGCTCCGACTTCCTTAAGTCTTTGTTCAGCGCGCAGCAGCAAGGTCTCGCGCGTCTCGCCGTTGGACATCTCGCTAGCCAGAATCTTTGCCCGCATCTCATCGGTCACTGTTCGTGCCAGGAAGGTAAGCCGTGGCAATCCCACCAGATTGCGTAGTGTCACGGCAGATTCCGTTCGCAGCAATTGGTCGACCGAAGGCAGCAAGCGTAGAGCGTTTGTTTTAGGAGCGGCGGGCTCAGACATGGTTTTTGTTCGGCCTCGGAGTTTTGATCCGTAGAATAACGTCTCGCTGCTCCTCCCGCAAACGCACAGCATAAGAGGTCATTTTGGCCCTTTCTGAATAATTAGTTGACACAAAGCTTTTCAAACACCTAGACTCGGGAAGTCGTCAACTCGACGCCCCCGCCTCAAGCCCCAGCCAGGGAGAAAGCCTCTAAGTGAAAAGCCGCGACAATAAGCTGCAGCGCTCTCAACTGAGAGCTCGGAGCAAGAACAAATTTTCAGTAGGCGAACACGTTGCAACGGTAGATGAACAATTGACGCGTCTTGAGGAGGATATCCGCCGCCTCAAAATTGAATTTGACGTCTACTTTAACGGGGCGGCGAAACGCCCGCCTTACGATACCAAGGGGCGCGTTGAGACTCATATGAAGCGATTAGGAGACGATCGGACGCTGTCTTTCGCTCAGCGTTACCGCTTCAATTCGCTGGCTTCTCGATATACTGCCTTCCGCGACCTCTGGAGACGTACAATGCAAGGACGCGAAGAGGGTCGAGATCCTACTTCTGCTGCCAGGGCAACTGCCAAGCAGGAAGCCGTTGAGGGGTTTACCCGAACAACCCTTGTTTGTGTTGATGCAAATAAGGACGTAGAAACCGTAAAGCAACTGTACAACGCTCTGATAGAAGCAAAGACGAAGTGTGGCGAACCGACAGAGGACTTTTCATTTCCCCGATTCCATCGATTGATTGCCTCGAAAGCCGAGAGCTTAAAAGAAAAACTCGGTTGCCAGCGAGTGCGCTTCTCTGTTGATGTGGAAGGCGGTCATGTGATCTTCAAGGCAAAAGCTGAACGATAGGAGAAAAAGCAAAGATCAAAAGAAAAAGGCGACCATGTGGCCGCCTTTTTCTTGATGCGCTTGCCGGACTCAAGACCGGAAGCGGTCAGTGGCTTTGCTGTTGCAAGCCGGGGAGACGCTTACATCTTTGTTACTTTTTCAGCTTGAGGCCCTTTTGGGCCCTGGGTGACTTCGAACTCCACTTCCTGGCCCTCCTCGAGAGTCTTGAAGCCATCACCCTGAATGGCGCTGTAGTGAACGAAGATGTCTGAAGAGCCAGGCTGCTCAATAAACCCATAACCCTTCGAATTGTTAAACCACTTGACCTTACCGGTTATTCTAGACATAACAACGAATCCTCCTAACGATTCGGTAAAACGGTGCGAATAGTCGAGAATTCAATCCCAGATTGTTTCAAGCCAAGACTGAATTTCTGCTAATCTGCTCCAACCTGAGGTTAATGCTTGTGAGCCGGACACGCTTTTGAACGGGCGTTACGGAGACACACAACCAACAAAAAAGCATGGTGGAAAGCGCGGGAGCGCGATTCCATCATGCGTACACTTAGGGGGCAACACGAAAACTCATTACTGTAAAGCTGCCAGATCGAATGCTGGGTCTAAATCAAAGGATAACCCTGCCTTGAAACGTCGGCGCATACTAAGCGAAACTTCTCGGGCGTGTCAAGCATAATTCAGGCTTAAAATACGAGCCTGCTGAGGTTACGAGCTTGCCAGGAATTTCAGTTTTTGCGCCTGATTTGACGATTCCGGGCTACCGCGCAGAAGTAAGAAGGTATTGCAAAGGATTCACTGGCTCGTCATTTATTCGTACCTCGTAATGGAGGTGAGGGCCAGTCGAGCGTCCGGTAGAACCGACCTTGCCAACGAATTCGCCACGCCTTACCGTTGCCCCTCGTGACACCGCAATGTGAGAAAGATGGCCGTAACGAGTGGTTAAGCCGCCGCCATGATCGATGACAACAAGTTGGCCGTAGCCGTTCTGCCAGCCGATAAAATTGACTTTACCGGTCGCCCCGGCAACTACCGGGGTCCCCCAAGGCGCATCAATATCCTGGCCGGTGTGAAATTCGTAGGAGCTGCCACCAAAAGGATTCCTGCGGCCGCCGAACGGGCTCTCGAGTTTGCCCAGGACAGGCCAGACTGAAGGAGTGTAACCGCGTCCCCGCATCACTGCTTCAAACGCGCGCAGGTACTTTTCGAGATGAGTCATCTTCTCTTCAAGCGCTGGCAGGCTGTTACCCTCCAGGGGCATTGCCGGTCCGCCCGTGCCTGGTAGGTTGGCATTTTCATGTACAACTCCAGATTTCTCAGCAAGTTTTCGGGACGTGTCTTCCACGGCCTCAACGCGGTTACTTAGTTCATTCAATTCTTGTCTTTGCTGTTCGTTCTCCGCGCGAAGACGTTGGTTTTCAACCTCAATGCGGAAACGCTGGGCTTGTTGTGTCAGGCCGTAGAACCCATACAGGCAGCTACAGACGAGAATGGCCGCGACCAGCGCAAAGAGTTTAAGCCACTTCTTTTCAACGCAAATTCGTCTGATTCGAGCCCGGGAACGGGAAGTATGGGGAATAATAAAAGCATAAAATCGGTCGTCTCGCGCCATTTTCAATCTCCACAGTGGATCAACGCAGAATTTGGAGTTCTGCATGTGCGTACGAAATGCACAGTCACGTTTAACGTCAGACCGTGCAAGAGCCTTTTTTTATTTCTTTACGAGGGTCTTTACCTGCTTGAAGATTTGCAGCGGATGAATGAACCTTCCCGTGTGTTAAAGGCGCGTCCAGCCGGCCGGTGCTGCGGTTCTGACGCTATCACACCGTTGCGGGGCATTGCAAATCGCACTGTTTGCAAAATGCCATGCACGACAATCAAGGTGGGTCGAATCCGAAAGGGCGCGGGGGAAAAGCAGCGAGCTAATAATTATCAGCTTCTCGTTTACGGCGGGAACGATCACGAAGAATAGCTAGTACTATTAATATGACCACGGCGACGAAAATTACTACAATTGCAACCTTCACCGCGACCAGCAAAAAGCCAACAAGAGTAATAAGCTGACTGAGCAGAGTGACAACCAGAAGAATGAGCGCGACGACCCCGCCTAACCTTGCAAAAATCCCTAACAAGCTCGTCATGATTTAATCCTTATAGTTCTTATCCTTGTAACTTAGACCTTGCCCAAACGACGCATGCGATCTACCTGCGCGACAGTTGAGTCGTCTCTCCAGTCCGAAAACGCGATTCAAGGGTCCCCGTTACTACAGATGGAGGCGGAATCCGGGAATCAAATCGCACCACACGGTCCGAAGATTTACGTCTGCGGATATAGTCGAAAAGCATATAAGCACCCAGGCCTACCAAGGCGACTGGGAGCAATTCTCGAATCGGTAGCTGCACTCCTAGGAGTGTGTGGAGAAGAAACACAGTTCCGATAACGATCAGCGTCAGACCCCAGGCAAAAGGGTTTCCGTAAAGTCGACGCGCTATGACGTCTTCTTCAGTCTCGGGCGTCAAACCCGCCCGCATTAATTGAGCCGTTCGGCAAGCATCAACTGCGGCAAACAACCAGGTGCCCAAAACTCCCAGGATAAAGAAAATCACTCCCTGCGTAATGACTGCCATCTGGAAAAAGCTGGCGAAGATTGCAAAGTGGACAATCGCCTTCGATGTTTGGCCGTTATAGGCAGCTCCCAAGCCAGGAACGAAAGACAACAGGGTAGCAACGAAGGGCGAGCTTCGACGCCTGATCACTTGAGAAGCGTCAGCCTGTGAATGTTGCCGCAGGAACTCGACTCCCGCCACAATGCAGTCCTGGCAAAAGGGGAAACCACGAATACGGTGATCGCAAGCGGCACATAACGGGCGCGCACAGCGATTGCACTGAACCACGGCCGGATTCTTCTGATGATAAGTACAGTACATCATCCTAAATAATTTGACCCTTGCCACCCGCTCAACGCTTTTTCTCACTATCTCCTGCAGCGTCCTGTTGTGGCTGTGACTTCTGCCCTGCAGGATTTTTATCCTGACCTGAGCTATTGTTATTCTGACTGTTATTCTGACCCTGCCCACCCACGAGGCCCTTGAGGCCGTTCGTCAACTCCTTAATGCCGCTTTCTGTTCCGCCTGAATAGCTTTGCGCCGCCAGGGCAAGACTGGCCCGATAAACGCCGCCAATTGAGCCGTCGGCTGAAACCGTATTGGTCAGCACAAACACTGCGACGAGCAACATGGTGGCGACCCTTGCAAGTTGTGGGGAAACAATCGGGTCAAGCCACGTCCGAAGCTGCGATGCCAATCGGGCAGACCACGGAGCGCGCATCTCTTCCGCCTTCAGCGTGCCGATTGTTGCCTGCAAGATTCTTTGATCCAGACCAGCTGGTACTGGCATCTCTTCGCTGATATAGGTGTAACAGGCACCTATCGATCGAACTACTTCGCCGGGAAGCTCAGTGCAATGATCGCAAAGAGCAGCATGACGCTCCCAACGATGGTAGAAAGGCGCAGGGAGAAATCCATCCAGGTAGTCGGTCAGCGATTCCTCAAATTCCCGGCAAGTCATCGCCGCTTCAGGCATCGTCCTTTTTAAAATTCGCGCTTCGAGCTCTCGAGTAGGGGGTGGCACGGCCGCAACTCGGCACGCCTGCATGGTGTTTTTGACTTCGCTTAAAGTCTGATGACAGACGGGGCAGCGTAAAGCATGCTCTGAAAACGCCCGATGCGCAGAAGGGTCTAGTATGCCCTCCAGGTAGTCACTCAGCCGGTTCTCAAAATCTTCGCAAAGCATTATGTTCTCTCTTCCGCCCCTCTTTCCTCTTTAACTCAATGGACATCTCAACAAACCCTCGGTGGAGCCGTCCATTGCTGACTAGGCGTGGCTCATTGCCACCACCTTCATCCGCCTCAGTATCTTGGCCAACTCTATACGTCCGCGGTTGATCCGGGACTTAACTGTTCCTTCGGGTATTCTCAAAAGATCGACAATCTCCTGGTAACTCAACTCCTCAATGTCGCGCAGAATGACACAGGTCCGAAGATCCGGTGAGAGCTTATCAATGCCTGCCTGAACCTGTGCGCCGAGTTCCCTACGTTCGATTTCCTGTTGCACCGAGCGGTTGGTGGTGTGGAGATGATAACTGTGGTCGGCGAGGTCATCTGCATGATTGTCGTGTGGCGTCCGTTGCCGTTTTCTATAATCATCAATGATGAGATTGCGCGCCAGCCTCATTAGCCAGTTTTGCAAGTCACCCTGTTTCGAATCGTATTGACTCAACGAGCGATAAACCCGAACAAACACTTCTTGCGTTAGGTCCTCCGCGGCGTCAGCTCGAGAAGTAAAACGATACGCAAGATTGTAGATCCGCCGGGAGTAACTCTGGACAATCTCTTCCCATGCCGCGCCATCACCAGCGCGACACCTGCGAATCAATTCGGCTCCTTGGTTGGCAGCCAACGTTCTTGCAGCCCCCACCTGTTGTCCTTCTCCGGCTCCAAACTGAACTTAGAAACTAACCTTAGTCCGGCAAGGTGGAAAACTCCCTTGTCGAGAGCGGTTACGAACGCTACGAATCGAAAGTTCCGGCAAAGGAGATGAGTCTTGCCGCCGTTCCTAATGCAAGACTCCCTAATACTCGAAGAAACTTACCCGACGAATAGAATGAAGCATTTGTGACCCATTCTTGCCGCCTTATGGGAAACTGTAGTAGCCTCTTCCGGCGACACCATATCTTGTGGTTTGCTTTCTAACTAAGCCAATTTCTTCTAACGCCTCCTGCATAGCGGAGCATTCTATCAAGTTGAAGTCATCATCGCGCAAATATGTCGAGTTTGGCGCACTCTGTGCTCTCGCCGTTGGTATTCTTTGGTGGTTTGGTCGGCAACTCGATTGGGGCGAAGTACGATCAGCAGTCAGCCACTCCAATCCCTACTTGCTTGCATTAGCGGTGTTGATTATCTGCGTCGCGTATCTATTCCGATCCTACCGTTGGGGCGCACTCCTTGCTCCCCTCGGTCCAACCAGCCTTAGCCATCTGTTTGCCGCAACTACAGTTGGATTTGGCGCAGTGTTTCTAATAGGGCGCATGGGCGAGGTGGTTCGCCCGGTTGTTTTGCCTATGCGTGATCCGCGAGTGCGCGCCAGCAGTTCCTTTGTGACCATCATGGTGGAACGGATATACGACATGATGGCTGTAGTGCTGCTGTTTGCTGTGAATCTCTTGTGGTTCACGCCGCCAAGCAACATGGCAGCGGAGTTCTCCCGAGTTAGAATTGCAGGAATAGTTCTGCTCGTCTTAACCCTGGCCGCAGTTGCCGGGCTGATCTGGTTTAGAAGAAGGTCAAAGAGTGCTATCGCCTGGTTAGAAAGACGCTGCGATCGCTTAGCGTTCATTCCAATGCGCCTAAAACGCGCCTTTATTAACATTCTTGAGCAACTGGCAAAATCTCTGAGGGTGTTGGCGGACGCGCGTGAGCTCGCTGTCACAATAGCTTGGACCGCATTGTTATGGGCTGGAATCACACTCGCTAACTGGCTGGTCTTGCGTGCGTTCGGACTTCGCTTCGGAATCAGTGAGGCTATCTTCATTCTTGGTTGGTCACTGGTGGGATCACTGGTTCCCACACCCGGCGGAGCCGCTGGAGCATTTCACGCAGCCACGGCTGCGGGATTGATTTTCCTGGGGGTGGCTCGCGAGACGGCAGCCGCGGTCTCAATCGTGATGCACGTCGTTGATTTCGGTCCGGCCGTAGTCTTCGGCTTTTTCTACGTTGTGCGTGGTGACATTAATTTGACTCGGCTCCGTTCCATGATGTCTCCTGAAGCTGTCGAACAAGCCGTTGAAGATGAAATTATTGTGGCTGACGAATTGCTGATTAAGCACCAATTGGAGACCGCCACCACCAGCGAATGATTTTTGTCTTAAAGCGTCGTTACCATTCTGCTCGTGAGGTATGCGACTTATGAAGTGCCCCTTCTGTGGTTATCTTGAGGACAAAGTGGTTGATTCGCGCGAGTCTCGCGAAGGTGAGGCAATTCGACGTCGCCGCGAGTGCTTGCGTTGCGAACGCCGGTTCACGTCGTACGAGCGCATTGATGAGATTCCCTACATGGTTGTTAAGAAGGACGGACGGCGGGAGACATTTGATCGTAACAAAGTGATGGCAGGATTGCTGCGGGCCTGCGAGAAACGTCCGGTTCCGTCGTCGAAACTCGACGCTATCGTCAATGCAATCGAGAAATATGTACAGGAATCTTCCGAACGCGAGCGGCCGACCAGCAAAATTGGGGAAATGATCATGCGGCGCCTGAAAGAGCTGGACAAAGTTGCTTACGTTCGCTTTGCTTCAGTCTATTTGGAGTTTGAAGACGTTTCGGAATTTATGGCCGAGCTGAAACAGCTGGTACGAACTCGCGCAAGCGGTCCTGCGGGCAAAAAAGGGTAAAGCAACTCCGGCGCGGAGGGAAGGTATCTGTCCTAACGAAATGATCAACGCCATTCGCACAACCGGCTTGGAACGCCTCGAGTTGCAACGTCTGCGCGATCGCGTCGGCCGTCTGTTTGCGGCCTTGCAGGAGGCCACCGTGGCGGAGGATCCGCTGGCTTCAGGCGCCTGGGCCCCGCCAGTGGACCTTTGTGAGGCGAACGACGCCATATACATTCGCGCAGAACTTCCGGGCCTAAAGGCGGATCAGATTCATATTGGATTGACGAATACGCAATTGCGGATTTGGGGCGAGAAGAAAAAACGCATGTTACGCAACCGCGTCATTTCGCACCTTTGCTCAGAACGAAGTTACGGCAGATTCAGCCGGATCGTTCCACTCCGCTGGACGGTCAGCGTTAAAGCGGCCACTGCACAGCTCGAGAACGGCATACTGCTCATTCGTTTGCCCAAGATCCTGGATCGTCGCGGAGCCGAATTCAAACTTACAGTAAAGGAAGCAGCTGAAGAGTGACAAGAGTTTCCAGCACTAATCGAAATCGCTGGACGCATATGAAGTAGGTTCAATTTATGGCAATTATCAAAGAAGCAGATATTACCGAGGAAACCACCGACACCGAGCAGCAGTTGCAAATACCAGGTGAATTGCCGGTCTTGCCACTTCGCGATATCGTTATCTATCCCTTCATGATCGTCCCGCTATTCGTCTCGCGCGAAAAGTCTATTCGCGCGGTTGACGAGGCGCTGGGTGAGAATCGGATGATTCTGCTTGCCTCCCAAAGGGACCTCGACAAAGAAGAACCCGCTGCCGACGATCTTTATAAAGTTGGGACTGCGGCCGTCATCATGCGCATGCTCAAGTTGCCCGACGGACGTATTCGTATACTTGTGCAGGGTCTCGCCCGCGCCGAAATAGAATCGGTTGAAACGAATAGCGCATATATCCGCTCCCGAGTTCATGTGATGCAGGAAGTGCTTCCTCCCGAGCGGTCTCTTGAAGTTGAGGCGCTGATTAGAAATGTCCGCGCGTCTATGGAAAAAGCGATCAATCTCGGGAAAAACATTTCACCTGAGGTTATGGCCATCATAGCCAATCTCGACGACGCCGGACGCCTGGCCGACCTTTCCGCTTCAAATCTCGAACTAAAAGTTGAAGACGCTCAGTCTGTACTCGACATAGCCGATACAACTGCACGTCTGCGCCGCGTAAATGAGTTGCTCAACAAAGAAATCGAGGTTCTGACTGTACAACAAGAGATCAATACTCAGGCACGGGCTGATATTGATCGCTCCCAGCGGGAGTTTTACCTGCGGCAGCAGATGAAGGCTATCCAAACCGAGTTGGGTGAGGGTAATGAGCTGGCCGAAGAGATCGCCCAGTTCAGGGAAAAGATCGAAGCGGCTGGCATGCCCAAGCCTGCCGAGGACGAGGCTTTGCGTCAGCTAAAGAAGCTGGAACGAATGCACCCCGACGCGGCCGAAACCGCAACCCTGCGAAATTGGATGGAAATCATGACCGATCTTCCGTGGTCAAAGTCGTCCACAGATAATTTAGATCTGCGAAAGGCCGAGCAGATTCTGAACGAAGACCATTATGGCCTGGAGAAGGTCAAAGATAGGATTGTCGAAGCCCTTGCAGTGCGCAAGCTCAAGGAGAAGCCAAAAGGTCCCATCCTTTGTCTGGTCGGCCCTCCAGGTGTCGGAAAGACTTCGCTGGGACGTTCGGTCGCACGCGCGCTTGAACGAAAGTTTGTTCGTCTGTCATTAGGCGGGGTTCATGACGAAGCTGAGATTCGCGGTCATCGCAGGACCTATGTCGGTGCTATGCCCGGTCGCGTCATTCAAGCGATTCAGCAGGCAGGCACTAACAACCCCCTCATCATGCTCGACGAGATCGACAAAGTCGGCGCGGACTTTCGTGGCGACCCGTCCTCAGCTTTGCTGGAAGTACTTGATCCTGAGCAGAACAACAGTTTTCGAGACAACTACCTCGGCTTAACTTTTGATTTGTCGAACGTGATTTTCATGACGACAGCAAACGTGCTGGACACAATTCAACCCCCGTTGCGCGATCGCATGGAAGTCATTCGTCTTGCAGGCTATACCGAAGAAGAAAAGCTCGAAATCTCGTTGCGACATCTGATGCCGAAACAAATGGAAGAAAACGGCGTCACATCGCGCGACTTGCACATCTCCAAGACTTCGCTAACCGCAATTATCCAACAGTACACTCAGGAAGCCGGGTTGCGGCAGTTGGAGCGAGAGATAGGGAGAATCTGTCGCAAGGTGGCGAGGCGTATCGCTGAGGGACATAAGGGAGCGGTTAGGGTCTCGCTCAAGAATCTTCACGAGTTTCTGGGCGCGCCGAAAGTTATTCCTGAAGAGGTACTTAAAAAGGATCAGATCGGTGTAGCCACCGGGTTGGCCTGGACTGCGGTGGGCGGCGATGTGCTTTTCATTGAAGCTCTTCGCGTCAAAGGGAAAGGCATCCTGGTACTAACCGGGCAGCTTGGAGAGGTGATGCGGGAATCAGCCCAGGCGGCGTTCTCGTACGCGAAATCACGCGCGAAGGAACTAGAGATTAACGACGAGGACTTTTCTAACTACGATATTCATATCCACATTCCGGAAGGCGCCATTCCGAAGGACGGCCCTTCGGCAGGGATCACGCTGGCAACGGCAATGGTATCGGCGCTTTCTCTTCGACCAGTGCTTAAAAGCGTTGCCATGACCGGCGAGATCACACTTCGGGGAAATGTCCTGCCAGTTGGAGGAGTTAAAGAAAAAGTCCTCGCTGCCAGACGCGCGCGAGTGTCTACCATTATCCTTCCCCAACAGAACCGTCGAGACTTGGACGAAATTCCAAAAGAACTATTCAAAGACATACGGTTTGTATTTGTAGACAACATGCGCCAGGTTTTTCGCGAAGCGTTAAAAGAAAAAGTCGTACCCCCAGTCAGTTCCGGAGGGAGGCCGCAACGCGTCCCGCAAGCGGCTTCGAGTCGCACTAACTAGCCGACCTTTGAATGCAAGCCTGTGAAAGCGAAAAAAGACCGCCCGTCCCAGGCGGTCTTTAGCTTTAACTGATCGCCAGCTGAATCACTGGTAGACGTAGGAGGAACTCTTTTTCTGCTCCCATTCAATTCCATCGACATTTTGAGAGTCCAAGGCGAGTATCTGCTCACTTAGCTCGTCCGTGGTGACTGTAGGACTGATTTCCACGGAGTAACACAGACTTCCGGGTTCGTCTCCTTGGGGGCCAGTGACTGACCGCAGCTCGGAATCAAAGCTATGCCCTTCGAGCACACCTTTAAGAGCAACTCGAGTGCTTTCGACATTGCGGGTTGAAACTTTCAGGTTCATAGAGCGGAAAACCTGCTCGGGCTCTCGTTTCTCCAGCACCCAAAGTAATATCAATGTGAAAACCGTAAGGACTACGGCAAGATCCCAGCGTCCGACCCCTGTCCCCAAACCAATAGCGAGACTGACGAGCAGAACCGTGATCTCTTTCGGATCACGTATGTTGGTACGAAACCTGACAAGTGATACGGCGGCGAAAATTCCAAACGCCCGAGCAGCGTTGTCTCCGACAATAATCATCAGGGCCGAGGCAACAACGGCCAGCAGTATCTGAGTCTGCGAGACATAAGGATTGCGTTTGATGACGCGTCTGCGAGGTCGAAACGCCAGCATTGCGCCAAGTAGTGCGGCCAGAATAAGCCTGAGAGTCAGAGTTGCCAGCGCTTCACTCCAACTTGCCGGCTCTGCAGCTCGGTTTTGAGGCTCAGTACCAAAGATTTGCCCGAGGCTGTCTTCTGCTCCCTGCGAGGAAGGACGAGGTGTAACCGGTTCGGCTCCGGGTGTAGCTTCACTTGCGCTCTGCGCCGCAGACTCTCGACTGGTTGTAACTGGGTTTGTCTTACTGGCAAGAAAATAAACAGCAAACGCACTTACTAACAAGACTCCAACGAAAACACCAACTAATACTACTGTTTCTCTTTTTAGCTTAGGGTTCGAATTGGGCATCAGCTGGTTACCATCCAGTTTTCAAATGAATGTTATACGCGTGCCTGGTTATTTTCCGAACCGTACTAAGTTTTGGGCCGCGCATTGTAGAGGGGATTAGACACACCGTGAATGCCAGAACACAACGAGGTAAGCGCCTTTAGCTTGCAGCCTGGCCCATGAAAAAGGCCTGGCTGTCAAATTCCTCGTTTCCGTTGTCCACTGGAACGGGCTCATAAGTCCCGTCAGGTTGCAGGGCCCGTGCCTTTACGCTATCCCGCAGGTACGCATCAAGAACTACATCCTTAAGGTAACTCTTTATCGAGGGGTCGTGAACTGGAGTAAGTACTTCGATACGATGTTTCAAATTTCGTGACATCAAATCGGCGCTGCCAATGTAAAGTTCGTCATTGCCGCCGTTAGCGAAGAAAAAGACCCTACTATGCTCCAGAAAGCGACCTACGACGTTCCTGACGGTTATGGTTTCGGAGAGGCCGGGAACTCTGGGACGCAGCATGCAAACACCTCGAACGACTAACTCCACCCTCACACCGGCCCTCGACGCGTCGTACAATTTGCCGATTATCTGTTTGTCAGCCAGACGATTAAACTTGGCCACGATCCGAGCAGGCAGGCCAGCCCGCTGGTTTGCGATTTCACGATCAATTAGCGCGTTCATCTTGTCGCGCAGGTT
Source organism: Pyrinomonadaceae bacterium (assembly GCA_041745915.1). Lineage (GTDB taxonomy): Bacteria > Acidobacteriota > Blastocatellia > Pyrinomonadales > Pyrinomonadaceae > PSRF01. Next base: position 23,746 of record JBGTHZ010000045.1, on the reverse strand, counting down.
AACGGGCGCCACCAGGAGCTGGCGGTAATTTGATTGTCGCGAACAGCCGGTTAGGTAATTAAAAAGCTCGGTCGCATCACTCCCGATCTCATCATCAGCTGTGAAAAGTCCGATGTCGGTATACGTGCACGAAGTTGTGGGGTTGTAGTTGCCTGAAGCAATGTGAATATATCGCTTCAACGAATCTCCCTCCCGACGCACTACCAAAGTTAGCTTCCCATGCGTCTTTAAGCCCATGATGCCATAGACGACGTGCACGCCGGCTTGATCAAGTTTTCTCGCCCACTCGATATTGTGTTCCTCGTCAAATCGAGCTTTGAGTTCGATTAGAGCGGTGACTTGTTTCCCTTTTTCACTGGCACGAATGAGTGCCGGCGGGATCGGCGAATCCGGACCGGTGCGGTAGAGACACATCTTAATGGCCAATACATTCGGGTCCTCTACCGCCTCGTTGATGAAATTTGTGACGCAATCATAGGACTCGTAGGGATGATGCACTAATAAGTCCCCCTCCTTGATTACATCGAACATCGACCTCCCGACTATTAATCTCTTAGAGACCGTCGGTCTGAATGGCTCCTCCTTTAGATCGGGTCGATCCACATCGTAAAGTGACATGAGATCCTGGACGGCAAGCGGACCGTTTACCTTGTAGACGTCCTCGGGGAATAACCCGAGAGATTGCGTAAGGTAATGAACCAGCACCTCCGGCATGTCTGATGAAACTTCAAGCCGTACTGGTGAGCCAAAGCGGCGCATCCGTAGTTCCTGCTGGATTAGCCGCAGCAGATCTTCTGCCTCCTCTTCACGAATCTCAATGTCTGCATCACGAGTCACGCGGAAGAGATGGCATTCTCCTGTATCCATACCCGGGAACAACACCTGCAGATTTGCCCTGATCAAGTCCTCCACGAGTACAAACTCCGACTCCGCGTTCCCCACAGGGATCAAACGAGGTACTACCGACGGAACCTTGATGCGAACAAAGCGCGGTTCGTTCTTGAACTTTGGCGGATCAGCAGGCGAGGGCAAGTCGGGCGCTTGGACCACTAGACCGAGATTTAGGCTAAGCGGTGAGATGTAGGGAAACGGATGAGTCGAATCTACCGCAAGTGGTGTCAAAATCGGGAACACTTTTTCACGAAAGTACCTATCAAGGTCCCGCTTCTCCAGGTGAGTTAATGCTTCGTAGGAAGCAAGGCGAACACCAGCAGTCGCCAATTTGGGAAGAATGTCTTGCCAGAGACAATTCATCTGCTGCTCGATTATTGGAAGCAGTCGTCTTCTAATCTCAGCTAATTGCTGGGCAGGGGTTAGACCATCTGGCGATAGTTCAGTAACGTTTTGCTCAACTTCCTCTTTGAGGCCTGATACGCGAATCATGAAAAACTCGTCCAGGTTCGAGGCGAAAATTGAGAGAAACTTCAGTCTCTCCAGCAGTTGATTAGTTTCATCGAATGCTTCTTCGAGCACTCGTCGGTGAAACTCCAGAAGGCTAAATTCGCGATTGATAAAGGAGGACTCCGCGCCACTGTTCTCCCAGGTGGGTGACGACAGTATCGCCGCGTCTCTAATCTTATTCCCTCGGCTTTCTTTCGTTATTGCAGTAGACATCTTGTTAATGGGTACTTCAATGCTGCGCTCAACGACCGCAGATTTAACTCTTACGCGCTCCCTCCAGTTGTTATTGAAGGATCCTCCGTCGAATAACGCTTTGTAAATGCTTAGAAAAAGCCTTATAAAATTCCAGGAACAAATTCAAAGCTCCATAGGGAGAGTGGGGGAGTTATTTAAAGGGGTAGTCGCAATAACTGTTCCAGAGGAAAGCTAGGAGGCCCAGGCTTTAGGAAGAGTTGCTCCAAAGACCGCCATCGTCCCTCTTGTCTTACAAACACAACATATCTGCTGTACGGAATTAATTCTTTCCAAATTGAAATCGACCGGTTCTGCCAGCAAGTTTGGACCGAATTAAGATCGCTCGACGCTGGAAGCCGTTGTTGACTTCAGGTCACTGAGCCTCATTAGGAGGAACCTCAAGCAGCTACATAAAGGAACTCGGCAAGAGCCAGCGCCGTTTAAGGTGAAGTACAGGCGAAAACCACAGCGGCAAACGGACTTTTGTTGTCTGGGGAACGCAACCTGACGTGCGGTCAAATGCATCTGTAAGTAGCGCATTCTGGTGGAAAATCTCACCGTTTGACCGTTTCTTTGAAGTAGCTAGAGTTTGACACTCTGGAAAACCGTGTGATAGCCTCCGGTAGGATTTCGGCTCGGCTTTCGCAAAGCATCAAAGGTCTCAACCAGATCAAAGGAGCCTTTAGTTACCTCGCAAATATTACGAATCCCGATGGTTCGACTACTTCCTCTAGTCGCTCGGAATTAGCAGTTCCTGATGAAGGAGAACGATTTGACCTTAATGAGCTTCCCTCGTTTCATAACGCGCGTGACTTTACTTACCGCGCTTGTAGCCCCAGCGACGACCGTTCTTGGACAGATACCAGCCGGTTCATCCGCTCGTACTATTCAAACAGAGGTGGAGAAGTCAGATCCACACGTGTCCAAGATCATTTCTAAGGCAGAGGACCACTTCCGCAAGGGACGGCTGAATCTCGAAGACAATAAGCGCGAACAAGCTCGGGATGAATTCGACAGAGCAGTTGACGCTATTCTTGAATCAGGTCTTGATGTTCGCGCTAGTCAGCGACTCCAGACATTCTATCTGGAATTGGTTGAGCGCATCTATAGGGAAGAGGTTCCCATTGGACACGGACCATCGCAGGTTAGCGTCTCGGAGCTTGTGGCCCAGAATGTTCAATCACCGCCTCAAAAAACCACTCCTCCCCAGGTTGGTTTTCTCGAGCAGAGGTTTGAGCCTTCCCCGCTCGACGAGCTCAGCAAACTTGTACTAACACCTGACGAGCAGAATGTGTCAGATGCAGACGTGGTGGCACTCGAGCAAGCGAAGCACAATGTCAACTTTGCATTCACTATAAATCCGTTAATTCAGCAGTACATTAATTTCTATCAGGGTCGCGGTCGTTCAACGATGGAATCGGGACTACGGCGTTCAGGCCAGTACATGAAGCTCGCACGTCAGATCTTTGCCAAAGAAGGTGTGCCGGTTGATATCACATGGTTGGGTCAGGTCGAAAGTGCCTGGAAACCAAAGGCGATGTCCTGGGCCGCAGCCTCAGGTTTGTGGCAGTTTATTCCGGGCACCGGGCGTGAGTACGGTTTGCGTCAAACAGCATGGATCGATGAGCGTAATAGCTTTGAACAGGCGACCACAGCTTCAGCCCGTTATTTGAAGCATCTTGCCGCGCACTACAAAGGTGATTGGGAATTGGCGATGGCCGCCTACAATACCGGCGCCGGGAATGTCGACCGCGCGATCGCTCGCTCCGGTAGCAGGAGTTTCTGGGCTATCTATCCTTACATTGCCCAGGAAACTCGTAATTACGTTCCCAACATTCTGGCTACCATCCTAATCGCGAAGAATCCTGAGAAGTACGGCTTCAAGGGTATACGTCCTGAAGCTCCGTTGGCTTATGACAGGGTGCAAGTGTCCACTGCGACTAGTTTGCAGTTAGTAGCTGAGGCGACCGACACGAGCGTGGATCACATTCGCGCGATCAACCCGGAGTTAAAGCGTGACGTTACCCCGCGAGGCGAGGCTTATAACGTTCGGGTGCCGGCCGGAAGAGCCAAACAGTTCGTGGCCATTCTTCAGCGCATCCCTGGAGACCGACGCGACTCTGCTCGCGTGATATCAGTTGCGCCTGGAGAGGACTTACAAAACGTTGCCAACCGCACCGGCGTCAGCGTTGCTCAACTACAAGCGATGAACCCCGGCGTGGATCTTAAATCGACCACTAAGTTGGTAGTGCCGAGCAGTTCGGTTCGCTTAACGAGTTGGCGGCGGGCAAAGCCGAGTACAACAGAGCGGGCGGCTGCTGGGTTGACGAAGATTCGAGCTCGAAAGGGCGACACCATCTCGCGAATCGCGGCCGCACGTAATCTGGATGCCAATGAAATAGCGCGGCTGAATGGGATGACGCCGGAATTAGAGTTGCGCGCCGGCCAGGAGATTAAGTTGCCCGCAACGGGTGCTGCCCCCTCACGACGTCGCTAGATTCGTTGTCGGCGCGTTTTAGTTAAGGCCTGACGTGTGGAACTCATAAGGGAGCGCGCTTTCGATTGGGAGCGCGCTCGATTCTTTTCAGCGATAATTTCCAAGGTACCTATGTTCTCCCATCTCATCCTCACACGGGAGCCCTCACATGCTCTTTCGCACACTTTCAGCAGCCGTTTATGGTATTGATGCAGATCTCGTTGACATCGAAGTCGATCTGACTCCGGTACGAGGTGAGTCGGACAACCTGTCGGTTACCATCGTTGGATTACCCGACGCGGCGGTACGCGAATCGCGGGAACGTATTCGCGCTGCGATCTGCAACTGCGCCTTCTTCTTTCCCTTTCAAAAAATCACAATTAATCTTGCGCCCGCTGATGTACGGAAGGAGGGCGCGAGTTTCGATCTGCCTATTGCCCTTGGCATCCTGGGGGCTAACGGTGATCTGGCGGAAGAAAACAGTCTGATTCATGTGCTGTGCGTCGGCGAGCTTTCGCTCGATGGAAGAGTACGTCCGATAAAAGGGGCGCTTCCGATTGCAATCCTGGCGCGTGAAGCTGCAATCGAACATGTGATTCTTCCCGATGAAAACGCCAAAGAGGCTGCGGTTGTCTCCGGTGTGAATGTTTACCCGGTTGCGGATTTAAGAAGTGCGGTGGAGCTGGTGGCTGCTCTTCGGTCAGCCCATCCACCTGCGCCACTGAAGATCGATCCGGCAAAAATCCTGATCCAGTCCGATCATTACAGTGTGGACTTTCGTGAGGTGCGCGGTCAGCTTTCTGCAAAGCGAGCGCTGGAGGTTTCCAGCGCCGGCTCACACAATATCCTTCTTATCGGCCCACCAGGTTCTGGCAAAACAATGCTGGCAAAGCGCCTTCCTACCATTCTCCCGCCCTTGGAATTTGAAGCAGCTCTGGAGTTGACGAAAATCCATTCGGTAGCGGGTATGACGGGCCGTGCCGGGCTGGTGGCCGAACGCCCTTTTCGTTCCCCTCACCACACAATTAGTGACGCCGGATTGATTGGTGGGGGCGCCGTTCCGCGTCCCGGCGAGGTTTCTCTGGCGCATCAGGGTGTGTTGTTTTTGGACGAGCTGCCCGAATTTGATCGCAGCGTATTGGAGGTGTTGCGCCAGCCTCTCGAAGATCAGAAGGTGACCATTAGCCGGGCCTCGATGTCCCTTACCTTTCCGGCTTGTTTCATGTTGGCGGCGGCGATGAATCCCTGTCCGTGCGGATTCTGGAATGATCCTACGCGCGAATGTCGCTGCAGCCCGCTCCAGATTCAACGCTATGTCGGGCGCATCTCGGGGCCGTTGCTTGATCGAATCGACATCCATGTGGACGTCCCGGCGGTGAAGTTTCGAGAGTTGGCAGGCGACCCGCCAGCTGAAGCCGAAAGCTCCGCGGAAATCCGCGAGCGGGTTATTCATGCGAGAGAACGTCAGCGCCATCGTCTGGAGGGAGAAAAAATATTCTCCAACGCCGCCATGACACCACGGTTGATCCGGCGCCATTGCCGCATTGATTCCGAGAGCGAGCAGATGCTGGAACGCGCAATGACGCGACTGGGTTTGTCAGCACGTGCTTATGACCGCATTCTGAAAGTAAGCCGCACAATCGCAGATATTGAAGGTTCTGAGAAGATCCGATCCGTTGACGTAGCCGAAGCAGTGGGTTACCGGTCCCTGGACCGCACTTACTGGACTTGAGCAACAAAAGTTTCGCGTTTTCAGTCGGTCATTTGTGGAAACGGTGTACTAAGGGCAGGAGGCGCACCACTGTCAATGCCGGCCACACGGTCAAACCACAGTGAGCCGATCAGTCGGCCACCTCCCGCGCGCCTTTTGCAGAAAGTAACCCGGTCGGTACCACTCACCGTTTCTGGGGGCAGGTTTCCAGTGACTGTGTTCAAACTAACCCACTACCAAGAACGCGACTGGGCTTGTCAGCACGGGGTTATGACCGTATCCTGAAAGTAAGCCGCACAATCGCAGATCTTGAGCGTTCTCAGAAGATCCGATCCGTTCACGTAGCGAAGCAGTGGGTTACCGCTCCGTGGACCGGACTTATTGGACATGAGCAAGGCCAAGGGCCAAAGTACTGATGCGGCTGAAGAAAACCAGTAACTTTTGCCGGGGAAAGGCAACGACGCGCTCCAAGCGCGGCATCACACCCGCGTCGAGGGTACTGACTTCTCGCACTCTTCCCGTACCGGGGATTTGTGAGAAACCGTACCGCTCCCTTGAAATACGGCGGAAACGTGATAGTCGCGAAGGACAAGCAGTAAGGAGAAATTCCTTCGTCGCTTGCCAAATAGTACGAACACGTGACCGCAGCCGAAACCGAGACACAACCAGCAACCGATTACAGCCTGACACAGAGAGCTGCGGAAGGCGACATGGGAGCCTTCGAGGAACTCTACGAGCGCCATAATCGTCGGGTTTACTCGCTTTGTTTGAGGATGACGGGTAACGTCTCGGAGGCTGAAGACCTGGCACAAGAGGTCTTTATTCAGCTCTTTAGAAAAATTGGAAGCTTTCGTGGAGAGTCGGCCTTTACCACCTGGCTGCATCGGCTAACTGTTAACCAGGTCTTGATGCACTTCCGCAAACGCGGGGTCAAGATGGAACAGATTACCGAAGACGGTGAGACTCCGATACAGATAGTAAAAGGCACAGAGAATCCTAATGCAATGCCGGTTGTCGACCGCATTGCGCTCGACAAAGCCATATCGCAACTGCCACCCGGGTATCGTACGGTCTTCACGCTTCACGACATCGAAGGACATGAACACGAAGAAATTGCGCGAATGCTCGGCTGCTCGGTTGGGACTTCGAAGTCACAACTGCACAAGGCGCGAATGAAGTTGCGGGGCCTGCTCAGGCAACAGAAGGTGAAGGAGTAGCTTCCAAGAACGGGGCAAACGGAGTGAGTTTACTGATAACGCTCTCGCCAGGGAAATGAACCGGATGCAGTCTCCCCTTGATTTGTTCAGGACCAAGGCACCACGCGGAAGGATTAGGAAGTTTATCGGCATTCGCATGGTAGGGTCAGAGGTTGTAAGACAATGAACTGCGAAAAGTGTCAAGAACTAATAGGCGACCTCGTTGATGGCGGGCTGAGCCGCAAAGATGAATCAACGCTAAGTTTACACCTGGAAGAGTGTCTCGCTTGCGCCGAGGTGCGCAACGATCTCCAATCAATCGTTGCCTTTTGCCGGGAGCATCGCGGGGAATACAGTGCGCCACCCAATGCAGATGGTCTGTGGCTGCGCATTCGCAACGTGATTGAAGCGGAAACGCAACTGGCCGCTCAGACGGCGACTCGAGCCCCAGCCAAAAGCTTTTGGTCCGGTCTCATGAGTCGCAGCTGGGAACTCTCAATGCCGCAGATCGCCGCATCCGCAGCCGCGATAGTCCTGGTCGTCTCGCTGGGTACCACCGTTGGTTTGCGTCGTTGGGACAACGCCAGCGAAACACCACCAGCCGCCTTGCCACAACGCGCTGAAGCCGCAACCCGAGTTCGCGATCGCATGTGGCAACAGGAGCAGGCCATTAGCTACTGGAACCAGCGCGTCGAGACGAACAAAGCACGTTGGAATCAACAGATGCGCGATACCTTCGACCGTAATTTGAAGGTCATCGATCAGGCAGTCAACGACTCGATTAACGAGTTGAACCGGGATCCCCACGACGAAGTTTCCGAAGAAATGCTTAACGCCGCTCTTAATGAGAAACTGGCGTTGCTAAGGGAGTTTTCAGATCTTTAACCCGGCGCAGAGTTTGGCAAGTGTTTTCCCCGCAGCATGTATTAGTTTGATCTAGTGAAGAGTCCCGCACAATGAACATCCGACTGTTGTCAACGCCCCTCAGGTTTTTCGGCGCGCGCTTTTTCAAAGCCCTTGTCGTTTTTGCCATCCTCTCTTCCTTGAGCCTACCCACCGCTCATGCCCAGCGTAGTTTTTCCAAGCGGTTTCCTGCTGGAAAGAACGTCCGTGTGGAACTCAAGAATATTTCCGGAGCGATTACAGTTGAGTCCTGGAACCGGGACGAGATAAAGATTACTGCTTCGCTGGAAACGCCGACTGCCAATGTATACCCCAAGCTGATGGGTGAGTGTGTTTCCATCGATGTGATGGGTGACAATCGAGGCCGCTTCGACGTGGGCGATGTGAACTTCAAGATTCAGTTACCGCAGGATTCTTCGGTTGATATCGAGACGCGACGGGGAGATATCACAATCAGCAATATCCGCGGCGGTCTCGTGCGAGCCCACATTTCTACCGAAGGTGATATCACACTGAGCGGCATCCGCGCGACGCAGGTTCTTGCCCAAAATACTATTGGAATCATTTTCTTCGATGGAGATTTTTCGCGAGGGGGCACATATCACTTTCAGTCGACGAAGGGAGACATCAGCGTGCGTATCCCGTCAGATTCTGCCTTCCGGCTCGTGGCGGCAGCGCCGACAAAGAAAATTGCGCTGGGCGCGTTTTGGAATAACGGCTTTAAGACACTTGGTGACGGCAGGAAATTCGTGGGCGATGTGGGCGATGGACGTTCCTCGGTAATGGTGACAACTTTTCAGGGCAGTATCACCTTCCTTCGTCGCTAGGCAGCAAAGCAAGAGTAAGATTTTTAATGCGGTCGATCTTGATCTGACGATTGAGAACGACCGCATCATTCTTTTCCCAGGTAGGGCGGTACGCGGGCGGATGATACTATGCCAATCGGAGCCGTCGATCTTCATAGTTTGACATCCGCACTTAAGCTGGAAAAATCGGAGTTGTTAGTCAGAGCGCCAGTCGTCCCGGTTCAGTTTCTAATATGATCTCGAATTCCACCTTCATCAAGATCGGCTCTAGTATTGCCGCTCTCGCGTTACTCGCCTTTACCGGGTTTATATCCTCAGCAGTCACGCAGCAGAAGAAGGACACTGTAGCCGCTCGGCCGTTGCTTGTACGCAGCTCCACCAGGCACGAGACGCGACGGTTGGGGTATGCCAGTACCGTGACGATCGTTGGACCTCCGCAAGGATCAATTACAGTCGAAGGGTGGCCGCGGAGCGAAGTTCAAATTACGGCCGATATCGAACTGCGCGCAGAAACTGAAGAGGATCTGAATCTCCTGGCAACGGTCAATGGCTGGGTACTCGATGAGGATGCCAATCACGTAAGTATCCTGAGCACCGGAACTCACGATAAGGTTTTCATGAAACGAGTGGCGAAGAAGTTTCCCAAAAAACTGCTCGGCCTTCCCTGGAAGATCGACTATCGGATTCGCGTACCTATGGCCATCGATCTCGAAATAAACGCCGGCCGTGGCCCCATTACGCTTAGTGGGGTTGAAGGTGCGATAACGTTAACCGCGACTGAAAGCGAGACTCAGATGACTCTCACATCCGGAACGGTCAGCGCCACGGTCGCCTCGGGACGAATCATGGTCAGGATTCCAACGCGTAGTTGGCGGGGCACAGGAGCAGATCTTCGCCTCGCTGCGGGAGACTTAGACGTTGAACTGCCGGCGGGTTTCAATGGCGACATTGACGCGGACATATTACGAACTGGTCAGATCCGTCACCTGTATTCAGCGCTGGAGACGCGTGAAAAGCCCGGGCTCACGGACAGGGTGGTCAGAGCTCGCGCCGGCGCAGGCGGAGCATTCTTTAAGCTCACCGTTGGCGATGGGACGATTCGGATCAAGAAAATGGCTATGGACGATCCGTGATTTGGTCATTGCCGATTGCCAATTTGGAGTGGATTAGCAGCGCGCTGCGGGATTGGGCACTTGAAATGAAAGTCTAAAAGTATCGAAATCCAAGAATCGGCAATTGGAAATCGGCAATCGGCAATGCCCCAATACCCTCCTTGTCACTTATCACACGCCACTGTATTCTCTGACCCCATCATGACAGTTAAATCAGATCGTTGGATCCGCCGAATGGCCGAGCAACATCAGCTCATTTCTCCTTTTGAGCCGAAGTTGGTTCGGAATGTTGATGGCCGCCGAATAATTTCCGCCGGGGCCTCGAGCTATGGCTACGACATGCGACTCGCCGGTGACGGCTTTCGCATCTTTTCACCTATCCACGGCCGCGAGATCGATCCTAAGGCTTTCGATGATGAATCGTTGGTAGAGCCGCCGTTGCGCACTGCCGAAGACGGATCGAAATATTACCTGCTTTCGCCACACTCTTATGCGCTCGGGGTAACCGTCGAAACCTTTCACATGCCGCGGAACGTGACGGGGATCGCGATGGGTAAATCTACTTATGCGCGCGCCGGTCTGCTGGTAAACACAACACCACTGGAAGCTGGATGGGTAGGGCGCTTGGTGGTTGAGCTGGCAAATCTCGCTGACCTGCCGCTGCGCATCTACGTCAACGAGGGCATTGGTCAGGTAGTCTTTCTCGAGTCAGATGAAGACTGTGACGTTTCCTACGAGGATCGTGGCGGCAAGTATCAAGGCCAGACCGGACTAACCTACTCAAAACTTTAAGGACCGGTTTGGTCCAACACCCGATTGCGCTCCCAGTTAAGGCTTTAAAACCAGGATCGATCAGTGTGAATAATCTCTTTTAGAAGATCTTTCACTTGATTTACGAAATACTACGAAATGGCAAATTCTCCCAAAAACTCAGTCGGACCCAGGTTCGTTGCCAACCTGTTAGCGGTCCTGTTGCTTTTCTCACCTGTTCTGCTGCGGGCGCAGCAGACAACCGCGAATAGTGTTCTTTCTGCCGAAGAACGGAACCTCAGCGCGAGTGTCAAAGTTGAGACGATTAAGGAGGTCACAGCGGCTTTGTCGTCGGTGGAGATGCAAGGGCGGGGAACTATGCAGGCTGGAGGTGACCGGGCAGCCGACTACATCGCTCAACGGTTCGCTAAGTTAGGGCTTAAGCCGCTTGGCAAAACTTCGTATATGCAGCCCATCATGTTTCGGGAAACCCGGTTTCTTAATGAGACCAGCTTCAGATTGGGAGAGGAACCTTTCACGCTGGGTACCGATTACTTTGTGACGCCTCCCTACAGTGGTGATAAGAGCGTTAGCGGTCAATTGGTATTCGTCGCCTATGGTCTCATCTCGAATGTTCCCAAGCGCGACGATTTAGCCGGTCTAGATGTGAAAGGAAAGATAGTTGTAATGCTTGAGGGTCCGCCGAAGAATGTCGACAAGCTCTCGTGGAGCAAGGCGAAAGCGCAAGTGACCATCATGCAGCGCCTGGTCTACGGGGGCGCTGCGGGTTTGGTGTTCGTCAATACTGGTACCCCGGACCGCCCCTACTCTGAAATGGCTGACTATCTCACCCGCCGGCGGCTGGAGCTGGCGGAGGACGAGGAGATGCCGTCGTTCTTGCCTCCGTTCCTCACGTTCAGCAATGAAGCGGCCGAGAAGTTGTTTGCCGCTTCAGGAATAACATTTGCTCAGGCGCTGGAGTTGTCAGACCGTGAAGGCTTTAAACCAATAAGCTTAAAAAAATCGGCAAAGATTACTATTCGACTAAAAAGAACTAAAGGGATAAGCAACAACGTGATCGGTTTGCTGGAGGGCTCTGATCCGACGATGAAGGCGGAGGCGCTGGTTTACACTGCTCACTATGATGCTTACGGCGTGGACAAGGGCGATCGTATCTATCATGGCGCTGCTGACAACGCACTTGGCGTTGCGGAGATGATCGCTGCCGCGGAAGCATTGATACAATCACCCGCGCGACCTCGGCGGTCCATTATTTTTCTTGCTGTCACCGGTGAAGAATATGGAGGCTTTGGGTCGAGCTACTGGATAGATAACCCTACCTGGAAGATAAAGCAGATTGCTGCCAACCTCAATTTTGACGGCATGGGAACTGAGGTCTACGGTCCAGTGAAAACTCTAGTAGGATACGGCGCCGAGCACTCATCTCTCGGAGCATTACTCAAGGAGGTTGCAGCGGCTACTGGCCTCACGGTTATTGCTGACCCCAGGCCGGAGGAAAAATCGTTCTATCGGTCTGACCATTACTATTTTGTAAAGAAAGGCGTACCGGGCCTCATGATACTGGGAGCGCCTGAAGGAGAAATCTCCGCTTGGATTAAACGGATGAAAGAGTGGGAGAAAATGGATTACCATCAACCCACCGATGTAGTCCGGCCTGATTGGAACTGGGATGGCCCACGTACCATGGCGGCCCTTGGCGTAATCCTCGGGTTCCGAATTGCCAACCAGGATCAGATGCCAAGTTGGATACCGAACTCTCCCTTCAATCGTGAGCGTGGCACCAACAAACCTCCGCCGCCGCTTCCGTAATCCCTTACAATCAACTCACTAAATGTTTAACATAACGTGAACGTAAGGGTTTTGTGACACTCCCGACACTCTATCGGGTTCCACGGGGTCGATAATGACTCGTCGCGTCGAATGCATAGGTCAGCTTGACCACCGACTAATGCAACCCGCACGCTAAGAGCGACATCGTTAAGACAGAGAGCTAAGGTGAATTGGATTTCACCAGCGGCAATTTCCCACTCTCCTTATCATCCAAAGCCCCCTAAATCCAATAGCCCTTCTGGCGAGAATCTGGTTGTTCGAGAACTTCGTCGTCGGGTGTAACTTTTAACTAACCTTGGAGGAATGAGAGATGAGAATTATTTATAAAACATTTGGCGTCGCGATGCTGCTGACGCTCATTAATATTGGGGTCACGAGTTCGGTATTGGCGCAGCGCCAGTATCGTGACAGTGACGCCGCTATGCGCACCCTGATCCGGCGCATCGAAACGCGTTCTGATGGGTTCAGCAGAACGCTGGAGAACGCTCTGGATCGCAGCCGTTTAAATAACACAGCTCGAGAAGACGAGATCAACAGGCTCGTTACGGACTTTGAGTACGCAACAGACCAGTTGAAAACCCGTTTTGAAAACCGACAATCCACTTCAACCGACGCTCGAGCGGTTCTTGAAAAAGCGGCGCTAATTAATAGCTTCTTATTGAACAATCGGCTCGAGACCCGAGTCGATCAAGACTGGCGTTTATTACAAACCGATCTGGATCTGCTTGCACGTGCCTATTACGTCAACGATTGGCGTTGGGATACCGGCGCCATCGGCACTGGAACCGGCATCGGGACCGGTTATAGTTTGACGGATGCGCAAGCGCGACAATTAGCCCAGCGGATTAGTAATCGCACCACCCAGTTTAGCCGTAGTCTGCGGCTGGCCCTGAACAGAAGCAGTATCAACCGTACCTCTGAAGAGGATGAAGCCAGCCGAAACTTGATCGCATTGGAGACGGCGGCCAGGCAACTGAACCGGACTAATACTCGTCGGTTCACCGAATCCGATGCTCGTAACGTGTTGGAGCCCGCAGCTTTCCTGAATTCATTAATGGCTAACCATGCCTTCACGGCCGCCGCCGAGCGAAATTGGACATTGTTGAGGCAGGATCTGGATCAATTGGCCAGCGCCTCTAACATTGCCTGGAACTGGAACACAGGTTCGACACCGGGCGGCCCTATCTATGGCGCCGACAGCGAATTGACCGGAACCTTTCGGCTCAATGCGTCGCGCAGTGCCAATGTGCAGCAGGCTGCTACTAACGCCACACGGAACCTGCCTGTTTCACGGCGCCAGCGGGTCTATGATTCCTTAATCAGACGCCTTGATCCGCCTGAGACCCTGGCGATCGAACGGCGCGGAAGCAACGTCACCATAGCCTCATCGCGGGCGCCACGGATTAGCCTGGTGGCCGATGGCCGCGATCATGTTGAGACCACACCGAATGGTCGCACTGTTCGGGTGCGATCCAGTTTCTCAGGCGATCAGCTGAACATTGTCAGGACGGGAGATCGGGCGCAGGACTTTACAGTCACTTTTGATCCGACCGATAACGGGCGTCGCTTGATTGTGACCCGCCGGCTCTACTCCGATCAGCTTAGTCAGCCGATAACCGTAATATCGCATTACGACCGTACTTCAGAAGTCGCCCAGTTGGATCAGAACACGGGTACTTCCGACTATCCGCAGGTGGGTGCCACCAGTGGTGAGTTCGTGATCCCTAATGGCACTCAAGTGGTCGCCGTTCTGAATTCCAATCTTTCGACCAGCACGGCGCGCGACAATGAGCGCTTTACGATGACCGTTCGTTCACCATCTCAGTATGATGGGGCGACCATTGAAGGCTACGTGACGAACGTCAATCGCAGTGGACGCATAACAGGACGGTCGGAGATAACATTTAACTTCGACACAGTTCGCCTGCGTGATGGAAGAAGTTATCGATTCGCCGGGATTGTAGAAACAGTTCGCACTCCTGGAAACGAAACAGTTCGGGTAGATAACGAGGGAGCAGTTCGGGAGGACGATCAGACCAGTCGTACCGTTCAGCGCACCGCGATCGGTACGGCCTTGGGCGCCATCATCGGCGCGATTGCCGGTGGGGGTAAAGGCGCGGCAATCGGCGCAGTGGTAGGTGCCGGTGCCGGTGCTGGTTCAGTTTACGTGCAGGGTCGTGAGGACTTGGAACTGACAAGTGGTACCGAATTTACCATCAGGGCGAGTGGCCCTCGGTAATCGCTAACCGTTCGACTGAAGTTGTGGTCGAATTCTCTGAGGTACGGACGGCGAGTCATGCGCCGTCCGTATTTTTATGTGCGTTAGTTCAAGACGATTTCAACCGGCTCAGGCAGCCGCTCGCCCAGCAAAGTTAATCCTCGTGGGCTCGCGACCGGTTCCTTGTTGGGTGTTTGAAAGAAGAGAAACCCCTGGCGGCGACGGTCGGAGGCTGACAAAGGCGTTTTTACGTCGATAGCGTAGGCAGCAAATTCCTGTTCAAATTGTTTGCGCGAATTTGGATTGTAAACGTAAACGCCATTCGCTGTCAGGATTCGAGAAATTGCCTGCTTGGTAGAGAGCAGCTTCCATTCCTTGCCGTCGCTGTCACGCAAGCGAAACCGAGCGCGCTTCAGTTCCACCGGCACACCACTCTCATGTTCAACTTCAACCCGCAGCGGCAGAACGCCTGCCAAGGGAAGGTTAGCTTCGAACAGCTCCTGGCTTTCCTCGTCGCTAAGCAGCGGCGCAACTTTTATTGTGACACCGCCACCACTTGCCCTCTTCACATCTCCTGTAAGCGGCGGCAATTCCACGAAGGGCTTAACTTTAAAGAGCGCGCCCCCGCAGGCGCTTGCAAACCAAGTAAAGCACGCGCAGAAAACTAACAAAACGACGGTTTCGGATCTAAAGACTTTGTTTGGCCGGCTGTGAGTCACGGGCGGAATCTCTCACACGGTCTGCGCACTGTCAACGTGGCACAGACTTTAGACTGTGATTCAAGTTCGCTATGGCACGGCCGTAGTCTGTGATTCATCTCTGCCATAGAACTCCAATGAGAGATCTATGGGAACCAGAATCACAGACTAAAGTCTGTGCTACTATGGCGCGCAAAAATATGATTAGACCGTTCCGCGGTGTTCATCCTCAGGTTCAGCCCAGCTCCTACGTCGATGTGAGTGCACAGGTTATCGGCGACGTTCACATTGGTGAAGACTCCTCCGTATGGTGTAACGCGGTATTGCGAGGCGATATGTATTACATTCGTATTGGCAACCGCACCAATGTGCAGGATAACAGCGTGATCCACACCCGCACCGGCACTCATCCGACCATCCTGGAAGACGAGGTTACGATAGGGCACAGTGTGACTCTGCACGGATGTTACATCGAGCGCGGATCCTTAATTGGAATCAATTCCATCGTCCTCGATGATGCGCGCGTTGGCACGCAATCACTGGTCGCCGCGGGTTCATTGATTTCACCTGGCACGATCATTCCGCCGGGTTCGCTCGTGATGGGTGTGCCGGCCAGGGTGAAGCGCTCACTTTCCGAGGAAGAAGTTGCGGGACTAAACGTATTTTGGCAAAACTATGTGAGCTACACGAAGAAATATAAGGAAGAAGTCTAAGAGTGAGTGGTTGGTGGTATGTAACGAGGAGAGCTAATGGGATCAAGTACTCAGCCAGCGAGGGGCATGCGTGATTTCCTTTCGGCGGACGTGCGGCGCCGCGAGTACGTCATCGGCGTGATAAAGGAGGTCTACGAACGTTACGGCTTTGAGCCGCTGGAAACTCCGGCGGTTGAGAATATCGAAACGCTGATGGGGAAATATGGCGAAGAAGGCAACCAGCTCATCTACAAGATTCTTAAACGAGGTGTGCATGAAACGACCGGCGAAGCCGACCTAGCTCTCCGATACGACCTTACCGTTCCACTTGCACGAGTAGTCGCCGAATATCGTGACAAGCTGCCAAGGTTTTTCAAACGCTACCAGATTCAACCGGTTTGGCGGGCTGACCGACCTGCGCGTGGAAGATTTCGCGAGTTTTACCAGTGTGACGTCGATGTCATTGGATCCTGGTCGATGGTAGTGGAGACCGAACTGATCGCGGCGGCAAGCCAAGCCCTGGCAAAGCTGGGCTTCAAAGACTTCGTCGTGAGGTTGAATCACCGCGAAGCCCTTACCGGTCTGCTGGCCTGTGCGGGTGTGCCGCTGGAACACCATGAAGCGACTCTAGTAGCCCTCGACAAGCTGGACAAGATCGGGCGTGAAGGCGTCTCTAAAGACTTAACAGAACGCGGCGTCACCGAAGGCGCGGGTAAACGCCTACTCGATTTCTTTAGCGAACTGGTTTCGCTTGAGCACGCAGCGGAGATAGCTGCCGGTGATGATCTGATTGCGAAACGACAAGGGCTCAACTCCGCGATCCTGGGCCGGCTGGTTGAGTTTGTAGGAACGAACGAGAAAGGCGCAAAGGGCGTCGATGAGTTGCGTTCGATTCTCGAATACACGCGCGCGTCCGGTGTCGCGGGACGCGTCAAAATCGATCCCAGCCTGGCGCGCGGGCTCTCGTACTACACCGGAGCGATTTTTGAGATCAACGTGAAGGATCTGGCTGGGAGCCTTGGCGGCGGTGGACGTTACGACAACCTGATTGGCATGTTTTCCGGGCAGGACGTGCCGGCGTGCGGTTTTTCGCTCGGCGTTGAGCGGATTATTTTCGTTATGACTGAGCGAGAGATGTTTCTGCCTCAGCTGGCAACATCACCCGTCGATGTAATGGTCACACTTTGGAATGAGGATTCGATTAGTGATTCAGTGGCCCTTGCACAAGAATTGCGCGGAGCAGGATTGCGAGTCGACCTTTATCCTGAGGCCGACAAACTTGGCAAGCAGTTTAAGTATGCCTCCGAACGAGGAATTCCAGCGGTAGTGGTGCTGGGTGATGATGAGAGGGTTCGAGGGGAGGTGGCCATTAAGGACATGCGTACAGGAGAACAACGAACCGTGAAACGCGATGCGGTTGCCTCTTCGATCAGCACGGCGAATTAATAAGCAGCTGGCACTACGAACTCAGGAGGTTCCAAATAGAATTGCCGGAAACCGCGCCCGGCACTGCGTGGGGATTCCACGATTGGTACGTTTACGACAATGAACCAGAAACTCGGACAACACTATCTCGACGAAGCCATCACAACCTTTCGTGCTTACAAGAGGCTGGCCGAAAAGGCATTAGATCAGTTGCGGAAAGAACAGTACTTCTCCACGCTTGACGAAGAGTCAAACAGCGTTGCGGTGATCATGAAACATATTGCCGGCAACATGTTATCGCGCTGGACGGATTTTTTGACTACCGATGGCGAGAAATCTGAACGTAATCGCGATATGGAATTTGTCATCGAACCACAGACTTCTAAGGCGGACGTAATGAACTTCTGGGAGAAAGGTTGGCAACGCACCTTCGAGACGCTGGAAGGGTTACAACCGGAAGATCTGTTGCGCACGGTGATGATTCGGGGGGAAACGCACACGGTCATGCAGGCTATCAATCGGCAGTTGGCTCATTACCCCTATCACATCGGCCAGATCATTTTTCTTGCCAAGCATTTCAGATCGTCTGACTGGAAAACGCTAAGCATTCCAAAGAACAAGTCGGCGGAGTTCAAAGAGTATCTTGAGCAGACTTTCGAAAAGGCTGACCATCGCTTCGATGCGGCGGCCAAATTCAATGACGAAGAGCGGAAGGACAACTAAAATGTCAGCAGGCGTTGTGAACTTCCACCATGTGAATGTGACTGTACCGCGCGCACTCGAGCAGGATACGAAAGACTTTTATGGCTCAAGACTCGGTCTCGAAGAGGTACCAAAGCCCGAAGCTTCGCGCGGACGAGGCGGTGCGTGGTATCAGCTCGGCAGCGTGCAATTGCATCTCTCGATCGAGGACCTTCCCTACCAAGGGTCCAGCAGACGACATATATGCTTTGTTGTTGAGGATGTGCAGCGAGCGCAGGAATACCTGGCGTCCACAGGAGTCGAGATCCTGCTCGATAAGCGACCCATTCCTGGTACTCGACGTTTTTATGTTCGCGATCCGGGTGGCAATCTGATCGAGATTGTGCAGCGAAAAGACTGAATAACCGTTTAATATCTCAAACATGCTAGATCACCTTGGAAACTTACAGCGGTCACACTCCTGCGGAGCACTGCGCAAAGAAGACGTCGGCAAGAAAGTGACCTTGATGGGCTGGGTGGCCCGGCGGCGTGACTTCGGGGTGCTCACTTTTGTCGATCTGCGCGACCGGGAAGGCCTCACGCAGGTTGTTTTCAATGCTGAGGATCCGTCCGGATCTCACGCCAAAGCAAAAGAGTTGCGCGGTGAATTCGTTATTGGTGTAGCGGGAGAGGTGTTATTACGCGATGACAGCCAGCGCAATCCGAAGATTGCGACTGGGGACGTAGAGGTGCGCGCACACGAGTTGTATATTTTCAACGACGCTCGGACGTTGCCATTTCAACTCGAAACCGTCACTTCGGACGCTCTCGCGAGCGAAGATCTGCGCCTGAAATATCGCTATCTGGATCTGCGCCGTCCGCAGCTGCAGGCGAACCTGCGTCTGCGTCATCGGGTGCTGGCTGAGATCCGCACTTTCATGGACGCGCATGGTTTTACTGAGATTGAAACACCGATTCTGATCAAGTCCACTCCCGAAGGCGCGCGGGATTACATTGTCCCTTCGCGAATTCAGCCCGGAAGATTTTTTGCTCTGCCGCAATCGCCGCAGCTTTTCAAACAGCTTTGCATGATTGCCGGTCTCGACAAATATTTCCAGATCGCCCGTTGTTTCCGCGACGAAGATCTGCGCGCCGACCGGCAACCTGAGTTCACTCAGCTCGACATCGAAATGAGCTTCGCCACACCCGAACAAATTTACTCACTGATCGAAGGACTCTTTGCGCGCGTGTTTCGACTAATAGGTGTGGAGTTGCCGTTACCCTTTCCGCGCTTTAGTTTCGCTGAGGTGATGGAGCGTTTTGGGTCCGACAAGCCTGACCTGCGCATCCAGGGAATGGAACTCCAGGATTTGTCACCGGCACTTACGGAAACAACGTTTCCTCCGTACGTCTCTGCTCTCTCGACGGGCGGCCAGGTCAAGGGAATCGTAGTTCGCAGTGGGGCGAGTCTGTCACGAAAGGTTCTGGATGAGATGCAGGAGTTTGCCAAACGATATGGCGCTACAGCACTTGCCTGGATAAAACTTGCCGACGAACTCTCCTCTTCGCTTTTGAAATCACTTGGCGAGGACGCAGTCACGCGGATTGCTCAAGTGGCTGGCGCTGGAAAAGGGGACGCCGTATTGATTGTTGCCGGAAAAGCGAAGACCGTGGCCGCCACGCTAGGCGCTTTGCGCAACGAGGTTGCCCGGCGCGAGAAGTTGATCCCGGAGAATGACTTCGCGCCCCTTTGGGTAACCGAGTTTCCTATGTTTGAGTATCACGAAGAGGATGGCCGCTACTACTCTATGCATCATCCCTTTACCTCACCGATCGATGAAGACGTGCAACTGCTGGAAAGAGCGGTCGAAGGCGGCGAAACTGAATTGCTCGGTAAGATTCGTACCAAGGCATACGATCCGGTGATCAATGGCGTCGAGCTGGCGAGCGGATCGATCCGTATTCACCGGCGCGACGTTCAGCGTCTGGTGTTTAAGGCCCTGGGCTTATCGACCGAAGAGGCGCGCTCCCGTTTCGGTTTCTTTCTTGACGCTCTGGAATACGGAACACCGCCGCACGGCGGCATTGCTCCTGGAATCGAACGACTCATGATGGTGTTGGTGCCCACGGACAACATCCGGGATGTGATGGCATTTCCGAAAACTGCTTCCGCTGCTGACTTGATGATCGACGCCCCCGGTGAAGTGGATTCAAAACAGTTGAATGAACTGCATCTCAGAGTCGTCAAGGACGAATGACTTTTGTGCGCGTGAATGATCACCCTTCAGAATGCACAGCTTGAGGAAATTTTTGCGCATGCGCGACAAGCCGAGCCCTTCGAGTGCTGTGGACTGATCGGGGGCACTAACGATCGCGCCAGATCCATCCATCCGCTGCGCAATGTCGCCAGCAATCCCGAGATAACTTATGAAGCCGCGCCAGAAGAACTCTTCGCCGCCCAGAGGCAGATGCGCCAGCGTGGTGAACAGCTTCTGGCAATCTATCATTCCCATCCGCGCGCGACTGAACCAGTGCCGTCTGAAACGGACATACGGCTTGCTTACTACCCGGCAGCGGTCTACCTGATCATCGGGCTAGGGGGGTCAAAGCCGATCATGCGAGGCTTTCGGATTTCTGAACACGACAGAATCTGGCAACAGGTTGAGTATGCTGTGGCGGACGAGTAAGATTGGAACCGCGCCGCTGAGACTGTCGTAGAGGTTTGCGGGTAATGGAGACCAAAAAAACCAGATACGATACCAATCCCCTCGATCCGGATTATGTGAAACAGACGGAAGAGGAGTGGAGTAGTGACGACAGTGGTCGGGGTACTCATGAGGTTAAAGGAGTTACCCGCGAAGTGGGTTCATCCCCACACGAAAGCGCGCGGAATAACATCTACTCCGAGGCGCCGACTAAAACATTTGATACGCCACCGTCGGATTCTCCTTATCCTTCAGTGTTTGTGCCACCAACTTATTCACCGCCTGCGCCGTATCAAGCCACTCCCTATCTACCGCCGCAAGTCACTCTCAGACCCACCTCACGCCCCGTGGCTGGTCTTGGGTTACCTGAAAAATGGGCAGTAATGCTGCCCTACGCACCTTTTTACATTGGGGTCGTGCCGGCTCTAATTGAGTTGTTCCTGGTGCCCAGAAAGGAATTGAAAGTTCGGTTTCACGCCTCTCAGGGGCTTGCTCTGCACATCGTAATCCTGGTAATCCAAACTCTCTTCGGTGTTGTTGGCGCTATAACCGACAGTTCGATAGGGGGATCATTGTTCAGTGCCGCTGCGACCGTCTTCTTGATTATTTCGATGATTCGCGTGTGGAAAGGAGAACCCCACCGCATCGCACCTGCTACCGAACCCGCCCAGTGGCTCAACGAGCGCATCGAGCCTCGTAACAAGAGCTAATCGGGTGGCACTTCCATTGCAAGTAACAACGGGGGAAAGTGCAAGCCTTTGTGCTTTGCAAACTCTGATACGAAATCGTGCTCAGGCCGTGTACCGATGTTGCGATTTGGTGCACTTTGGAGCGGGTGGGCCACCGTACTTGGTTTTAGCCGAATAAATCACGCTCAAGGGTAATTCATCAAACGCTTCGGCCAAACGCGCCTCTCCCGACGGCCCCAGCAGCATTAACATGAAACGATCAGTTTCAAGACGGAGGGAGAAAATGATTAGAAATAATTACCAAAGAACGCGAAGGTTAATCGTATGGTTGGCAGTATCCGCTATCTTCTTGATGCCGGTGTCTGTATTTCCACAGACCAGGCTTAAGCTTCACAGTAACAAGTATAGTGTTCAGGATGACATTAAGCTGGGGCGGCAGGCGGCTGCCGAGGCTGAACAGCAGTTTCCATTACTGCGTGATGGCGAAGTGCAAAACTACGTCGAGAGGGTCGGCAACCGTTTAGTAGCGGCTATTCCTTCTGAGTTTCGGCATCCGGGATTTCAATACTATTTTCGCGTTATCAATGCACGCGATATAAATGCGTTCGCCCTTCCGGGTGGTCCAATGTACGTCAATCGAGGAATGATCGAAGCCGCCCGCCGGGAAGGTGAGATGGCAGGCGTCATGGCCCACGAGATTAGCCACGTGGCTTTGCGTCATGGTACCGCACAAGCCACCAAAGGTCAGAAGTATGGTTTGCTGGCGGGAATTCTCGGCATTGGCGGCGCAATTCTTGGTGGACCAGCAGGAGCCGCTGCACAGATTGCCGGCCAGGGGGTTGGGGTTTATTTTCTAAAATTCAGTCGAGAATATGAAACCGAGGCTGACATTCTGGGCTCACAGATCATGGCCCGGGCGGGTTACGATCCTCGTGACCTGGCGGCCATGTTTCAGACCATCGAGCGGCAGGGCGGCGGTAGCAGTGGCGGGTTTCTGAGCAGTCACCCAAGTCCAAGTAATCGCTACGCGCGTATCAATCAGGAAGCCCAGTATTTGCGCGTGCAAAATCCCATCCGCGATACCGGAGAATTTTCGCGTATCCAGGCCAGGCTGAGAGGACAGGGGGCAGCGCCATCGATGGCTGAGATCGCTCGCAGCGGTCAGCGCTATCCTTCGGAAGGCGCAGGAAATTATCCGCAGGATGCGCCCGGTGGTCGTGTGGACTATCCGTCCACGCGCTATAGCAGTCACAACGAACTTGGATTTCTGACGGTGAGCGTGCCGGACAACTGGAGGAAGTTAGGCAACAACGACTCGGTCTGGTTTTCTCCTGAGGGCGGTTATGGACAGTACCAAAACCAGGCAATCTTCACTCATGGAGTCAATTTTGGCGTTGCCCAAACTCAGAATCGAAATTTGCAGCAGGCCACTCTGGAGCTGATTAACAGTCTGACACAGGGAAACCGCAGCTTACGCAGGTCGACAAACTTTCAACGTGTCAGTGTGTCGGGTCGCACGGGTTTGAGTACCGGCCTTACCAACGTTAATCAGGCAACCGGTCAGACCGAGACGGTCACACTGATCACCACCCAACTACGGAACGGGGCTCTGTTTTATATGATTGCTGTCGCTCCGCAGAGTGAAGCCCGGAGCTTTGCTTCCGCTTTCAATAATACTCTTCGCTCAGTTCGTCTAAACGACTAAAGCCGCGACGGCAGCTTGTATACGGACAAGGCCCGCTTTCGAGCGGGCCTTCGCTTAGATGCGAGCCATCTTGCCGCAGATGAACGCGGATGAACGCGAATTTCAAAAGGGGTGACGGCAAATCACGCAAGCCAAAGCCGGATCTAACTTTCCTACTCCCTGGCGTCTGCTGACTCCCTGGTCTTCGCCTCCTGCCAGAGAAGTTCAAGTTCCTCGAGCGTTGCCGATGTGAAACTCTGGTCACGCGATAGCAAGCTGTCTTCGATATGATTGAAGCGCTGACGAAACTTTCTATTCGTCAGTTTCAATGCTGCTTCGGGCTCCACCTGAAGGTGACGGGCAATATTTGTTACCGCAAAGCACCCCAGCTCGTCTCCGACGTGCAGATACCCTGATGAAACGAGAGCGTTCGCCTGGGGATAATTGATAAGCTGGTGCCCGCTCGCAGGTCGAGAAGGCCGGTGCGTCATTGGTGCAGACTTGCCCGTCGCAA
>JBGTHZ010000044.1:0-13867 GCA_041745915.1 Pyrinomonadaceae bacterium | reverse complement strand
CTGCTATCGATCTTCCTGCCAGTACTCACGATCATCTTCATCGTTACTTTTCTGGCGCTTTCGATTTACATCGCCCCACGAATGGTTCGCGTGATGAGGGGCGCAATCTCGCGAATGCGCGGCGTCCTTGGATATAGTTAGATTAGATCAACCTGTCCCCTTCTACTGAAACCGAATCATGCCGGTAATGGCAACCACGGCTCTGACGATTGTGTTGAGCAGCCTCGGCGACCAGGAGGGCCACTTCGATCGCGTTTCTTAGCCCTATCAATCCATCCGCCAGCTTTGTGGTCCGGTAAAATGTCTCGATCTCATTCCAGAGGTGACGAAGCTCTCTAATGGCTCGCGAGAGACGTTCCGCATTTCGGACCAGGCCTACGTAGTGCCACATGATGTTTTGGATCGTTTGCATATCGCCTTGAATCAACGCCGGATCGGGTTCGGCAAACAATCCGCTCTCATCCCAGGGGGGCACGTCGGCGAACCCGGGTCGTTTCGCAGCCGGCGGCTTGCTCAGAGTTTCTTCCACATGCCTGGCCGCGCGGTTTCCCCACACCAATCCTTCTAGCAGAGAAGTTGAGGCCAGGCGATTCGCGCCGTGTACTCCCGTGCAGCTAATTTCACCGACTGCGTAGAGGTTATCGATGCTGGAGCGTCCCCATTCATCCACCAGCACACCACCGCAGAAATAATGTGCGGCCGGTACCACGGGTATCAGTTCCTGCGTGATATCTATTCCGGCCTTTAGACACTGAGCATAAATGTTGGGAAAGCGATTGCGAATGGCGTCAGCAGACATTCGCGATTTAATGTCGAGCAGCACATAAGAGTAGTCGTGAGTCTCCATCTCGTGGTGTATGGCCCGAGCCACTACGTCACGCGGTGCGAGATCCTTCCACTCGGGTGAGTACTCGGCCATGAACTGACGCCCATCCGGAGTCAACAGAATCCCGCCCTCGCCTCTAACAGCTTCACTAATCAACAAGCCTTCGGCGCCGGGAGCAGCCAGCGCCGTGGGATGAAACTGCACATATTCGGCATTTACGATCCTGGCGCCGGCGCGGTGGGCCATCGCTAACCCGTCACCGCGCGAACCCTGTGGGTTGGTAGTGTTGCGATAAATGCGCCCCAGCCCGCCGGTCGCCAGTACAGTAGCTGCGGCGAGGTAGCGATGGACCGTGTGCTCCTCCCGGTTAAACATGTAAGCGCCGTGACAGGCGATAGGCCGATAGTTGTCAAGGGGATCGCGAGAGTGGTGGGGGAAGGTGATCAGATCGACAGCGGTGACGTTCGATTCAATTGTGATGTTTGGGGAGCTGCGCAGAGCTGTAATCAAACCCTTCATGATGGCCGCCCCGGTGCCGTCACCCACATGTAGAATTCGTCGACGGGAGTGAGCTGCTTCGTTACCCCAAAGCGGCTGCCCGCTTGAGTCGCTGTCAAATCTCACGCCCGCAGCCTTCTCCAGGACCTCGTGGAGAAGTGGCGGTCCTTCCTCGGCAAGTATGCGAGCTGCGTAAGGCGAACTCACGCCGGCGCCGGCTGCCAGGATGTCCGCCAAAAGAAGTTCGGGGTTGTCATCCACGCCTCGACCAATAATCCCCCCCTGCGCATATTGAGTGTTTGATTCGTGAGGATCAGGAGCACGAGTAATGACGGTAATTTGGCGCCCGGGATTGCGCGCCAATTGCAAAGCTGCGGTCGCTCCGGCAATGCCGCAGCCAATGATCAGGACTTCAGTTTCTGCCAAGCTTTACCTTTGCGCGAGGTGATTTACGCCAACGACATTCGCGTTCAGTGAATTGTAGGGGCGTTCCTCCGTGGGCGCCCCATCGTCGCATTCATGTGATGTTGTCACTCGCCGCGAACCAATGCGACGATGGGGCGCCCACGGAGGAACGCCCCTACAATTCACCCGATCGCGATCATTCTTTCCACGGCGCGAGCGGCTCGAACGCGGATTTCTTCCGGAATCTCGATCACGTATTGCACCTTTTCCAGCGACTCCAGCGTGTCTTCCAACGTGATCTGGTTCATGTGTGGACATCTGACGCTGCATAAACGGAGCATCTCTTTGTCTGGATTCGCGGCCGCGACGTTCTCTCCCATGGAACATTCTGTCAGCAGGAGATAACGAGGCGCCCTGGTCTGCTCGACATACCTGATCATCGCGTTCGTGCTGCCTGAATAATCTGAAGCCGCCACTACTTCCGGGCTGCACTCAGGGTGAGCCAGGATTACTACATCTGGAAACTGCTTCCTGACGTTAACAATGTCCTCAACCGTGAATTTGTCGTGCACTTCACAGCGGCCTGGCCATCCGATCATCTGGTAGTCAAGTTCTCCGTCCGCGGCCTTACGCGGATCGGAGGTCGGGAAGATGATGTGCCGGCCGGTTTCGCGGGCCACATTTTTCGCCAGGTATTCGTCGGGCAGGAAAATCACCCTGTCCGTATTTAGCGACTCGACCACCGCCACTGCATTCGAGGATGTGCAACAAATATCTGATTCAGCTTTTACATCGGCGTAAGTGTTTACGTACGTGACCACCGGGACTCCGGGAAAACGTCGTCTTAGCTCGCGCACGTCTTCGCCGGTAATGCTGGCGGCCAGCGAACAGCCGGCTTTCTCAGAGGGAATCAGAACGGTCTTGGTGGGGTTGAGCAGCTTCGCGGTTTCGGCCATGAACCTGACGCCGCAGAAGACGATGATGTCCTTGTCGGTCTGTGCGGCGCGCCGCGCCAGATCCAGGGAATCGCCAACGAAATCGGGAATCGAGTAGAAAAGCGCCGGCTCCATGTAGTTATGACCGAGGATCACGGCGTTCTTTTCGGCCTTTACCCGGTTGATCTTTGCCGCAATCTCCGACTTCATCCGCAACTCAAAGTCCGGGACCACATCGGCGAGCATTGCCTTTAACTGGTCGTAGATTTGCTCCGCGGACGTTTCTTTACCGAGTGTAGCTATCATGTCTGTTTAGTTGACTAACTAAGGTCAATGGTTTTCCGCGTTATGGTCATCCAGTCCACTTCAAGCTCACATCAAACACCCTGGCAGAATGTGTCAAGGACCCTACCGAAATAAAGTCTACGCCGGTTTCGGCGATTTGGCGGACGTTCTCGAGTGTGACATTTCCGGAGGCTTCCAGTTTCGCACGAGCGCCGTTCAAAGTAACCGCTTCCCGCACGACTTCCGGCGTCATGTTGTCGAGTAGGATGCGTTCAACTCCCAGGTCCAGGGCTTCTTGCACATCTGCTAACGTGCGCGCCTCGACTTCGATCTCGAGATTGGTGCCGGCCGCACGCACACGGTGGACGGCCGCGGCAATAGATCCGGTAAAGTCGATATGATTGTCCTTGATTAGGACCATGTCGAAGAGTCCTATTCGATGGTTTTCGCCACCACCGCGCCGCACCGCAAGCTTATCAATTGCTCTGAGGCCGGGCGCCGTCTTGCGCGTATCGAGAATTCTCGCTGAGGTTCCGGAAACCTGATCAACAAACCGGCGAGTAAGCGTGGCGATTCCTGACATCCGCCCGAGAAAGTTAAGTGCCGTTCGCTCGCCCGTCAACAATGCCCGGGCCGAGCCGGAGATATTCGCCAACACCGTGCCGCTGGTAACTTGGGCTCCCTCAGGCACACCTGGCACGAAGTCAATTTGATCCTCAAGCTGGAGAAACACAGCCTGCGCGATATCGAGCCCGGCAACGACGCCGTTATCTTTTGCCAGGATCTTTCCCCGCAGAACGGCATCGGCAGGGACAATGCTGTTGGTTGTCACATCGCCTGTTCCGATGTCTTCGGCCAGAGCGCGCTTCAGACACTCGACTATCTCGAACGGCAGTGCCATGGCCAAAGTGGATTCTGGTTTCATAAACGGTTCTGATTAGTGTATGCCTGAGTGACCTTGAAACAAAGCGCAGACCAGACATTGGATCTAGGGCTCCTCTGAAGTCACACAAATCCGGATCTCGTTATTGCAGCAAGAGGTTGGTTGCGTGGAATGAGGTCAGTACCGCGGTAGCGTCGGGTCAGCGGTGCGCGACGGATGCTGGGTGGTGACGAATCGTTGACCCGACGCTACCGAGGCTGTGTGAAAACTCGAACATCTAGCTAACGAGAAACCGCCCTTGTGGGTGTCGACTTTGGAGTTTTCACACGGTCGCTACCGCGTTTCGGTACTGACCTCATTGCTTGGCGTTTGATTAGTTGCTCGCCTCGGCGTTACTCTGCTCTTCCAAACCTGGCAATCCTTGAAAAGCTCAACCGTTAGGAGAAATGATGATGGGTGCCAACACCTTGAGCATTACCGACAATCGCACTGGAAAGCAGTATGACCTTCCAATTGAGAACGGCACGATAAAGGCGATGGATCTCCGCCAAATCAAGGCCGCAGAGGACGACTTTGGCTTGATGACTTACGATCCCGCGTTCATGAATACGGCGTCCTGCAAAAGCAAGATCACGTTCATCGATGGCGACAAGGGCATCCTGGAGTATCGCGGTTATCCCATCGATCAACTCGCCGAAAGGAGTACCTATCTCGAGGTCGCGTATTTGCTGCTCAACGGTGAGCTGCCTACCGAGACGCAGTTGACTGACTGGAAGCGCAATATCACCTATCACACTTTTATAAACGAAAACATCAAGAAGGTAATTGACGGCTTCCACTACAACGCTCATCCAATGGGCATGTTTGAAGCCACGCTGGGCGCCCTGTCGACGTTCTATCCGGACGCCAAGGACATTTTCAACGAAGAGTTTCGCCAAAAGCAGATCTTTCGACTGATCGCCAAAGTCCCCACCATCGCAGCCTTCGCTTTTCGCCACCGCATCGGTATGCAGTATGCCTATCCTGATAACGATCTGGGCTACGAAGGCAACTTCCTGAACATGATGTTCAAGACCACGGAACTAAAGTATGAGCCCAACCCGGTGCTGGAACGCGCCCTGAGTGTGCTCTTCATCCTTCATGCCGACCACGAACAGAACTGCAGCACCAACGCCATGCGCAGCATTGGAAGTGCACACACTGATCCTTTTTCGGCATTGGGTGGAGCGGCGGCAGCACTCTATGGACCACTGCATGGCGGGGCCAACGAGATGGTGCTGCGGATGCTGAAAGAGATTGGCACGTTGGATAAGGTCCCTGAATACGTGAAGCGCGTCAAGGCCGGCGAGTTTCGTTTGATGGGCTTCGGTCACCGCGTCTACAAGAACTACGATCCGCGAGCGCGCATCATCAAGCAGGTGGCCGACGAAGTGTTCGAAGTGACCGGCAAAGATCCGATGCTGGATATCGCGCTCGAGCTGGAGCGTATTGCGCTGGAGGACGAGTATTTCGTGAAACGCAAACTTTATCCCAACGTCGACTTCTATTCCGGGATCATCTATCAGGCGATGCGTTTTCCCCTCGACATGTTTCCAGTGATGTTTGCGATTCCGCGGACCTCAGGGTGGCTGGCGCAATGGGTCGAGTTGCTTGAGGATGCGGATCAAAAGATCGCGCGCCCGCGTCAGGTTTATTTGGGGCACCGTAGTAGGGACTATGTTCCGATGGAACAGCGTCAGCCGGCTGGTTCAGTCGCGGCCGGGTCGTAGATTTGTAGGGGTGTCCCTCCGTGGGCACCCCACCTCGCTCAAGCTGGGGAACCTCCAACGACGCGCAACTTGGGGCGCCCACGGAGGGACGCCCCTACAATCTTGCTACGATCTATTCCAACATCTTCGCAGCAATCTCTTTCAAAAGCTTTGCACAAACAGCTGCTGTTGTCTGAACTGGATCCATGCGCGGATTGAATTCCACGATGTCTGCCCCGATAACTCTGGCTGGCAATCGCTGAATCAAACCAATGGCTTGTCGGGTTGAGAGTCCGCCAGGCTCGCGATGAGAGACGCCGGGAGCGAAAGCTGGATCGAGTGCGTCCATGTCGAAAGAGATGTACACCGGCGAATCAAAGTTCAAAGTTAGATCATCTCGCCAATGCCTCATCTCGATGATTTCCACTCCAAATCTCTCGGCCTGCTCTCTTTGATGTCCACTGATTGTGCGAATGCCGACCTGAACGAGTCGCTTCGCCAGTCCTTCTTCCATGATTCTCGCAAACGGGCTGGCGTGTGAGTTGCGGTTTCCCAATAGCTCGTCATACAGATCAGGGTGAGCATCGAAGTGCAGGATGCTGAGCTCCGGATGTTTCTTGCTGACGGCCCGTATGATCGGATAAGTAATGGAGTGATCTCCACCCAGACAGATTGGGGCCAGGTTGTCGGTCAATAGAGTTCGAACCGAATCCTCGATTAATGAAAACATCTCCGTTCCCGGGACTGGCTCCACGTCTCCCGCGTCGAAGAAAGTTCCTTCCGCACCCAGGTCTACTCCGGCTTCACTCCAGGCGTTCGTCGCATCGGAACGGAACGCCGCTCTGATCTGCGGTGGAGCATCAGCCGCACCCTTCATGAAAGATGAGTTTTCGTCGTAACAAAAGCCAATCAAGGCAAGTTTTGGAGGCCGACCCGAAGTGTTCTCTAAGCCGTTCATGAATTCACATAGGCTACTGCGGATGTTGAGTGATTGTCCTGGAAGTGATAGCACCTCCAGGGACTCGCGATGTTTCTCAGTGCGGGAAACTTAGAAGAGATGGTGCACGCGGCAGGGCTCGAACCTGCGACCTTTTGATTCGAAGTCAAACGCTCTATCCAACTGAGCTACGCGTGCTGACTGAAGCCAGTGAATGGTTAATGGTAAATAGCAAATCGCAAAATAAGGACTTTGAACTTTTTACTTAGAACTTTGTACTTGGAGCTTTGTGCCGGGAGCTGCTTAAGCCAAACCGAAGAACCAAGAACAAAGTACAAAGCACAAAGTACTAATTCTTCATTTCCCTTGTAACTCCTTCCGAATAAATCTTACGAGATCATTAATCTCTTCCGCACTAAGCTTGTCCTTAAACGCGGGCATCTCATCGTCGCCCTCAGTGATCTGTTTAACAAACTTCTCGTCGGTGTGGTTTAGCGCATGACCATCTCGCAAGCTAGGGACCTTCAGCGTTTTCCCTTTAATCTCCACCACCCCGCCCTGGCCCTTTTCACCGTGGCACTCCTGACAATTCTTCTGGAAGTTTTGGTACGCATTAGCAAGTGGATCCGGGGTGTCTGTAGCTGCCACTGTCGCCGGAGAAGCTTCCGGCTGAGTTCGATTTGTTGTTAGTGTGTCTGAGCTGGTGCAAGCGGCAGAAAAACATCCGATGACTAAAATGATGGCCGCAAACTTGGCAGAGTTCATCCTCGGGTCTCCATCGCGAATCAGTTTGTGTTGGATTTAAAAGCCTGGGCAGTATATCACCCTGGTAAGGATGAAGTCAGGTCAGGCCAGGAAGGACTCATTTTCCATTTTCCATTTCTCATTTTTCATTTGTCATTGGGTTACCTGCTAAGGTTAGAGGTATCACTGCAACTTCCGCTCTTAACGAAAGCAAACGAATGAAAAATGAGAAATGGAAAATGGAAAATGGAAAATGTCCCCGGTCCTCCCCCTGCATGCCAAGGGACTCTCGCTACCTCGGCGGCTCATTTCTGGTAAGTTGCAAACAAACCGAATAGCGAGCAAAATACCCTCGCGCCGAGCATTCTCATCGATTTCGCGAAAACAAATCAGAATTGGCCGCTGCAGAGGTGGAAAATCACATGAGTAGCGACAAGGACCCTGGCAATGCAATACGCGGTTCGCTTCGGCTGGCCCCTAATTGCATCGAGATGGAGGAGCAAAAACCGAAGCTGCCCAGACAGTTTGTCAACTTTACCTTTTATCGCTCCCGTCCTGAATGGCGATTACTCTCAAATGGCGACAAGCAGTCCTGCATCGTTCAATTCTCAAAAGCGGTTGACGACTTTCGCCGTAAGTTGTTAATTCACACCTACTCGACTGTGGGTTTGCGCACCAACGTTGACTTCATGATCTGGAGAATTGGTTACGAACTCGAGCCTCTCCAGGAAATGACCTCGCGACTGAACGCAACCGATATGGCTAAGTATATCGAGCCGGTACAGTCGTTCCTCTCCATGACTAAACGATCGATGTACATCGATCGAGACAATCCTGAGCATGTCGAGGATCGACTCCACATCATTCCCGGAAAGTCTGACTACCTCTTCGTCTATCCGTTTGTGAAGACGCGCGACTGGTATGCGCGCACTGCCGACCAGCGTCAGGAGATGATGGACGAACACATTCGCATCGGAACGAAGTATCGCTCCGTCAAGCTGCATACCACCTACTCGTTCGGCCTCGATGACCAGGAATTCGTGGTTGCCTTTGAAACCGATCACCCGGCAGACTTCTTGGATCTCGTGCAGGAGTTGCGAGAAACGAAAGCCAGCTCCTACACCCTGCGCGACACGCCGATGTTTACCTGCCGCCAACGGAGCCTGCCCGAATGTTTGGCAGCGCTCGGCTGAATTTCGCGGCTTGCCGCCGCAACAGTGCGGTAAGGCTATGCCTTACCGGTCAACTAAAATTGAATATTTCGAGGCTACGCCTCGCTCCTCACAATGTTCAAGATCTCGCCCAGCTCGCCCGCGTACTATCTTACGTCTGTCACGAAAGATCGGCTCCCAGTTTTCCGCTCTGATAAGATCAAAACAATCGCAAGCAAGGCCCTCAACGAGGCAAGAACCTCCGGGGGCTTCTTGATCTTTGCGTACGTTATCATGCCGGATCACCTCCATCTCGTCACCGATAGCACCAAGAAACCCGAAGCAATCCTTCGTTATGTCAACGGCATCGTTGCCCGCCGAGTAATAAATTTTCTCAGAGAGCATCAGTATGAGTCGTCTCTTGAAAAGCTCAGGCATGAAGACTACCGACGAGGTCACCGTTACTCGCTTTGGGACCATCACCCAAACGTCCGCCAGTTGACGAGCGAGAGCATGTTCATGCAACGTGTACATTACACACATCAGAATCCTGTGAGAGCGGGTTTGGTAGAAAGAGCTGAAGACTATAAGTATTCAAGTGCGCGTATCTGGAATCGGCGACTTTTGGAAGAGGAGCCGCTGCTTGTCGACATCGACAGAATCAGTTGGCGAAAGTAGACCTGACGGAGGCCCAGCCTCAAATCGATTGAGTCGTCACGGTAAGGCAAAGCCTTACCGCACTGGCGGGCGGCGAAGCCGCTGGGACAGTCACGTTGCGCATGAATGTGGTAGAAGAACGACCTTTCCAATAACCTTCTTGCGTTCGGCTCTGACCCTCCTATTGGTTCCTATTGGCGTAACGCTCGGCCAAGTCTCATCAGAATCTCGGTTAGTTAGATCCGAGATTCATGCCAAGCTCGAGTACCTCTGGTACGAAGCCGAGAACATGCGCGGCCTCGCGACTGACCAACGTGGTGAGCCGATACTTAATCCCTCGTGGCTCAACCATCCGAAAGCCAAAGCGCCGGGGTGGGGCATTAATGGACCGGGCGTCTCTGCCGAATGGTCCCAGGGCGGGGAAAGCGAATGGAATTCAGTGGCCGCGAGCGCTGACGAGACTCGCGCAGTGATCTATCAAGACATCGAAGTGCCGCGTGGCGGTGATTATAAAGTCTGGATACGCTATGCCGACTGGGTCGGGCGATCGGAGAACTTTGTCGTACGAGTCACGCAGGAAGCGGAGACGCGGGGACACTCGGGGGAGACCGGGACGCTGGGACACGCGGACACGGAGACACGGAGATACGGGGACATGGAGACTAGCATCGCGTCTCCGCCTGACCGCGTCGCCGCGTCTCCCCATCACCGCGTCGCCGTGTCCCCGCGTCCCCGCGTCCCCGAGTCCGTCCGCTTTGCGCAGGAGTTTGGCGCCACGGATCTGATCGATCCTCACGACGAAATCAGTATGTACTGGGGTTGGGCGTTTACCTGGGATGGCGCCCCCGCCAAGCTTGATAAGGGCCTGGCCCGCATCTCCATCGAGATCGAGAAAGCAGCGAGTGCGCGCCGACATGTGGACGCCGTGCTCATCACCAGCGACCTCTCTTACGTCCCCGAAGGACGCCGGAAGCCGGATTTCGCCGGCATGCGCTATCTCCGCCAGTGGTCCACAGCGCGCGGCACGCTGACATCGCTGCTGTCGGCAAGCAGCGACACATCTATTCCTGCTGCATGGCAGCGTCCCCGGATCGCCGGCCGCGATTTCCTGATGCCCTGGAATATCAGCAAGGAATTTTGGCCGCTGTACGACAAGCCCGCGGACGAGCGCCCTCTCTATCCGTTTCATGCTGAACCTGTCGATCAGTTTGTCGCGAAGTACAAGGGAGATCGTGATGTGCCCATCTTTGCGTCGAAATTCGTCGTCCCGGTGGTCTACATACCGAACCTGCCCGAATACTTTAAGCAGGGTAGTCCCTTTCTCCGCTATCTGCGCGAAACCAAAGCGCCGTTCGCCATTTTGATCAATTATGGCGCGGCGCAATTTCCGGCAGGCGAAGGAGAGCATGCCTGGAAGTTGCTGAACGGCGAACTACGCGATCAGTTTCTGGGGTGGGTTTCGGGTGAGAGTGTGGGATACGTCTGGGAGTCCGCTGCAAAGGACCTGAAGACCTCTCCCACGATGACGCGCCAGGAACTGCTCGAAGCCTACCGAGTGTTTTACACAAATGCGCTTGATAAGAAGTGGGGCTCGACCTTTCAGACCCAAACCGGACCCATGTGGGACAAGCTGATCCCTGCCCAATCAACGTCCAGCACATCTTTCGCGCACGCACTTGCTCGATGGGGAGTGCGGCTGCTTGGAATTGAGACTGCCGCTGTCCAGCCCATGTACGGCATGCGCATCGCTTTCACGCGCGGCGCAGCGAGACAATACGGCGCGGCCTTTCTCTATTACCACGCGCCAAACTTTGGCGACACCGCCACCACCTTCACGCTGCAGCAGAATTTCGCCGGACCTAATAATTTCTTTCACTCACGTTACGGCGCGTCGATGGGTCCGTCGCTTTCGTGGTATCGGAAGAGTTATTACCTCTATTACATGGCAGGCGCTTCGGCGATCTACCTGGAACAGGGCTTCGATCAGTTTTTCAAACCCGGCCCGGGCGAACATCCTTTTCAACTGAACCCTCTTGGACGCATCACGGATGAATTCATGCGCTTCGCGGAGAAGCATCCCGACCGGGGCACGGCCTACACACCCGTAGCTTTCCTACTGGATCCGGCACACGGGTTTGAGATGACCGACTATCCGCACTGGCCTTTCGGCGTCTCACAGATCAGCCGCAGCGATCGTGCGTTGCGAGAATTATTCGGTGTCGCCTATTACCCCGGCCTGGTCGTCGAAGGCGAACCAGCTACCGCCGATCGCCAGGTCTTCGTCAACGGCGTCTTTGGCGACATCTTCGATGTGCTGGTCGCCTCAGATGTCCAAAGTGCAAAGTTCCCCGTCTCCGAGTCTCCCCGTACCCGCGTCTCCGCATCCCCTCTGTCGCCTTACCGCGCAGTTGTCGTGGGCGGACACATCGACTGGACCAGTGATTGGATCTCCAAACTAACTGACTACGTCCGCAACGGTGGCACCGTCGTTCTCAACGCCGCTCAGGTGAAAGGCATGCCGGAACAACTCCTCGGCGTCCGCCTGACGAGCACTACCAGCGAAGCCGACAGCGCGCGTTGTCTTTCTCCCGGTGAACAACCACAGGACCTCAATGGTCAGATGTTTCGTTACGAAAGGGTGGAGCTCAAGGGAGCAAAGTCTCTAATCGCCGCGCCGAATGGCGACCCGCTCGTCACCGTCAACAAACTCGCGAAGGGAAGCCTCGTCGTTTCCGCCTTACCGGATCTGCTCGGCGCCGACGAGCGTATGACACCTTTCGCCGCCCACATGTTGGCCCACGTCTTTTCCGACGCTACTCCAGTAAAAGTTCGCGGCGACGTTGAATATCTCATCAACCGCACCAACACCAGCTGGGTGGTTACCCTCTTCAACAACAACGGCGTCAACAAACCCCAACAAGGCCTGGCCCAGGTCGACCGCAGTGCCAGTGTCACAGTCACAATCAACATTCCCGGCCAACCACTCCGCACCGCCACCGACTTTATCACCGACACACCTGTGGAAATGAACCAAGCTCAGAATACTGTCTCGGTCACTCTGGCGCCGGGCGCTATCGCAGTTGTCGAACTGAAGTGAATCTGTGAACAAGAATGCCGAGCTTGTTTTTCGGAGCAAGAATCTCACGCAAAGCACCCCAGCTCGTCTCCGACGTGCAGATACCCTGATGAAACGAGAGCGTTCGCCTGGGGATAATTGATAAGCTGGTGCCCGCTCGCAGGTCGAGAAGGCCGGTGCGTCATTGGTGCAGACTTGCCCGTCGCAAAGTGTGGTCTCAGGGTCGGCGTTGATACCATTGGTGGATAATACCCCGTTAAGAAGAATGCATGAACCTGCTCCCTGCGCCTGCGAGTAGCTCTAACACCTCTTGTTCAAGGAGTCCCCGATGTCTCAACAGCGCAGCAAAAACAATCGCAGGCGAAAGTTCAAAGTATCAAGCTTGCCGCAGCAGCTACAACATATCAACGTCAACGCGGCTGGCATCGACATCGGAGCAGAGCAACACATGGTGGCCGTACCCATAGGACGCGACGAAGTGGCGGTGCGGACGTTTGGCGCCTTCACTGCTGACCTGGTGGCGCTGGCCGACTGGTTGGCATATTGTGGGATCACCACCGTGGCTATGGAATCGACCGGCGTTTACTGGATCCCGTTGTTCGAGTTACTAGAACGGCGCGGGTTCGAAGTGAAGCTGGTCGACGCGCGACACGTCAAGAACGTTTCGGGTCGCAAGTCGGATGTGCTTGATTGTCAATGGCTGCAGCAGCTACACACTTATGGATTACTCAGCGGAGCTTTTCGGCCACCCGATGAAATATGTGTGTTACGCAGTTACCTGCGGCAAAAAGAGATGCTGGTCCAAGCCTCGGCCCAGCACATACAGCATATGCAGAAGGCGCTGCAACAAATGAACCTACTCCTGCATAACGTAGTATCAGATATCACGGGCGTCACCGGCATGAAGATCCTCAAGGCGATCCTCGCGGGTGAGCGTGATCCGCAAGTTCTGGCGGGTCACCGTGATGCACGGTGCCATAGCAGTCAGCAGACCATCGCTCAATCACTGATCGGCAACTACCGTGATGAGCATCTGTTTGCCTTGCGCCAAGCGGTGGAGTTGTACGAGATCTATCAAAGCAAGATTGCCGACTGCGAGCGGGCAATCATCGAACAACTCAACTCTTATCCTGACGCTACGGATGGTCAGCCACCGCCACCCACCAAACAAAGTAACCCGTCGGCGCGCATTCGCAGTGGAGTTGATATGCGCGAGATGTTGTACAAAAAAAGCGGGGTCGATCTTTTTAACGTTCCGGGCTTGGGCGCTGACACTTTGCTCACCATTTCCAGCGAGGTCGGGTTTGATATGAGTGCCTGGAGAACCGTTAAGCACTTCACCTCGTGGCTCAGCTTGTGCCCAGGCACCCGTATCTCCGGTGGCAAAGAACTTAAAAAGCGGGGCAAGCGCAGAGCCAATCGGGCCGCCCAAGCCTTCCGTATTGCAGCCGCCACCTTGGGCCGAAGCCAGACTGCCCTTGGTGCTTTCTATCGTCGCATCAAAGCCCGCAATGGTGGTCAACACGCGGTCACAGCTACCGCTCATAAAATCGCTCGGATCTATTACACCATGCTCACGCAGGGGTCCGCATATGTCGAAGTCGGTCAAAAAGCTTACGAACAAAAGTATCAGGAGCGCCGCTTTGCCAATCTGCGAAGAAAAGCAAAATCGCTCGGTTTCCAACTCGTACCCTGCGAGGCAACGTAGAAGTTTCTAAGAAG
>JBGTHZ010000043.1:0-29025 GCA_041745915.1 Pyrinomonadaceae bacterium | reverse complement strand
AAGTCTGGACGGCGGCCCCTGTCCCCGCACTTACGCTGTGTGTTTTTCAACATTGTGGCGGGGACTGGCCCCGCCTTCCTTACTGCAAACTAACGAGGCTTGAAGCAATCTTGCTACAATTATGATGTACACCACATCCCGAAGAGTTCTAACCCGGCGGCGTTGCAGTCTTGCGTTTCGGATTAAAGAACGGGGTCTTCACAATTCTTGCTGCCACACGATGACGAACTGCTTCTACCGTCATCTCAAACTGAACCTTGGTGCCCGGCTTAGTACACTCGCGCTTTATCGTCGCCAAGGCGATCATCTTCTTCAGCGTCGGCGACCAGGTGCTAGAAGTTGCTTTGCCAACCTGGGTACCATCCCTGAAAACCGGCACCGCAACTCGCGAGGCGATCAGGGACACCGCTGGCGGCAACCCTACCGCTTCATACAAGGTCTCAACTTGCGGCCAATCAATCTCCAGACCTACAATCTCACGCGCGTGGCCGCGCTTCTGCTCTGCAATTAGTGCCGCCTGTCCCACAAAACGGTTCTTATCGAGACTGACAAGTCGGCCCAGGCCCATCTCAAACGGCGAATACTTTTGCTCATCAATCAAGGCCTTCTTGCTGCTGTTGAAGTCGACATCGATCAAAAGCAAACCAGCTTCAATTCGAGACACGTCAAGCGCCAACATGCCAGCCGGATGAATGTCGAAAGCCTGCCCCGCGTCAACCAGTGCATCCCAAACCCTCAGTGCCTGATCAGACGGAACCCATATCTCATACCCCAGATCGCCCGTGTAACCGGTGCGGGATATCTCCAACGGAACGCCGGCGATTGTGCCTCGGGTCACCCGGAAATATTTCAGGCCTTCAATCTCTGCCCCTTCGACGAGTGTCTGCAACAGGCGTGCGGATGTTGGCCCCTGCAGCGCCAGTGCCGCCACAGTCTCGGAAATATCTTCGATCTTCACATTCATGCCGGAAGCATTCTGTGTGAACCAGCGTAAGCTCGGATCGGCGGCCGTCCACCGATAGGTGTTTACTTCCAGGCGCGAGACGGTGCCATCGTCAATTACCTTACCGCGTTCATCGCACCAGGGCGTGTAGATCACCTGGCCCACAGATACCTTGCGCATATCGCGGGTGATGATCCGATCCACGAGCCGGGTAGCGTCTGGACCAGTCAAACGGTATTTGAACAACGGTGAGATATCGATCAGCGCAGCCGCATTGCGAATCGCGTTGTACTCGTGTTCGTGATGAGGTTCGTAGGAGCTAACGGCGTAGTAGCCCGACCACTCACGATAGTTCAGACTTTCGCAGAGCTGGAAGGTTCTTTGGTGAAAGGCCGTCCCAATAGGCATGTTTGAGTGCTCCGTTGCAGGGTTGGGCGTAGTTTAGAGTTTCAAGCTTTAGTTGTTCGTATCGTCGCCACAACCTAAAGGTTGAACTCTGAACTTCCGGCCTCAAACGGTTGCAGAGTAGGCGTCGTTTAGAGTTCTTAACTTTAGCTTGTTGCCTCCGCGAGTCACAACCTAAAGGTTGAACTCTGAACTTCCGGACTCTAACTGAACCGGTACTTTGCTGCTCTTGTTTGTCAGGGCGAGCGATTATAAGTATGCTAGCGATTCTTCAGCAAGCTGCAATACCGATTCACAGATGAATACTCAATACGACGTCGTCGTCATCGGCGGCGGACATAACGGCCTGGTTAATGCTGCTTATCTCGCTCGGGCTGGAAAAAAAGTGCTGGTCCTTGAGCGGCGACACGTACTGGGCGGCGCCGCCGTAACCGAAGAAGTCTTCCCTGGCTTCAAGTTTTCCGTCTGCTCCTACGTCGTTTCCCTGCTTCGTCCGGAAATAATTCGCGAACTCGACCTGCCTCGTCACGGCCTGGAGATACTTCCGCTGGACGGCACGTTCACTCCGATGCCGAACGGCGATTACCTTTGGCGTGTCAACGACCACGCGAGGACACGACGCGAAATCGCACGCCATTCCAAACTAGACGCCGAAGCCTACGACGAATACGGCAAAGCAATGATCGAGATGGCCCACTTCGTGAAGCCCATCATGAGCATGACCCCGCCCGATCCCACGTCACTAAATGTGAAAGGGTTGAAGGATCTGCTGTTCCTGGGCCGGAGATTTCAGCATCTGCCTGCTGAAGACAAGTATAACCAGGTGCAGTTGATGACTATGAGCGCGGTGGATTTTTTGGACCAGTGGTTTGAGACTGACGTGCTCAAGGCGACGATGTCTGCCTCCGGAATCATCGGCACGTTTCTGGGTGTGCGCAGCCCGGGGACCGCATATGTGTTGCTGCATCATTACATGGGCGAAATCGACGGCGCCTTTCGTTCCTGGGGACTGTCGCGCGGCGGTACCGGGGCCATCTCAAACGCCATTGGCGATGCGGCGCGAGAGGCGGGCGCCGAGATTCGCACAGAAGCACCGATAGCAAAAATCCTACTTAAGAACGGCCAGGCGAAAGGCGTGGTGCTGACGAACGGCGACGAGATCTATGCCGACGTGATTTCGTCGAGTGTCGATCCGCGACTGACGTTCATGAAGATGGTCGGCGAGGCCCATCTGCCCGGTGACTTTGCGGAAGATCTCAAGCGCTACAAATACCGTGGCTCATCAGGGAAAGTAAATCTTGCTCTCGACGGACTGCCAAACCTTACTTCGCTGCCCGGCCCCGGACACCATTTACGCGGGGCCATTTCGATTTCGCCGTCGGTGGATTACATGGAACGGGCGTACGATGAAGCAAAGTATGGACAATTCTCGCGCCGTCCATACATTGACATCGTCATACCGAGTTTGACTGATCCATCGGTCGCACCACCGGGCAAGCATGTGATGTCATGCTTTGTCCAATATGCGCCCTACAGTTTGAAAGAGGGAAACTGGGACGACAAACGCGAAGAGTTTGGCGATACCGTGATCGAAACGATTGCCGAACACGCACCCAACATCAGAGATCTGATCCTTCACCGACAGGTGTTGACCCCCCTGGATATTGAACGCGACTTTGGTCTGTCGGAAGGCAACATCTTCCAGGGTGAGCTCACGCTGGAGCAACTCTTCTTCCTGCGGCCCGCGCCGGGCTGGGCTCAGTATCGCACTCCTATCCGGAATCTCTATATGTGCGGATCAGCAACCCATCCCGGAGGCGGCGTAATGGGAGCGCCGGGTCGTAATGCCGCGATGCAACTCCTGAAGGATTGGAAACGCGGAAAAGTGTAAGAGTATTAGCCGCGGATTTGCGCGGATTTGCGCGGATTCACGCGGATAAGAACAAGAAATTATGAAGGGATCTGATTTAAGTCTTTTCTCAGATCCGCGTTTATCCGCGCAAATCCGCGGCTAAGATCTAAGTTGAGTTAGCTCTCAAGCCACGATGGCAACCTACGACATCATCATCATTGGCGGCGGTCATAACGGCCTTGTGGCCGCCTGCTATCTCGCGAAGGCGGGATTGAAGACGCTGGTTCTGGAACGGCGTGAGGTTGTCGGTGGCGGCGCCACTACCGACGAGGTTCTTCCAGGATTCCGTTGCTCAACTCTAGCCCACTCCGCTGGCCCACTATTCCCTGACATCGTCAAAGATCTTAATCTGGCACGTCACGGACTAGAAACCATCGATCCCGAAATTCGAGTCGTGGCGATCGACACTGATCAGCGCTCCCTGGCTATCTACAACGACGATGCACGCACAGCCGCCGACCTTAAAAAGATCTCGCCACACGACGCCAGGAGCTATCCCGAATTCGCCGCCAGCTTCCGTCGTATTGGACGCGTCCTGTCTCCTCTGCTCAGGATGACGCCGCCCTCTATCGACAAGCCCGCGCCGGCTGAGCTCTTTAATCTAGGTCGGGTAGGCATGTCATTTCGCCGACTTGGTAAGAAAGACGCGTATCGCTTACTTCGTTGGGGGCCGATGGCGGTGGCGGACCTGGTTGCCGAATGGTTCGAGACTGAGCTTTTGCGCGCCACCGTCGCCGCGCGAGGTATCTTCGGAGCATTCGCTGGACCATGGTCCGCCGGAACCAGCACCGGATTACTGTGGCAAGCGGCTATGGATGGTCATGGAGTGGGCCCGGCATCCTTCGTTAAAGGCGGAATGGGAGCGCTCACGGCAGCACTGGCGAAAGCCGCAACCGATGCCGGGGTAGAAATCAGAACCAGAGCTGACGTGGAGCGGGTTCTGATAGTTGAAGGGAAGGCCTCGAAAGTCGTGCTGAAAAGCGGGGAGGAGATTTCTGCGCGCGCCGTGGTTTCGAATGCTGACCCGCGCACTACATTCCTGAGATTAGTGGATCCGGTCGATCTTGACCCTGACTTTCTCATGAAGATTCGTAACTTCCGCGCCGTCGGAAGTGCTGGGAAGATCAATCTGGCCCTCTCCGGCCTTCCGACTTTCCCGGCCCTAAACGGAGGCGATGCGGGGACGAAACTTTCAGGCCGCATTCATATCGGGCCGGACATCGACTACCTGGAGCGGGCCTTCGACGCCGCGAAGTATGGCGATTACTCGCCTTCGCCCTACATGGACATCACTATTCCATCGCTTACAGATCGATCTTTGGCTCCGCCGGGCGCGCATGTCATGTCGATCCATGTTCAGTTTGCGCCTTACAATCTAAGAACCGGTGATTGGAATTC
Source organism: Pyrinomonadaceae bacterium (assembly GCA_041745915.1). GTDB lineage: Bacteria > Acidobacteriota > Blastocatellia > Pyrinomonadales > Pyrinomonadaceae > PSRF01. Next base: position 24,367 of record JBGTHZ010000043.1, on the reverse strand, counting down.
GCGGCGCGAAGAGTTTGGCAATACGGTGATTAATTGTCTGACAGAATCCGCGCCGAACCTAAATGAGTTAATAGTTGGTCGTCAGATCATCACGCCTGTGGATCTGGAGCAGACTTACGGCTTGAGTGGCGGACACATCATGCACGGGGAACAAACGCTCGATCAGTTTTTTGCCTTTCGGCCGTTAATCGGCTGGGCCCAATATCGAACTCCAATTAACGCACTCTATCTCTGTGGCGCCGGCACCCATCCCGGTGGTGGCATCACAGGTGGACCAGGCGCGAATGCGGCGAGAGAGGTCATCAAGGATTTTCGGAAGAAGTGATCCTGATCATTTTTCATTTGTCATTTGACAGTTTTCATTTGTCATTTTCTGATTTGAGATCTCGCGGATTGTTTAAATTTCCTGGTTCGTGTCCGTTCGTGTAGTTTCGTGGATCGTTCTCATTTCCCAGCCAAGCGGACGATCCACGAAATCACACGAAATAGCACGAATTAAATCAAAAATGAATAAGACCCGGACCTTGAAAGATGTCCACTAAACACAAACCAGGGCGCAGCCTTGCCAGTGATAACAACGCCGGCGTTCATCCGAAGGTGTTGGAAGCGATCGCTGCCGCAAACGAAGGCCACGTTGTTGCCTATGGCGACGATCCTTACACTGACGCAGCGGTCAAACTTTTTCGTGAACACTTCGGCAAAGACGTCGATGTTTACTTTGTCTTCGGCGGCACGGGCGCAAATGTGCTCGGACTAAAAGCTGTCACTGAGTCCTATCATGCAATCATCTGTGCCGAGACGGCGCACATTAACGTAGACGAGTGCGGCGCCCCTGAAAAATTTACCGGCTGTAAACTGCTCTCTCTGCCAACCAATGACGGAAAGATCACTGTAGACCAGATGGCGCCGTTTTTGCACGTTGTCGGTTTCGAACATCACGTTCAGCCTCGCGTTATTTCAATTTCTCAATCCACCGAGATGGGAACTGTCTACCAGCCGAATGAATTGAAAAAACTCGCGGGGTTCGCTCATAAGAACGAAATGCTGCTGCACATGGATGGAGCACGCATAGCAAACGCGGCGGCGGCTTTGAAGGCAAGCTTGAGCAGCATAACCAAAGACGTAGGTGTTGATGTGCTCTCTTTTGGTGGCGCCAAGAATGGGATGATCTATGGCGAAGCAGTCGTCTTCTTCGACCGAGGCCTGGCAAAGGACTTCAAGTACACGCGAAAACAAGGGACGCATCTGCCTTCAAAAATGCGCTTTATCTCAGCGCAATTTTCTGCGCTCTTATCGAATGATCTCTGGAGGAAGAATGCGGTCCATGCCAATAGCATGGCTAAACTTCTGGCGCAGGAACTGAGACGGATTCCGCTGATAGAGATTACGCAGAAGGTTGAATCAAACGGAGTGTTTGCGCGCCTGCCTAAGAAATATATCGCCAGCCTGCAGAAGCAATACTTCTTTTACGTTTGGAACGAACAAACATCCGAAGTCAGATTTATGACCTCGTTTGACACTACGCCGGAAGACATCCGTGACTTTGTAGCTCTGATCAAAAAGACTCTCCGCTAACGATTGGGAAATCACTCAAGCCACGCCAATTTGCAGTCAGGAAGGGGACCCTGTCCCCGCCTCAAGCTTGAAAGCTACTCAACGTAAGAGCGGGGACAGGGTCCGCCTTCCTGACTGCGAATTAGCGAAGGTCCCTTGGCTTCCGCATGGGAGCTCTCCTCCCAGGTTCTGTTGCCTTGGTCAAGTACTTACTTGTCGGGTAGCGGCGGCTTCGTTAGTTTGCAGTCGACGTCCAGCGACTTGAGGAAATCCAGCAACGCCTCGCGTTGGTCCGGCAGGACGTCGTGCTTCTCGAGGTTTTTTCGGTCCAGATACTGATTAGGCTTACCGCCACCCAGCATAATGTCCAGCGCTTCTTCGAGTGTCGGCACGCTACCATCGTGGAAGTAAGGGGCGGACTGGGCGATGTCGCGCAAAGTGGGCGTCTTGAATGCTCCCGTATCTTCGGGTTTATTGGTAACTTTGAACCTGCCGAGATCAGGCTCTTTCTGGTCCATGCCAATGCCAACATTATGATACTGCTGGTCGGTGAGCAAAACTCCATCGTGGCAGTTCGTGCACTTTATCGCCTGAAAGATATTCCAACCCCGCACTGCACTTTCGCTGAGAGCTGACTGGTCTCCGGCACGGTAGCGATCCCACGCAGTGTCTCCGCTGATGATCGTCCTTTCAAAAGCAGCAATGGCCTTTACGATATTGTCCGGCGTCACATCGCTGTTAAAGACTTTGCGAAACTGAAAGTGGTAACCGTCAATCGCATTCAGCTTGATGGCAATCTCGTCGGCCTTAGCGCCCATGTTGGCGCCGGTCCACGCGGCCATCGCCTGCTTCTCCAGGGAAGGACTGCGACCGTCCCAGTAAAACTCCTTGTGGTAACCGATGTTCCAAAGCGTGGGGCTACTGCGCGGCAACTGCTTATTAAAAGCCCCAATGGATTTTGCAATACCATCTGTCAATCCTTTTTCGCAGACGTGGCAGGAATAACACGATCGCGAACCGTCCCCGCTCAGTCGTTCGTCAAAAAACAACTGGCGACCGAGCGCCACCTTGTCAGGCGTCATTGGATTATCATCAGGGATAGGCATGGCTTCGTAGGTGGTCAACTGCGGCGACAAGGGGTGAATCTCAGGCTGGAACCCGGTTGTCTCAGTCTGTCTCTTACAGCTGACCAGAATGACAGCAGATATCAAGAGAACAATGATTATGAAGTAACCGAAGCGAATCGGATTTTTGGTCATTGGGTCTCCAGCGCGAAAGCGCCCCTCCATCTTTAATGTGCCTGGGATCCCCTTGAATCGTGCGCGGATCTTTGCACCGCTCATGGAAAATGTCTAGCAGCTTGGACCAACCGGAGACAGGAGTTGTAGGGGCGTCCCTCCGTGGGCGCCCCATCGCTGGCATGATTTGTCTGGACATTACTCGCTCAACCCCACGATGGGGCGCCCACGGAGGGACGCCCCTACAACTCCTGTCTCCGCGACGCACTCGCCACGGTTTCGCAGCACTCTCGGTCAATATTCGCCATACTCCGCAAGTAAGCTATAAAAATCGACGAGCAAGTATAAAAAACTGAAACGTGAGGGACCATGAAACACCTTTTAGTCCGATTCCTTCTCTTGACCATTAGTACGATCTCTGCGCTAGCAATCGCGGGATGTTCAGGTAATCAAGACAACTCAAACACCACTGCGACATCTACGGTCACACCACCTCCAGCGCAGATCTTAAAAGTCGTATCGACGCCCCAGGTCCTCCTTGTCCAAAAGAAAGAGCGCGGGGAGCAAGAGGAGGCCATGCCGGAGCTGCATGTGATTTCACCGGCCGAGGGCGCGGTAATCGATGGCCCGGTGGTAGCGGTTAAACTTCATTTAGCCGGCGACCTTAAAGGCTACAAGCCCCACAAGGATCCCGCCACTGAAAAAGGCAACCACATTCATGTGATTCTGGACAACGAGCCTTACGAGGCCTATTACGAATTGGACCAGCCATTCGAGTTGCGCAACGTCGTCGCCGGCAAACACACACTGCGCGTATTTCCCTCCCGCCCCTGGCATGAAAGCTATAAGAACGAGGGCGCCTTTCGGATGGTGACGTTCACGGTCAAGAGCGGCGGCGACGCCTCTAAACCAACCACTACCGGCGCCGGCCAAACGATGGCGAACAACAATTCGGCTAGTGGGGCTCAGGCGACGCGCGAAGGCAAGGACATGCCGGCAAGCACCGCCGGGGATGTCGATCCCAGCAAACCTCTGCTCACCTACAGTCGACCCAAGGGCGAGTACGAGGAGGCGGAAGCCGATCCGATCATGATCGACTTCTGGCTTTCAAACGCCAGACTTAAAGGTGATGGTGGTCAATATCGAGTACGCTACATCGTCGACGATGACGAACCGCTTTACATTGATAAGTGGGAACCTGTCTGGTTGTCAGGTTGGCTTTCAGGTAAACACACGGTGAGACTCGAGCTGCTTGGTCCGGACGATCTGCCGGTAAAAAACGGCGATTACAACATCACCACTCGCGAGATTACCGTCGCGAAGTGACAGTGGTTAAGAGCCTCTTTTGCCAAACATTTTTTAGCCGCGGATACACGCGGATGAACGCGGATCAGAACGAAAACAAAGACAACCAACAACTCACTCAAAGGATTTGATTAGTCTCTTTCAGATCCGCGCGGATCCGCGTAAATCCGCGGCTAAATGTTTTCGCCTTCCTGCCTTTGTGTCTTTGGGTCTTTGTGATGAAATCAAAGCGGATGGGCGCCATCGAATCTGAAAACAAACTGTTTACCCAGTTGGTATCCGAGGCAGCCAGCTGCTGCCTTTGCCCGACAATGTGCGATCGCACCGCAGTGTTCAGTTCACTCAATGGCTCCCCGGCGGCCCGGGTGATGTTTATCGGAGAAGCACCGGGGCGCAAAGGCGCGGATCGCACTCATGTGCCCTTTTCAGGAGATCAGTCAGGAAAGAACTTTGATCGGTTCATAGCCTCAATCAATCTGGCGCGCGAGGACATATTCATCACCAGTGCAGCTCTCTGTAATCCTCGTACCGATTCGGGTGCAAATCGCAAACCGACGAAAAGCGAAGTGGCAAACTGTTCCCGGTTTTTGCGCCAGGCCATTCAGATAATTGATCCTCGAGTAGTGGTAACGCTCGGTACGGTTGCACTCGAGGCGCTGAAGAACATTAAATGGCATGAATTGAAACTCAAAGAGTCATCCGGGAGGATCTATAATTGGGACAGTCGGCTGCTGGTGCCGATTTATCACCCGAGCCCTCAGGTTTTGGCGTCGCATCGTCGCGAAGCGGCGCAGCTGCAGGACTACCAAGTTGTGGCTCGGGCTATCAAGCAGGCCGGCTTGTCGATAGCGGCTTAGCCGCCACTCTTCCAGTAAGGAAGTGCCTTACCGGATCCTTGTTATGATCCGTAGAGGCTGCGACTCGAATAGGAGGCGTAGCCTCAATAGCTGAACGCATTAATCGGAAAGGCAGCAAAATGAGCGAAGTTGTAGAACAAATTGCAGTTCATCAGTTGCCACTCCACGAGACTCATGTACGTCTTGGCGCTGAGATCAAAGAATGTGATCGTTGGCAGGTTCCGGCTTCTTACGGTGACGAATTATTTGAGTATGCGGCTATTCGTGAAAGAGGCGCCGGTATTGTCGATCTCTCTGCACGCAGTCGTTTCCAGGTAAGCGGTTCCGAGGCCGTTCAGTTTCTCAATGGTCTAATCACGAACGACATGAAAACTCTGGCGGAGAACCACTGGATGCCGGCAGCTTTCCCTAATGTACAGGGTCGTTTGATCGCCAGCGTTCGCGTTGTTCGCAAGCCGGATGATGCAACGGGCAAGAAACCGATCTCTTTTTTTCTGATTGATACGGAACCGGCAACGCGGGAGGCTGTTCTCAAAACGATTGAACGTTTTACATTGGCCGGTGACTTTCACGTTGTCGACCTCACTAGCCAAACCGCACTCCTGTCGCTGCAGGGTAAGCGTGCTGCCGAAATAATTGGATCGGTCATGGGCGAGTCAGCCTCCGGGATCTCAGCTTACGGCGCGACCCAGATCGAATGGCAGAAGCGAAGCTTGACCGTCTTGCGCGCCACTCACACTGCGGAAGACGGCTTTGACATTGTCGTCAGCGCAAACCAGGCAACTCCTTTGTGGGACGCTCTGGTGAACGTGGGAGCGATGCCTGTAGGCCAAGAGGCCCTGGAGAGACTCAGGATCGAAGCAGGCGTGCCCCGCTATGGGATCGACATGGACGAAACAAACGTGGTGACAGAAACTGGTCTGGACGAAGCTGTAAGTTATACAAAGGGGTGCTACATCGGGCAGGAGATCATCGCGCGGATTAAGTATCGTGGTCACGTCGCCAAGAAACTTGTAGGCTTATTTTTCGATCGACCGTTCAAGATTGACCAGGACGCAAGAATTAAATCGGCTGATGACAAGGAAATTGGACGAATAACCTCGCACACCCTGTCGCCGCATATGGGCTCCACTATTGCATTGGGGTACGTTAAGTATGACTACCTGGCGCCCGGCACGGAGGTGAGGGTCGTCTCTGGAGAACGCGAAATCGTGGCCAGAGTTTCTCCGTTGCCATTCGTGAGGGGAAGCGCCGCCGCTCAATACGGAACCGTGAGCGGTAGTGACGGTGTGATAACTGAACGTTGATGCCAAAGAACGTTGAGCGGGGGTAAATTGCCTTCCCGACCTGCAAATTAGCGCTAGTCGAATGGGGGTCACTCACGGCCCGGAATCTCGCAGGTCGGGAAGGGCAGTTTACCCCCGCTCAACATTCCCGAATTCCCAGATTCGAGTGTTCAGACAACAAGATGGGCACAATCAATACCCATCTCATGGAGTTGTTCAAATGGTCGAAGAGGCAGATCAGTTGGCGCCGCATGACGCGAAGCAGTCCGATCTCGATTACGAACAGGCGCGTCTGGCGTATTCAATTATCCAGTCACTTCTCGAGCACACTCGCGTAGTCAGCGATCTAATTGCAGTGATGGCCCAGGCATTGGACGAAGATACGCAACGAGCCTTGACCCAGACGCCCGTCTGGACGGCCTACCTCGACAGCCGTCGCGACTTGGATCGCACGCGCGCAAACGTTGAGAAGTTTGCCGAGGCGATGAAGCAGTTGAGCGAAGACTAAATCTTGGGGTCAGACGGGAAAAGGGGAACGGGGCAATCAATCAATTCCCTTTTAACCTTTTACCGTTTCCCTATTCCCCTATTCCCCGTTTCCCTATTTCCCCCCCTCAGGTTTCTAGACTCGACAAGAAATCAAATTGATAGCGCCCCACAGACTCTTCTCGACCCCAACTACCTGCAGACCGGCGGCTTGCGCATCATCCGCTGTGCGCCGGTTAAAGTGATCTTCAAACAGAGGCAGGGTGACCAGATTGATCAGATCAAAAATCGGACCCAGCAATCCCCCGGGGCGCACATGCTCCAGAAGCAGGACCGTTCCGCCTGATCTAACCACGCGGCGCAACTCCGCAAAAACCATCGGAGGTGAACTTACCGAGCAGAACACGAGAGTGGCGAACGCTGCGTCAAAGGCTCCACTCCTAAAAGGGATCTCTTCGGCGCGGCTCTGAACCAGCCTCAAGGCCTCCGGACGTTTCTTGCCTCTGGCAATCTTGAGCATCTCAAGGCTTGGCTCGCTGGCCACCCCACTGGTCTCAGCCGGATAGAAAGAAAAGTTGCGGCCCGTGCCGGCTCCGAGCTCGAGCACGCGGGCATTACGGGGAAGCAAATTGAAGACCTGCGTCCGCAGACGAGTTAGAAACCAGCGCTCGAGCGGACGCATTACTTCGTCATACTGCGGCGCAAATTGATCGTATGTTTTAGGCATTCAAGAAAGATTTAGCCGCGGATCCACGCGGATTAACCGCAGATCAGAGCGAAACCGCCAAGCTGAACTCATTTGACTAATTCCTCTCCTAATCCGCGTTTATCCGCGTAGATCCGCGGCTAAATTATCTTCGTATTTCAGCGCAGCATCATGATTACCTGCCGCTCGCGCCCACCGTCAAATTCGCAGAGAAATATTCCCTGCCAGCGACCCAGCAAGAGTTTCCCATCGCTGAACGGTACTGTGACTGAAGATCCTACCAGGCTCGCTTTGATATGCGCGTCAGAATTTTCCTCTCCGTGACGAAAACCCATGCCATGTTGCGGAATGAGAGTTCGGAAGGCATGCAACATGTCTCGCGGCACATCCGGGTCGGCATTTTCGTTCACAGTGAGGCCTGCGGTTGTGTGTTGCACATACAGCACGACTACACCTTCACGCTCGCCCGATTCTTTTAATTTGGCTTGTACCTCGTCCGTGAACTCAACCAGCTCTTCACGCGCGTGCGAGCGTACCTTGATGATGTGCATAGCCGCCTATTGTAAAGCTTTTGCGAAGAATGAAAACTGCGGCGAGGGTGGGCGGCGAAAATCATAAACGATACGAAATACCTCGAAAGGTCAACCAGGACATTTCGTGCCTGTTCGTGGATCGTACTCTTGGGTTGCCAGCGCCTGTCGAACTTTACTTTACGGGGTGAAACCTGAAGTTCTCCTCCGAAGTGGTACTGATGACCTCATGGGACCGCGACTTGAGGCGTGTTAGCCAGGAGCCACTCGCTACCCGCCCGGTGGTAGGGCGCAGGCCTGGTCCCCAAACCGACAAACATTCCTGCGAGGAGAAACGTTTAATTTACGGCGGTCATATGATTCGCTGGTTCAAAGCGACTAATGAGCGAACACGGTAACCGAGGAAGCAGGCTAATGGAAACCTCAGAGCTTGTGACTGAGCTCGAGAAGCATCAATCGTCGAGCTACGGCTGGGCATTGAGTTGCTGCGGCCGGAGCGCAGCGGAAGCAGAAGATGTGCTGCAAATAACGTACGTAAAGATCCTTGAAGGCAAAGCGTGTTATCGCGGCGAAGCGAGCTTTAAAACATGGCTTTTCGCAGTCATCCGCAAAACGGCGGCCAGTGAACGTCGCAAGAATGTGTTGCGGATGCTGAAACTGCCCGGCTTGCGAGGTTTGCACGATCGCGTGCCGGCTAGTCAAGAGCCTGATGTTGCCTGGGAGATTTCAGAACGCCAGCAGTTGTTTCGCCGTGCTCTGCAGTCACTACCGGCACGTCAGCAAGAGGCATTGCATCTGGTCTTTTATCAGGATCTCAGCCTGCGAGAGGCGGCCGTAGTGATGGGTCTCTCGATCGGAGCTGCCCGCACACATTATGACCGCGGAAAGAAACGTCTAAGGAAACTGTTAGGCGAGTCGGAGGAAATCCATGGAGTTGAATGGCGAAGAGAAAACAATCCGAGCGCTGTTTCGTGAAATGAAGCTTGAGGACGAGCGGGCTAAGCTGACTTTCGCTCGTGAATGGAAACCAGGGCCTGCTCATTCGGTTACCCCATTTAGATTGGGCCGAGTTGTATTCGCAGCCGCGCTGGTGAGCTTGATTCTAGTTTCAACATTAGTGCTGCAGCGACAATTCTTCGGCGCCGACCCGCCCCGTCACGGGTTAACGACGCAGCTTGCATCGGACGGAAGACCAGTGCAGGAGGAGGTTTCAACACCGGAAGTGAGTCCAGTAAAGAATGAAGTAGTCACTAAGCTAAAAGACCCAGCCCGGAAGCGACGCCGTTTGGCTGGGGCAAGCAGAAATCAGCGGATCGCATCCTTGCGGCGTCGTAACAGCGAGGCAGCTTATGTGTCCGATTGGCAGTCTCCAACCAGAGCATTTTTGCGTTCCCCGAGCGAAGAACTGATCAGATCTCTTCCCTCGCTCAATCAATCATCAGTGGAACTTGGATCGTTCCTGCACAGCCGTCTGAATTAAAGGAGGATCATGAAAACAAGAGTTGGTTTGTTGATTGCAATAGTTATTCTGGGTGCTGGTCTGCTCTTGACGGTGGGATTTGCCCAGGGGCCGCATGCTCAGCGACCGCAACACGATCCGCTGGCGGAATATGTGTTTCCACCAGAACTCGTGATGCAGCACCAGCGCGAGATCGCTCTCACCGTTGAACAGAAAGCCTTTCTTAGAGGCGAGGTTCAAAGAGTTACGGCCCGCTTTACGGAACTGCAGTGGCAGATGCAAGATGCGATGGAAGGTCTCGTCTTTACGCTTAAGGAAGGGTCCGTAAACGAGCAGCAGGCGCTATCTCAACTCGATAAGGTCTTAGACACCGAGCGGGAGATTAAACACCTGCACGTGGGACTGGCCGTACGCATCAAGAACAGGCTGACCCCGGAACAACAGTCGAAGCTCCAGGCGCTCAAGCAATCGGCCCGCAAATGACGCTTACCGTTCTGGGTTGGAATACTGTTTTAGTGCCCTTCGCGATGCGAAGCCTTGCGCTTCAACAGCGCCCAGCCTGTAGGCAGCACAGCGGCGGCTAACAGTATCTTGATGATGTCGCCGGGAATAAATTTCAGCACTGCAAGTTGGAAAGCAACCGAGAATGGCGTGTTTGTTAACAGTGAAAACCAGGCCCAGCCCGAAAGCATAATCAGTGCAGAGCCAATTGCCATCGCCGCTGCGGCTGTCAAAAAGCGCTTGTCCCAGCCATGCTCCGCAAAGGCGCCGGTAATGAACGCGGCAGCCGGAAAGGCAATCAGGTATCCACCGGTGGGCCCAAGGAGGTAGGGAATACCACTAGCTCCGCTTTGGAAAAATGGCAAACCACTCGCACCCTCAATGAGATAAACAATCATCGCCATTGCGCCCAGCCGAGAGCCCAACAACGCTCCGGTCAAGAGCACCGCGAAGGTTTGACCGGTAATCGGCACGGGGCCGATCGGAATCACAATCTGCGCCGACAGTGCTGTCAGCAAACTGAAGGCGACGACCAGCGAAACAGCTCGAGTCCAATCCAGCGGCGCCAGAGCCGCAGCGATTAAAGTGTCAGGTTTGGCGTATGTGTACATAGTTTTATCAGTCGGCGGCCATTGCATCAGCACGGTTCTCGGCTGCTTCCGCTTTCAACCTGCCAATGCGCATAGCATAGAACGAGCGCCACACGAATACGGCTGAAATGAGAAAGAAAACCAGCGCTAAAACGTGGCTAATCATTGGCCCATTCTCACCGAACTGGCCGTTAGGATTTGCGATTGACACTGCTAACTCAACTGCCAGCAGTCCAAAAAGCGTAGTGAACTTAATGACCGGGTTCATTGCGACTGATGAAGTATCCTTGAAAGGATCGCCTACTGTATCGCCTACAACTGTTGCATCGTGAAGGGCGGTACCCTTCATCTTAAGATCAACTTCCACGACTTTCTTAGCATTGTCCCATGCTCCACCCGCGTTGGCCATGAAGATCGCCTGATACAGTCCGAAGATCGCAATGGAAAACAGATATCCGATAAAAAAGAATGGTTCGACGAACGCAAAAGCAAGTGTCGAGAAGAAGATCGTGAGAAAGATATTGAACATACCCTTCTGCGCGTACTGCGTGCAGATCTCCACCACCTTCTTGCTGTCTTCGACTGACGCTTTTTCCACACCCTCCAGCCGGATGTTTGCCTTGATGAATTCCACCGCGCGATAAGCACCGGTTGTTACCGCCTGAATGGAAGCGCCGGTGAACCAGTAGATGACCGCGCCGCCGGTAATCAAGCCCAGCACAAAGGGAGCGTGTAACAGTGAAAGGTTTTGTGTGTCGGTGGTCAGTCCATTTGTCAGGGTCATCATGATTGCAAAGATCATGGTGGTGGCCCCGACCACGGCTGTCCCAATCAGTACCGGCTTAGCGGTGGCTTTAAAAGTGTTGCCCGCGCCGTCGTTCTCTTCAAGCAAATGTTTTGCGTGGGCAAAATTGACGTCCATGTTGAAGTCGCGCTTAATCTCGGCTTCAACGTTGGGCACCTGTTCGATCAGCGACAGTTCATATACCGACTGCGCGTTATCAGTTACCGGGCCATACGAGTCGACGGCTATGGTCACCGGCCCCATGCCGAGAAAGCCAAACGCCACCAATCCGAACGCGAACACCGGGGCTGCAACCATCAGAGGATCAAGCCCCATGGTACTGAAGTAATAAGCGATGGACATCAGGCCCACAATGCTGATTCCCAGCCAGTAAGCTGAAAAGTTCCCGGCCACCAGTCCGGAGAGAATATTGAGCGACGCGCCACCTTCTCGCGAGGACGTAACCACTTCAGCTACGTGCCTCGAGCCGGTTGAAGTAAAGATCTTAACCAGCTCCGGAATAATCGCGCCGGCCAGGGTTCCACAGGAGATGATCATCGACAGCTTCCACCAGAGGGTCGAATCTCCACCTAGAATCGGGATCGTGAGATAGGAAATCACGAAAGTGACTGCGACCGAAAGAATGGAAGTGAGCCATACTAAAGAAGTCAGTGGACTCTCAAAATTCATCTTCACGGCATTGCCATAACGAGCCTTGGCAATCGCGTCGTTAATGAAATAAGAAGCCGCACTTGCCACAATCATCATGATGCGCATCACGAAGATCCAAACCAGCAACTGCACTTGCACGGTAGGATCGGCCACGCCCAGCAGAATAAATGTGATCAGGGCAACGCCGGTCACACCGTAAGTTTCAAAGCCGTCCGCACTGGGTCCTACGGAATCACCTGCGTTGTCGCCGGTGCAGTCGGCAATCACGCCCGGGTTGCGCGCGTCATCTTCCTTGATCTTGAAGACAATCTTCATCAAGTCAGCACCGATATCGGCGATCTTTGTGAAAATGCCGCCGGCGATGCGCAGGGCGGCTGCGCCCAGCGACTCACCGATCGCGAATCCGATAAAGCACGGACCTGCATAATCGCCCGGTATGAACAACAGAATGCAAAGCATGATCAGCAGCTCCACGCTGATCAGCATCATCCCGATACTCATGCCCGCGCGCAGTGGAATTGCATACAGGGGAAATGGCTTGCCTTCCAGACTCGCGAACGCAGTTCGGGAGTTTGCGAACGTGTTGACGCGAATTCCAAACCAGGCAACGCCGTAACTGCCGGCTATGCCTACCAGACTAAATGCCAGAATGATCGCGACGCGGAACGGCTCCATTCCAACCAGGACGCCGAAATAAAGCACGATGACTATGCCAATGAAGATTTCCAAAATCAGGATGAACTTGCCCTGAGTGATGAGGTAGGTCTTGCAGGTCTCGTAAATGAGCTCCGATATCTCGCGCATGGCCCGGTGCACCGGAAGCTTCTTCAGGTTCATGTACATGGCCAGACCAAACAGCAGTCCCAACATACAAACCACAATTCCGGCCAGCAGCAGATTGTGACCGTCGACGCCACCGAAGAAGGTAACGCTTGAAAGGTCAGGAAGTATGAGGTTGGCTTCGCCACCTCCATGCGATTGCGCAAAAGCGGTAGACGCCCCAAAGCCTGCAAAAGCAAGAGTCACGGCCAGGGTCAACAGTGACCGTCCGGCCCGTGAGAAGGATAAACGACGAGGAGTGCTTAAATTGTCATTCATGATGTTTCTAAAAAGCTGCGCAAACCCCAGTAACCTGATGATTTAGACAGCATAGTCCGTTTCCGGAACAGTCCCTTTCTCATATTCATATAGCGGCGAGTTTAAAAGTTTCGAACAGGCTCCGGGCACAGTCTTCGGTGCAGCGTGCGCCCCTGAGGCTCGCGTCGCCTCACCTGTGCCGAGCAACCCTTCATGTTGAAACTGGGTATTATCCTGATATGTAGGCAAACTGTCCAGAAGCCCCCTTACCTGGTAGTGTCGTGTTTTCGTGCTCTTAGCGATGCTCAAGAAAACGATCCACGAACCCACACGAAATGGCACTAAGCTTCTTCGTGTTGGTCCGTGAGATTTCGTAGATCGTCCTCTGTAAGACTCGAAATATGACACTTCTTATTCCAAACTAGTAGCTGCGTGTGCAGTGACCAGGCTGCCACGCTGCCGGTCGCCGCGGACTTTAACGAGTGCGACGACGGCGAGGTAGAGAGCGAGCACAACCAGAGCAGCCGCGGCGATCGCATTAATCAACTCGATATCCAACTGTCCGGAGCCGATTTTGGTGATGCGCAGATTGCCAATGACGAGTGAGATGAGCGCCCAGAGTGTGATTACGAGGACGAAGATCATGGGCAACAGTGTGAAGGCGATGCGCTGCCGCGCCTGGTAGAGCCAGACGGTTATTGAAAGCAGTGTCAAGGCAGCCAGCAACTGGTTTGAAGCGCCGAACAGCGTCCAGAATTTCGCCCAGGAGTTGGGCGGCGCGAAGATGATGAAATAAAACGGCAACACCATCGTCAGCGAAGTGCCCACCAGGGCCCCGACTCGACCCTTCCAACCGAAAAGCTCCTGCACGATGTAGCGACCCAGACGGGTGCAAACGTCCAGCGTGTCAAACACAAACGTTGAGAAAGCCATCGCACCAAAGGTGATCGCGAAGGCCAATTTGTCCTGGCCAATGATGAGAGTGAGAAACTGTCCGATCCCATTGCCGTAAATAGTTCCTGGCGCTTTTCCGCGTAACGCTTCCTGGGCCACGATCATCACCGTCACCAGTGCGATCAGCGCCACAAATCCTTCTGCCAGCATGCCGCCGTAGCCGACGGGACGGATGTGCGACTCGCGATCCACCTGCTTCGAAGTTGTGCCCGAGCAAACCAGCCCATGAAAACCTGAACATGCTCCGCAGGCAATGGTCACAAACAGGAAGGGGAAAAGCATGCCGGTCATCCCACCAATATCGAAACCCTTAAAGGCAGGCTGCTGAATTTCGTAGCCGCCAAAGAATATGCCGACGATGCCCAGAGCGAGCGCGGAATAAAGAATAAATCCGCCCAGATAACCACGCGGCTGGAGCAAGGCCCAGACAGGGACCATTGAGGCCACGCCGCAGTAGAGAATGATTAGAACTCCCCAGGTTTTGTGATCAAGCACAAACCAGTTGGAGGTCATGGTTCCAACCCACGACAGAGCGAATGCAGCCGGAACGAAAATGAGCGTAACCAGCCAGAGCGGCGGATTAAGGTAGCGCTGCACCAGACCGAGTATGAGTGATAGCGCCAGGTACATTACGCTGGCCGCAGCCACGGCGCCGCCAGGATTGAAGTTCACCGATGCCGCGCGCAACTCTTCCGAGCCGCCTCTGAACGTTCCCGCGGTGATGTCCGCGAAAGCAACAATGACGTAGAGCAGCGCTATCCAGATGAAACCCATCATCGCCCGGCCCGCGCGGCCACCCAGGTGTTCGCGGGTGATCTCGGCGATAGAAGTTGCCCCGTGGCGAACTGACGCTGCCAAACTCGCAAAGTCGTGCACGGCGCCTATCAACACCACGCCCAAACCTATCCAGAGAAGACAGGGAAGCCATCCGAACGCCTGGCAGGCGAGAATAGGGCCGGCAATGGGTCCGGCGGCTGCGATAGCAGAAAAGTGTTGCCCGAAGAGGTAGAAAGGTTTTGTGGGAACAAAATCAACTCCGTCATTCACGCGATGAGCAGGAGTTATGCGCCTATCGTCGAGTTGAAATTGTCTTGCTACCCACCCTCCGTATATGCGGTAGGCAGCGATGAGCATTACTAGAAATCCGACCGCTAGAAGAGTCAGGGTCACTCTAGAAAGCCTCCCTGGGTCTTGAAAACTGCGATTTGAGATCTGAGATCTGAGATCTGAGAACCATTAATCTTGAACTTAGCATCCGCTGGCTACCGCAAGCGGTTCTGTGCGTTGACTGATTTCTACGAACTTGTGCTGCTATACCATCCAGATGGCGTCCGCAGAACTTTTGAGGAGCCGAGATCTTTCAAAGAGTGTCAAAACTCAAAGCCCTGCGAAAATAGGGGGCGAAAGAGTTAGGTCTTGCGCTTGTTTACCGTTGTTGCTGAAGGAATTGCCTGCGGAGTTTGGCACGGAACGCAGAAAAAAAGCCAGAGCGACTGAGGAAAACGCGAATCTTGAAAGTGAGTAGAGTCGAGCGGGGTAAACCACCCTTCCTCACCTGCAAATTAGCGTTAGTCGAATAGTTAACCTGCGTTTTGCCTGACCCTTTGTTTTCTTGTTAGACTCCGGCCCGTTGACCCAACAAAATGTGTAACGTCGCTTGGTGCTGATCGCTAACTTCGGGCACCAACAGAGATCATGTTTCCTTTCAGAAATATTCTCTTCCCCACTGATTTTACGCCGCACGCGCGGGCCGCGTTGAAATATGCCGCGGCATTTGCACGCAGCGGCGGCGGCAGGGTTGTGCTTTTTAGCGTACAGAGCAGTCAAGTGCCGCCTAATCTTTTGACCTTGCCCGAACGTGTCCTTGAAGAGCAGGAGAATGTTTGGCTGCTGCAATTGCGCACCGAGTTGAATGACTTGCTCGCCGATCCACTCTTTCCCGGACTGGAAGTCGAGCCCGTGATTGTTGCCGGAGAGCCGGCGCCGGAGATTGCGCGCGCGGTGCGGGAATACGACATAGACCTGGTGACGGTAGTCACACACGGTCGCAAGGGATTGACGCGCGCTCTCTGGGGGTCTACAGCTGAGGAGATCATTGCCGAAGCGCCTTGCCCGGTGCTCACCATTCGACCGCCGCAGCATGATTTTGTTGAGTATCGCGGCAGCCGCAGCGAAGTTCGTCTCAATCGAGTTTTGCTCGCCACAAACTTCCGCCCTTCATCAAGCGCGGCCACGCAGGTCGCAACGCAGCTGGCGAGTCAAACCGGAGCGGAACTGCACGCAGTTTATGCTATTGGCGACTACTTTGAGCAGGTGTCTGTGATGTTTCCGGAAGGTGGATTGACGGCGCTGACTCGTTTACGCAGTTACGTGCAGGAGCGTATGGCCCAACTGGCGCGGGATGATGGCGCTCGGGCAATCACGCACATTGCGGAGGGAAGACCTTATGCAGAGATTGTGCGACTCGCTGCTGAGAAAGATGTAGACCTGATAGTCATTGGAACCAACGTGCACGCATCGCTCCTTGGCGGGACTCCGGTTCTCGGGTCGGAGATTGAAAGGGTAGTCCGCAACGCTCCTTGCCCCGTCCTATGCGTGCCCGCCAGCAAGGTACTCACACCGTTGCCGGCTTTGGTGTCTCAGCCCGTGCCACAGATGTGAGCATTTCTCATTTCTCAGTTCTCATTTCTCACATGGTCATTGAAAATAAAAAACGGACTCGACCTTAACAGTAAGCGAGACCGTTCGCCGCCAATCATTTGTGCTGCGATGACAAATGAAAAATGAGAAATGACAAATCGAAAATGGAGCGTTTCCTCCTCCTCCCTGCGGCCCGCTTGCTGCCTACTTCGCTTTATCCATCGGCAGTCCTGCGTTTTTCCAGGCATCCATGCCACCGAGTAATGCCACCGCGTTTTCAATACCCTTTTTTCTGAGGTCAAGCACCGCACCGGCGCTCGTTTGTTCGGCTGGTCAAGAGCAGTACGTGACAATTGTCTTGTCCCGCGGTAATTCATTTGCGCGCTGCGCTATTTGGGTGTTGGGGATAAGCTTCGCGCCGGGGATGTGCCCCAGGTTGTATGAGGCCTCGTTGCGCACATCAAGCACAAACGCTTCACCCTTGCTGATCAGATCCCGCAGTTCAACCGTGGTGATACGACGCACGCCGTCAGCATGCATTCCTGGGGCGGGAGCGACCTTGGGCTTCGCAGTCGTCGCCGGCGTAGGGCTCGAAGCGACTCTGTTTGGCGAATCTGCCGAGTTACAGGCGATCAGCGCCAACGCCGCCAGGGTCGCAAGCGCAAGTAAAATACGAAAACGCATGAAATAGCCTCCAAAGTAATTGATTCGTAGAGTAAGAAGCGAAATCAAGACCGGGGCTAATTTCGTACGCGGCTCAAGTTTTGTCAATGAGTGGCGTGGTTTGGGAGGTTCAGGACGTTCAGAGTTCAAGCTTTTCTAGCTTGTCCGTCCTGGTAAGCTGCAACCTAAAGGTTGAACTCTGAACAACCTGAACCTCCCGAATCAGTACCGCTACTCAACGACGTGTTTTCTCTCGCGTTCTGCGTGATATAGTCTGCGCTCGCCAGAAACGCATGTCCGAATGGGAGCATCGATGCTCGACCAGCCGCAGTCCGAGACCCAGTCTCAGCCCGTGAAATGGGCCAAGGTTATCGACCAGACGCGTTGCATCGGCTGTCACGCATGCACAACCGCCTGCAAGTCTGAGAACCTGGTGCCGCTCTCCGTCACTCGGACCTACGTTAAGCACGTCGATGTGGGCGTATTTCCGCAAACACGACGCGCGCATCAAGTGACCCGGTGCAATCAATGCGCTCACGCTCCTTGCGTTACTGCCTGCCCCACCACAGCAATGTTCAAACGCGCCGATGGCATTGTCGACTTCGACAAGTCGATCTGCATCGGCTGCAAAGCATGCATGGCCGCTTGCCCGTACGATGCCATTTTTATCAACCCGGAAGATCACTCGGCTGAGAAATGTAACTTCTGCGCTCACCGTATCGACATGGGGCTCGAACCCGCGTGCGTAGTTGTCTGCCCCACCCAGGCAATCCTCATCGGCGATATGAATGATTCAGATTCTTATGTCGCTAAGATCGTCAATCGGGAACCGGTAACGGTGCGACGACCTGAGAAGGAAACTCTGCCCAAACTTTTTTACAAAGGAGCGCATCAGGCGACGCTCGATCCACTCGCCGCGCGACGTCCTGAAGCCGGACTCTTTATGTGGAGCGAGCAACAGCAAGGCAGCGCGCATGTGGTGTCGGGAAATCCGAACTACAACAACAGCTCCGCCGCTGCGATTCTTTCGTATGACGTTGCCCACTCGATACCCTGGGATTGGAAAGTCAGTCTTTACACCTGGACCAAAGGGATCGCTGCTGGGGCTTACCTGATTCCTCTCTTGCTGGTCCTGTTCGGCTTCCTGAGACCGGACAGCACAATGTGGGTGTGGGTAGCGCCGGTGCTGGCGGGGGCATTTCTGGCAGCTACGGGCGGCTTGTTAATTCTGGACTTGGAACATCCCGAGCGCTTTCACCTGATTTTTACGCGACCGCAGTGGCGCAGCTGGCTCGTCAGAGGCGCATTCATTATTGCCGGCTATACACTCGTCCTGGCTCTCCACTTTGCCGCGAGCTGGTTCGGCGCGTATTCCCTGCATCGCTGGCTAATGATTCCGGGACTCCCCCTCGCGGTTCTGACTGCGGTCTACACAGCCTATTTGTTTGCCCAGGCAAAGGCACGCGACATGTGGCAAAACCCTTTGTTGCCTGCGCACCTTTTGGTCCAGGCGGTGCTGGTTGGCTCAGCGGCGCTTTTACCTTTCGCAGTTCGTCTGGAGCCGGCAACTCAGCTCGATCTCGGAGTTACCCTGCCCTTGCTCTGGATACTTGCTATCACGAGTTTGTCGCATCTGCTCATGGTCTGGGGTGAAGTTTCACTAACCCATGCGACCGCCCATGCGCGACTTGCGGTGTGGGAGATGGTGAGTGGGCGGTACAAGAGCGATTTCTGGATCAGCCTGCTGCTTTCGATTCTAGGCGGCCTGCTTCCCTGGCTCGCGTTGTTGGGGGTTGTCGGCAGCTCGCTGGGTATCGGCGCAGCACCGCTGGCTTTGATTGGATTGATGCTTTACGAGAACGCTTACGTGCAGGCCGGGCAGTCGGTGCCGCTGGCGTGAGCGCAGGTAACGTGATAATCAAGAGCCCTCACCAAAAACCGGTGTTAGACTAAAGTATGCGACTCAGCTTCAAGAATAGAAAACCACCTCACGAAAGGAGCTATCAATGAGCCTTGAACAAATGCAGTCCACCATGCAGTTCATCGTTGAGCAGCAAGCTCAACACGCTGTCCTAATGCAGAAATATGAAGAACGAGTGGGACGGTTGGAGGAAGCCTTCGTAACGCTTACCGAGCTGGCGCGCAACGCCGACGAACGAATGGATTTGGGATACGAACGGATGGATTCACTTGACGAGCATCTCAAAACACAGATTAAGAGTCTTCACGCTTATCTACAGGCCCAAAGCGAGGACTTTTATGCTCGTCTTGCTGCAAGCAAGGAGGACTTCGACTCTCACCTCGCCGCTTCACGGGAAGAGTTTGAGCGGCATCTCCGTGCATCCACTGAGAGGAGCAGGGTCATCGATCAGAAACTGGCCCAGCTTTCAGACCTTGTGGAGCGAAATGCGCGACGACGGAATGGAGAACTATGACGGAGCTAAGCCTAAAATGGTACCTAGAGCCACCCGTTAAATGAAAACCAATCTTCTAATGCTAGCTCTAGCTTTACTGATCACTTCGTTCTCAACAGCCACCGTTGATGCTCAAAAACTCTCACTAAAACGCACGGTTGCTGTCACGATTGACGATCTCCCGGTCAATTCCGTACGCAGCGACATAACAACGCAGGCGACCATCACTCGCAAACTGCTCAGGGCGATTAAGTCGCATCGGGTTCCCGCGATCGGATTCGTAAACGAAAATAAACTCCGCACGAATGGCCGGACAGACGAAAGACGGGTGGCCTTCTTACAGATGTGGCTCGATGCGAATCTGGAACTGGGCAATCACACCTTTTCTCATCCCGATCTTCATCGTATCCCACTCGACACTTTCAAAGAGGACGTGATTCGCGGTGAAGAAGTTACCAGTAGATTGCTCAAAGATAAGGGCCGTGCTTTGCGCTATTTTCGTCACCCGTTCCTGCACTCCGGAAATAACCTCGAGACTAAACGCAACTTTGAAGAGTTTCTGGCCGCGCGCGGTTATCGCATTGCGCCGGTAACCATCGACAACTCCGAATGGATCTTCGCCAGAGCGTACGAAAACGCCCTCGTCCGCGGTGATAAGCAAATGGCTCAGCGTGTGGCTGAAGCCTACATTCCTTACATGGAACAGAAGTTCGCGTACTTCGAGCAGCAGTCGATGGCCTTGTTTGGTTATGAGATGAAGCAGATTCTACTAATTCACGCCAACGCGCTGAACGCCGACTACTTCGACAAGCTGGCTCGGATGATCAAAAAACGCGGCTATGAGTTCATTCCCCTCGATGAGGCGCTCACAGATAAGGCTTACACTTCCCCCGACACGTATGCGGGGCCTGCCGGAATCACCTGGATTCATCGCTGGGCTATAACTGCGGGGAAGGATAATGACTTTTTTCGAGGCGAGCCGCGAACGCCTGCCTTCGTGATGAAGGAAGCGGGGGTCACGGCGGAGTAACCGGTGGACTTCATATCTGCATTCAAGAGCGAGTTGTTTCGACCTCTGGCGACGCTGGTGGTTCCGGGCGGTGTTGCGATGGGTCCCTATGTACTGGTGGCCGGTTATTACTTTCCCGGAGTTACCTCGTTTTGGAGGGAACATCCGTCAGCGTTTGTCGCGATCCTCGTGATTTGTATTGTCGCAGTGGGGTTAATTGTCGAGGACCTGGGAGCCTACATAGAACGTGACTTTTGGGATAGCAAACTGGCAAGAGAGAACGCAGATCACTCGGATCATTGGGAGCAGTACCTCAAACTGAGATTGAACGACGAGATTATTGGTCAAAGATATCTGCGGACCATTCTCACCAGAATGAAGTTTGAGCTGGCCATGGTTCCGGCATTCTTCTTTTTTTGGTGCGGACTCTTATGGCTCAATCGCCTCTACGATCTCTGGCGTCCAAGTCGCTTTATCCTTCTGTCTGGAGTGCTTCTGATAGTGACGATTTATCTGTTGCTGGAGTCTTATCGCAGCGCGAGCGTTATGTCGGCCACCCGAACTCTGCTTGTCCAGGCGGTTGCGCAGTCATACCCTGACCTGGCGGGCAAGACGGAAAACGGTTGGGAGGACTGTGAAGGCAGAGTTTAAAGTTCAAACTTTTTAGTTTGTGGAAGCGAAGCCGCAACCTAAAGGTTGAACTCTAAACTTCCGGAATCAGACGGACCCGCCACTCCTTTACTCAATGACTGGCTGAGTCGTCACCACCGGGGGTAATATGTTCTCACACCAAACTGATGGCTGAGCTATGACCGCTAAAACAGAAGCCACAATCGACGACCTCTACCGCGTTCCTGAAAACGGAAAAGCGGAACTCGTCAACGGAGAGTTGGTACTGATGTCCCCCACCGGAGGAGTACCCGGCCGCGCCGCCGGCAGAATTTATCGAAGCCTGGATGACTATGAACGACTAGTAGGTGGCGGCTACGCCTTCCCCGACAACGTCGGCTTCATCGTTAATCTTCCCAACCGTCGTTCATTCAGCCCCGACGCCGCTTTTTACAAAGGCGAACTGAGAGGCGGGTTGTTTTTGGAAGGCGCGCCAGTCTTCGCCGTCGAAGTACGCAGCACCGAAGATTACGGTCCCAAAGCCGAAGCACGCATGGCCCAAAAACGCGCCGACTACTTTGCCGCAGGCACGTTGGTCGTTTGGGATGTCGATGTGCTGCGAGACAAACTCGCGAGCATCTATCGCTCGGGCGATCCGGAGAGTCTGACAGTCTATCGCGCCGGCGAAGTTGCGGAAGCGGAACCTGCGGTACCGGGTTGGACGATGGCAGTTGATGACATTCTCGAATGAAGATAGAGAGCCCGACGCGCTCGCTAATGGAACCGATGCATTGGCGGTTTACGAGAATGTTTATGTGCAGGCGGGGCAATCAGTGCCGCTACTTAGAACTCTATGGTGACGAGGCGTAAAATCCTGACTTAAGGAGGCCTGAAAGAAATGTCAGAGAACTTTGATGAGATTCTAATCGCCGCCTTGTCACTATCGCCAGGTGCCCGCGCGATGCTCGCCGGTCATTTGCTCGAAAGCCTCGACGACGAAAACCAGAAGAGAATCGACGCCATTTGGGGGGAAGAAGCTGAGAGGCGGATGCAGGAAATCCGAGACGGCAAGGTGCAACCGATCGACGGTGAACTGGTCATGAGAAAACTGCGAGCACGGCGCGGGAGATGACCTACAAATACCATCCTCACGCTCAAAGAGAATTGGACGATGCGGCGGACTACTACGACAACATCAACCTCAAACTTGGTGACGATTTTCTTGAAGAGATAGATGACTGCATTGCTCGCATTCTCATGTTTCCTCTGGCTTGGACGAAGTTGCATGGGT
Organism: Pyrinomonadaceae bacterium; assembly: GCA_041745915.1. Lineage (GTDB taxonomy): Bacteria > Acidobacteriota > Blastocatellia > Pyrinomonadales > Pyrinomonadaceae > PSRF01. Next base: position 1,742 of record JBGTHZ010000043.1, on the reverse strand, counting down.
CGGTGAGGCAATGCAGAACGCATCGTTTTCCTTACAGCCTCATCTATGACCTGGAAGAGGAACAAGTTTTTATTTTAGCGGTGATGCATCAAAGCCGAGAACCAAACTATTGGGTGGACCGATTATGAAGAAAGAGCAGATCAAAGAGATGGAGGACCGAGACGCTGCTGGTTATGCGCGCATCCCAAGCCGCTTCGATTTTCCCATTGGATTTGAAAGTTGTGGAAGGAGGTTACTCAATACCTAGCATGAATGAGAATGAAGCCGGATTTCGAGACAAACACCAAGAACTTGAGCGCTTGATACAAGAACTCAATTGCTCACGAACTAGGGGTCACGTTCAAAAGTAAGCCTTCCAAGAGAAGTCTACTCTCAGCTATACGAGGGCGCCTCAATGAGAGTCTTCTGTTGTCCAAGAATGTAAATGTGACTCAGCCTAGGAGTGCCAGTCTTGAGCCAAGAGAATTTGCGTTGGAAGAGGACGAAATGAATCATAACTCGCATGACAATGAAGCCCCGCGACGATAACCGATTTGTCAGCGCCTTGCGGGAGGAGACCGAAGCCCGCGGCGAGACGTTTTATCCGGGTGCCAGCCGGATTCATCTCGCCGCTTATCCGCCAAAGGAACGATGGGACGATTGGGTGGAGCTTGATCCCCAGGCGTGGCCGCAGCGCAAAGAGCGGCGCTACACTCTTGTTCCCACAACCTGCTTCAACTGTGAATCCGCCTGCGGGCTGCTCGCCTACATCGACAAAGCCACCGGCGAGGTGCAGAAGTTCGAAGGCAATCCCGAGCATCCGGGCTCGCGTGGCCGGAATTGCGCCAAGGGGCCGGCGACGCTGAATCAGATCACCGATCCCGATCGCATTCTCTATCCGCTCAAACGCACGGGTAAACGAGGCGAAGGAAAATGGGAACGAGTGAGCTGGAATGAAGTGCTGGACGAGCTGGCAGGTCGAATACGAAAGGCAATTGTCGAAGACCGCCGACAGGAAATCATGTATCACGTCGGCCGGCCCGGCGAAGATGGTTTCACCGAACGCATACTGGCCGCCTGGGGCATCGACGGTCATAACTCTCATACAAACATCTGCTCCTCAAGCAGCCGCGAAGGCTATCAACTGTGGATGGGTCTCGACCGTCCCAGCCCGGATCACGCCAACGCCAAAGTTATTTTCTTAATCAGTGCCCACCTCGAGTCGGGACACTATTTCAATCCTCACGCACAACGAGTGATCGAAGGAAAGGAGAATGGCGCGAAGCTAATCGTATTCGACACGCGACTTTCAAATACAGCCACTCATGCAGATCATTGGGTCTCCCCGATTCCTGGGTCGGAAGCGGCCATCCTGCTGGCCATCGCAAACTATCTGATTCAGAACAGTCTCTACAATCGAGACTTCGTTCGCCGCTGGTGGAACTGGGAAGAGTATCTCTCACTCGAGCACGCGGAAGTCGAGTCGACGTTCGAAAACTTCGAGCAGGTTCTGAAAGAGCTCTACACCAAGTACACCTTCGAGTTTGCGGGAAAGGAATCGGGTGTGGATCCGAGGCAGCTGGAAGAAGTCGCAAAGTGCGTATCAACTGCCGGGACCCGGCTGAGCACGCATAACTGGCGCAGCGCCTCGTCCGGTAACAGCGGCGGATGGCAAGTGGCCCGATGCCTCTTCATGCTAAACGCGCTGATGGGCGCCATAGCTACGGAAGGCAGCGTTTTTCCCAATGCCTGGAACAAGTTCG
>JBGTHZ010000042.1:0-101748 GCA_041745915.1 Pyrinomonadaceae bacterium | reverse complement strand
TTCCCCGGGAGTCGCACTGAGGCCCACTCGCTGCCGGCAGCGGCTGTGGCGAAGAACCTAAGGCCGCTACTGTAAATTGCAGTCAGGAAGGCGGACCTGTCCCCGCTCTTATGCTGAGTGGCTTTCAAGCTTGAGGCGGGGTCAGGGTCCGCCTTCCTGACTGCAATTTAGCGGGTCTCGAGCCGTCCTGGGTAATCCCGATTCTGAACTACATGAGCAACATTTCACTCAACATAAGCAGCCGCACTCAAGGCGCTCGCCTGATTCGAAGAGAATCAGTTAAACTTCATTTCTGAACATGTCGGAAACAATTATCGCCAGCGAATCAACACCGAGCCTTACCACCGAAGTAGCAGCTGGAACCTGTGCACTTTGTGGACGCACTTTCGGAGATGCGCTCATAGATCTCTCTCTGTTGGAGACAGACCTGCGACTTCTTGTCGAAGCTAATTTACCGGGCTCGAAGTCTTCGGCAGTTTGTATTCAGTGTGTGGAGTTGTTCAAGCGGGCAAGGCGACAAATCGAATCTCACGCCGCTGTCTTCGAGCAAACCAGCTTTGTGTTGCCGACGCCGCTGCGCATGAACGCCGACGGGAGGTTTACTGGCCGTGATGTCACCATTGCTTTTCTCGATTCCGGTTTCTATGGACATCCGGACTTAACTCAGCCGGCGACTCGGATTCTTGCATACCACAGCATCTTCGATTCCAGTGATGATCCCACGTCGTTGAAGACAACAGATGCTTCCAGCTGGCACGGGATGATGACCTCCGTTGTGGCGGCCGGAAACGGCTACCTCTCGGACGGGTTTTATCGCGGGCTGGCGCCCGAATCCAATTTGGTGCTGGTCAAGATTGGCAATGCGAGACACATTCCCGACGAGGACATCGAGCGTGGTTTGCAATGGGTCCTCGAACACCGTGAAGAGTACGGAATTCAGATCGTTAACATTTCCGCGGGCGGAGACTTTGAGAAGTCCTACTTAGCCAGCCCTTTGTGTCGGACCGTCGAGCGCGCAGTTAGCGAAGGCTTGATTGTAGTCTGTGCGGTCGGTAACGCGGGAATGGCGCCGGGCCATCCGGTGCTGCCACCTGCGAGTTCACCTTCCGCAATCTCGGTGGGCGGACTCGACGATCAGAATTCGATTGATCGGGCAAAGCGCGGGATGTACCGCTCGTCATACGGACCAACGATTGATGGACTACAAAAACCGGAAGTGATCGCTCCGAGCATCTGGGTTGCTGCCCCGATCCTGCCGCATACACCCACTGCAGCCGAGGCCCGACTCTATTCTGAGCTGGACGCGGCGGCAAATAATGAGCTGCCTTTGATCATTGAGTCCCACAAGGGTGTCGACAAAGATGTCGACGAAGCTAGTTCCTTGCCTGTGCCGCTCCTGAGACAGCTGATTACCATTAAACTCCACGAAGGTAATGTTATTAACAGACACTACAAATACGTCGATGGGACCTCATTCGCGTCCCCTATCGTCGCCTCAACAATTGCTTGCATGCTCGAAGCGAATCCCAGGTTGACGCCGCAACAGGTGAAACGAATTCTAATCGACACGGCGGAGCGAGTTTCAGGCATTGAGGTGGAACGGCAGGGTTGGGGTGTGATTTCTCCGGGACGAGCGGTTGAGTTGGCCCGGACGCTGCGACAGTGACAGAGCGAGATACTAGGAGCTATGAGGTTTCTGAAAACAATAGGGCCGATGCTAATTGCAAGTCAGGAAGATGGACCCTGTCCCCGCTTCAAACTTGAATGCCACTCAATGTAAGAGCGGGGACAGGGTCCACCTTCCTGACTTGCAAATTAGCGGTGCTTGTGAAGTCCTGAGGATTGCTGAGTTTGACCCGGCCGCGACTGCCCGCGCAATCTCGGTGGAGTTGGTACCCGAGGAAGGGGGTGCCCGACGTTGGACTTGCGACTAAGGCGTGTGCAACAATTCATGCAACCAAGCACCAATCAGTCCAGTGAGAGGAGTTTTAGAGTTACATGTTAGAGAATGAAATTGCGCCAACTGAGGCCGCGCCTGAGCAGGCCAGCGGCGACCCGGCGCCAACTGAGCCGGCGGAAGACATTTCGTATCACGCAGTCGAGAAGGATGGCCAGGTGACAGCAATTTGGGAGATGCAGGGTCGCAAGCACGTTCGCACTATCGATCCCAGATCCCGCCAGGGACAGGATATCCTTCGCCTTTACACAACCGAACATCATGAGGAAACGTCCACGCCGGGGGCCAGCGAAGCGGCTTCTTCGTAGGCGTGGAGGTTCAAAGCTCCGTGAGTGTATGAGCCGCTTTTTTGCGGCTCTTTCGTTTTGCGTTAGACGACAACATTCCTGGGCGCGCCCTGAATGAAAGCCTCAATGTTGTCGATAAGTTGATCCGCAAGTGCCTGCATCGCTTCCTTGCTGGCCCAGGCGACATGAGGCGTGACGATTAGGTTTGGAAAATCCTGATCAAGCAGGATGTTTCCCTGGCGGGGTGGTTCTTCAGTCAGTACGTCAACGCCAGCGCCGGCGATGACCCCGGATCTTAATGCTTCGACTAGAGCCTCTTCCCTTACTAAACCACCGCGAGCGGTATTAATCAGGATCGCCTCACGTTTCATCATCTGAAACTCTTCTGCATCAATCAGGTTCCGGGTTTCCTCGGCCAGGGGACAGTGCAGCGTGAGCACGTCACTCAGTTGTAGAACCTCCTCAAACTCTGTGCGACCTTCTCTATTAATGGTGGCGTGCTTCCGTTCGGCAACAAGCACCCGCATCCCGATGGACTCAGCCAGAGCCGCTACTGTCTTGCCCAGCGCACCGTAACCGATGATTCCGATTGTGCTGCCGTGCAGATCGTGGATTGGATGATTCAGCAAACAGAACTGTTTTGCCTGTTGCCATTTGCTAGCGCGGACATCTTTAGTATATGCGACGAGATTCCTTCGGAGGGCCAGCATCAGCATCAGCACATGTTCCGGCAGTGAGTGTTTGGCATAATTTCGCGTGTTGCAGACAGTTATGCCTCGTTTCTTGCAGTAGCTGAGGTCAATGTTATCGACACCCGTGGCGGCGACGGCAATCAACTTCAGCTTTGACAGTCGTGACAAGTCCGGCTCACGCATCGGCAGCTTGTTGCAAATCGCAATTGTGGCATCACTCAGCCGCTCGACAATCTGGCTTCGCTCCGTTTCGCCGTATTCGATCCACTCATGGGCAAACCGCGGCCGTCGGAATTCAGCGTCGAAAGTGTTCCGTTCGAGGAATACGATTCGTTCCATGTTCGCAGTTGCCTCCGTTGGATCTGGAACCTTTCAACCCGTTGCGGCGCCAGGGTCTGAACCCCCCCTCGGCCCGGCGGTTTTACAATGCTTTGGATCGCATCCATTAATTTGAAGAAAACCTCACTGATTTTGGACCCCCCGACCGTTGGGTTTTTCTCTAATCCTTTGTAAGTTTAGTGTTAACCACTTCAAAGGCGATTTCCATATTAGTGGAATATTTATTGCATAAAACCGGCACAGGTTACGTCTTTCACATTCCGGCTATAAAACTATTTCTAATCAGCGACAAGATCACCCCACACCGGGCTACAAAAAAAGGAGAATCTCGATGAATAAAGCAACCAGGCAACTGCTGATTCTAGTGGGATTGTTTACATGTTTGTCTCTTCCAGTCGTAGCTCAGACGACTGGCACTATCTCCGGCTCAGTTACAGATGAGAAGCAAGCCGTTATACCGAATGCCACGGTGATGGCGCGCAATACCCAGACCAATATTTCACGCCAGGTCCAAACAAACAGCGAGGGCCGATATCGTTTCGAGAACCTGCCGGTCGGATCGTATGAACTGACTGTTGAGTCTGCAGGCTTTGCCAAGCACGTTCAGACCGGGATTACGCTTTTGCTCAACCAGGCAGCGGTGATTGATGTCACTGTGAAACCCGGCGGTGTTCAAGAGGTGGTGAACGTGGTGGAGAATGCCGCGCTCATTAACACCAGCAATGCAGAGGTTGCCACGCGATTTGACTCGCGACGCTTGTCCGAGTTGCCGCTCGGGCCTACCCGAAACATTCTTGCCGTTGCGCTTTCGGCCCCCGGGGTCAGCCAGCTTGGTGCGGGTCAGACCGGCTTCGCGGCAGGTATTAGTTACTCTTCTAACGGTGGGCGCGTCCGATCAAACAACTTCATGATCGATGGTCAGGACAATAATGAGCCAGGCGTGGCCGGCGCCGCGCAGCCTCTGAACAACCCCGACCTGATCCAGGAAGTGCGACTCATTACCAACCAGTTCCTGGCAGAATACGGTCGCAACTCCTCTTCAGTTTTTAATGCCATTACTAAAGGTGGAACCAATGACTACCACGGTTCTGCATTTTGGTTCCACAACGGTAACGCCCTGAACGCGTGTAGTAACACTGATAAGCGCGCGGGCTTCTGCAATTCCGCCTCGACCAACCCATCACGCCGTCATGCCCCGTTTCGCATTGAGAATCAGTTGGGCTTCACTATCGGCGGCCCGCTCCATCTGCCGCGCTTTGGTGAAGGAGGACCCTCCTTTATCAGTGGACGTAACCGAACATTCTTTTTTGGCTCCTACCAGCGCTGGAGCGACCGGCAGCTCGGCTCGGGCACGACGCTAAACGGCGCGCCGACTGAAGCAGGCCGGCAAGTCCTGCAAGCGGCGGCCGGCGACCTGCCGCAGGTTCAGGCACTCCTGAGGCATTTGCCGGCGGCCCAGGCTCCGATCAACCAGAGCGCCTCCTTCACCCGTAACGGGCAAACTTTCACTGTTCCGCTGGGCTCGCTAACTGGCTCTACGGCCGTCTTCTTCGATAATCACCAGGCTTCGTATCGCGTCGACCATAACTTCTCCAGCAATCACATCCTCACAGCGCGCTATTTGTTCAGCGACTCCGATTCCGGTGGACAAGGCCAGGCAACGCCCACTGGGCTAAGCACGCAGAACGTCAACCGGCAACAAACGCTATCCTTCGGACTCGTCAACACCTTCTCGCCCACGGTGGTTAACGATCTCAGGCTCGGCTACCAACGTTTCGCAACCAACACAAGCGCGTCAGACCCTGTCTCCGAGGAGATACCGTCTCTGGAGATTTCCAACCTTGGCCTGGTCGGCTTCAACGCGGCGGTTTCCAGAACGGCCATCGGCCTGGCGGTCAACCTGCCGCAGTTCCGCACCAATAACATCTACCAGGTCCAGAATAATCTGTCTTGGACGCGCGGCAACCACGCGATGAGGTTTGGCACGAACATTATTCAAAACCGCGTCCAGAGTTTCTTCTTCCCGACCATTCGCGGATTGCTGCGGTATGCGACGCTGGATTCCTTTGTCAATGACTTCGCCCAAGCTGCCAATATCAACAAGCCCCTTCCCGGCGGCGAGGCGATCAATAATTACCAGTGGATGGACCTTCATTTCTATGGCCAGGACGAATGGAAGATCAGGCCCAACTTATCGCTGACTTATGGACTGCGTTACGAGCGTCCCGGCGAGGCTACCCTTAGTCTACTGCCCGCCAATGAAAGAATAGTCTCGATCGCCGGCGGCGATCAGCGGTTTGCGCTATCGCCGGTTCCTAAGCTGGACAGGAATAACTTCCAGCCGCGCTTCGGTTTCAACTGGAATCCGCGCACAAGTTCAGATGGGATGCTCGGATTTCTGACTGGAGGCGACAAGCTTGTTTTCCGTGGTGGCTACGCTCTTACGCACGACTACACGTTTATCAATATTGGCTTGAACGTCGCCAGCTCCTTCCCATTCGTCGCGGCGGTAAGCTTGGCCGCGGATACGCGCTTCCCCGCTGACCCGAGTTTACCCGGAGCGCTGTCTATTCCTAATGCCTTTACGAGGTTGCCGAACGTCTCCAATTCAGGCGTCAATCCGAACGAATTTACGCGGACGATCGTCGGCGAAGATTTCCGCTCTCCCTACTATCAGAGTTTCAGCTTCGAGGGGCAGCGTGAGTTAGGAACAAACGTCGTCTTCCGTCTCGGCTATGTTGGCTCGAAAGGGTCGGCACTGTTTCAGACCATCGACGGCAACCCGCGACGCCTGGAGACCTTGGCTCCGAACACGTGCACGCCGACGTTTACTGGCGCCAACCCAGATAGCTGTCGTGTTGATCGCACAGCCGCGGTCGTCCGCCTTCGGGCTAATGCAGCCGCTTCGATTTACCACTCGATGCAGGCCAGCCTTGAAAAGCGCCTTAGTCGCGGCTTCAGTGCCGGCATGCACTACACCTGGAGTTCGTTTATTGACAGCGCTTCTGAGATCTTCAACCCGTCAAGCGGCGAGGTGGCCGTCTCTCAGGACTCGTTTAATCGCAGCGCCGACCGGGGGCGTTCAGCGTATGACCGTCCGCATCGACTATCTGGCAACTTCGTTTACGAGCTGCCGTGGTACCAGGAGCAGCGAGGCTTCGTCGGCCACTTGCTAGGCGGCTGGCAGATCAACGGATTCTTCACGTTTCAGAGTGGCGCTCCATTCACTGTTCTGAACGGCTCGGACCCGGCGGGGGCTTTAAGTGGGATCAACTCGCTCGTCGGAGACGCCATCCGCCCGAACCTAAACACGAGCCTGCCGCTTGGCAGCATGACGATACCCGAGATTATATCGGCGGGCGGAAGGAGCTTGTTCCAACAGATCACTGCCGCGCAGCGCGTGGGCAATGCAGGGCGCAATATCCTGCGCGCCGACGGTATCAACAACCTGGACCTTGGCATTTTCAAGAACACTCGGATCGCTGAGAATCAAAGGATTCAGCTTCGCGCCGAGTTTAACAACGCTACTAACACGCGCGATTTCGGCATTCCCGACGGGCGCGTTAACAACCCCAACTTCCTCAACCAATGGGGCACTAACGGCGGCAACCGTCGCATCGTGCTCGGTCTCAGGTACATCTTCTAAACACCCGATATTCGGACGGCCTCATTGCCGTGGGGTCGTCCGAAACCGTCCTTGTGGCGGACTTCCGGCCGGAGAATAAAGTTTTCTTCCGGCCCTTTTTTTCCAGGACTGGATTTTCGAAGCTGTGCCATAATAACGGCCCCTTGATAAATACTGAGGTGCTCGCCCCGAGCCTCGTTGGACTCTTTCAAGAACTGGAGAGCAAACGATGAAAGCCATTTCCCTGCTATTTTCATTTTTGGTGGTCACGCTCGCCTCGAACGCTCAGACTCCCACGACCAGCATAGGGGGCGCACCCGATCTACAAGTTGTCAAATTCAGTTGGAGTAAGGAGCGAATTAATTGGGAGCAGAATCCGTTCGGTGGTCCAAACGAGAATTTTCATGAGATGCAGTTTCGGGCGAGATCTGAGAAGCGCGCCAGTGACGCCAGGAGCGCAAACTCGCCGGACGCAAGCAAGCTCGAAAAAGATGCGCGCGCCGACGCCGCAATAATCCAGGCCGAACGCCAGCGGAAGGGACCACCCCGTTACACTTTTCTCTACCGAACCTCGATCAAGAACAGCAGCGAAAAGACAGTCAAAGAAATTGATTGGGACTACGTGTTTCTCGATGCTGTGACGGGCGAAGAAATGGGGCGGCGCCAGTTCACGAGCGTTGAAACCATCGGCCCAGGCAAGAGCAAGGAGCTTTCATTCATGCTTTCAGCGCCGCCGACTCAACGCATCAGTGTCTACGCGCTCGATAAGAAGGAGAGGATTGGGTTTGGCGAGCACGTAGTTATCCTGCGCGTAAAATTCTCAGATGGCTCGGTATGGCAGGTTCCCTAGTTTTCGCTCAGCATTCACATCGGCAGCGGAAGCTTCCGGATCGCTGCCGATGCGCTTTCATTATGTGGAATGCTCTCGCCCCCGAAAGGTTTAAAACCTTCCTTGGTGATAATTCGTCAAGCATCGCCAGACGAAGCTGCCGCTTTGACCCAGATTGCTAATGAGGCCAAGCGGCATTGGGGTTATCCTGAGAACTGGATTCAGCATTGGCGGGCCGACCTCACCATATCCTCCGATTTCATCAGCAACAATGAGGTCTATGTTGCGGAGCGGGAAGGCGAGGTTATCGGCTTCTACGCCCTGGTTGTCGGAAATCGGCGGGCCGAGCTCGAACATATGTGGGTGGCGCCCCCTCACATCGGCACAGGCGTCGGCAAAGAACTCTTTGTTCACGCAATGCAGAAAGCCGCAGGCGAGAATGTCTCAACGATTGAGATTTCCTCGGATCCTAATGCCGAAGGATTCTATGAAAAAATGGGAGCGCGCAGAATTAGCGAAGATAGCTCTGAAATTGAGGGTCAGGAGCGCACGCTGCCACGCCTGACAATTGATCCAACAACCTAATCCCCCAGATTCCACCGATTAAAAAGACATAACTTGAACTTTGTACTTTGATCTTCGGCCTTAGGTCTTTGGAGTTTAAGCCCGAAGTTACCGATCTAAGGAGTGCAACGCAGACAAAGATCAAAGTTCTAAGCTCAAAGAACCGTCTTACCCTCCGTGTAATCGGTGTAATCTGCGGATAGTGCCTTTCGCCTCACGGGCCGAACCTCTGTTTGTACTCCCCGGAGGTGAGGAAAGCCTTAACCATCTCGGCGTCGACAAAATTCCCGTTGAATTGATTAAGCTTCCCCAACCAAAATTCATAACCATTGAAGTTTGAGTCAGGCAAATCGTTTGGGTTCCGAAGCAGGTAACCGAAGTACTGCATTAACACAAACGCTTTGTTGAACTCGTTGCGCGCCAGGTCAGAGTCCTCGGCCACTGCCCGCAATACCTGCGCTCGCGTCTTTGCCCCCGACGATAGCTCGCTGATCAACTGATTGCGTTCAGACGCTGACAACGCGGCGTCCGCGTTCTGGTTCAACGTGTCGACGAACTGAGCGGCCGACAGCGTTGTTGGGAAAGCAGTCACGAAGCGAGACCGGGAGACGAAGTCAGTAACGAAATTCTCCTTGTTGGTCGCCAGGAGTGCCTCCCAGCCAGGATTGCCCACTTCAACTCCCTGGCCGATTTGTCGCGAGTCTGGCAAAAAGTCAGTTCGACTGAGCGGGACTGGAGCTGAGGGCATATTCCCGTAAGCAGCCTTGTGGATCCGATAGGCAAAGTAGCCAGTTTCCTGAAACTCTATCGAAAGGAAGAAGGCCGCCGAAACGTTAATGCGCTTGATCTCTAAACACTGCCCGTCAGCACCGCACGAGTTGATCTGATTGGCCCAGAACGCGAGACCAGCGGCATCTGGTTCGCGGTTCAGAAAGTCGAGATACTGCTGGCGCACAAAGAAGTTGGTCGAATGCTCAATGGGATTAGGCTGTGGCAGGCCAAAAGCCAGACCCGAGAGAGCGAGCCCGAGGGAACCGTCGGCTTCAGTGAAAACCAGGCCATCGTTCAAGAACCCATTCAGGTACGGATCGGGGAACGCGTCGATTCGAGCAGTGCCTCCATTGCCGCCGGAACCGTCCTCCGAGCCGCTGGCGTCTTCAATAACATAGACATCTCCACGGCCGGTGACCGCCAGCCCGTGAAGGAAAAGATTATTGTCGATGGAAAGACCTTCCACCACGACTTCATCTCGATCCGCTCTTCCGTCAGCGTCGTCGTCATAGAGCGCCAACAACAATGTGTCATTGCCGGAAGAATGCGAAAAGACTACGCCCAGCGAGTTCACGGCAATGTCCAGCGGTTCGTCGTTCGCAAACGGATAGGAATAATAGGGAGTAGCATCGAGTGTATCAGGCATGCCATCGGCGTTGGTGTCGTGAATTATTCGCAGTTCATTGGAGTTGAAATCCGCGACCAGTAAGTCGTTATTTGGCAGCAACGCCAGGGCGTTAGCGTTGTAAAGGCGATTATCGCCGACGCCCACCAGTTCGACCGACCGAGCGTTGTCAAAACCTCCGGTATTCGGGTCCCTTACCAACAGGATGACTCCCGGCGAAGGCTCGTTGGCTGGATCGTTCGGATCCGACGAGTTGTAGTAGCCGCTGGAAGACACAACTATGAACTCGAGTCCCGCGCGCGACCTCCCGGCCACCACAGCCGCCGCGGAAGGGAGTTCAAAATCAGCCTGAAGGTTGTAAGTGTTGGAAGTATCAATACGGTAATCGCCGTTGGTATCCAGCGCGATAACCACCACCCCAACAGCAGTGTTGTTGAGTGTGGCTCCGTAGACTTCGTATCGCGCGCCTGAGTGGCCCACGGCGACGTCGAACGCGCCTCCGGCGGAATCGAAGGTGGTCCGCTCGTCGGCCATTAAGTCGTTGTTTCTGTCCACGAACTGCTCCACTGTACCGGCATCAGAGGTCAGACTCAGCTGTGATGCGTGCAACACTCGGTTGAGCGGCGTGCCGGGAGTAATAGCACTCACTGCCGGCAAGGCTGTTGACGAAGATGCGCGAGCCGCCCGTGTTGATAGAGAGAGGGCGGACGATTTACGGCCCAGATGACGAGGTCGAACTCCAGTACTCTGTTGGGATTTTAACGGCGCATAACCGCCCATCCGCCCCACTCGGGCGAATGTATCCGGACGAGCTCTGAGAGCTCGTCGCAGGTCTGGTTTTAGCTTTCGTTCCAGCGTCTGAGCATTGCTGACAGAGGCGAACAGAATTGCGCTTAACATCAAAGCGGCGAGGAGTCCCACAAAATAGATCGTTAACTTTAGGACCTGCATCGCGTCCCCCTTATTTCCTCAATCGCCTGTCATCGCGTCCCATCTTCTGCCGCAGGTTCTTGGCCAGATGCTCCGCGGTGCTCTTGTTGCCATTCAAGGAGTCGACCTTGTACGAAGCAACTGCGTAGGCAGTTACCCCGGTTTTCATATTGACGACCTGAATGCTCGCCTCTGATCTTACTGCTAACATTCTCTTGCATGTATTCATAGGTTTCCTTGTTGAAACGTTAAGAAAATGATGACTCGAGTGTCCTCAATTTGCAGGTCAGGAAGGTGGACCCAGTACCCGCCGCAAGCTTGGATTCCACACAAGGTAAGAGCGGGGACAGGGTCCACCTTCCTGACCTGCAAATTAGCGTCGGTCCCTTTTAGATTTTCAGACGGCATTACCGCTCCTGGCTTCTTTAGGCGAACGGCACTAGTCGTTTGGAGCATGGATTCGGCGTTCACAGCTCGCGCCTCCCGCGCGTAACCGGCGGCCGCGCGCGCGCAGGCGCCGAAGGTTCTGAACGCGTCGGAGGATCAGGGCGCTGCGCCGGCTCAGAGCGCTGCGGCGCTGGTTCAGAGCGCGGTGGTGGCTCGGATCGTTGCGGCGCAGGCTCCGAACCCTGCGGCGGTGGATCTGATCGCGGCGGTGGATCATGACGCGGTGGTGGTTCGTAACGCTGGGGCCTTTCCTCACGAGGCGGTGCCGCCGAACGGGAAGGTGGTGGCTCATAACTTCGCGCAGGCGGGTCCGGACGTGGCGCGGGGGTTTCGGTTCGCTCCCGGCGGTCAGGCCGGTCACTGCGATCCGTTTCCACCGGCTGGTTCCTTTCCGGGCGTGCCGGCCGTTCGTTTCGCTCAGGACGGTCTGTTCTCTCGGGCCGTACAGTACGTTCGGCAGGAGTTTCGATTTCCGCTGCCGGCGGTCTGGTGGGAGTATCTGTGATTACAGGACGTCCCTGTTGCGGATAGGTACGCGCCGGCCGCGCTGGGCGATCGGCAGTGTTGTCAGTTGCTTCGCGTCCGCCAGTTGTTTGATCAGGTCGATCCACGGTAACGCGCGCTGGACGAGTTGGTCGCGCGACTGCGCCAGTAGTCCGAGTCCCCGCAGTACCCGGAGAGGTGTTTTCCGCCGAACCGACCGTCCTCGGCTCGCGCCCGTTGAGTATGCGTGTACGCCGCAAATCGTTATCGAGCGAAGCACCGGGTGTGCGTGCCGCGGCTCCAGTTGGTCTATCGGTTACCCCTTCTCTGGGAGCCACGCGCGCTGGTCGAGCAGTAATCATGCGAACACCATCGTCCCTCGAGGCCGTTCCACTTGACCCGGTCAGGCGCGCCGGCCTCAAAGGAAGATCTCCCCGCACTGGTTCCGCGTTCATCACGCGACGCGCCAGTGTCTGATCCGCAGTTTGAAAGCGGCCGCCCCCGCCACCGAAGTCAGCGGCTCTGGCGCTGGTTACTGCGCGCAAGTGTGCAGGATTAACCCGGCGGAGGTTCACAAGCTCTCTGTCCCGCATCGGCGAAAGCCGATCGCGGTCGCGGTAATGACGCGAGCGTGGATCGCGATGGTGGTATGAAAGCGGATACCAGGAGATGTGATTACCAAAACTTATATTAAAGGCGACCAGTGCCGGCCGCCACCAGCTACGATGCTGGTAGTACTGACTGCGTGGACACCAGGCCCAGTAGTTGTTGTGATAGACCCAACGGCCGTAGTGATAAGGGGCCCATCCCCACGGTTCATAGCCAACCCAGGTCCAGCCGTAGGGCGGACACCAGGTCCAATAACCGTGTCGGTACGGGGCCCAATCACGGTAGTGGTTTATGACCGTAACGTGAGGTCGCCAGATCCAGCCATAGTCACTAACGTGGGCCCAGGTCCCGTAGGCATCCAAGTCTTCCGCCCCCCAAATGTAGTTGTCGTAGTACCTGTTGTCGTGGCGCATACGTTGCGCCAGATATTGTTCTCGTTCGTCAATCCAACTGTCCCAGGAATCCCTGGGGCCGGCGGCGAGCAACTCCCAGTCGCCAGCGTCGACTCCCTCAAAAATCAGTTCGGCTGTGCGCCCATCGCGCAGAGTGAATCCCGATGTTTCAGAGTAGATGCGCGCCCGCCCGCCATCGCGAGCCGTTAGGCGTACGCGGCCATCGCGAGCGACGTCGATGCGGTACAAGCCTTTCTTCTCGGCTGCCAGAGTGGTCTTGGGGGCATCAACCTCAAAGTACTCGCGGTCAGTGTCAAACTTTGCCAGGCGAACTGAGGCGGTGCCTTCGACAACGCTCAGCGCAATGCCTTCATCCCGCAGAGTCACGATTCGCAGGATTGAATCCGATTCGAGCCGCACGAAGTTTTGCGCATCGACCTGAATCTCCAGGCGGGAATCGCGATCGGTTGACACCGTGTCGCCTTCGACGAGCGGAGAATTGAGCCGCGCCCGCTCCCAATCGCTATTACCATTTCGCTTGAGACTTACCTCGCCTTTAATCAGGCTAATGCGGACGACGCGCGCTTTCTCGTCATACTCATCAGCGTAATCATCTTCAGCGCGAACCGAATGTGCGGTCGCAAATAGGGTCAGTAAAAGAGAGAGAACTGTCGCGTGGAGAGATCGTCGGGTAGAACGCATGGCTACGCTCCTTATTGTTTGTTGCCCCTGAACCGTCGTCGCGCTTGGAAGAGTTTTAGCTGACCGCGCGCTGGCGAAGAGTAAGCCGGCTAATCAAATACCTATTCGTTTAGTCTTTGGCTTAGTCTATTGCTGGATGGGAGAGCAAAGCGTGTGCCCGATCAAGAAGAATTGCTCGCGAGTTTGTAGCTTTGAGGTTTCTCAAGAAACTCTCAGGGCGGACCTTACCTGACGCGGTGATCGAATCTCGGTAATTTCTGCAGAGGGACGGGCAGGAAGTCGCACTCGCACGAGGCAGGAGCAGGACGGAGCACGGCAATTCAGGTAGAAACTTGAGACACCCAAAGCATAATTCAACGGGTGAAGGCAATCTTTTGGTTGTGTTCAATACGGGCACTGATAGTAGTCAAAGGATCGTATGCCAGATGGGGCGGCGTCGATACTATATCGTGTGAAGTTATTGGCCTCTTTGAATCGCGTGAAAACTTCAGCAATCCTGTGGTCAATGTACTTTGTCAAGCAAGTCGCTTCAGATCCGCTTCGGCGGCAATATATCCAAAGCTCGTCCACTGATCTCCACTAACCATCTGGCGAAAGATCTTCAGACCCTGATCGCGCTTTGCATTGTAGAGATACCAATTGCCAACGCCGTAGAGGATACTCATTGAACCCGGCGACCCGGCCTCTTTCGAGGTTTCTGCCAGTAAGCTGTCGGTTGAGACCGTTCCTTTGTACATCAGCAGCAACCGGTAGTAACCGTCATTTTCAATGATCTCCACGCCTTCGCGGATCGGCTCCAGCACTTTCTCTGCTTCGGACGCTCGATTCATTCGCCTCAGCGTCATGTAGAGCCAATGACTCGTAGCCACGAGCGCATCGGGGTTCTTCGAAACCTCGAGGCACTCGCGATAACTATTCAGCGCCCGCTGATTCTGACCCGTCAGGTAATAGGCCAGACCCAGGTGATACCAGATGTTGAATTGCAGCGTGCTGGTGGGGATGTTGCGCACGTTCGGCTGGCCGTCTGGTTCCACTTCATCTGGCTTCCCTTTGATAAGTTTTGCCGCTTTCTCGAAATCGTCGATCGCGAGATCGAATTTGCGGAGCGTGATGTAGCGATGACCGCGGTGGCGATAAAACCGGGCATCAGAGGGAAACTTCTTTATCCCCTCGCTATAGATTTCAATCGCGTCACTAAAGCGCCCGAGATACGCAAGCCGGCGACCTAACCAGATTCTCGCGCCGGGGTCATTTGGTTTGGCTTTGAAACGCTGGCGCGCCTCGTCGAGCCGCGCTTCCATTTCCTTTCTTGCTTCTGCTGAAACCGGCGGCGCCGGACGATCGACGAATTCAGCCGGAGGCTTTTTATCCTGGGCGCTCGCGGCTCCCGTCAAGATGACCAAAGCAGAAGTGATTAACGCAACCAGCAGGATAGCCGGCGGTTTTTTTGGAGTGCGTCGGCAAAGCGAAGCGTCGACCGCGCTTTGGTTTTCAGAGTGTTTTCTAGTCATAATGATCCAAAGCGGTGTCGCACTCCGCTTACCACCTCACTCCCCGAGTGAAGACTGATCTCATACCTAAATCTAATGCGGCTCACAGCCCGCAGTGCTTGTATGATAGTTACATATTTGTGTCAATAGTCCGGTAGCTCGCGCATGTCGTCTCGAATACCAGCAAACATCTCGGAAAATACTTTCGATGTGATCATCATAGGCGCTGGCATTAACGGCGCAGGGATCGCGCGCGATGCCGCGATGCGCGGATTACAAGTACTCGTGCTCGATAAGGGTGACATCGGCGGCGGTACGACCAGTTGGTCTACGCGGTTGATTCATGGAGGCTTGCGATACCTCGAGCACGCCGAGCTCGGACTGGTGCGCGAATCGCTGCGGGAACGAGAGACCCTTTTTCGCATTGCCCCTCACCTGGTCAGGCCGTTACCAATCCTGTTTCCGATCTACAAGCAAGCTGCGCGTGGTCCATTGACGATTCGTGTGGGAATGATTGCCTACGACATGCTTTCGCTCGGCAAGTCGTTGCCCCGGCACCGCATGATTTCGCGCGATGAAGCTCTCGAACAGGTTCCAGGTTTGAATCGAAATGGGCTGCGGGCAGCGGCGGTTTACTATGACGCTCAGGTGGAGTTCGCCGAACGTCTCGTGGTGGAGAACGTGCTTTCGGCAAAAGAGTACGGCGCAACAGTCATCACTTATGCTCACGTGCAGAAGTTAACTAGCCAGTTCACGGATGCGGATCGGGTCGTCGAGTTCATTGACGTTCGAACCGGCGCTTCTTTTGCGCCTCGGGGCCGAATCATTGTGAATGCTGCCGGCCCCTGGGTAGATGAAGTTTTGAAACATGCACAGTGCCCGTCGAAGCGGCTTATCGGGGGCACGAAGGGCAGCCATATTATCGTGAACTCCTTTGCCGGCGCCCCCTCTACGGCGCTATACATCGAAGCGGAATCAGACAAACGACCGTTCTTTATCATTCCCTGGGACGGCAAGTATTTGATCGGCACGACTGCCATTCGATTCACAGGCGATCTGGACTACGTCGTAATCGAAGATGATGAGATCGATTATCTATTGCGCGAAACAAACAGAGTCATGTCCTCGGCCCGGCTTACACGCGATGAGGTTCTTTACACTTATGCGGGTGTACGTCCATTGCCTTACACAGAAAACAAAAATGAGGAAGGGATCACTCGTAGGCACTTCATTCAAGAATTACCGGATCAGGAAAGCCTCCTGTCAATCGTGGGAGGCAAGCTCAGTACCTATCGCAGCCTTGCAGAGGAAGCCGTCGATTTGATTGGCCGAGAACTCGGACAGAAACTTCCGAAATGTTCCACGGCCAGCGCCGCTTTGCCAGGTGCAGTGTCAGATCATTTCCATTCGTTTCAGGAAGAGTTCAAAAGAAATAGTGGGCTGCCATCGCAGATAAATGAACGCTTGCTGCGTGTCTATGGAACTCGCGCTCCCGAGGTCCTGAAGCTCGCTGTACAGGACAATTCGCTAGCTGAAAAGTTTGACACGGAAACAGGAGCCATTGCGGCCGAGGTCATCTTTTCTTTTCAAGAGGAGATGGCCGAGACACTTGCCGATTGTCTATTGAGGCGGACGATGGTGGGCTTCAACTCGTCGGCAGGAATTGGAGCGGATGAAAAAGCCTCGGCAATCGCAACGAAACACCTGGGCTGGTCTGAAACTCAAGTTCAGGAAGAAGTCACTGACTATCGAAGTTACGTAAAAAGATTTCAACCACGCTCAATGAGGAACCGGGAAGGTTAGAAGGCGAGTCCCGGTAATTTGCAGTCAGGAAGGTGGACCCTGTCCCCGCCCAAGTTGAATGCCACTCAGCGTAAGAGCGGGGACAGGGCCCACCTTCCTGACTGCAAATTAGGCCAGCTTGAGCTTCCTTTTCGAGAATTGAGGAAGGACTGCCGGCATTTTTGACCATCATCCTGATCCCGCTGACTCTTTCGATCACCCAGGGCATCCTCTGGGGGTTTATCTCCCACGTCGGCATGTACCTGTTGGCAGGCAGACGCCGCGAGATTAATCCGGTAATGTATGTGTTAGCTCTTATCTCTGTCGGATTGCTTTTGCTCGAGCATGTGAGGTTTTCATAGCGCTTTGAGCTAATAAACTTACAGATTAGACTTTAGGAACCAGCCGGAAGGAAATACTGCAATGAAGAAAACCGTTCAGACTCAGCGCAACACGTTGGCCGCCGTTATAGCGCTACTCTTTTCATTCCTAATCGTTCTGATGACCGCCGTTTCAAACGGTATTTCCGCACAAGTACCTGCCCCGACTACAACTCCCGACTCCCCGGAGAAACGGGGCATTGGTGTCCAGACCTCCGGTCCCGCCAATACTTCGCAGTCCGGTCAGGCGGCCCGAGAGGCTAAGCCGGAACTGGTATTACAAACCGGCTACAACAACATTTTTGGGGCGACACGACTTGTTTTCAGTCCCGATGGTCGACTCCTGGCAACTACGTCGTTTCGTAGCAGCAGCGTCAAACTATGGGAGACGAGCACCGGACGCGAATTACGTAACTTATCCAGCGGCACTCACAGTGGAATGGGTATGTCCCCCTTCATCGCCTTTAGCCGGGACAGCCGTCTCGTCGCTGCCGCCGCCGGCGACAACTCAGTAAAAATCTGGGACGTGATATCGGGAAGAGAACTGCAGACACTCGCCGGAGCTCAGGGCTCAATGACCTCAGCGATCTCCGGTATCTCCTTCATCGGGTTTACGCCTGACGGTCGCGTTGTCACAGTCAGCGACGCGATCAGAGTTTGGGACGCTGCGTCCGGACAAGAGCTGCGTTCGATTAGCATAGAAATGAATTTGAGCGCCTCGGCTTTAATGGGAGGTGGAGGTGGCGGTGCGATTACTCCGGATGGAAACCAATTGGCCTTTGTTGTGACAGACGGCTTAGAAAAACACGAGGTCAAGTTTTGGGACCTGGCGACTGGGCGCGAAGCTCGGGCCGTAAATCTGCCTAACAAAGAAATTGAGAGCATAGAGATTGCGTTTGCCTCCGACGGCCGTTTTCTTGTGTCTGGGATCGTCGACAAGCGCCTGAAGTTGTGGGACTTGAGTGGGAAAGTAAATGAGCGCGAGCTGGCGACAACCACCACGGATCGCGGTGTCAGTAGGTTCAGCCGCGACGGTCGAATGCTAGCACTTGCGGAAGGCTTCACGGTCAAACTGTGGGACGTCGCGACGTTGCGAGAATTACCTATGTTGACCGCGCCGCACAGTGGCTTACTGCCTTCGCAAATGAGTATCTTCGCGAACTTCAGTGAGGATGGGAAGAAGCTTGCTACCGGAGGCTTCCTTACGCCAACGATTCTCTGGGAAACCGAAACATTAAAACAACTCGTCAAGATGAGCGGACGCACTAACATGGCTTACGAAGTCGCTTTTAGCACCGACGGCACTCGGCTTTCTTCCGGTGGCCGCACGCGCTGGGACCTGCGTACCGGTCGTGGCTCGCGCCTCACAACTGCGCCATCCGACAGTGTGTTCGGCATGCCTGGCCCTGATGGAAAATTGCTTGCCACATTCACCATGAATAGTAATGTCGTCACAATTCTGGAAATTCCGAGCGGGCGAGAATTGCGGCGGCTGGCGCCGGCTACGGGTGGCGGCGTTATTAACCGCGTTCATTTCAGCCCTGATGGGACCATGCTACTTACGTCCTATGGATCCGATCCGCAGCAGATGCAGAACCCGTCAATCAACAATCCAGGAAGCAATGAGAATCAATTAAAGATTTGGGATGTAAAGTCGGGGAATGAGTTGCGGTCAATATCGCTCGGCCTGGGAGGCGCATCCAAAGCCGGCTTGAGCTCCGACGGTCGCACTCTGGGGACGCTCGGCGCCATGGGGCAAATCTCGCTCTGGGATGCTCAGTCGGGCAAGCGGATACGAGATCTTACTTCGTCACCGTTAGCCAACCTGGGAGCGCTTAGTAACCCCGGATCGATGCCCACTTCGGTCAACCCCAAGACCATTCTGAATCCCGGCGCCATGAAATCCGGATCAGTAGCAATGCCCAACATTGCCGATCTCAGCGCCATGATGACAAACATGATGGGCGCGATGTCTGCCGGCACGATGGGCCAAACAGTTACCTCGCTCGCATTCAGTTCTGACGGCCACATGTTGGCGACCGGCGGTGTTGAGACGAAGTCGAATTTCGATATGGCCGCAATGATGGCTGGGGCAATGAACCCGGGGAAGAGACCGAAGAAACAACCCACGCCCGATCCTCAGGATTTCATGAAGAACATGAAAGTCGAGACTACCGGTCAGGTAAGGCTTTGGGACGTTGCCAGCGGTAGCCAGGTTGGAGAGCTCAAAGGGCACGGCAAGGGTATTACGGAAGTCGCCTTTAGCCGGGATGGCCGGCTACTCGCTTCCGGTAGCACTGACAACACGATCCGGATCTGGGACCTTGCGACCAAGCGCGAGTTACGCACCCTCACCGGGCACACCTCCAACATCGAGTCGATGGACTTCAGCCCTGACGCTCGTTTGCTCGCATCGGCATCGGATGATGGCGGCACCTTCTTGTGGGACACGAGCACGGGCGAACACCTGGCGACACTGATTTCTCTAGACGATGGCGGCGAATGGATGGTAGTCACGCCGCAGGGTTTGTTCGATGGCACACCTGTTTCATGGAACCAGATTCTCTGGCGCTACAACCAGGACACTTTCAACGTCGCACCGATCGAATGGTTCTTCAACGAGTACTACTATCCTGGTCTGCTCAGCGACATCCTTGCCGGCAAACGACCGCGCGTGGCTCAGGATGTTTCCCGGAAAGACCGCCGCCAACCTGTCGTTAAATTGTCACTGGCGGGCGAGCCGGCGCCAGCCACTGGCATTGCTACACGCCGGGTAAAGGTAAAGCTCGAAGTCACCGACTCGCCCGCTGACAAAGATCATCCGCAGGGTACTGGGGCGCGTGATCTGCGCCTGTTTCGCAATGGTTCGTTAGTGAAGGTCTGGCACGGCGATGTTTTGAAGGGGAAACCCGCCGTCACGCTCGAGGAAGAAATCACCGTCACTGCCGGAGCAAACGCGCTGACGGCCTACGCCTTCAACAAAGATAACGTCAAGAGCAAGGACGCTCAGTTGCCATTGATAGGGGCGGACAGTCTGAAACGCGCCGGCATCGCTTATGTTATAGCGGTCGGCTTAAATGAATACGCAAACCCGCAGTACAACTTGAAATATGCCGTGGCTGACGCGCAGAGCTTTGGTGATGAAGTGCGCGCGCGACAAACGCAAGTTGGGCGGTTCGAGCGCGTCGAAGTCGTTCCGCTGCTCGACGAGAACGCGACCAAAGCGAACATACTGTTGGCGCTAAAACGGTTAGCGGGCGCAGCTGAACCGCCCAGTCTGAAGGCGGGC
Source organism: Pyrinomonadaceae bacterium (assembly GCA_041745915.1). Classification (GTDB taxonomy): domain Bacteria; phylum Acidobacteriota; class Blastocatellia; order Pyrinomonadales; family Pyrinomonadaceae; genus PSRF01. Next base: position 81,555 of record JBGTHZ010000042.1, on the reverse strand, counting down.
TTTCTTGATCGAGTCAAACCAGCAGAGCCGGAAGACATTGTAATCATCTACTTTGCCGGTCACGGAACGGCCCAGGCGCAACGCTTCTACCTGATCCCGCATGACCTCGGGTACACGGGCGACAGGACCAGGCTCTCGGAGCAGGGCCTGCAGAGCATACTTTCGCACAGCATCTCCGACATAGAGTTGGAGGAAGCGGTCGAGGGCATGGACGCCGGCCACCTGTTAATGGTCATCGATGCCTGCAACTCGGGGCAGGCACTCGAGGCGGAAGAGAAACGTCGTGGGCCAATGAATTCCAAGGGTTTGGCCCAGCTCGCCTACGAAAAGGGCATGTACATCCTGACCGCCGCGCAGAGCTATCAGGCGGCTCTTGAAGCTGCGCATCTGGGTCACGGACTCCTGACCTACGCATTGGTTGAGGAAGGACTCAAGACGCCGATCGCCGACGTTGAACCGAAGGACGGACTGCTGAGCGCGAGAGAATGGCTCGACTTCGCCACCGAGCGGGTGCCGCAGATGCAGGAAGCAAAGATGAAGGAGACGCGAGGCGTGGGGTTGGAGATAGCCTTTACTGAAGGCGAACAGAATATTGCCGACCCTGAGAAACGAACGCTGCAACGCCCGCGCGTCTTCTACCGCAGAGAGTCGGAGGCGAGTCCGCTGGTGATCGCCAAGCCGTGAGCAACAACAAATGCTAAGAAGGGTTCCAGATATAGACTTTAGCCCGATTGGCCCAACGTAAGCCTTACTGGGTAAATTGACAGAATATTTAGTCGCGGGCGGAGTTGTACCGTCACCCGCTGATTTGGTGTAGATTACTCTTCACCAAGAAGGAGATCTCGCATGCGCAACGAGTTTACGGCGGTTATTGAGGAAGATGGGGAATGGTTTATCGGTTATTCTCCAGAAATACCAGGCGCGAATGGCCAGGGTCGTACTGTTGAAGAATGCCGGGCTAATCTTTCCGAGGCAATTGCCCTAATCCTTGACGATAGGCGCGAAGATGGTCTGCGTGGTGTGCCGAAGGAAGCCATTCAAGACACAGTTGTCGTGCAATGAAGCGTAACTCGTTGTTGCGGCACTTGCGCAGACATGGCTGCTATCTTAAGCGGGAAGGTCGGGAACACTCTCTCTGGCTAAACCCAAAAACAGGAGCCGTCGAAGCGGTACCTCGCCATACGGAAGTATCAAACCAACTTGCTAAGAAGATCTGCCGTAACCTCTCAGTTCCCGAACCCTAACTGATAAGAGTCCGTTTCACTGACGCAATTCAATGACGCTGGTTGGCAAATCCATTCCGCGCAAGGAAGGACGCAAGAAAGTCACTGGGGCCGCCCTGTATGTTGACGACCTAACCTTTCCAGGAATGCTTCATGGCACGACCGTGCGCAGCTCGATTACCAGGGGACGAATCAAAAACATTTCCTTCGAAGGCGACATTCCCTGGGATGAATTCACCATCGTGACCGCCAAAGATATTCCCGGTGAAAACTACGTCGCACTGATTCTCAACGACCAGCCTTATCTCGCCGGCGAGGTCATTAATCACCCCGAAGAACCAATACTGCTCCTGGCCCATCCTGACAAGTATCTGCTGGAGGAAGCGCGTCGCAATGTGCGCATCGAGACCGAAGACTTGCCGGCGATTTTTTCCCTTGAAGATTCGTTGGCCCGGAAGGAAGTCGTCTGGGGAGATGACAATGTCTTCAAATCGTTTCTGGTAGACAAGGGCAACGTAGATGACGTCTGGGCGTTAGCCGATCATATCGTCGAACGGGAGTATCAGACAGGCGCGCAGGAGCAGCTTTACATTGAAAATAATGGAGTGGTCGCTATTGCGAACCCCCGGGAAGGCGTAACGGTTTGGGGTTCCATGCAGTGTCCTTACTATGTGCACAAAGCGCTGGTTAAACTTTTTGCGTTACCGGACGACAAGATAAGGGTGATTCAAACTGAGACCGGCGGCGGCTTTGGCGGCAAGGAAGAGTACCCATCGCTCATTGCCGGCCATGCGGGGTTGCTGGCCCTGAAATCTGGTAAACCCGTCAAGATTATCTACGACCGCGCGGAAGACATGGTGGCCACCACCAAACGTCATCCCTCACGCACTAGACACAAAACAGCAGTCACGAAAGACGGAAAATTGCTGGCGATGGAGATTGATTTCGTGATTGATGGCGGCGCCTATTGCACACTCTCTCCGGTGGTCCTTTCTCGTGGAACAATCCATGCGGCCGGACCCTACTCGTGTCCGAACGTGCGGATCCGCAGCCGGGCAGTTGCGACCAACTTGCCTCCCCATGGCGCCTTTCGGGGTTTCGGCGCGCCTCAAAGTATTTTCGCGCTCGAGCGCCAGATGGATAAGGTTGCGCACGCTGTCCGGTTGACGCCTGAAGAGTTTCGCCGTCGTAACTTCGTTCATGAGGGCGAAACCACTGCGACCAGTCAGGTGATTCGCGAAAAGGTGGAAATGGAAGCCTTGTTGGATCGCGCCCTTGAGGTAACGGATTACCGGGCGAAAAGAGAAAGATTCGCGAAAGAGAATCCTTCATCGCGGATCAGGAAAGGCATTGGCTTCGCGTCGTTTATGCATGGCGCTGGCTTTACCGGCTCGGGGGAGGTGTATCTGGCATCAGTAGTAGGGGCCGAGGCTACACCAGAAGGCGGCGTAAAGATTCTCGCGGCGAGCACGGAGATCGGACAGGGCACTAACACGATCTTCGCTCAAATCGCGGCGGAAGCATTAGGCCTGGACCACGACCTGATCGAAGTCTCGCAGCCGGATACTGGGAACGTTCCCAATAGCGGGCCCACGGTCGCGTCTCGCACCTGCATGGTGGTAGGCAAGCTGGTCGAATCTGCAGTACTCGGTCTGAAGCAGACAATGGTCGCGAGTGGTCATCTGAAGGAAGGCTACTCGCGGTCAGATTTTCAAAGAGCGTGCGACGAATACATTAAGGCCCACGGACCGCTGAAGGCTTACAGCAAGTACCAGCCGCCCCCGAATGTCTTCTGGGACGATGAGAAGTATCAGGGCGACGCCTATGGCACCTATGCGTGGGCCGTTTACGTGGCGGAAGTCACGGTAGACATGCTTACCTATGAAGCTCACGTTCAGGATTTCGTGGCGGTGCAGGAAGTCGGCAAAGTTATCAACCCGGTTCTGGCCGCCGGACAGATTGAAGGTGGTGTAGCGCAGGGGATTGGATTCGCGCTTTTTGAAAATGTGGTCTGGGCAGATGGCCGCATGGCAAACAATCAGATGACCAACTACATCATTCCCACTCCGGCCGACATCCCTCCGATTCGGGTTTACTTTGAAGAGAACCCGTACGCCTACGGACCGGCCGGCGCCAAAGGGATTGGCGAGCTGCCCATGGACGGCCCGGCGCCGGCAATTCTCAGTGCGATTGAAAATGCTACCGGCGTGAGCATCAGTCACGTGCCGCTAATGCCTGAATCACTAATGGAGGAGTTGGGAGTGTATTCGAGAAGTTCAGAGTTCAACCTTTAGGTTGTGAGGTGGCGCTGCCACAAGCTAAAGCTTGAACTCTGAACTTCTTGAATCACTGCTGAGCTGCAAGGTAACGGAATTTGAGTCGTCCTTTGGGGAGTTCGGTAAATGAAAACGGCGGATGGCCTAATTGAAATACAGTGCACGGTTAACGACGAGCCGAGAACCATTCAAGCTTTCCCGATGGAGCGACTGCTTGATGTGCTGCGCGGCCAGTTACAGCTGACCGGAACCAAAGAAGGTTGCGGGGAGGGCGAGTGCGGCGCGTGTTCAGTCTTCATTGACGGTCAGATTGTGAACAGTTGCCTGGTACCAATGGCCCAAGTCGAAGGCGCATCGATCAAAACGATTGAAGGCATTGCCGGCGCTGACCAATTGCATGCTGTACAACAAGCGTTCATCGATTACGGGGGCGCGCAATGCGGCATTTGCACGCCGGGCATGGTGATGGCCGCAGTGGATCTGCTCGAGCGCAATCCGAATCCGTCTGAAAAAGATATTCGCACGGGGCTGGCCGGCAATCTCTGTCGCTGCACTGGATACATGAAAATCTTCGAATCCGTTGTACGCGCATGCGGGAAACAGGTCGATGCCTGAGCTCGATATATACGACGAACTTCGTAAGTTGATCAGCGTACTCGATGAGCATGAAATCGATTACGCTTTATGCGGCGGAATGGCGATGGCCATTCATGCGCGGCCTCGCTCGACCATCGACATCGACATATTGATCCTTTCTGAATCACTGGAGAAGGTGTTGCCCATCGCGCTCACGCTCGGTTACAACATTCGGGGAATGGATTTGAGCTTTGCCAGAGGCGCGATCGAGATACGGCGGGTCTCAAAGATCGACCAGGAGTCAGGCGATCTTCTATCACTTGATCTGCTGCTGGTAACACCCGAGATTTTTCCGATTTGGGAGTCTCGAACTACAGCCAATTGGGAGGGCGGAAAATTATCAGTTGTCTCGCGTAAAGGGCTGATTTCACTAAAAGAGTTACGAGGCAGCGGCCAGGATCAGGATGACATCAAAGCACTGCAAGCTGGAGACTCTTAATGCCAAAAGTTGATATGTCAGCTGACGCAGTTACTACACGTCTTAAGCGAGTGTCGCAGCTACGCAGACTATGCTTGTCGCTGGCGGCAGCAAAGATTGCCGGTGAAGAGACAGGAAAGACCGGAGCCAAGAACGCCGCCGGCACCATTTCACAATCGCACAAACCCGAAACCAAATGAGAGAACCTTGTTAGTGTTGGTTCGTGTGATTTTGTGGATCGTGTTTTACCTTAAGTGGTCGCTGCCGAAATCAGGACAGCACTCGTTGCGGGCCTATATTCCACATTTTCAACTGTTCACTCCGGGTTCCCTGCGTGAGACATTGGAGCTCGTTGCGCGGGAGCCCGGTGTTTGGAAGCCCTTCGCCGGTGGCACCGATCTAATGGTGCTGCTCGAAGCCGGCAAACTCGCACACCGGAACTACGTCAACATCCGGAACCTGGAAGAGTTGCGCGGGATCGAGGTGACTGATGCCCGCGTAACCATCGGCGCGCTCACAACCTACACTGAGATTCAATCGCATCCCGTTTTGCGCGTGGAGTTCCCCATGCTTTGCCAGGCCGCAAGTGAAACCGGCGGCCTGGCCATTCAGAACCGGGGCACCCTCGGTGGAAATATTGCTAACGCTTCACCTGCTGCCGACTCGCCGCCCGCTTTGCTGGTTTACGATGCGGAGCTGGAACTGGTCTCCACAACAGGATCGCGCTGGGTTTCCTATAACGGATTTCATACAGGATACAAACAGATGGACATCCAGCCGCAGGAACTGTTGGCGAGCATTCGTCTGCCGCGCTCGAGCAACACTCTTAGGCACTACTATCGCAAGGTCGGCACGCGAAAAGCGCAAGCCATCTCAAAAGTGTGCTTCGCCGCAAGTGCGAAACTCGACGGTGGGCTCCTGGCGGATGTTCGAATTGCCCTGGGAAGTGTGGCGCCGATTCCGATCCGCTGCCTCAAAACAGAAACCGCCCTGCGCGGTCAACCAATCAATAAATTGACGGAGCTCGGCAAGGCCGCCCTGGCTCGCGAGATCGTGCCCATCGACGACATTCGGTCAACCGCCAACTATCGAATCAACGTGAGCCTTAACCTGCTTCACGACTTCCTTTTCAGCCTCAGGTCAGCCACCTAATCGTCATTTGAGCGTCACCGCAAGTCCATGTGGACAGACCAGAGATTCTGGTGTTAACTCTAAAACAGTCTGTGAAACACAATGCAGAGTGTTTCGAGCAAGAATGGCACGCAAAGGCGCAAAGGGGGCCAAGACGCAAAGTCAGGTATGTATTATTCTTCTTTGCGTCTACGCCCCCTTTCGTCTTTGCATGAAACTACCTGCTTGCGCTCGGGGCGCGCTATGAGACTTGCATGTTGATTCGAAGACTCATTTCCAGCTCAAGCATGGCTGCGATCCTGTTAGGCATACTTGCGCTGGTAGCGGTCAACTCCAGCGTTGCACAGCAGCCCGCAGCCCATACCAGCAAAGCGAACGCATCTGATCCGATACATATGTTGGTGCTTGGCGATTCGATAATGTGGGGCCAGGGTTTGAAAACGCCGGACAAGGCCTGGTGGCGACTCAAGAACTGGCTTCAGGAGAAGACCGGAAGGAACGTGCGGGAGAGGGTGGAAGCGCATTCTGGAGCTGCAGTCGAGGCCGCCCCGGGGTCCGAGATTTTCACTTCTAAAGATCGGGAAGTAAACCTGCTGACGCCCACGATTAACCAGCAAGTCGATGCCGCCAGAAACTATTACGGCGATCCGGCCGAGGTGGATCTCATTCTGGTCAATGGCTGTATTAACGACGTGGATGTGCGTAATCTTTTGGACGCTTCAACCTCGTTGGATCTACTCGAGGTCAGCATCAGAGAGAAGTGCGGTGGGCGGATGCAATCGCTGCTGCAGCGCATTACCCGGGAGTTTCCCAATGCACAGGTCGTGGTTCCGGGCTACTACAGAATTCTCTCACCTTTGAGCGATGATAATAGTTTCGCGCGACTGCTGGTCAAAAGTCTTACTACGCAAAAACCTGAATCCCGGCGGATGAGCGACAAGCAAATGCGCGAGAATCTGGTGGCGATTTCCGAGCTATGGTACCAGGTTTCGACTCGCAGCCTGGTCCAGGCAGTCGCAGCGGTAAACTCGGAACTGGGTCAAAGCGGTGCTAAACCAAGAATCCTTTTTGCTGAGATTCAATTTTCGCCCGAGCACGCCTTTTCCGCGCCGGATACGCTACTCTGGAATTTCATGTTCGGATCTACCAATCTCTCAGGCTTGCGACACGCGATTGTGGTGCTGACACTAGGCACGGCCGCCTACAAGCCAAATGATGAGCTGCGAAGCAGTCGCAGCAAGAGTTGTAAAGAGACCTACAAACGAGCGAAGGGGATGCGTGAAGACAAGGAACAGAAAGAGTCGCGCGAAGCCAAGTATCTGGCTTGCCGTTACGCTTCGTTGGGACATCCTAATAAGATGGGCGCCTTGATCTACGCGGAGGCAATCAAAGGTCAATTACAGTGGCTAATCAACACAGCGGGTTGGTTAAGAAAACCTGTTGCATTACAGGGCAATCCCGCCCAATAAGAAGTTTGAGTTAACAAACTAGAAGGACTTCAAAAATGCAAAACCTCTCCCCCGCAACCCCCTTTAAACGGGGCGTCGTCCAGCCAATTTACTGTATTAAGACCGGCTGGGGCCTGCTGAGGGACCAATACTGGCTCTTCGTAGGGATGAGCCTGGTGGCGATCATCCTGGGCAGCTTCGTGCCGTTCGGCATCGTTCTGGGACCGATGATGTGCGGCATTTACATGGCGCTTTTCCGGCGCCGGCGCGGCGAGATGGTTGAGTTTGGCACTCTCTTCAAGGGCTTCGACTTCTTCGCTGAGAGCGTCGTCGCCACGCTCATACATTACGTACCGATGGTGATGGTTATCGTTCCCTTCTACATCGTGTTGTATGGTGGCCTTTTCTTGATCACTCAGCGAGGCGGCGAACCAGACCCCTCGACTGTCTTCGCCTTCTTCGCAGGAATCATCGTGTTAGTGCTGGTTATGTTGATCTTGATAATTCTGCTTTCAGTCGTATTCACGTTTTCGTACCCGCTGATTGTTGACCGAAAGTTGTCAGGCATAGACGCGGTCAAGCTCAGCGCCAGGGCTGCTCTTGCAAATTTCTGGCCCTTGCTGGGATTGCTGATGCTTAACGGACTGATAGGATTTGCTGGGGTGCTGTTATGTTATGTGGGAGTTTTTCTGGCGCTTCCAATTGGCTTTGCGGCGATTGCCGTAGCCTATGAACAAGTGTTCGGTCTGGGCGAAGGCCAGGGTCCAATTCTGCCGCCGCCGCCACCATCATTTACCTGAGCTTGCTGCGCAATGCCCGTTCCGCAACTTATCATTCGCGGCCAAAGAGTTGTGCTTCCAGACTCGATAGTTCCCGCCTCAATTCATATTCTTAACGGCAAAATCACGGACATAAGTTCGTACAACGATGTGACCTCGAACTGCGAGATCGTCGAAGCTGATGAGGCTTCGATTGTGATGCCGGGACTAGTAGACAGTCACGTGCACATCAATGAGCCTGGACGGACCGATTGGGAGGGTTTTGCGACAGCTACGAGGGCAGCCGCAGCGGGTGGCGTAACCACTCTGGTTGACATGCCACTGAACAGTATTCCCCCTACTACCACGGTCGAGGGTTTAAGAGCGAAGGTCGAAGCTGCTCGCGACCGGTGCTACGTCGACGTTGGTTTTTGGGGCGGCGTCGTTCCCGGGAACACCTCCGAGCTTGCCTCGTTGAGGAAGGCGGGCGTGGTCGGTTTCAAGTGTTTCTTGATTCACTCGGGTGTCGAAGAGTTTCCCAATGTTACCGAACACGATCTACGCCAGGCCCTACCAGAATTGGCACGGCTGGGCGCCGTCCTTATTGTTCATGCAGAAGTGCCGGGTCCCATCGAAGAACGCTGCAAGTCGGCCGGACCGTCGCCGACGAATGGTGCTCCGACAGCATACAAGACATTTCTTGAATCACGCCCACGCGTGGCTGAGAACGAGGCCGTCGGGTTAATGATCCAATTAGGCCGCGAGTTTAGCGCGCGCATCCACATCGTCCATCACTCCTCGGCCGATGCTTTGCCGATGCTGCGTGAGGCCCGGGCGGCCGGAGTGAGTATTACAACCGAGACTTGTCCGCATTATCTCGTTTTTGCGGCCGAAGACATCGGCAACGGAGCAACTGAATTCAAATGCTGCCCGCCTATTCGCGAGCGAGAAAACCGTGAGCAACTATGGCAGGCGCTGGGTGACGGGACAATCGACATGGTGGTTTCCGATCATTCCCCGTGTCCCCCCGATATGAAACTTCGGGAGAGTGGAGATTTTCTTCAGGCCTGGGGTGGCATCTCTTCCTTGCAGCTTCGCCTGCCGGCTATCTGGACATATGCGCAACGGCGCGGGCACTCAATTGAAGATCTGGCCCGTTGGCTGTGCCATGCGCCGGCGGCATTAGTCGGTATGGCAAGACGCAAAGGCGCCATCGGTGTTGGCGGTGACGCAGATATCGTGATCTGGAATCCCGAGAAAGAGTTCCTCGTGGAACCGGCGATGCTGCACCATCGGCACAAACTCACCCCCTATGCAGGGCTAACGCTGACGGGAGTAGTCGAAAAGACTTTTCTTCGCGGCGAGAAGATATATGATGCTGGCGAATTCGTGCCGAAGCCAACTGGGCTGCTGCTGCAGGTGTGAGAAGCGAGCTGGCAAAGCGGATTTTAGCTGCGGATCTGCGCGGATGAACGCGGATCCGAGAAAGACAATACTTTAGTTGTCTTTTGCTTCTTCCTATTCATATCCGCGCTCATCCGCGTTAATCCGCGGCTAAAATTCGGGATGATGAAATGGACTTCACTGAACTAATAGATCTGGCAAGCGAGAGACTGGGTGGGGCGGCGCTCTTCGCCAATGACGAATTTTTCGCGCCCAAAGAAAATCTGCTCAAGACTAGTACCCCAGTATTTATCGAGGGCAAGTACACCGATCTCGGCAAGTGGATGGACGGATGGGAAACCCGCCGCCGTCGCACTCCGGGTTATGATTGGTGCATCATCAGGTTGGGATTGCCGGGCATCATCCGTGGAGTCGTCGTCGACACGACTCACTTCCGCGGAAACTATCCTGCGCAATGTTCGCTCGAGGGATGCACGATTGATGGTCAACCGGGCGTAGAGCAACTTACCAGTGAAGAAACCGAATGGACCGGGGTTCTGCCGCTGTCCGATCTCGTAGGCAATTCGCCAAATCTCTTTGGGATCGGGATGAACGGCCGCTTCACGCATCTGCGTTTTAAGATTTATCCGGACGGCGGCGTAGCGCGATTGAGAGTCTATGGCGAGGTCGCACCCGATTGGGAAAGGCTGGAACGCAGGGGCAGCGACGTTGATCTGGCGGCGGCAGAGAACGGCGGCCTGGTGCTCTCTTGCAGCGACATGTTCTTTGGCCACAAGCACAACTTGATTATGCCGGGACGCGCTGTGAATATGAGTGATGGCTGGGAAACGGCGCGTCGCCGTGGTCCCGGTCATGACTGGGTAACAATCAAGCTTGGCAAGCCTGGACGGATTCGTTGTATCGAGGTTGACACGTCTTACTTCAAGGGCAACTCCCCCGATAGCTGCTCGCTGGAAGCGTGCCAGGCGAGCGGCAATGTCAGGCCCCAAAACCTTGAATGGAAGCCGGTCCTGCCGAGATTGAAACTACAGGCGCACACACGGCATTTTTTTGAAGCGGAGATACTGGATGCGGGAACCATCTCGCACGTGAGGTTCAATATCTTTCCGGATGGCGGTGTCAGCCGGCTTCGTCTGTTTGGCAGAGCTGGAGAAGCTTAGGTTCGGAGAATCGAATTGCAGCCTGGTCTTGAGCGATTGAATTCGTTGACCCCAAACGAGGCAGAGCTGGAGTTTGGTAAATGCTGCGGTTCAACCAAGTGGGCCCGTCGCATGGCTGCCGAACGCCCCTTTGCTAATTCGAGCCAGCTGATCACGATCGCGGATCGCGTCTGGTGGTCGCTTGAACCGGACGACTGGTTGGAGGCGTTTGCCAGTCACCCTAAAATTGGAGAAAACAAGGCGGCCCGCGCAACCGCTGCTGTAGCTGAAACCTGGGCCGCCCAGGAACAGTCCGGGGCGCGGGATGCAGCGAAGGAAACGGTGCGCTCGCTGGCTGAGCTCAACCGGGAGTATGAGGAAAAGTTTGGCTACATTTATATTGTTTGCGCCAGCGGAAAGAGTTCCGAAGAGATGCTCGCCATCCTTCATGAGCGGCTGCCGAACGATGCGGAAACAGAATTACGTATTGCCGCTCGCGAGCAGGCTCGCATTACCAAACTGCGACTCAGGAAACTAATAGACCAATGAGTACCATATCAACCCACATTCTTGACACCGCCCGCGGCAAGCCTGCAAATGGAGTGGCGGTCTCTCTTGAAAGTCAGAAGAGTGATGAGAGCTGGGAACAACTCACTCACGCCTGGACGGATGAAGAGGGACGAGTGAAGCCTTTTTTCCTGTTGGAAGAACCATTGCAGGCAGGCACGTACCGGTTGGTCTTCGATACAGAGGCTTATTTCTCAGCGCACGACAATAATTGCTTCTATCCCCAGGTCAGCGTGGTGTTTACGATCGGGGAAGAACCTCAGCACTATCACATTCCACTTTTGATTAGTCCGTTTGGGTATTCAACCTATCGCGGAGCTTGAGTGGCAGAAGCCTCAGCCTATGTTCAAGTAGTTTAGAGTTCAAGCTTTAGCTTGCGTGTTTGGTAACGCGCAACCTAAAGGTTGAACTCTGAACTGCCTGAATATGTCGCGGGCTCTGATCATAGTCTGTTCTAGATGATTCTTGATCCAACTCTAAATGAATGGCTCAACCTGGTACTGCGTTGGGTGCACGTCTTTGCCGGCATCATGTGGGTAGGTACCACCTACTACTTCACCTGGCTGGATGCGCGGCTCAGCGAAGAGGAAAAGGCATTGGCCAACACCGGAACTCCAGCGCAGATCTGGATGGTCCACAGCGGCGGCTTTTATGTAGTTGAGAAGCGCAAAGTTCCCGATCTAGTTTCGCGCCATCTGCATTGGTTTCGCTGGGAAGCAGGAACCACCTGGCTCAGCGGCATGGCGCTCTTAGTCCTCGTTTACTACCTCGGCGGCGGCGCGCTCGTGGATCCGGATGTGAGCGAGATCAGCGTGCCAGCAGCGGTTGCGCTGGGACTCGGGCTGCTACTGGGAGCAGGAATCGTCTACGATCTGATGGTGATGTCACCATTGCGACGGAATGAAACGGCCTTCGCGGTTATTGCCTATATCATGGTTGTCGGGACTAGCTACGGACTTTCACGCGTTTTCAGCGGCCGCGCCGCTTACATCCACGTCGGCGCAATGTTCGGTACCATCATGGCCGCCAACGTCTGGCTGCATATTTTGCCGGCTCAAAAGAAAATGATCGCCGCCATCAAGGAAGGACGAAAGCCTGACGGTGTCCTGTCTGCTCAAGCCAAGCTGCGCTCAAAGCAAAACACTTTCATGGCCGTGCCGGTGGTCTTCCTCATGATCAGCAACCACTTTCCCGGCGTGACCTACGGCGACCGCTACGGTTGGGCCATCCTTTCAATCCTCGTGCTTCTTGGCTGGATTGCCGCGAAGTTCATCCGCCGCGCGTGAGTGGCCGCAGAGCTCGCAGACATTACTCAATCATCGGTAATTTGCAAGTTGGGAAGGGTGGCTTGCCCCCGCTCAATCTGCCAAATTTACCGGCTTGAATGGTCAGTTCAAGGTTGAGTGGCAGGGAATCTTGAGCGGGGGCAAGCCACCCTTCCCAACCTGCAAATTGCTGTAGGCTCTTTCGGTCCGGAGACAGTTTTCTTTCACTTGCTACCAACTACCTCGCCAGCGGGAAGATCGGCTCGATATCCACGGGCACATCTTTCAGACGATCGAGCGCGTTCTGCATTGGAGGCCGGATGACGGCATATTTATCAAGCATTGCCCTGGCCTTCTCGTACGAACCTTCCGCTTGAATCGTGAGAATTTCGCCCGTCAGTTTGCGCGCCGCGTCCTTAATCTTCGCTTGATTGATGCTAAACGTCCCGGTTCGGTCATTCACTTCGATGGCGCCCTCGTCGGTGAGATAGTTGAACTGCAGCACCATACCCTTGCCGTGAGACCCCGTGATCCCGAAGCGAACCGAGCGAAACGCGCTGGCCAGAAACGTTGTGTAGAGCGAGCTTTCCATCCGTTTTTCCACTACACCTTTGTCAATAAGGTACTGCAACGCCCACAGACCGGTGATGTCGGCCTTAGCCTCTTCCAGAGGGGAGGACAACTCTTTTAGTTGTTGGCGCACCGTGGTTGCCTGACCGGCAAACGTAATGTTATGAGGTCCGAGGCCGTGCATTAATTCGTGGGCCAGAATGTGCGTAAAGAATGATTCAAACGAAAGCAGCGATTGCTGCGCACTGGAAAGCACTACCCGCGAGATCGGAATCAGGGTCTTCTGAAACTTCGCCTCCTGCACGTTCTTGAGCATTACTCGCTTCGAACCCTTCTCTTTGACCACCCGTTCATCGTTTGGCAGATTGAACGCGGCCGTTTGCACGCCACTGTTGCCCTCACCGGAACTGAACACCTCATTGACTACCTGGATAGGAGACGCGGCGCCCAATTTTGGATTGCGGTAGCGTGCATCCATGGGTAGATTGTCTTCAAGTTCCTGGAGATACTGGCTAAACTTTGCCAGCTTCGCTGATTCGCCTTCGTCGCGCAGCGTCACATAGGCTTCGAACGCAGCCTTATAACTAAACAGCTCGTCTTCGTAAGTTTCATAAGGCCCAATCGTGACATCGATAGGTGCATCAAGATCCATCCAGGCGACGTCGCTCTGGTAGTAGTCGTTGGAGGCAAACGCATCAGCGCGCTTGCTAAGGAAGTCTTTAAGAGTCTTATTGGTTGTGAGCTTCGCCGCCTCGCGAAGCATGGCTCCGGCAGGGTTGAGAAACAACCAATACGCCTCGCTGTATGGTACTGTTTTCAGCTTCCCGTCATCGCCTCGCCGAATAAGCCAAAAGAAACCAGTGGCCTTGTGCCTCTCTTCATCTGAAAGCGACGCGACCCAGTTGTTGAACTCTTCCTTGGTCATGTCGTCGGGATAGTAATTTGCTTGCGGCGGCTTCGGGGGCACTCCTTCAATGAACGGTTGATTACTATCGATTCGCGACCACGGACCTTTGTTGATCCAGAAGTAGTCCAGTCGTTGACGACCTACAACGCTCTTGTCGGCATCGAGTTTTTGACGCAAGGCTTCATTCCCGCTCCAGACCTGGCGCAGGAAGAGTGGATCCATTAACTTCGCGGCCTGGACGATTTTGTCCAGAGCTTTGCGGTCGTTTGGAGAAAGGCGAGAGGTTTCAGCGGTCAATACGGTGGGAGCAAACCTGCGAATCTTTTTGGCAAGCTCAGGATCGCCAGCTTCCATTTGCTTACTTTTTCTTTGGCCACTAGAAATAGCCAATGGAAGACCTACCAGCAAGAGCGCGAGCGAGACAGTTTCTTTCCAGAATCTCATCATGATCCTCTCTTAGTGTGCGAATAGTGTTTTCTGATAAAGGAGAAACGTGGTAGCAAAGTCCGGTTCTGATTCTTTTGTTGTTCTTCACTTTCGGAAAATGGCAGCAGTGGCACAACTGAATCCAGGCAAGAATGGTGAGTTGAGTTCGTCCTCATCCTTCAACGTCGCCACCAATTCCAACGAGCCGCTTTGCAAGCGATAGACTTCCAGGGCTCGCTTCTCTGGATCGACCATCCAATACTCTGCTATGCCGTGCCGGGCATACAGCTGGCGCTTGGCCATCCGGTCTCGCCGTATGTTCTCCGCGCCGGGCGAGAGAATCTCGACCACGATATCAGGCGCTCCCGTCAACCGCTCGCCGGAAATAATGTCCTGACTTCGTTCGTGCCGGAAAAACACGATATCGGGAATGACCCCGCTCATCTCAGTTAGGATGAGGCCGGGGGTTGCGAAAACGAGGCCGATTGGGTAGCCCTCCAGGTAACTCCTGATAAGAAACGAAATGTTCATGGAAACTTGCTGATGGGTGAGGCCCGGTGCGCAAGACACGAATAGTTCTCCTTCGATAACCTCATAGCGGTTGCCGTCTTCAGGCATCGCCTCAAGGTCCGTGACTGTCATTAGAGGATCTATCTTTGTAGCCATACCGAAAGCTCCGGGATAGGTTGTGAGATGAGGGAATACTAACACGCGAGTGCCTATACAGCGATGGTTGGAGACTACCTTACAAGCTCTGCCGGTTGTTCAGAATCTTTACGAACGAACCTGAACGCAACTCGGCGATCGTTAGGCCCGACCGATCAACCGCTTCTTCTTCGGTTAATGCGCCGCAGTTGATCGCGCGCAGGAAATAGTTAAGCAGCCCCTGGCCCGTAGCCGCATCATCAAACACATCACCGACTAATGTCGCCTTCGCGGCCTTTTCCACAAAATTTTTCAGGCGCTCCGAGGCCGCGTCCAGGCTCTCGAGGAAGAACGCGTAGACGGCGGCGTAACGCGTGGGCAACTGTGCGGGATGCAGGTCCCAACCTTGATAAAACGCGTTCTCCAGCGAGTGCTGAATGTGGTTGTAATGCAGCTTCCAAGCGCGATGCACGACCTCACGGTTTTCTTCGATCTGTTCCAGAGTCAAAGGCGGCCCACCCTCCACGAACCGGTGCGGCGCCACCGGCATGATGTTGGTGGCCCCATCCGATAACCAGATACCAGTTCCGGCAAAAGAGACTTGCATCATGTGTTTAGCAAAGTCACAGGCCGGATGCGCCATGTGCTGAAAGGCGGCGGTAATGTTGCAATTCGCAGTGTAATCATAGGTGCCAAAGTGCGCCGCCACCGAGCGCCCTCTGGCGGCGGCGTGCAACAACGGAAGATTGATCTCGCCACGGTCGTTGATGATCGACTGTGTGGTTTCGATCATCATCTCCATCTTGAGTGAACCGGGGGCTAGTTCAGTTTCCTTTTCGAGTAACTCAAAGCAATCAACGAGAGCCGAAACTTGTTCAGGGATCGTAATCTTCGGCAGGGTAACGACAAAATTTTCCGGAAGTAGCCCACCGGTTTGGTCCAACAGAGTGGAGACGAAGATGTCCAATGTCCGAAAACTTCGTTCCCGAAGCTCCTCAGTGAAAGGCTTGATACGAATTCCTATGAATGGCGGCAGTGTTTGATTTCTGACCCCTTCAGAGACCTCGGTCGCGGCGGCAACAGCGTGCCCGTCTTCTTCGGCGTCAGGACGATTTCCGTAACCGTCCTCGAAATCAATCCGAAAATCTTCTACCGGCTCGCGTCGCAGCTTATCGGTAACCCGGCGGTAGATGGTATGGGCCAGCCACGCTGGTTTGTTATTCCGACGCACCTCCTCGGGGGAGTCTGCCAGTTGCTCGTTCAAGTCCTTGGCATCCTCGACCGTATCAGGCAAGTCGACAGTTCCGGGCAGGTCAATCGCTTTTGCGAATACCAGAAAGTCCGGGGCAAACTGGTCCAGTGAGCGGCGGGCCAATGCTCCCAGACGTAGGGCGGAATCCGCCTTGAAAAGATGAGCGCCGCCATAGACGGTGTGCACGGGTTGCCGGCGACCGATTTCGCCAGGATATTTCTGCGCAAAATTATTGTTTGACTGCCGCAAACGATCAGCGACATCTCGCACTGAGTCGATAGAGAGAGACGTTTTCATAGGCCCTTTCGCGATGGATGAAAGTGTGCGCGCGACTTTATTACAGGCTGCTGGAAAGTCCAAGAGAAGCCGATACCCTGGAACTGTCCGGGAAATGTTTTAGCCGCAGCATTTTCGCGGATAAACGCGGATTCTGAAACAAAGAAAGGCACATTTGGTTCCTCTTCATTGGCCCAGACTGGTTGGCGCGGAAATGTAGATCAGGCCTATCTATTTCGTGTTGTTCGTTGGCGAACGACTTGGGTGGTGAAAGAGCACGAGGTGTTGTGAGAGCAGGTGCGAGGTCGGACTTGTCAGTAGCTCGGCGCCTTTAGGGGCACGGTGGTACCGTGCCCCCAACAGTCGCGCCTGCCATCTTCAACGCCGCGGCACGATGAACGGCTCGAGCCGGAAGTTGGCACTGAAGATATGAGGTCCGGCGCCAGGTCCGGCGCTGACGAAATCGATGGTCCCCCGTCCAGCGCCTGGGGAAGGAGCACCCGAACCTATGCCTTCCTGACCAATCATGACAGCCTGCAGCCTCGGCCGCTGCTGTTCTGAACCGCCGGCAGCAAGAGGCCGATCAGTATTCCGCTAATCTGATTACCGTCCTGATCAATAAAGCTCCAGGGTTCAAACCATCCCTGGTTGTTTGGATTCGTGGGATCCACTGAGTGGAGGTCAGAAAAGAACCTGATTGTGCGTACGCTGCCGTCACCAAATCCAGCTAACTGGATCGGAGACTGCACGGCTGAGAGCTGTGGCGGCACCTCTGAGGCCAGGAACGTGTTTGAGGTGCCGTCAGTAATGCTCAGACGGAGCTAGCTGGCGTGGCCCCGGACTGTCGCTGAGCATCTGTAACCCTATGGAAAGAATGTGGTAGCGCATACGGGACTCGAACCCGTGATCTCTGCCTTGAGAGGGCAGCGTGTTAACCAACTACACCAATGCGCCCTGATGTATCTGGATTATAGGGGCGCTGCTCCAGGGTTAGCAAGTGAGGTTTTTTCGAAGTGCCACGCCAGGGTTGCGGCCGAAATGCGCACGACTGCGGAGGAGCGTCAACTAAGCACTTCTGAGGGTGCACCGCTTTTGAAAGCGAAAATTGATAAGATGGCTACCAGCGATGCAATGCCCAAGATGTAAAAGTTTACGGATTCAGCTTGGTTACAACGAGAGGTCGATCCTTGCCCTTCTCGCTGGCGGGGATGAGTTCCTTTGTAATAATTGCGGCTTGGAATTCAGGGGTTTTGATTTATCGGGCGAGGTGCAGAGGGTACCCGCCAAAAAGGAGGAATCCCTTCCTATCCGACGCCGCGCGCCTCGATATAAGGCCCACTTACCTGCGGCTATAAGTCTGGCTGAGAGAGATGCCGTCACCGGGAAGCTAAAATTCTCAAAAGTCTCGAGGGGACACTGCATCACGATTAGCAAATTGGGAATAGCGCTGACTTTTATAGGTTCGCGGTTCAAGGAAGAAGAGATCGCTCAAACCGGCCGACTATTATTCGTAACTATCACTCTGCCCAAAGGAGCAATCGATGCGGTAGTCACCATCGTCACACACGAACGCGTCGGAACGGAAGAGGGTACGGGGAGCTGGTTTGTGCAGGCGTCGATTACCCACATGAGTGATGGCGATACCGCGCGACTGTTGAGCTACCTCGATAAACGAGTGAACGAAGCGCCACTATTCACGCAGGAGTGAAAACCCGAATCATTTGTCATTCGCCATTTGTCATTTTTCATTTGGCCATTTTCTGAATCTCATTTCGTGAACGGACACGAACTAGAAGTAAACGAATGACAAATGACAAATTATGACAAATGACAAATGGAAAATGATTCAGGGCTGATGTTATACTTTCGTTGCTCGTGTGCCGTCCCTTAACCTGACAGGATTAATCGCCGCCGCGAGTGTTAGTTAATAATTTTCCAAAAAGTGGATTGGTCCTGAAGGGTCTATGCCGAACCTCCTCGGATGGCTTCATACTCAGAGCTTTACCCTGCCGAGCCTCATTCTTTCAGTTAGGACTAAATCACAATCAATCGGACGGAGAGAAGGATGAATGTAGTTGTGTTGCGAGAAACTTCGCCAGGCGAAGCTCGCGTCGCGCTTGTCCCTGAATCCGTGCGCAAGCTGGTGGCCTTGAAAGCGACTGTCACCGTGGAAAGCGGTGCTGGTTTGGGTGCAGCGCGCACCGACGACGATTATCGCGAGGCTGGAGCGGAAGTGAATCCGGATCGCAGTTCTATTTTGGGTTCCGCAGACCTGCTGGTGGTTATCAACAGACCCTCGGAGCAGGACATTCATCGATTGCCACGGGGAGCCGTAGTTCTCGGCTTCCTGCGACCTCTCGATGAACCTGCCGCACTCACACACGCCGTCGCCCAACACGTGACCACTTTCGCGGTCGAACTAATTCCCCGCATAACACGCGCTCAGGCCATGGATGCCCTTTCTTCGATGGCCACGGTAGTTGGTTACAAGGCAGTTCTGCTCGGTGCGTCGCATATCCCGCGAATGTTTCCGCTGTTGATGACGGCTGCCGGGACAGTGCCTCCGGCGCGGGTCCTGGTGCTCGGCGCGGGGGTGGCTGGCCTACAGGCCATCGCCACCGCACGGCGACTGGGCGCCGTGGTTGAAGCTTATGATGTGCGCGCAGCAGCTGGTGAACAGGTGCGATCGCTGGGCGCAAACTTCCTGGAAGTGGATCTTGGTGGCCTCAAGACCGAAGACGCGGGAGGTTATGCGGTTGAGTTGAGTGAGGAAGCAATGGAACGCGGCCGGGCTCTCATTGCTGAGCACGCGAAGACGGCAGATGTGGTGATCACCACCGCACAGGTGCCGGGTAGGCGTGCGCCCTTGTTGCTGACTGAGGCTGCAGTCAACGGTATGAAACGCGGCGCGATCGTCATAGATCTGGCCGGTTCGACTGGAGGAAACTGCGCCATCAGCAAGCCGGACCAAACCGTCGAGCGCGCAGGTGTAACTATCATGGCGCCGTTAAATCTTGCGGCAACCGTGCCCGTCCATGCCAGCCAGTTGTATTCGCGCAACGTGACTGCCTTTCTGTCTTTAATAATCAAGGACGGCGAACTTGGCATCGATATGAACGACGACGTTGTTGGACCATCATGCGTGACCCATCAAGGCAGGATTGTGAACAGCCGAGTGGCAGCGATGCTGGATGCAGCCGTTGGTAAGTGAAGATACTTGCAATAAGCAAATCGTAACAGAGAGTAGATCAGGAGTAACAGATGTCACCAGATACACTAATCACAGCGCTTTACGTGTTCGCCCTCGCCGCCTTTTTGGGTTATTTGGTTATCTCGCGTGTGCCCCCGCTATTGCACACGCCATTGATGTCTGCCACCAACGCGATCTCTGGCATCTCGCTGGTTGGTTCCATCGTCACCGCCGGCTCAGACTACAACACTGTGAGTACCATCCTGGGTTTTACTGCTGTCGTGTGCTCGACCACAAATGTGGTGGGTGGATTCGTGATCACGGATCGGATGTTGCGAATGTTCAAGCGAAAGCCATCGCCGAAGAAGGAAGAGTAATCGGCCGCGGATTTGCGCGGATACACGCGGATAGATCAGAAGTTTAGAGCAAAACTCAAACCCAAAAACTAGAACAAAGTACAAAGCACGAAGTACAAAGAACAGCTCTGTAGGGATGCAAACCTATTTCATCGAACTAAGTTATCTGCTGGCCTCAGTGCTTTTCATCCTGGGACTCAAAGGTCTTAGTCATCCCGAAACAGCCAAGCGCGGGATGCACCTGGCCGAATTCGGCATGCTGATGGCCATCATCGGCACGCTGATGCATCACGAGATCATCACCTACACCTGGATCCTGTCAGGACTGGCGGTCGGTTCGCTAATCGGGCTGGCGATGGGTTTCTGGGTTCCCATGACGGCTATGCCGCAAAGGACCGCGCTTTCCCATGCCTTTGGCGCCTTCGCGGCTGCGCTTGTGGGTGTCTCAGAGTATTACCGGCATGGCGGACATATCGACAAGATCACGATGAGCGCGCTGGGATTTGAGGTGATGCTGGGTGGGTTGACAACGACGGGAAGCCTGCTGGCGTTTGTGAAGCTGCAGGGTTTGGTGCGCGGCACTCCCCTGACCTTCAAGGGGCAGAACATTTTCAACCTGGCGCTGCTCGCAACGACAGTTGGAATCTTTATATATCTCATCCTATTTCCAGGATCGCTTCCGCTCTTCTTTGTAATGGCGGGGCTGGCGCTGGTGTTTGGATTTCTGCTTGTGATGCCTATCGGATCCGCCGACATGCCGGTGGTGATGTCGCTATTAAATTCCTATGCCGGGTTGGCTTCGGCCGCCACCGGGTTCGTACTCAATAACAAGGTTCTGATTATCGCCGGCACACTGGACGGGTTCTCCGGGTTCATCCTCTCTGTGCTGATGTGCCGGGCGATGAACCGCTCGATCACCAACGTGCTCTTCGGCGCCTTTGGCAGTGCGGAAACGGCTGCAGCAGGCGGCGCCCACGAAGGCGTCATGCGTGAAGTTAGTTTGGAGGACATCGCGACTCAATTAGCTTATGCGCGGCAAGTAGTCTTCGTTCCTGGTTACGGCATGGCCACTGCACAAGCCCAACACGCTGTGCGCGAACTCGCGAACACGCTGGAAAAGAGAGGCGTCACCGTCAAATATGGAATTCATCCGGTTGCCGGTCGAATGCCGGGTCACATGAACGTTTTGCTTGCGGAGGCGAATGTGCCTTATTCGTCGCTTTACGAGTTGGAGCAGATCAATCCGGAGTTTCCAACCACTGATGTGGCGGTGGTGATTGGCGCAAACGACGTGGTTAATCCGGACGCGCGTGATAATTCGGCGAGCCCCATTGCGGGGATGCCCATCCTGGAAGTCGATCGATCAAAATCTGTAGTAGTGTTGAAACGCGGCCAGGGCAAAGGCTTCTCAGGACTTGAGAACCCTCTCTTCTTCAAAGAGGTGACTGGCATGCTCTACGGCGACGCCAAAGATACTTTGACCCGACTGATTCAGGCAGTGCAACAGGCCTAAATACTTTTGCTGCGCTGCCACGTACTACATCAACCTCCCATCTACCCTAATGGTTATCTTGTCGAAGTTTAGAATTCAACTCTTAGGTTACGGTTTGCGATACCGACAAGCTAAAGCTTGAACTCTAAACTACTTGAGACTGGAGAGAGCATGCGAAGATTCTTGATATCCCTGTTACTTACCAGCGTCTTAATACTGCCGTTTCCCGTCGTTCAGGCCCAGCGCCAAAGCGTTAAAGCGAAGAAACCGGCGGCGGCCACGGTGGCCGCACAAAAAGGAGCAGAGCAGATCACATCTGCCCAGATACGCGACTATCTGACCTTCATTGCCTCCGATGAAATGGAAGGGCGTGACACTCCTTCACGCGGCCTCGACTTAACGGCAAAGTTTCTGGCGATGAACCTCGCGCTCTGGGGACTTAAACCCGCGGGCGACGACGGAACCTACTTTCAGAAGATCGCCTTGCGACGCAACCAGATTAACAAGGAAGAGACTCGAGTGCGGCTCAACGACCAGAACCTGGCGTTTGGTGAGGATTACATTGCGCTGCCGGTCGATGGGGAGGTCACCGGACCACTCGTCTTTGCCGGTAATGGATGGTTCGTAAAGTCAAAAAACATTGACGCCTACAAAGGCATCGACGCGAAGGGGAAGGTTGCCGTCATCTTCACTTCGCTTAGCGAGCTGCCGCGTGGCGTCAGCTCCTCCGACCTCAGTAGTGGCAAGCCAGGCGAAGATTGGATGGATCCGGGCCAATACGCACGCAAGCAGGGCGCGGTTGCCACTGTGATAGTTCCGGATTTTCAGTTTATGGCTAACTGGGAGCGCAACCGTCAGCGACTTACAGAGCGGCCCGCGACGGTGGTTGAGAAATTTCAACCAGCAGAGAAGTCGCGGTTGCCGGCAATAGTAGTAACACCCCGGATCGCTAATCTCTTGTTCCAGGGAGAGCAAAAGAGTGCCACGGCGCTGTTCGAAGCGACCTTTGGTGGAGAGATGCCAGCACCCTTTGAACTTAGTCCCGCCAAGAAGATGAGCATCACCATTAGCAACAAGGGGAACCCGATAGCGACGCAAAATGTTTTGGCAGTGTTTGAAGGCAGCGACCCCGTGCTCAAGGACGAGTACGTCGCCCTCGGTGCGCATTATGACCACGTCGGCATTGGCGCGCCGGTTAACGGAGACACTATTTACAACGGCGCCGACGATGATGGCTCAGGAACGACCGCGTTGCTTGCAATAGCCGAGGCGCTGGCAAAAGCGCCAACCCGACCGAAACGCTCGGTGCTTTTTAACTGGCACGCCGGGGAAGAGAAAGGACTCTGGGGATCACGCTACTTCACGGAATATCCGACCATTCCGCTGCAGAAGATCGTGGCCCAGATTAATATCGATATGATTGGCCGGAGCAAGAAAGAGGGCGACACCAATCCTCGCAACAACTCGCTCTCGGGACCGAATGAGATTTATGTGATTGGCTCAAAAATGATGAGTACAGAACTGGGCGAGTTAACCGAGGCAGTAAACAAGGAGTATTTGAATTTGACGTATAACTATCGCTACGACGATCCAAAAGATCCGAACCGATTCTTCTTCCGCAGTGACCATTACAACTATGCACGCAAGGGCATTCCCATCATTTTCTTCTTTGATGGCGAACACGAAGACTATCATCGCCCGGGCGACGAGCCGCACAAGATCGACTACGAGAAAATGCAGAAGATTGTCCGTACGGTTTACGTGACGATGTTGGAGATTGCGAACAGACCAACTCGGCCTAAAGTTGATAAGCAGTTGCCCGCCGAGTTGACAAGAGGGAATTGAGACGCCCCAAGAGGAGGACTTGGGTCTTTGGACTTTGGATTTGGTCCCTGAACTTTGAACTTAGTTCTTTGTACTTTGTTTGTGTTTCCATCGATCCAAGTTCAAAGCACAAAGATCAAAGCACAAAGACCAAGACCCAAAGTCCTATCTTATTATTCGTGTAATCGGCGTAATCTGTGGATGAATTATAGTTTTTCTCGGGAACGCTCGGCGGTCAGACGACGGTAAGCTTCATCGCGGGAGATCCCGAGCTGCCTGGCGGATTTCTTTAACGCGGACCGCGCATCAATACCTTCCGCTTCAAAGCTTGCAACTACTGCCGCCACGCTGAATTCTGATTTTGTCTCCTTATCCGAGCTCGCAATAACGTTTCGATCAATCACTACTACTATTTCGCCTCTCGGCTCCTGTGCGGCTTTTGAGAACTTCTCCACCAGCTCGCTTAAACGGCCACGCAAAACCTCCTCATGCAGCTTGGTAAGTTCCCGGGCGACTACAGCCTCGCGTTCGCCCAAAATCTTGCGAGCATCTTCCAATGACGCGACGATGCGATGAGGAGCTTCGTAAAAGATGAGGGTCGATGGAATTGCTGCCAGGTCCGCAAGACGGGTCCGCCGGGCGCCGGAACGCGCTGGAAGAAAACCTGCGAAAAAGAATTCGTCACTGGGAAGGCCGGAAGCCACCAATGCCGAGACCAGAGCTGTAGGTCCAGGTACAGGCACGACTCTCATGCCCGCTTCGAGGGCCATTCGGACCACCCGGAAGCCCGGATCACTGATACCGGGCGTACCTGCATCAGAGACAATCGCCACATCCAGGTCCGATTGCAGCGACGTCAACAGCTCCCCGGCGCGATCGCGCTCATTGTGTTCGTGATAGCTCACGGTCTTTGTTTTTATGCCGTAGTGGTTCAGGAGTTTTTGTGTATGGCGGGTATCTTCGCACGCGACGATATCGACTTCACTCAACACTCGCACGGCGCGATACGTCAAGTCTTCAAGATTGCCGATTGGGGTGGAGACCACGTAGAGCGTTCCGGCCATGAGTCTATTCTGGCACCAAGGTGAGATATGAGAAAGGCACCGTTGTGCAAAACCAGAAAGGTACAATTAACGTAGCTCCTCTTTGCAGTTATGTACGCGAGCTTTCCAAACGAAATACAACGAAAACCTCGCCCGCTCTTTAGAACGGACGAGGCGGTTCAAATAGTGAAAGTGACTTAGCCAGCTTAGTAAGGGATCGGTAGTCTGCGCCACCAGTCATTATTGTTACTGCGGCGGTTGTTGTCGTTGTAGCCGTAAGATCCGTAGGCCTGCGCAATCACATTCAGCTCCCGGCGAATCTGTGACCACAGCGAAAACCGGTTTCCTATCCGATCAAGCTGTCGCCCTTCTTCTAACACCCGTTGGGCTTCGTTCCGACTCCGGTTTAGATCGCGTCCGTTCCCGACGCGCGACTTGAGCTTGCTCACTGCGTTGCGGAATTCCCGAACCTGACCGTTGATGCGGTCCTCACTGCGGGTTCCATCTCTGCGACTGCGATCCAGAGAACGGTCCACCTCTCGCTCAAAGTCTTTCGACAGTCGATCCAGCCGGTGGACGGAATCGCGCAGATAGCGATCATCGTAACGATCATTGCGATTACGCTGATTGTCAGGATAACGGCTCCATTGTGCGGTTGCCACTGCGGGCAAAGTTAACGCTAACAAAGCGGCCGCCAGGATTGAAAAAGTCAGTGTGCGTCGGTTAGTCATAGTGTCTTAGTCTCCTCATCAAGTAATCGTCTCGATCCGGCCACTCTCGCTAAACGAGTTTGGCAGTTCGGTTTTAACGCTTGCTTTGGGGTGACTTTTTTCAGCTCGCGTTACGCCGCAGATCTCTTTGGCAAGCACCATGCCCAAGTGCTAACGGGCGGGATCTAGCAGTGTGGATCTGAGGAATCCCCCGCCTTTTGGAGAGTATTCGCGGGTAAGAGAATCTTCCGAAGAGATTGCTGGTTCGAAAACGTGCAGGGGCTTGCGTAAATGGTTTGAGCGGTGAAACGCTCCTGGTTAGGCGGAAGCGAGCAGAGTGCCTATGTGTTTTCGCAGGTTGCTTTCATGAATCTCGGCTTGTACTTCTCCTCGCTCTCCTGCCACCCACGTCGGCGCGCCCTTCTGCGATTGGACCAGCCGGAGAACTTCGCTCGCCGATTTAATTCCCAGATGGCGGATGTTCGCGGAGGCGAGACCCCCACCACGAAGAACGCCGTCCCCCGGCGTGCGTGGCCAGCCTGCCTCAACAGACAGCTGCCTCACGCCAAAACGAAGAATCAGAAGCCTTCCCACCATGGTTGAATTAGCGGCCCGAAAGCGATGGTTGTCTTCTCTCGAGATCTGAATACTCCCTCCCCGTCGATTCGCCTGGGCAGCCAGAGTCTCGAAGGTTGAGATGAGCCACTGAATACCGATCCTTCGCAACAGATCATTAGAATTGCGTAAGGCCAGGTATGCGGCTACTTCCCGGCGACCGGAAAGCCGGGCGCGCGATTCAGCGTCTGCCAGGGCTGAGGCCCATGCTTCGTCAAGTTCGCTCACGTCACCTCATCGCTGTTCTCAAAGGCTTTTTAATGGAGAGACTGGAACGCCAGCAATCTCCAAAAGGACGTCTAAAGCCTCGGCAATTTGCAGGTTGGGAAGGGTGACTTGCCCCTCAAGTTACAGATTCTCTCAGCTTGGGTGGTTGATTCACTGTTGAGTGGAATGCATCTTGAGCGGGGGCAAGCCACCCTTCCCAACCTGCAAATTAAACCAGGCCCTTTTTGGGTTTTCACACAGCCTCTACGGCTCCTCGGTTAAATCGTCGTTTCAAGTGACCAAAAGGTCCGAACCAATTGATTAGTGCCGTGCTCGCTGACCGCGGCTGGAGGATGGTATCATGCCCCGCGAATCGTCTCCCATTTTAGAACCTGTAAGAACCCGACCTGAATTCGGAACCAAGCTAAGGCGTAATTTCTCACTTTGTGATCAAAATTCAAACTTAGCAGGGTCAGAAAAATGAAACTCTCAAGTCATCGCACTCTTTGGCTCGCGCTGGTTTCGCTGATAGTTATCGGGGCAGTCTTTGGCGCCGGCTATCCGGGCATTCACACGCGGGCGCAAGTGAAGGCCTCGTCACCGGCGCGCACAGGTTACGTGAACGACTTTGCTCACGTCGTAGACGACACGACCAGACAACGGCTGGACACCATTCTTGATAACGTCAAGAAGCGAAGCGGAATCGAATTGAACCTGGCCACAGTGCAGAACACCGGCAACCAGGGCATCTTCGAATTCTCGCGACAGCTTGCCGGCGACTGGGGAGTCGGCTCGCGGAGCAGTTCCAGGAAGACACTGTTGCTGGTGGTGTCGGTGGATGAGAAAGCGGTATTTACGCAGCTCAGCAGATCCGTGCAGGGTGAGCTTCCGGAAGGAATTCTGGGAGAACTAAACCAGCGAGTACGCGGGCCGATTAGCTCAGGACGTTTTAGCGAGGGTTTGACTGATTGGGTGGATCATTTCATCGCTGCCCTGGCTAAGAAACTGGGCTTCAGTTTACAAGATATCGATCAAGCGCAATCAGGAACTCCCACTGCGAGTATTCCGGTTTCCGTTCCGTCGCCTGCTGTAACAACCAACGATGACGCTGTGGCGACGCCAGTTAACACATCAACTGTACCGGAAGCGCCGCCGTCTGCTTCGCGACCCAGGCTTGCAATCCCAAGCAACACGCCCTCTACCACTGACGATGAGGATGAATCTGAGGAAGTGGAACTAACGTTAACGCTGCCACTCGCAGAGCGCATCGTAAAACTGAAGGAGTTTCTGGAAGACCTTCCCAACTCGAAATCGAGACCGCGGGCGATTGAACTGCTGATTAGCAGTTACGCTGGTTTGGGGGACCAAAGACTTAAGAGTGGCGACAGCGTGGGCGGGATCGAACAACTGTCGTTGGCAATCAGCGAAGCTCCGACAAACATCTCAGAGAAGTTGTTCTCAGGCGTGGTCTCACAAATTCCTTTAAACCTTTTCATCCGCGGGCAGCGAAACGCAGCGATTGAGGCTGCTCAGAAAATTGAAACCAGGTTTGGAGCAGATCCAAAACGGCTTTTGACGTTAGCTGGATTCTACCTGGGAATTGAAGAGGGCAACGAGGCTGCCCGCTTAGCTGCCGAGGCTGTCAGGCTCGCGCCGGATCTCGCTGAAGCCCATCATCTGCTGGGCCGTGGCCTGCATATCTCTTTGCGTCTTGATGAGGCTGCCGCGGAGTATAAGCGTGCGCTGGAATTGGACCCCAACTCGAAGATTGGAACGAGGCGCAGTCTCGCCGATCTAAACCGGGCAGCCGGCAAAGCCGAAGAGGCTTTGAAGCTTTATCGGGAACATCTCAGAGCTGAACCCTCAGACAAGGCAGCGCGGGCAGGAGTTGTGCTTTCACTTCTTGCTCTGGGACGGTTGGACGAAGGCAATAAAGAACTGGCGGCCGCCCTGCAGGAGGACCCGCGGAACCTGGCGCTGATGTCAGGCGCCGCCTACTGGTTTGCAGCTCACAACGAAGCCGACCGGTCCCTTGAACTAGCCAGAAAAGCCGTGCAGCTCGAGCCGCGCTATACCTGGTCTCAAGTCGCCCTGGCACGCGCGTTGATCGGCATCAGGAACCCGATGGACGCCGAGCGCGCGCTTCGATTTGCGCGGCAGTACGGAAATTTCCCCACGCTCGACTATGAGCTTGCGAATGTGCTCAGCTCGGCGGGACTCTACGAGGAGGCCGCGGAAGTCCTGCTGCAGTCGTTCTCCTTCAAAGAAGACAAGATCGAAACTCGACTTGCCGGTCGCGTACCAGCGCAAGAACCAGACTTCGTCCGACTACTAGCTCCCGAACGTCGCGCTGCCATTTTCCAATTTGCCGCCGCTGGCAGCATGAATGAGGCGGCGATTTTGAAGGCGCTGCTGGCGTTTACCACTGCGACCAGTCAGCCCGACGAGAACGTCAAACTTGACGAAGCCGTCGTTTCTCGAGCGGCAAAAGAGTTTGCGTCCGGCGCCGACGACATGCGTATTTATCGTCAGCTGTATGCTGCCGGCGTACTCATCAGGAAAGGCGTAGCTTTGCAAACTGCATATGAGCTTACCGTGGCCGCGAGGAGTGCAGTTGAATCAGGGGTGGGCGTCCCCGCAGCAACAGTGGCTGCGCAGGCTGAAGAGTTGCGCGACATTCGCGCGCGGGCCATCGCGAACGGAAGTACTCCGGATGTACCTGATGCTCCGCGCAACATCTTGGCCAATATTCTGCATGGACGGCTGGAGGATAGTGCGGGATGGGCGCTTTACAATCTGGGTAAGACAGAGGAAGCCATTGAACACCTGAAGCGCGCTGCGGGAATTCTTCCCGAAGGTACTCCACTGTGGCGTAGTGCGCTGTGGCACCTGGGCGCCGCTCTCGATCAGGTTGGTAACAAGACAGAGGCCCTTGGCTACTACATCAAGAGTTACAACGCAGGTAATCCGGATCCCGGCCGACGCGCTGTGATCGAACGGCTGTATCAAAAGACCAATGGTTCGCTGGAAGGTTTGGACGAGCAGATCGGCGCCAACCGGGTCGTTGAGACTGTTTCGCCCCAGCCTGGCATCGCGGGAGTCGATAAACCCTCGGCCGTAGAGACACGATCGCCATCCTCAGCCGAATCGCAGCCCGTCTCGTCAACAGAGTTAGCGGCAACACCCGGTTCCGCCGTCGCCCCTAGCGGTGGCGAAGCCGCTCCGGTGGCGACTCCGGAAGCAAGTCCGGATGAAAGGCAAGCTTCTCCCAATCCGACGCCAGTTGTGGAAACTTCCGTTCCATCACCCGCCGCTTCCCCGGAACCAGGTCCAGCCACTGGAGTTGATCGAGTTGTGGGCGAGATGTTGCCGAAACCGCGTGCAACGGTGAAGCTTACGGGTACGGTGAGAGACTCGACCAGCGCGGCGATTTCAAATGTTGTTGTGGTCCTGATTAGTCCTCGCGGAACCGTGCTGGCAACGACGACGGATATCGACGGAAATTATTCATTCATTGTTTCACCTTCGCCACAGAGCTACCGGATCATCCCTTCGAAGGATGGCTACGTTTTTGAACCTGTCGACCGGTTGTTGGCGGGTCTGGAGAATGATCAAAAGTCGGTGGATTTCATCGGCAAGGCTCCAAACCAATAAATATGAGTGGTAGCCGTGAAAAGTTAAGACACAAAAACCGGAAACCGTTTTGCAGTCGGTTTCCGGTTATGAGTTAAGGATCAAGGTTTCGATTTATTTATTTTTCATCTCACCAGCCGGTACGGGTTTACCGTCCGCGTCGTAGACTTCAACCTTGCCATATTTCGCCAACACGTCGCGGGCCTTCGACGCATCACCCACAGCCACGACCTGAAGGTGATCCAGATCGATCGTTCTTACTTCACCGGCGGGTGCTTCGCAAAGTCTCCCGCTTTAACGATCGTTATCTTCGATGGATCCATATGGCGGCGCATCGCCGCGTTGATCTGTTCAACCGTGAGCGACTTGAGCTTTGAGTCAAGGTCAGCGTCCCACTGCAAGGTCCGTTTAAGGAATAGATACTGGTTCAAACGACCTGCAAGCTCATTGTCTTGCGCGCGGCTTACTTGACGCGATTGTAAGTAGCCCGACTTTGCGGCCTTAACTTCTTCTGCCGTAAAGCCATCCTTTAACATGCGCGCGATCTCCTCATTGAACGCCGCCTCGAGCTTTTCGACGTTCTGCGGCGCGTAGATCGCATTCGCGGTAAAGCGCCCGTACTCGTCGAGTGCGCTGACGTTGATTCCGGAACCAACGCCGTAACTCAGCCCATCCTTGCCGCGAATGCGCGAAGCCAGGCGCGAATTCAGGAAGCCGCCACCGAGCATGTAATTGCCGAGCAGCAGCGCCGGGTAATCAGGGTTATCGTCCCGTATTTTCAGATTGAAGCCGGCCAGGAAGAATGCGTTGGCCTTGTCTGGCGCCGGAAACGATTGGTTGGTCGCTGGTATGTCCTTGAATAATGTAGGGACGCGCGCGAACCGCTTCGGACTCTTCCAATTGCCAAACAGGTCAACGGCCAGTTTACTGATTTCCTTGTCGTCAAAGTCACCGATGACAGTCAACTCGGCGTCGGAAGCACCGTAAAAGTCCTGGTAGAACTGCTTCGCCTGATCGAGAGTCGCAGCATTCAAATCGGCAATATCTTCTTCAGTGGTGGCGATGTAGCGCACGTCGCCCTTTGGATATGGGCTGAGGTGGCGACTAAACGCGGTGAAGGCTATGCGGGTCGGCTCGCTCTTCTGTTGCTCGATGGCCGCAAGATTCTCCTGCTTGAGTGTGTCAAACTCGGTAGCCGGGAATGCCGGCTCCCGCAGGATTTCGGCGACTAGTCGCATAACGGCGGGCAAGTTCTCGCGCGTGGTCTCGATGTTTACTCCTGCCTGCGTCGAGCCTCCAAAAATGAAAGCGCGCGCCTTGAGGCGATCAAGCTCGTCTCGAATCTGCTGACGCGTGTGTTTGGTCGTGCCGCGCATCAGCATTGAGCCGGCGAGGCGAGCAGCAGTGGAACGGTTCATCAGGCTCTGCTCATCACCGTAGCGCAGGGTCATCTGCGCCACTACTTTGCCACCACGAGTCTTCTTGGGCAGCAAGGCCAGCTTTATTCCGCCCGCATCGGTGCGGATAGTGCGTGATTCGATGTTTGCAGGCGACGGATCAAAAGCCTCACCTGCTGCAACGCTTGGGTCCCCCTTGTAGTCTTTGAGCGCCGCGCTCAAGTCCGGCGTTGCCGGAATCTCCGCCCGGTCGGGGTTAGGAGTTGGAATGAACAGCCCCACCGTGCGATTCGAAGGTTTGAAATACCGCGAAGCCACCTGGGAAACTTCTTCAGGTGTAATCTTGCGCAGGCGATCGCGGTGGAGGAAAAACAAACGCCAGTCGCCGGCAGCGATAGACTCGCTCAGTGTTAGCCCGATCTGATCTGAATTGTTCAGCGCCAGATCGATGTTTTTCAAAAGTTGAGCTCGCGCCCGCTCAACTTCTTCTTTGGTGGGCGGCTTTTTGCCAATACCCTCGATGGTTTGAATGAGCGTGTCGCGGGCAGCTTCAACCGAGTCGCCCTGTCGGACTTCGGCGCCGAAGATGGTAATCGTAGGATCACGCCACTGAAAATCAAATCCGAAAATGGAACTAGCCTTTTTTGCTTCAACCAGTTCCTTATGCAGTCGACCTGAAGGAGTGTCGCCCAGTATCTGCACGACCAGGTCGACGCCGGCATAGTCGGGATGTGAACCGGAGGGCACATGATAAACAGCTTGCACCAACTGTGTGTCGCCTACGCGTCGAAGCGTGACGGAGCGCTCGCCGTCCTGTGTCGGTTCGGTAGTGTAGATCTTTTGCAGCGTGCGGGTGGGGCGTGGGATAGGCGAGAAATACTTGTGTACCAGCGCCAGAGTCTTCGGTTCGTCAAACTTGCCTGCGATCAATAGCACGGCGTTATCGGGCTGGTAATAAGTCCGATAGAAAGCCTGGAGGCGTTCAATCGGCACGTTTTCAATGTCCGAGCGCGCGCCTATCGTTGTCTTGCCGTAGTTATGCCAGATGTAAGACATGGCCATCGTGCGATCGAGCAGCACCCTGAAAGGGCTGTTCTCGCCTAACTCAAACTCGTTACGCACCACAGTCATTTCGCTGTCGAGATCTTTCTTGGCAATGTGCGAGTTGACCATCCGGTCAGACTCAAGATCGAGGGCCCAGTTAAGGTTCTCGTCCGTTGCCGCAAAGGTCTCGAAGTAATTGGTGCGGTCGGTCCAGGTAGTGCCGTTGGGACGCGCCCCGTGCGCGGTGAGCTCCTGGGGGATGTTTGGATGCCTGGGCGTGCCTTTGAAGACCAGATGCTCAAGTAGGTGAGCCATGCCCGTCTCACCATAATTCTCGGTGGCCGAGCCGACGAGGTAAGTTATGTTCACAGTTATGGTCTGCTTCGTTTGATCGGGGAACATCAGGACGCGCAGGCCATTTGCCAGGCGGTACTCTGTGATGCCCTCGATTGAAGTCACCCTTTCAATGCCCTGGGGCAGAGCAGGCGCAGTTGTGGCCTCTTGAGTACGGACAGCGGGTTGAGCCATAACCAGGCGGCTTTGCAGGGGGAATGTTGCCAGCGCGTAGACGAATATAAGCGCCAAAAATTTCGAAGCACGTCTCATAAACAAACTCCTTCTAGTTGGATGTGGGATGTGATAGCAGGACACACACTCATCCTTAAAGACGACTATTTCTGACAGGGTTGGTCGTCATGCCACCCGGATCCGGGCAAAAACGCGAGGGAGACCGAATTTGATTTTAAGAGTTTAGCGGTGCGACCCTGCGGGCGTTCACAGCAAACCAGCGACGCGAATTAGGGTGAAACTTTAAGCCGGGGATAAGAGTGGTGTCAAGGCAACCCACCGATCAGTAGGGTCAGTTTGTCTGTAGTGTCAGATAAACTTTCAGTTTGTCGTGACGCAACGACAAGCCTAAAGCATGTCGGACATCAAGAATGGAAAATGAGCTCTCGGAGCCAGGCTGAGGCCGGACAGTGGCCGCGGGGCACCTAAACTCAGGGACTCAGCCAACCGCCTGCAGCTTCCTACCATCCAAAACCCGACTCTACAGGAAGCCTCTCGCAGTTGCAGCCGGACACTTCGGAGGGTCCGCAAGAGCGCTCGCTAAGGCCTCTGGAGCGCTATTCCCCGCACACGTTAGGGCAGTATAATCAGCGGTCGCATTTGCAGTCGCATTTAATGACATCGAACCCGAGAAACTATGACTAGACCTATCGGAATTCTTCTCAGATATTCTCCCCTTTTCGCGGCTTTTTTTGTTTTCATTATTATTCCGGCCAGCGCCCAGCAGCCGGCGCCCCAACCAGCCGGCGCCCGGTTTGAGGTCACAAACTATCGCATAGAAGCCCAGTTGATCCCGGATCAGCATATGTTACGGGCCGGTGCTGACATCACCCTGGTTCCGCAGGAGCCCACCCGCTCACTCGTTTTCGAACTGAACGGATCGCTCCGTGTTGAGAGTGTCGAACACAACGGCAAACCGCTCACCGGTTTGGTTCAAGATTCGGTGGGCGTGGGTGCTCTTGGTCCAAACGTGCGCATCGATCTTGGTCAAATTGTCCCGGCAAATCAACCGATCACCCTGCGATTTCGCTGGAGTGGTGCACTGCTCTCGCCCGAAGGCGGGCCACTGCCAACGAAGCGCCTCGCCTACGTCGGCACTGAAGGTTCGTATCTGATGTATGCTGCGCGCTGGTTCCCCTTCCATGACTACGCCGTCGATCGGGCTACCTCAGACATTACTTTGATTGTGCCTACCGGAGTCCAGGTGGCAGGCACCAGCGACGACGCGGTAGTCGCGCAACCGTCACCCAAAGAAGGCGCCACACGGTTCCGTTTTGTTCACCGGCAGCCGGTGCTGGTGGGAAATTTCGTTGCTGGTCAATACATCACCAAGAACCTGCGCTTTGGTAACTACGACATCCAGTTTTACGCCAAGCCCGGCAGCGAAGGTCGAATAAATGGTTATGCCGAGCTGATGGGTCACGTGCTGGAGTTTTATTCCAAAAATTATGGTGCGCCTTTGTTTGGCACTCGACTCGTAGTTGCCCAGGTGGACGACGACACCCTCGACACCTACTCCGGTCCGGGAATGATTTTTCTCGGTTCGAAAATGTTCGACAGTTCCCGCCCCGTGCCCGAAGAGAAATTGCAGCGTGAAGTCGCTTACCAATGGTGGGGCCAGACGGTGGGATTGAAGTCGTTTGATGATGCCTGGCTTTCGCAGGGGTTGGCCGAATGGAGCGCCTTCGCCTATCGCGAATCCACCTTGACCGGTGGCGCGTTCGACGCCGCGCAGCGCGAACAGCAGGAACGCGCACTGACTTTCGAGCAAACCGCTTCTATAGCGCGCGCCCCCAGCGCGCTGGACGACCAGTCTGCAGCTTATCAATCAATCGTATTCCACAAAGGCTCGATGGTATTTCGCATGCTGCGCGAGACAATGGGCAAGGAGAAGTTTGACCGGTTATTGCCTGAGTTTCTGCAGAGTTTTCGCGGCAAGAACGCTTCGATTGACGACTTCGAAAAGTTGACCACACAGGTCGCCGGCGAGAACATGCGCTACTTCTTCGCGCAGTGGGTAGAAGGGACCGGAGTGCCTGAATTCACTGTTGACTACCAGATTATTCGCACTCGCAGTGGTAAGTTTCGCACCCGGGGAACTGTAAAGCAGACGTTGGAAACACTGCGTATGCCGGTGCAGTTGATGCTGCGTGCTGAAGGAGACTCTCAGACGACAACCACGAAGTTGGAAGGCCGTAGTGAAGACTTTGACTTCGAATCAAACGGCCAGCCAATCGAGGTCGTGGTCGATCCCAATCACCGGATCCTGCGCATGTCTGAAGACTTGCGCGTGTCAATCATCGCGCGACGCGGAATCGAGCAAATGAAGGAAGGACTCTACGCCGAAGCACAGCAGCAGTTTGAGGCGGCGTTGAAACTCGACCGGTCGAATTCATGGGTTTACTACAACCTTGGACTACTATTTCTGGAACAACGCAATTGGCAGCAAGCGCTCGATAATCTCGATGCTGCGCTCAATGGCACCTTGAAACCTTCCTGGATCGAGGTCTGGGCGCGCATCAAGCGTGGTAATGCCTACGACGCAAAAGGCGAGCGCAGTCGGGCAGTTGCGGAATACAACAAGGCAGTTCAGTCGGGTATTAACTACGACAACGCGCAGACCATGGCCAAGAAATATCTCGCGGCCCCGTTTGATCCTAAGGCGCAGACAGCAGAAGCCTTCTCACCAGGCTTCTAGCCGATTTACGCAACGTCAAAACACGATCCACGAAATCGCACGAAATGACACGAACGGATTCGTGTTGGTTCGTGTAGTTTCGTGGACGGTAAGGTCCCAACCCTGGTACAAGCAACAGGAGTTTGTGGACTTGTAACCGGCTCTCAACTCTGCCGCTGATACGACGTGGCGTAGGCTGGAGGTTCGGTACCAGTTTCCAGGCGGGGATCAGGGATCGGCGGCGGCGCGACCATTTGCAGGGGAATTACTCCCGCCCAAACCGGTAGCTCATAGTCCTCTTCATCATCGAGCGGCGGTCCGGCGCGCACCTTTGCTGAAACTTCTTCTAGTGGCAGCGACAACACAGTCGTTGCTTTCAATTCCTGTTCAGTGGGTTCACGAACATCGTTCCACCTTCCCGGAATCACGTGCTCAGAGAACGCAATCAGGGCTGCAACTTTTTCCCCAGGGTCATCGACAGTCGTCGCCCGGCCGAACACAACCACTGAGCGGTAATTCATTGAATGATGAAAGGCGGAGCGTGCCAGCACCAAGCCATCCAGAAGGGTCACATTCACGCAAACATCGATACCGCCTTTCACTGTTTGCAACATTCGACTGGCCTGTGAGCCGTGAATGTAGATTTGGTCGTCATGGCGTGCGTAGCCTGTGGGTATCACGAAAGGACGCCCTTCAACCGCAAAGCCAACATGGCAGATGAGCCCTTCATCCAGAATTGCGTAAACGAGTTCGCGATCGTAGTGGCCGCGTGCGGGAAGACGCTTAAGAGTGGTGCGTTCGGTTTTTTCAAAAGTTTTCATTGTGAAAAGTGAGTCTTTGAAGTGGATGCGAATTACTCAAATTCCTCCGGCCGAATTTTAACAGGCGCTCACTTTATCATCTTCGTGCGTCCCAGCAGGCTGCTGAAAACCGAACGTGTACAAGCCGGGTTGATTCCCTAACCCCCTCCTTTTTCGTGCAGTTTCGTGTGAATTCGTGGATCGTGCTTTTTGTCCTAACTAAAGAATCGAAACTCTGATTGAAACTGACCCACTACTCTTAACCCAGTGACCTTGTTCCCGATAGTCGGGTGTGATAGAAGTCCGTCATTCTTGGATGTGACCCGAGCCAGTTGACCGCCTGTTTAATCAGCCTATTTGAAGTTCCGGAATGGAGACGGTATGAGACGTATCCTGCTTTTGACCATCACTCTTCTGGTAACCATTTCCCCGTTTCTCTTGCGTCCGGCCCAAACCCAAGAGCCTGACAAACCTCTGCCGAACCCCGCCGACTACCCCGAGGCAGGCGAAAACTGTAAACGCAAGGTGAAGCTAAGTCCCCATGTCAGCACACCCGACAGCGGGTGCGTTTTGGATATCCATACCTGCAAAGGGGTCGAGACGACATCGGCGGCACGAACTCCCCGGACGGGCTACTGTGACGATTTTTGGGCGAAGCACGCCGCACTGGGGCAACGTGAGATCTGTTGTGATCAAGGTTCGCCCGAGGAAAAGCGGCCGCCCGAGGAAGAGCGGCCGCCGGAGAGAGAATGCGCGCCGCCGACTCCGTGGTTTGACACTTCGTCGGGCTGTAAGGAACTGAAACCCTCGCTATTCTTGATTAGTGGCGGCGCCGCGATTCTATACATGTGCGGATACCCTGTCTTTCATTCCACGGCCGGGACTGATGAGATCTACAACGAAGCCTACAGGCCCGCGTTGAGGGATTTTCTGCAGAGCCGAAGATTAGACAAAGTATGTTGCGACAAATTCGAGGACGCTGTAAGAACCGGCAAGCCCTGTGACCCAAGGGTAGACGTCGATTGCGATGGGCAACCGAACCGGTCAGATTTACAAGCAGGCGGGATCTTGCCAGCAATTGATGGCAGTTACACGGAGCCTTCCGGCGCAGACCCACACGCATTTCCACCTGGGATGACCGTGGATGCGATTCTCCCTCCGGACCAGTGCAGAGGCTGCAGGTGGGAGCTAATCAAAGGTGTGCTCAAGTGCAACCCGGATCCAACCAAGCGCCATACTTATGAGTCATCCTGGAGATGCCCATCTACCGGGGAAGTAGTCCAGGTAGACAAACTATCACAACCCGGAGCGCGCTGTCCGTATTAACCACGACGGGAGAATGCGATGTGTCTTTACGCTGAGGAAGTGCGGCACATCGAACTAGCACATCCAAATCAGAGCAACGAAACGTAATGGGTCAGTTTGATGTCCGATAAGCTTTATTTAGCTTGTCGTGGCCCGCGACAAACTAAAGTTTATCGGACACTCTCAACCAAACTGACCCACTACCCAACGAAAAGCTATCTTGACAAAGCTAGTGAGTAGTTTGAGCAAAGAAACACTCAAGCGATACCCAAACTTAGACGGCGACGATGGCGATCTTTCTGTCGTTGGCTAGTTTCAGCAAATCTTCGCGATCAAACATCAACGTCTTGGCCGCGGAAATGCATAGGCAGGTGGCGCCGGACTCAATCATAGCTTCGACCGTGGGCACGCCAATCACAGGCACGTCGAAACGCATGTCCTGCGCGGGCTTGGCTAACTTAACCACCGTCAGCCTTCCACCGGCGAGGTCGGCCCGTCTTCCCCGCATCAAGTTCGAAAGGCCGCGCACTAATCTGCCTTTCACGGCCTCACCCGGGCCTGCTTTTCGAGTTTTGCCGGCATCTTGTAGCGCGTGAATCGGCGGCTGAGTTGCGCGCGGTTCGCCTGATCCAGTTTGAGTCAACTCGCCGGCTCGGCGGATTGTGGCGTCAGTTCCTTCCATTGCTTCAATGGCCACGCAGGCCTTATCACGCACGACTACAGTTTGACCCAGGTCGAGCCGAGCGACTTCGCGGACGATCTCGAGGCCGTATTCAATGTCTTCCCGCTCGCGGGCATCAGGTTCGCGCTCAGTGAGTGTTCCCACCTGGGGAAGATAGTCTTGAAGAAAATAAGT
This sequence comes from Pyrinomonadaceae bacterium, assembly GCA_041745915.1. Taxonomy (GTDB): domain Bacteria; phylum Acidobacteriota; class Blastocatellia; order Pyrinomonadales; family Pyrinomonadaceae; genus PSRF01. Next base: position 43,498 of record JBGTHZ010000042.1, on the reverse strand, counting down.
GGAATCAATCAGCTCGATTCCCTCGCTTCTAAGTTCCTCAGCAACTGCTCCGATCAATGAGTCAGTGTTGCGCCGGGGTAGCTTCAAAAGCATCTTCAACATGCGTGCGTCGGGCACCGCGCGGCTGAAGATTTGCACATGCTTTACCTGCCCGGCCATGATGGCTTTCTCCACTCCCTCGCTCTTGAGAAAGCGGATCATCTTTCCGAGTTGGCCAATCCCCACCCATTGCACCCGCTCTGCAATGCGCTCGATTTCCTGATCGGTTTCCTCATGAATGGCAACGACGGAAAGAGCAGCGCCCGCACGCCTTGCGCCTTCGAGCACCAGAAGTGGAAACTTGCCGTTACCTGCTATTAGACCGTAGCGCATTACTTAACGACGCCGCGTTGCGAGGTCTCAATAAAACGGACGAGTTCCGCTACTTCCTGGCAATCTGGAATTAGTTCCCTGATCTGCTCCAGGGCCTGTGAGGTGTTTAGTTTGGAGGAAAGCAACAAGCGAAAGGCGTGATGCAGTGACTTGATGACCTCTCGGGAATAACCCCGACGCTTCATCCCGGTAGTGTTCAAACCAAAACAATGGGCATGATTGCCGACAGTCAGCGCAAAGGGCAGAGCGTCTTTGACGATAACTGAATAGCCCCCAATATAAGCTTCGCGGCCCACCCGGCAAAACTGATGAACACCTGAGTAGGCTCCAACATTGGCGCGGTCCTCAATAATAACGTGCCCGGCAAGCGTGGCGGCATTTGCCATGATCACTTCGTTGCCGAGTTTACAGTCGTGTGCGATATGCGCCTGCGCCATGATCAAACAGTCATCGCCCGTTTGCGTAAGCATGCCGCCACCTGCGCTACCTCGATGGATCGTCACAAACTCGCGGATATGGTTGCGCTTCCCGATGCGTGTCTCCGACGGCTCCCCTTTGTACTTCAAATCCTGCGGCGCGAGTCCGATGGAAACAAAGGGGAAAACATGGGTCCCGGCGCCAATAGTCGTTCTGCCGTCAACGACACAGTGTGACTCCAATCGAACGCCGTCGCCCAATTTCACTTCGTCGCCAACTATCGAATAGGGTCCGATTTGGCAGTCGCGTCCAATGCGCGCACGGCTGCTGACAACAGCAGAAGGGTGAATGTTTGCGGCATGAGTGGCAGTGGACATGGATTAAGAAAGGGGTAAAAGGGGAAAACGGGAAAACGGGAAGAGGGTAAAGGTGGACACGTGGCCCGAGTTGAAGGGCATAAGAAACGTCATCTCTCCCTCCTCCGCTGCTCCCTTTTACCCTTTTCTCCTTAGTCTTTAAGCGGTGAAGCCTCGGTCAGCGATCACGCTCATAATGTCCGCGTCGGCCGCAAGCTGTCCGTCGACTTTGGCCTCACCGCGCATCCGTTGTACGCGCGAACCAATGCGCACGGCAGTCACCTCCAGAATTAAGGTGTCACCGGGTACCACTGGGCGCCGAAACCGGGCTTCCTTAATGCCGGTAAACAAAACCAACTTCTGATCACGATCTTCAATTTCTAGCAAAGCCAGAACGGCTCCCACCTGGGCCAGAGCTTCCACCACCAATACTCCGGGCATCACGGGCGCCCCGGGAAAGTGTCCCTGAAAAAACGGCTCGTTGATGCTGACCTGCTTAACGCCCACGATTCGTTCGCGGGGAATTAATTCGATGATCTTGTCTACCAGGAGAAAGGGATAACGATGCGGCAGGAGCTTCTGGATCGCTTGCGAATCAAGAATAGTTTGCATGGGTAGCTACTAGACAATGAAAAGACGCGGGACGCGGAACTTGGCCGCATCTCCGCGTCTGCAGAATCTCATGCCGCGCCGAAAAGATCTATTTGGGAGGCGTAATGGATGCGGTCGCGGGATTCTTGCTGTTGAAATCGTTGATGAATGCCCGCGTGACGTCGATGCTGTCGGCGGCATACACGACCGGTACCTGGCTTCCATCGATGATTACGTTAATACCTCGCTGTTTGGCAAACGCTTCCAAACCCTTTTTGATATCGTCCTCCAGAGGAGCGAAAATCTCGCCCCGCCGCTTAGTGTAAGCAGCCTGCGCGTCCTCACCCTTGCGCTGGAGATCTTTATTCCATTGCTCGAGCTGATCCACTTTCGTTTGCAGTGCCCGCGGCTCAGCAACACTCTTGGTCTTATCCACCTCGTCCTTGAGCTGCTGGATCTTCTGCTGCAGCTGCTGCAACTCAGTCTGGCGTGGCTGAAACTCGCGGTTCAAGGTGCTCAGCACGGTGTTGAATCGGGCGATGCCGGTCTTGGGATCCAAAAAGGCATCCGAATAAATAAGCGCGATCTTGCTCTCGGGCACAGCTGCACTGGTTTGTGGCGTTGCTGCCGGGCGTGTCTGAGCAAGAGCGGGATAAACAGCCAGGACCGCGACAAAAGCGACGGCGGCAATTAAGCGATCTATCTTCATAACGTTCTTGTAATACTCCTTAAATTCAAAGGCGATTGGCGAATTCTTAGTTGTTCATCCAGCCGCCAAGGTTGGCCTGAAATGATCAAAAGGTACGCCCGACGCTGAAACGCACGACTCTCTTTTTCTCATTAAAGGAGAATGGAAATCCATCAATGAACTGGTTTGGCCTAGCATTGGGATTATACGCAAAGATCAGGCGGAACGGTACGTTCAGCACGGGCACCTGCACGCGCACCTCCATTCCAATGCTGGTTCGGAAGTCTCCTAACTTGTCAAAAAGACCTTGCGACAGACGCACGGCAGTGTTGGTTTGAGCCTGGCCGCGTAGGAAAACCTGTTGAAACCCGAACGGTAAACCGGTACCGGGATCAAATGATCCCAGGTTCTGCGCAGCATCCAGTTCCTGGGTGGTTACCAGTCGCCGGTCACGCATGACCAGCCCCAAAGTACTGGTAAGCGCGAGTTGTGAATTTGAGTTGCACGCAGCCAACGTATTCAATGTAACCGGTGCCAGGACGGGACCCAGGCGAGGGCAAGGGATGAAGCCCACCGTTCTCAGAAACGGATCGTCGTCCAGGAAGTTGCTTGAGAAAAACTGATCGCCCTTCGAGCGAAGGTTGAAAGCGGTTCCCACGTCAGCAAAGGCAGCAAGTCCGATGACACTTCCGACTATTGGAATTCGATACTCAAAGTTCCCCAGCAGTTGAGTATCCGCCCCTATCGAAGTAAAGGAACGCGGCAACCCGGCGACATTGTTGCCCGTGACTCCGGTAAATACTCCTACGTCGGCTACCCCGGCCGGTACTCCCGCAATAGCTACCGGAGCTCCAGTTGCGTTGGACGCGACTGTGACATTCTGAGAAGTAACGAACGTGTCGAGCGGCGCGATAGGACTGATCGAGCGAACGTTATAACCTCGGATGGTGAACTCGTCGCCCAGGAAGAAGCGTTCGAAGATTGGCACGCCATCAACGAAGGCGAGTGATTGGGCGTCCCTTACCTTGGGTGTTATCGCAAAGCTGCCAACCGTTCCTGCCAGGATGCGGAAACCAAAGACTTCAGGGCGTTCCGATTTCTTCCGCCGCATGGGGAAGTACTGGGTGAAAGACAACGTGGGTTGGTAGGTGCGCACATCACCTCCCAGACCAGCCAGCGCCACAGCCAGCGAAAGTTCACGCCCCATGGTCGGATCGACGCTGGCATTGCGCGTATCGTAACTAAAACTCCCGGTGATCCGGCTGGTGATAATGTTCGGCTGGGCGTATATCACCGGGATGAACCGGTTAGGATCAGTGGCATTGACTTCCGGGTCAGTCACGCTGGTGGTTGAAAACTGATACGACGCGCCGACTCGCGAAAACTGAGTGAAAGGACGTTTACGGTAAAACTCCGAGAGCGGTGCACTCAAAAAGATGGAGCCCCCGTATGAATCACGCGTAAATAGGTTCTCCTCGTTGACGTTTAGGAAGTCGATTGTCGAGCCTGAGAGACCTTGTTGAGCGTCAAAATTCTGAGAAAGAAAAGTCCCTTCGCCGAAGAACTTCTGACTGAAGGCAAAGACTGAAAAGCCGGCTGTAATGGGCCGGTTTTTGATATATGGTTCGGTAAATGAAAACTGGAAAGACCGCTGCCTGTTTCCTGCGGCCAGGTTAATCGAGAGTATTTCACCGCGACCCAGAAGGTTGTTGGTAGAGTACTCCAGGCCAAAGAACGAACCTCCGATGCCGGAAATTCCCCCATTGAAAGAGATCTGTTGGCGGCCGCGTTCTGTTACCTTGAGGTTGATATCAACCGTGGCTTCTTCATCGTTCGTGCGGAAGTCCGCGTCTTTTTCTTTATCAATCGGCTCAAAGTAACCACTCTGATTCAGCTTGACAACTGAATACTCCCAGTAAGACAGGTTGTAGATATCACCTTCATTAATCAGGACTTCGCGACGCAATACGTTATCTCGCGTGAAGGTGTTTCCCAAAAACTCCAGACGGCGCAGTGTGAATTGTTTGCCTTCCTCGATGCTGACGACGAAGTCAACAATGCCTTCGTTAGGGTTCTGCGGGCTGTCTCTAAAGGTTGGATTTGGCTCGGCTGCGTATTCAATAAAACCCTGTGAGCCGTAAAGTTTCTTCAGATTCTCATACAGGGCCTTGCCGATCTTCTCACCGTCGGCAATATCTCCCTGTTTAAGTCCGATGACCAGACGGATCTGATCCTCGGAGTAAATCGAGTTTCCCTCGATCTTCATCTCACCAATACGATAGACCTTACCCTCCGTAATGGGGATTATGACGCGAAGTCCTTCATCGACCGACGACAGAAATGGTAGGGGAAGGAAGAAACCCGTCCGGCGTGGCCCAACTCCTTCAACCCGAGGTTCGCCGTGTCGCGCCTGAAGATAACCCTTTGAGCGCATGTAATTGTCTACCAGCCGCAAATCGACATCGAGCTTCTCGCGATCGAGTATGTCCTGGCCCTTGAAGCGACTAATTAGTCCAGCTTCCTTAACGTATTTCATGGCGCCCCGGAGCTGGCCGTCGCTGAAGATAGTGTTGCCTTCAAATTGAACTTCCACCACGCGAACGCGATCGCCCTCTTTGATCACAAAGGTGATGGCGCGGGAAGTGGCCGAAACTTCCTCTTGTTGTTCCTCGATGGTAGCGTTCGGATGTCCCCTGGCGGCAAGCAGTTCCTTCAGCACACGGATCGCATTGCGGACTTTGACGGGATCGTAAATGCTTTCTTTGGAGACCCCTACGCGTCTTTCCCGAAAGGCCTTCAGCACGTCAGACTCCGAGACGCTTTTCAACCCCTCAAACTGAAGGTCCCGAATAATCGGCAGCTCTCTCACCTCGAATATCACGTTGACCCCACCGCGGGCGCCGTCCTCGGTCAGGACTCGGGTGGCGGTTTTATCGAAAAAACCCAAGGCCAGAATCGCCTGCAGGTCGCGCTGAATCTGCTCTTCATTGAAAGGATCGCCCTGTTTGGTTTGTACGTAATAGAGCACGTCATCCTTTCGGAGCCGCCGGTTGCCCGTGATGTCTACAGATTCAACGAGGCGTTGGTTGGGTTGGGTCTGTTGGGCAATCGCGCTTTTCGGCGCGGCGATCAGGGAGGTGAGAAAGAAAGTTGCGCTCAGTAGGATGAGCATGAACACGCGATATAAGTGCATGGGCGCTGATTCCCTCAGTGGTTCTTACCGGATCTCAGATACTGCGGGGAGCCTTATGAGTGATAAATTAAGTTTTCGAGAAAATAAAGGCAAAAACAAGGGACACTGGCACGAGCCGATCAAACTATGACGACTTGAAACGCTTGGATTCCCAAGTGTTACTGACTCGTTGCCACACAGTTCCAGCAAAGTCGCGCATTATAGCGGCAAAAAAGTCCAATGTCCAAAGTCAATAAACGCTAATTGACTTTGGACATTGGACTTTTGCTATTCGGCGCCGAAGGGTCAATGGATTAGCAGGACGTCGTCTGGCGTCTCCACATCCACCGGGCGGTGCGTCAGTTCTTCCCCATCGACATAAATTTCTATGAGGGAGGCCTGGCCGAGTTGACCCTGAATCATTGCCTCCGAGAGAGGATCTTCCACATACTTTTGTAGCGCGCGACGAAGTGGACGAGCGCCGTAGGAGCGATCAGCGCAGGTTTTATCCACAATCCAGCGCTTCGCTTCGGGCGTAAGCTTTACTTCAAGGCCGTGCGGGGCCATTGTCTTGTTCATTTGTTCAACCTGAAGCTGAACCACCTCGAGAAGCTCATCGTCCAATAACTGATCAAAGATGATGATCTCATCGAGCCGATTGATAAACTCAGGGTTGAAGGTCTGGCGCACCTGCGACATCACCATCTCTTCCATTTTGTCCCGGGATGCCTCGGAAGATCCCTGGAAGCCCATCGTGCCCTTCTTCTGAATGAAGCGGGCCCCGATGTTTGAGGTCATAATGATAATAGCGTTCTTGAAGTCGATGGCGTTGCCGAGGGCATCGGTGAGCAATCCATCCTCGAAAACTTGCAGCAAAATGTTAAAGACGTCGGGATGGGCCTTCTCGATTTCATCAAACAGCAGGACAGAATAAGGCGCTCGCTTGATGCGTTCTGTGAGTTGACCGCCTTCCTCGTGTCCCACATATCCGGGAGGAGAACCAATCAACTTCGAGACCGAGTGCTTTTCCATGAACTCCGACATGTCAAAGCGGATCATTGAACGTTCGCTGCCAAACAGGAATTCCGCCAGTGAGCGGGCAACTTCGGTCTTTCCTACCCCGGTGGGACCAAGGAAAAGAAACGAACCCACGGGTCGCAAGGGATTTTTCAACCCGGCGCGCGATCGACGAATCGCTCGAGCCAGTGCCGAGATCGCCGGGCGCTGGGAAACCACTCGCGTGTGCAGTTCGGCTTCAATCCGCAACAGTTTGCGCGTCTCTTCTTCCTTCAGCGAAGTTATAGGAATACCCGTCCAGCGGGCGATCACTTCTTCGACATCATCGCGAGTGACCTCCGCGGCTACCAGCGCGTCTTCGTGTGTATCGCGTAAACCTAAGGTTTCATCGTAAGAACGCGACCACTCTGTTAGCTGATTCCAGTCAGCCAGATTGCCTTGCTCCCGACGAACGCGAAGCTTTACTCGAGCTCCCGCCTCGTCAATCACATCGATTGCTTTATCCGGGAGAAACCGATCGGGAATGTAGCGGTGAGACTGATAAACAGCTGCTGTCAGAGCGTCGTTCGTGTAGCGAACTTGGTGGAAACTCTCGTAGCGTTCCCGCACCCCCTCGAGAATCTCCACAGCCTCAGCCTCTGAAGGTGGTGGGACCTTTACTGCCTGGAAGCGTCTTTCGAGCGAGCGATCTTTCTCAATTGACTTGCGAAACTCTGCCGGCGTAGTGGCGCCAATGCATTGAATCTCACCGCGTGACAGGGCTGGTTTCAGAATATTTGCCGCATCCAGTGAGCCCTCGGCCGACCCAGCTCCGACCAGCGTATGCAACTCATCGATAAAGACAATGTACTGGGGGTTCTCGATTAACTCCCGCATGATTTGCTTTAGACGCTCTTCAAACTGGCCGCGATATTTCGTGCCGGCCACTATCAGCGAAAGATCGAGTGAAAGGATTCGTTTGTTCTCGAGGAATGAAGGAACTTCACTATGGACGATGCGTTGCGCAAGGCCCTCGACAATCGCCGTTTTTCCTACGCCGGGTTCACCGATCAGTACCGGATTGTTCTTAGTGCGGCGGCAAAGTATTTGCACGACACGCTCTATTTCAGCCTCGCGCCCGATCAAGGGGTCGAGTTTGTCGTTGGCCGCATCCTCAGTGAGATCCCGGGAAAACTCAACCAGATGAGGCGTGTCTTTCTTTTGTGAACCGCGAGTGTCGGCTCCTGATTGCCGCGCTATTTCGTCACGCACTGCGTTGAGTCTAAGACCGCGCTCGTAAAGAATTTCAGCGGCCATTGAGCGCTCTTCTCTCAAAAGTCCGAGTAAGAGATGCTCAGTGCCGATGTGCCTATGCTGAAGGCGGTCGCTTTCTTCGTGAGCATAGGCCAACACTCGTTTCGTCTCCGGCGCCAGCGGCAATTCTACGGAGGTGGAAATCTTTTCCCGCAACAGTGTACGACCTTCGATCTCCTTGCGAATAGACTCAATCGAAACCTGAGCGCGCGGGAAGAAACGCCCGGTGAGAGTTTTATCTTCGCGCATCAGTCCCAGGAGCAGGTGTTCTGGCTCGATGGCCGGCGCACCAAATTGAGAAGCCTCGTAGCGCGCGAAGAAAATTACCCGTCGAGCTTTTTCTGTGTAGCGTTCAAACATTGGTCGTACTGAGAAAACTCTTTCTATGATTACCAAGCCGGGCGGAAGGAACTAACCGCCCGGCACGTGGCCGCATTATAACCCATGAAGGAAGGCACAAGAAATTATTGTCCGGTTTCACCATAATAAAAGTCCTAAACGGACAAGTATTTCAGACCCTGTCAGCTTCGTGCAGTCTTCCATCTTTTAGAACCAGAATGCGGTCACAAAGTTGTGCCAACCGGTCATTATGTGTGGCCAGCAGCACAATCGCGCGATGGTTACGGGCGTAGCCAACCAGGGTTTCCCCGATCTCTTCAGCAAAAGATGCGTCTAAATTGCCGGTAGGCTCATCCGCTAAAATGAGCGAGGGCTGAGTAATTATCGCCCGGCAAATAGCAACCCTTTGCTGCTCGCCGCCGGAAAGATGTCCCACCGGGTGGGAGATGCGGCTGCCGAGGGACAGGTTTTGCAGTGACCGGACTGCCTGAGCCAGAGCTTCACCGCGGCCCGTTCGGGCAATCATCAGCGGCAACGCCACATTTTCGGCAGCGTCGAGATCGGAAAGCAGGTGATGATACTGAAAGACCAGACCGATATGGGTCCGGCGAAACCTCGCGAGTGCTGCGGGCGAGGCGCTTTCAACTTCAAAGGCGCCCATAAGAATGCGTCCGTGATCAGCCGCTTCCAAGCCACCGACCAGATGCAGCAACGTCGACTTACCTGCACCGGATGCACCGGTGATAGCGACCGCCTCGCCAGCGGCTGTGCTAAAGGAAACTCCTCGCAGCACCTCGATCAATTCGCCCGCGGGGGACGAGAAACTCTTTCTCAGATCCGTGACCGATAATCCAAAGTCCAACATCCGAGGTCCGACGCCATGATCTCGACCCGGAACGCCAGGTGTCCGGCCATGGATTTGGGACGTTGGACCTTGGACCTTGGACTTTGGACTCATTGCGTGTCGCGAAGCATTTCCACCGGCCGGACTCGCGCGGCGGCACGAGCCGGGTAAATGGTAGCCGCCCAGCTGAGTAGGAAAGCGACCAGGGCCGCGAGGAAGACATCGCCGGCTTGCGGGTGGAAGGGCACGTTGGTGATCGAATAAACATCGGCCGGCAAACTGACGAGTTCGAACCGGTTGCCGATCAGGCACGTGACGAGGCCAACGAATACACCCAACACCGCACCAAGCGCTCCGATGATGGCGCCTTCAATCATGAAAATCGCCCGGATGCTTTTGCTGTCCGCACCGATCGCGCTGAGTATTCCGATGTCGCGCCGGCGCTCCACGACGACAAGGATTAGGGTGGTCGTTATATTCAATGTGGCTATGAGAACTATCAGCGCGATAATAAACAAGCCCATCCGGCGTTCGAGCGCAAGAGCATTAAAGAGAGGTCGGTTCTCGTCCTCCCAGTCCACAGTCGTGTAGGAGTTACCCAGGCTGGTGCGGATGTCCTCAGCGACCCGCCTGGCATCGTAAATATCCTCCAGCTGTAAGCTGATCACGGAGGCAGATTCAGGCGCGCCCGAGAATTCGGACGCGACGTCGAGCTGCAGATAAATCCAGGTCGAGTCGTATTCAAAGAGTCCCGAGCGAAAGAACCCGGCCACGCGCACATTCCGCTTGACTGGATTTACGGGGACTGAATTCGTGTTAGCCGAGATGATCTCCGCGATCTCGCCAACGCGGAGGCCTGTTCGTGTTGCCAATTCCGAACCTATGAGAACGCTGGGGAGATCTTCCGTCTTGCTCTTGTCCTTCACGATTGCTTTCAGTGATCCCTCCACGACGGAGGCTTTGAGTTCATTGAGTGCCTGTTCCGAATGGGTGTCCAGACCCCGAAGCACGGCGTAAGCAGCGCCTCTTGATCCGATCAGCATCGCTCCGTCGTAGCTTGTGGCGGAGGCACTGGTGACGCCGCGAATTGTTTTGATTCGTGCCGAGAGGTCCCGGTAATCACTTATGGGCCGCCCGTCAGCGCGCATAACATTTATGTGAGCAGTGCCGCGCAGGATCTTTTCACGCATCTCATCCCGAAAACCGTTGGCTAAGGCGAGAGCTACAATCAGGGCTGACACCCCTAAGCCAATTCCCAGGATGGCGACAACTGAGGTCACACGAGCCAGCCGCATTTTGCGGCGTGATCGGAGATATCGTAAGGCGAGGAACAGTTCGTAGGGCATTGCTTTTTACCAGCGACAGTGGCTGAAGATTCTTAAGCGCGTCCCGGGGGGCATTTTTTTGTATCTTCCGGTCTGTTTTCCGGCAGCAACCTCTCGAGGTGCGGGGCATCGGTTGCTGTAGTGTCTGTTGCCAGCCTCAACTCGTAGATAGTTTCAGTTAGATACTTGAAGCGAAAACGCTTTTCGAGATCGACGATTGCGGGGATTTCTTGTCGCTGCCAGCCACACGGCAACCACCACCGCGGATCAGCATCAATGAAAACCCGGCGTCCCTGTCTCAGGTGTTCCTCAATGATAGGGACCAGGTTAACTCCGGGCCAGCCACCGCCCGTACCGATGGTTTCCCATTCGCCAGCGCCAATTGCCTTCCAGTAAATGACGGCGATCGTTTGAGCTCCGGAAATCATTACTGCGTCGCGTGGCACGTTAACCAGTTGCCGGCGATAGTCTTTGCTCATTGCCCGTCGATCGATGAATTCCTGGCTGACCGGTCGGACTAAGAGGCCGAATACTATTCCCGACGCGACAAGCACTGCAAAACACGAAGCCAGGGCCAAACGAGCGCTCCCAAGAAGTCGTTCCATAACGCGAATCAGGTAGTCGGCGGTCAGTGGCGCCAATGCTGGTAGACCGGTTAGGAAATAGCGCCAGTTAATCGTTGTGCTGTAGTTCAGAAAGAGTAGCAAGTCAGCAAACAAACCCGTTAACCCGAGCAACAAGAGTGGCGAGAGTCTGCGTTGCCGCCATTCGCGGACTGCGGCGAAAGGAAGGGCCAGAAACACCAGCGGCGCGCTGATAAAAAAGTACATCAGATAGGGCACGGCGTTGCTAATGCTGACTGGGTGGCGTGCAGATTCCTGCCGCATCGATTCGCGCCAACCGAACCAAATAGTCCGATAGTGCGAATCGGTAAGAAACCAGTAACCAAACCAGCCGAAGGCCAGGAAGAGAAATATCACAAGCGAGAGCGCCACGAGACCCAACTCGCGCCGCCGCAGTTTCCAACCCAGAGAGAAAGGCGCCAGCGCCAGCCACACCGCATAGAACCCCATAGTCTCGCGGAGATTAACTCCCAGCCCAACCAGAGCGGCGCCGAGCATCAGCAGCGACGTGCGGCGCTGTTGGATCCCGCGCAGGTGAATGATCAAAGCGACCGCAAGGAGCAGGACTGAAGGAACGTCCGTCATCACTTGCCCACCATAAAGAATGAATATTGGAGAGAAGACTACAAAGAGAGCTGCGAGGGTGGCTGAATAGAGCGAACCTGAGACATCTCGAGCCAATATCCAGCAGGCCATCACCGCCAGTGGCACCTGGGCGACCACCGCGTACTTGAAAATCAGGTAAGCATTCTCGGGCGGTACATTGAAGAGCGCATTGAAAAGTTGGTAAAGCGCGTGATTACCGAAAATAAAAAGATTGCGGCCCAGGGCCATCGACGACGGATACCCGGCAAGCGCCAGGATTGTGTAGTCAATACCATCCCAGTCTCCAATAAAGGGATCAGTAAAGTAGAGCGTTAGCGCCACCGCAATCAGCGCCGCGGGAAGCCACCATGACCACGCCGCCCAAAAAGACGGCAGGGACACAGCATGCCGTGTCCCTGCCACTGATTTGTGGTTGTTATTAAGAACGTCAGCCGTTTCCGGCGTGCTTGTCGTTTGGCGGGCTCGATTCAACGGGTTGAGTCTCAGCCGGAGCATCCGGCCTTTTCACCATCTTTACACGATTTCCCTGCGCATTGTACTCAACTTCATCCATGATGTTGTAGATAAGCAACACGCCCCGACCGGAGGACTTAAAGAGGTTAGCAGGATCGCACGGGTCAGGAATGTCCTGGACGTTGAAACCTTCTCCTTCGTCTTCCACCGTGAAACTGGCTTCCTTGGAAGTCAATTCAGCGGTGATGCGGACGAGCTTTGTAGGGTCGTTCTTATTTCCGTGCTTGACTGCGTTTACGAAGGCTTCGTCGAGGGCAATGAAGAGGTTGGATCTTTCTGGTTTAATCAAGCCCAGCTTGGCAACACGCTCAAGTAGATATTGCAATACGCCATTCATCAGCGAAAGATCGCTGGGTAGTTCAAATTCGATCTTTTCGTGAACGTGAGGCAGGACGCTAAGGTCGTCTACATATTGCAGTTTGTGGGAAAGGGTTAGTTCTACAATCTCGCGCAGCTCGTCTTTGTTATACGGAAGTCGCAAATAGTTGGCCGCGCCCATCTTAAAAGCCTTGATTAGTTTCGGTTGTACTCCGTTCGGTGAGATTGGAACAATCAGGTGTTTGCGTTGGAGTTCGCTCACTGTGTGGGCGCATTGATCCGCGTCTTCGGTGAGGTCGCTGATAATTAGATCAAACTGGTCGAGGTCTTCCCAGGAAAGTGCCTTCTGGCGATCGCCGGTACCAGTCACTGAGTGGCCCAAACGGCCTAAAACCTGCTCGAGTATGGCGCGCAGCTCATCGTTATTATCGACGATGAGAATCCTGACTTTCTGCATCCAGCTCCAATCTGTCTAGTGTCCGAGGAGAGAACGGAACGCACGGCGGGCGCTTCCAAGCTACTGTACGATATTGCGTCGTGCCGCGTTCGAAATATATCAGAAAGGCAGCGTTAAGTGATAAGTGATGCGTTTAGTCAGGGAGGCGCCGTCGATGTCTTTGTCTCTGGGTATCCGTCATCACTTATAAATCAGTTATATCAGTTATTACTCATCACTTGATGGGCTAAACTACGCCCTCGCGATCCACTAATGGCAAAGCGCGGAAGACTACAAACCAATCTTGAGTTCGCTCTTGCACGCACAATCCTCTCCGGGTTGGGCGCTTTGCCGCGTCCCGCCGCAGTTGCCCTGGGACTGCTATTGGGCCGGATTGCTCATGTTCTGCCGGGAGGTCTAAACCGCACCGGGCAACGTAATCTACAGCTCGCCTTTCCGGAAAAGAGCGAGGCTGAGCGCCGGCAACTCCTGCGGGGAAGCTTTGAAAATCTTGGTCGACTGCTGGGTGAATTTAGCCAACTCCCCCGCGCTACCCCGGAAGTGCTCCGCAAGCTGATTGAGTATGACCAGGTTGGTCTGGCCCATTTGCGAGAGGCGGAAAGGAACGGTCGCGGAGTAATCTTTTTGACGGGTCACGTTGGCTCCTGGGAGTTGTTGAGCTTTGGATGGTCCGCGCTCGAATATCCCATCAGCTTTCTGGTCCGTCCGATCGACAACCCGCGCGTCGAAGAAATGATTGAGAAGATCAGAACGCGATTTGGAAACCGTGCTATTGACAAGAAGAGCGCTGCTCGGCAGTCATTGAAAGTGCTGCGCGAGGGCGGTACGCTGGGGATTCTCTCCGATCTTAACTCCCATCCACATGAAGGAGTTTTTGTGCCTTTCTTTGGCAAACCGGCCTGCACTACGGCGGGCATTGCGACTCTGGCGCTAAAGACCGACGCGGTGGTGATTCCAACTTGCGCCGTCTGGGACAAGCAAAAGAAACGTTATTTCTTTCACGGCGACCCGCCGGTCGAGTTGGTGCGCACGGGCGATCATCGCAAGGACGTCGAACTCAACACCGCGCGCTTTGCTGCGGCGATGGAGCGGATGGTCAGGCTTTATCCGGATCAGTGGTTGTGGATTCACAAACGCTGGAAGACCCGGCCGGAAGGCGAACCGGAGTTTTACGATTAGACAGGAGGCAGGAGGCAGACGGCAGTTGTAAAGGTAATAATTGCTCCAACCAAAGGTAGCGTAAGACACGATCCACGAAGCACACCAGATGTCACTAACTAATTTCGCGTCGGTTCGTGGGGCTTCGTGGATCGTGAGGCAATTGAACGGAAGCTACGAGATGGCGGTGACTTATCGCCCGGCGACCTTTTCGCTATACTCGCTCAGTTCCAACCGAACTTCATATGCAAGCTTCAGCTGAACGTCAATTCAAGGGTGCGCGCCCCAAACAGGAAACCGTCGAACGCGCCTATACCTTCGCTGACCTTTCAGCTTATCCGCTGAGGAAGCGCTTCTTGATAAGGGCAGCAGATTTAGGCTTCTTTGTGATCATCAATCTGATTGGATTGACCGTCCGGTTTGAAGTTAAAGGATGGGAAAACTGGGAGGCAGCTTCCCGCAATGAAGGCTTACCCATCTACAGCTTCTGGCACAACCGTGTGTTCCTGGCGACTTACTTCTTCCGGCGCCGGCGTATTGTCGTGATGACTTCGCAAAGTTTCGATGGCGAGTACATCGCACGGTTCATACAAAGATTCGGCTATGGCGCGGCCCGCGGTTCAAGTACACGCGGCGGAGTTGGGGCCATAGTTGAGATGGCCCGACTGGTGCGGGCTGGTTGCCCCACCGGCTTCAGTATCGACGGTCCCAAGGGCCCGAGGTATGTGGCCAAGATGGGCGCAGTGCTGCTCGCGAAGAAGACCGGACAGCCGATCCTGCCGTTCACCATCACGGCTTCCAGTTTTTGGTCAGCCCGTAAGAGTTGGGACCAGTTTCAGGTGCCCCGACCGTTTGCGCGTGCTCTGCTAGACATTGCTGAGCCAATTCATGTGTCTCCCGATGCGGATGAGACCGAGTTGTTAGCGAAACGTGATGAGCTGCAGCAAGCACTCGACGAAATCAGTCGTCGTGGCGACCAGTGGCGAGTCAGTAGAATAGCATTTTGAAGAACCATCAACTCGTTACAGAACCGGGATGTCACACGCAACCGTACGATGTCTTGAGAATTCGATGACACATTGCGTGTGGCATCCGGTCGCTACCGCTCCCGGTTCTGTAAGATGACGTGTCATGGCTGGTTTTTCAAAGCGTTAGCTAACGATCAGGACAAAGGAAGTCTTGGCACAAGCAACTCCAGAAGCAAGTTACCGCAGTGGTTATGTGGGGTTAATCGGCCGTCCGAATGCCGGGAAATCCACGTTGCTCAACCGGCTCGTGGGCCAAAAGCTTGCAGCGGTGTCAAACAAGCCACAGACCACTCGCTTCCGGATTCAGGGTGTCATCACACGGCCCGATGGTCAGATAGTTCTGGTGGATACCCCCGGTGTTCACAAACCCGGATACGAGATGAATCGACGGATGATGTCTACGGTGCAGGAAGCGTTGATGGGCGTGGACCTGATTTGTCTGATTCGGGATGCTTCAGTGAGAACTGGCAATGGAGATCGATTTGTTTTGGATCTGGTCCAAAAGTCAGACAAACCGGCGCTACTCTTGCTCAATAAGATCGACAAGCTGCCAGACAAAACCGAACTACTTCGGCTGATCGATTGGTACCAAAACGAGTATGACTGGCAGGAAGTTGTGCCGATATCTGCCTTGCGAGGAAGCGCGTTGGATGTGCTGCTCGATCAAATGATCAAGCACCTTCCGGAATCCGAGCCTCTTTTCGGCGAGGACGAGCTTACGGATCAATCGGTCCGCTCAATGGTCGCCGAGATCATTCGCGAGAAGATTCTGCAAACCACCGAAGAAGAGATTCCTTACGTCACTGCGGTCGTAACCGAAAAGTGGGAAGAGGTGCGTGAGGATTTTACGCGCATCTACTGTGCAATATTCGTCGAGAGGCCGTCGCAAAAGAAAATCATTATCGGCAAGGGCGCATCACGTTTGAAGGAGATCGGCACAACCGCGCGCAAGGAAATCGAGGAGCTTCTGGGTCATCGCTGCCATCTGGAGCTATTCGTCAAGGTCGAAAAGGAATGGCGCAACAAAGAACATCTGCTGGATGAACTGGGTATTGGTTAGTAGGCCGCCGTCCCAGCAAGCGATGGAAAACTAAACGTGGATCGTCGTCTTTGGCCACCCAGAGGAAGAAATTGAACGCTCCGAAAGAACAGCAACAGCGGCGCTCGTGGTCCGGCCTGGATCTATTGATTACGGGTGAGGCGCGTGAGGCTGTTGAGTACGGACTTATGGAGGCTGGAGCGTTAGGTACGGAAACTGAGGACGGTGACCGTGGTCTTCTCCGGGTGACGGCGTACTTCGATGAGGCGCCTGAACGTGAGCGCGTGCGAGGGGGGCTACAGGAAGCGCTGCGAATTTATAGCCTGCCGTCCTCATCAGTTTGCGGTATGAGCGTGCGCGAAGTTGCCGACCATGATTGGCTTGGCGAGTGGAAAAAAAGCTGGCAGCCGGTCGAAGTGGGAGAGCGGTTCATCATCGCGCCTCCGTGGAGCGAGATACAGGATCCTCTCGACCGCGTCGTAATTCGGATCGAACCGGGGATGGCCTTTGGCACAGGTACCCACGAAACCACTCGCCTCTGTCTCGCGGCTATCGAAAAGCATTTTGACGGTGGGAGTTTTCTCGACGTTGGAACCGGCACGGGCATACTGGCAATCGCTGTAATCAAGCTGTTTCCAGAGGCTCGCGTTGAGGCATGTGACACTGACGCTGATGCGATTGCCATTGCCGAAGAAAACGCGCGACTGAACGGAGTGTCAGACATAGCCTTTCGCGTGGGAAGTGTTGAGGAGGGCCGAACAGCCTCAGCCGATTGCGTCTGCGCCAATCTCACTGCCGGCACGATCACACAGATTCTTCCCAACTTAATGGCCGCCACCTGCGGCCGCCTCATCCTTTCCGGTATTCTCGACACCCAGGCAGACGCCGTCTTAACGCGTCTTCAGGAGCTTGGATTGTCGGAAGTCCCCGAAGTTACCAGCGAAGCTGAGTGGGTTTGCATCGTGAGCTGAGAACCGTGTGAGAAAAAATAATGTCCCGTCGCAGATTCTACGCTCCACCGGACGCCTTCAGTTCTGATCTCAACAGCGTGACATTGCAGTTTGAAGAGGCTCGATATCTCCGCGACGTTTTGCGTTTACGGACGGGTGACCGGGTCCACGTTTTTGATGGCGCCGGAAAAGAGTTTCATTGTTCGATTGAAGAGAGTCGCAAGGACACCGCCCGGTTGAAGGTCTTGACCGAAGTCGCACCAGCCCGGCCCGAGTCGCCGTTATATCTGACGCTGGCGGTGGCTCTGCTGAAGAGCGACAAGTTTGATCTGGTCGTTCAAAAGACGACGGAGTTGGGTGTCGCTCGCGTCGTGCCGGTGGCAACCAAGCGCGCCGATATTCATCTGCGCGATGACTCTGACGCGAACAAACGGATTATGCGATGGCAACGAATTGCGTTGGAGGCGTCCAAGCAGTCGGGACGCGCTGTGGTGCCGGAGGTTACCCCTCCGATTTCCTTTGCTGAGCTGGTACAGATTAAGGACCATGCGGGGCAGCGGAAGTTGATGTTCTCTGAGAGAGAAGGGCGGTCGCTTTTGGAAGTTAGGGACAATCTGGTTCCCACTCAACAGCCAGTTTCGGCGCTGGTTGGTCCAGAAGGTGGATGGACTGATGAAGAGATTTCTTTAGCACGCGACAATAACTGGAGCGTGGTGACGCTGGGCGGACGAACGCTGCGGGCCGAAACTGCTGCAATTACCGTTACGGCGTTGTTAGAATACCTTTACGGCGATCTGACCTGATTGAATCAAGTGCATTGGAACAATCGCTAAAAGAGTGTCGTTAGACGATTATCGGCCCGAGGAAAGGAACCCGCAATCCATGGCTCTGAGCAGAGAAGACGCAACCAAAAAAGCATCAAAGGATCTGGCGCGACGGCTGGGTGTCAGCGAAAGCGATATTGAAATCCAGGCCGTGGACGATGCTGAGTTTCCTGACACGGCTTTGGGTGCGTCAGGCGCGGATGAAATGAGCGGGCAAATGATCACACCAGGCTGGTGTATCAGGTTGCAGGCCAATGGCCAAACCTTTGAATATCGAGCGAACCCCCATCAGCTGCGGCTGCATAACTACCAGGGTAAGAACTACCGGATTTAGGTTTCGAGTTTTCGAGCCGCGGGTTTCGGGTTGCACAATTTTCAACTCGAGGCTTTGAGCCCCTTAACTCGAAATTGGAGTAACAATGAACCGCAACAAGTTTATCCTGCAAATCGCTCTCGCTATTTTCCTCGTTCTCATTGCCGCACTCGCTGGCCAGCTCCGGAAAGTGCAAAGGGATTGGCGTTCGGCAGTCAGGATCATGCCTGGCGCTTCAGACCCCTACGTTGTTTTTGATCCGAACCAGATTGATGAGACACGTCAGAACAACGTGCCGGAGGTGCTGGTAAAGTTTCGGCCCGGCGTGTCCGGAGATGCGATCAGTAAAATCACCGCACGGCTTAACGATCGCGTCGAAGACGAGATTGAGTCGGTATCAGGTTTGGCCGCAATCGACGACCTGGATAATCTCGAGGCAGAAGCAATCGCTGCCGAGTATCGGGCGTTGCCGGAAGTGGAGTACGCGGAGCCCAACTACGAGATTAGTTTGAATCACGACGGTGGAGGATTTAAACACCTGCATCCGAATGACGTGCGCTTTTCGGAACAATGGGCCCTGGATAATGATGGGCGGAACGGCGGCAAAGAGGGAGCGGATGTTGGAGCGTTGCGCGCCTGGGTGACGACCACAGGCGATGACGACATCGTTGTGGCCGTGCTCGATAGTGGAGTTGACTACACTCACAGCGATTTGCAAAACAACATCTGGGTTCGTCCTGACAATATCAAAAAGTACGAAGATCGCCATCTAGGTTCGATCGAGGACCTCCACGGTTACAACGCCGTCGAGAACTCCGGTGATCCGATGGATGAGAATGGCCACGGTACCCACTGTGCGGGAATTATTGGAGCTGAAGGCGGGAACGAAATAGGCATCAGCGGCGTCAACTGGAAAGTAAAGATCATGCCGCTGAAATTCATGAATGCCGGTGGTTTTGGAACTGCGAAAGACGCAATCGAAGCGATTAATTACGTCATCGATCGCAAACGCGCCGGAGTGAATGTACGCGTGATTAGCGCCAGCTGGGGCACGAGGATGTCGTCCCGGGCACTCGAGGATGTGATCCGCAAAGCGCATGAGGCGGGAATACTGTTCGTGGCGGCGAGTGGCAATGATGGCGCCAATACAGACCTGTTCCCCCAGTATCCTGCCGGTTATGACCTGGGGAATCTGATCAGCGTCGCAGCTCTCAATCGCAGGGACGAACTCGCATCGTTTTCCAACTACGGCGCAAAACGTGTTCATCTTGCGGCGCCGGGCGCAAATATTCTGAGTACCTGGCTGGGCGACGACTATGAGGAGCATTCCGGAACCTCGATGGCTACACCCATGGTGTCTGGTATTGCCGCTCTGGTCCTGTCAAAACGGCCCCAGCTCTCAGTCGACGAGTTGCGGTCCACTTTGCTCAAGTCTGTAGACAAGCTTCCCCATCTGAACGGAAAAGTTTCGACGGGCGGACGAATTAGCGCGGCCAGGGCCGTCGGCGCCGAATAGCATCCCGCTTTTCCTGAACTAACCTCCCCGGTACTGGTAAAGTTTGCTTATTGTCGAAATTCCACTCGACTACAGAACCGCGAGCCGTAGCGACCGGATCCAACACTCAATCCTCAGTAAAACCGCATTTAGGTGACTTGAACTCAGGATCCGGTCGCTACGGCTCGCGGTTCTGTAAGCGAGTGATACTGTAGGCTTCATAGGACAATGTTCAAACTGCACCAGCACCCCAGAGGGTCGTCGCTTGCCTAGAAGGCGTTCGATGACTGATAATCATTTCCGATGATTGTTCCCAACCGTACAAAACCAGACCCGATCTTTTTAGGGAGATAACGAGTGAAAGCGGAATTGCTCCAATTAGTCGCTTTACAAAAACTTGACACAAGCATAAGAAGACTACAACTAGAACTGGAAACCATTCCTCAAAAGCGCGCCGAGATCGAAAACGAGTTCGATCGGCGCGCTTTTGAAATTAGGGCCCTCGAAAGTCGCCGCGATGAGTCGAAGCATACGCGAGCACGACTGGACATAGAGATCGCCGACCAGCGCTCCCGGGTTGAACGAGCTGAACGCAATCTCATGTCTTCGAAGAAACAAGATGAGTATACCGCGGCAATACGCGAGGCCGACGCGGCCCGGAAACAAATCTCGGCACTGGAAACTCAAACTCTCGAACAGATGGAGCTGCTGGATCAAACTGAGGCCGCATTAACCGAACGTGCAGCGGAGGTCGCCTCCCTAAACTCTGACCGAGAGGCTCGTTTGAAAGCCTTTGACGAAGAGACGCGTCAACAGGTGGCCCAACTCGAATTGAGCCGTGCTGAACGCGAGCGTGTCTTTAATACGTTGCCTAAGCCGATGAGCGCTCTTTACAAACGGATTAGCGTACGCATACGTGATGGGGTCGCTGTTGCCGAGGCTCGCAACGGAGCATGTATGGCTTGTTTCATGGCACTCCGACCTCAGGCCATGTCGGAGGTTCGCCGGGGCGAGGAAGTCGTTACCTGTGACAACTGTAACCGCATCCTTTATTACGTTCCGGCTGATTCAGCAAATACGAACTCGACGTCAGTCCAACCGAAAGTCGCACACACTTAGTATCGGATGGCGAAGAAAACAACGCCTACGGAAAAAGCTCAACTCAAACGAACTGCCGGGAAAAAAGGTATCGCTATACCGGTAGAAGAGTTTGTCGCTCTCAAGAACCCCAAAGGCGATTTGATTCTGGCGATAGACGGCGAACACGTTTCGCTGACTTCGCTCGATCGAGTCTACTGGACTGATGAGAAGATCACTAAGTTTGAGCTGCTACGGTACTACATTGAGATTAGTCCTTACCTGCTGCCCTACTTGAAAGATCGTCCGGCCATACTGCAGCGTTGGCCGCGAGGCGTTAATGCGCCGATGTTTTTTCAGCAGGATCTCGAGAGCGCGCCGCGCTTCGTCAAATCAGTCCGGCTAACAAACCAGGAGGGACGTGAACTTGATTATGCGGTTTACACTACAACCGCTTCCCTCCTGCATTTCGTAAACCTGGGAACCATCGAACAGCATCCCTGGCATTCAACGGTCAAGAAACTCTCAAAGCCGGATTGGATTGCGCTCGACCTCGATCCGAAAAAAGCTCCCTGGGAAAACGTGCTGGAAGTAGCGTTGACCACGAAGCAAGTCTGCGATGAGATCGGGTTGCAGGCTTTTCCGAAGACATCCGGGTCGTCAGGGATTCATATCTACCTGCCACTCAAACCCACCAACGAGTACGAAATGGTTGCGGAGTTCGCGAAGTTGCTCGCAGGAGAGATTGCGCGGCGAGTGCCAGCGATTGCCACGGTTGAACGGTCATTGGCGAAGAGAAAGCACGACCAGGTTTATGTGGATTGGATGCAGAATGCGCGCGGCAAGAGTTTGGCGTCTGTTTACACAGCGAGAGCTAAACCGAAAGCGACGGTCTCAATGCCGGTGACCTGGAAACAGATTGAGAAGGGCGTGAAGATCTCCGACTTCACCCTAAAAAATGTGCCCACGCTTTGTCAAAAGTCAGGAGACGCGTGGAGAGATTTCTTTGCCAGCCGGCAGACATTCAAGCTGGGGTGAAACTTAAAAAGCGGTGCGGCAACCTTTCATGACCGCAGTGCGTCTGAACCATTCGCCCAGAATCCTTAACCTTCTCCTATTCCTCTCTCCATTACCAAGTGGAAATTCCTTAGTTGTGAGAGGTAATTTGTGCCTTCCTATGCCACCAGATCCGCGCTTGGTCCCTATCACGTTGTTGAAGGCCGAGGGGGCCTAACTCTGTGCGGGCTAAGGGTCGGCAAGATTCTTCAAAAGGGATCGCGTGTCACGCTCAACCTGGTTAAGGAGAAGCCGGAAGTTGGGCGCCTCTGTAGACATTGCGCCAGGCTCGCGAATCAAGGGGGTCGAAAAGAGAAAATAGACTCGGCAGAGGCGATAGCTAACTTTCGCTTGACCTCCGAGTACAGCGAGCCTATCTTAGGCCCCTTAGACGAGACCTAACTCTAATGTTTGAACGAGACGACAGCCTGACCAACCATTACTATTATGGTCCGCTCTCCTGCTGGAGGGACGGTCGGGCGAACAGCTGTCGGCTTGCGCTAAGCGCGTAAGACTGCCAGACAGGTTTCACAACCGGCCATCGGTCCTTCCATCGCGAAGGATCGGTGGCCGGTTGTTTTTTGGCCAAGCACTCGAGGAGTTGTGAATATGTCTGATACCAACAAACCATCCCTGCTCTCTGACCATGTTGATATGCGCCCGGTCACAGTTGAGACGGATGAAGCCGCGCCGGACCGGAATACGGTGGTGCGCTTAAATCCCGACCATCCCGGCTTCCGTGACCAGGATTATCGAGACCGCCGCAACCGGATTGCGCAAATTGCACTGGACTACCGGGCCGGTGAGACTATTCCTGACGCTCCTTACACTCCGCAGGAACACCGAGTTTGGAGCACCATTTGGAGAGCGCTCGTGCCTGCTCAGCAAGCTCACGCCTGTGCGGAATATCTGGAGGCGGTCGAGCGATTAGAGCTTGACTCGGATCGCATACCGCAACTGCGGGAAGTAAGTAAGAAGGTCAGGGCCATCAGCGGATTTCGACTTGAGCCGGTAGCGGGCCTGGTTGAACCACGTGTGTTCCTCGAATCTCTGGCCAATGGAGTCTTCCTCTGCACTCAGTACATACGCCATCACTCGACGCCGCTTTACACACCCGAGCCGGATGTGGTCCACGAGATAGTTGGCCACGGTGTGACCCTCGCCTGCGAGCCCCTTGCCGAACTCAATCGCTTATTTGGAAAAGCGGTCAAACGAACCAGTTCCGCTGAAGCGCTGGACCGGTTGTCACGCGTCTATTGGTTCACCATTGAATTCGGAGTGCTGCGCGAAGGGGAGAAGTTGAAAGCGTACGGTACTGGTCTTTTGTCGTCAGCGGGAGAATTGGAAGCAATGCACAATGCAGAACTTCGGGAACTGGATCTGGCAGCGGTGTCGGGGCACGAGTACGATCCGACCCACTACCAGCCCGTGCTCTTCTGCGCGCCTTCGTTTGAAGATATGTTTCAGACTCTGCGGGATTTTCTTGTGCGTTGGTAAGCTGAGGGCCCCGTCGTCGGAATAGCTATTGGGAGCGCGAAGGCCGGCCAGCGCCGGACATCATTCATTTATAGGGTTCCTCGCCCGGCAGGATAAAGCCGTATTTGCGCATAATCGGACGACCTTGCGAACCATTGATGAAAACGGCGAAGCGTCGTGCTTCATGTT
Source organism: Pyrinomonadaceae bacterium (assembly GCA_041745915.1). Classification (GTDB taxonomy): domain Bacteria; phylum Acidobacteriota; class Blastocatellia; order Pyrinomonadales; family Pyrinomonadaceae; genus PSRF01. Next base: position 19,962 of record JBGTHZ010000042.1, on the reverse strand, counting down.
CGTTCTTTGTGTCTTTGATAACAGCGAGCGCCTGATCCAGAGGCTTGTGTAGTTCCTCTGGTAACAAGACCCAGTGTCCCTTGCTTTGCAAGCTCAACGAAAGAGCGACGATAGAAGCGTCGGTGTTGCCGGTGTCGGCGTACTGGAGCGCCATGCGCACGTTCTCGGCAAAAACCATCTTGTCTTTTACCTGATCCCAGATTCCCAGTGTCTGCATAGCTTCACGGGCGGCTGTGCCGTAGGGAGCATGCTCCGGGTTCGCGATACCGACCCTTTGGACTTCAGGACGAGTGAGGTCATCAAGCTTAGCGATTTGTAGTTTACTTTCCGCATGCGTCCAAAGCGTGATTCGGCCGCGGGCATATAGAGCCTTCGTATCTGGAATGATTAGGCCTTTTTTCTGGAGCCCCTCAATAAACTCAATATTAGCCGCGGCAAAAAGGTCCATCGGAGCACCGTTCTCGATCTGCTTTGCGAGTGTGCCGGTGGAACCGAAGCTGAAGGTGACTTTCGTTCCTGTCGTCTTCTGATATTCACGGCCAATCTCTTCGAAAGCAGGCATAAGATCAGCCGCTGCTGCAACCAGGATGCCCTTCTCAGCAGGCGCGCCGGGGCTTTGACAGCCTAAAAAGGGCAGACCTGACACGGCAACGAGGACGAGACGAGTAAGCAACGGGCTATTCACAATGTGGTAAATCATATCATAGCCGCAGATTGACCCGCCGCCGCCGGAACGTTTGGCGCAGCGAGCTTTGGGTTGCTGAATGAATGCTCATTCAGTATCATGTCCCCCAAAATCTGCGTTAGGGTTTCCGGACACTTCCGACGAAAGAGGTAGACCGTCGAACATGCGAATTGAGAAAGCGGCAGTTCTCGGTGCGGGCACTATGGGGGCGCAAATCGCTGCCCACCTGGCAAACGCCGGCGTGCCCACGTTGCTCCTGGATATTGTTCCGCGGGAACTCACGCCTGAAGAACAGAAAAAGGGCCTGACCCTCGAATCAAAAGAAGTACGCGACCGCATCGCCCGCGCCGGATTTGAAGCCGCTAAAAAGGCCCGGCCCGCTGCCTTCTTTACCCCGGAGACGGCCGCGCTCGTGACCGTCGGGAATTTCGACGACGACCTGCCTAAGCTAAAAGACCGCGATCTGATTCTCGAAGCAGTCGTCGAAAACCTGGACATCAAGCGCCAGCTGTACGAGCGGGTGGAACAACACCGCCGTCCGGGTTCAATCGTTGCTTCAAACACCAGTGGTATCCCAATCCGCCTGCTTGCGGAAGGCCGCACGGACGATTTCCGTGCTCACTTTCTGGGCGTCCACTTCTTCAACCCACCGCGTTACCTGCACCTGGTCGAACTGATTCGGACCGAATGGACCAAACCGGAAATTTCATGCTTCCTTTTTGGCTTTCTCGATCAGCGTCTGGGCAAAGGCGTGGTGCCGGCGAAGGACCGTCCTAATTTCATCGCCAATCGCATTGGCACCTTCGGAGCACTGCTGACCATCAAGACGATGCTCGAGGATGGCTACTCCATCGAGGAAGTCGATAAGTTGACCGGACCCGCTGTGGGGCGTCCCAAGACTGCGACTTTCCGGACCTTCGATCTCGTCGGTCTCGACGTCTTTTCACACGTCATCAAGAACCTTTACGAAGCGCTACCTGACGATGATCAGCGTGAAATGTTCGTGGCGCCGGAGTTCTTAACCAACATGGTGGCCAGGGGGCTTCTCGGCAATAAGACTAAGAGCGGCTTTTACAAGAAGCAGAAAGGCGAAGGCGACAAACAGGAAATATGGACCTTGGAGACCGCCTCGCTCGAGTACCGGCCATCGCAAAAGGTGAAACTCCCGGCCCTCGAGATGGCCAAGAACATCGAGGAGACGAAGGAACGGATCAAGACGCTGGTTTGGAGTAAGGATCGTTCCGGAGCATTTCTTTGGAAGACGATGTCCGGCACGCTGCGATATGCAGCCGCACGAATTCCGGAAATCGCCGACACGGTTGTTGAGGTTGATCGTGCGATGCGCTGGGGCTTCAACTGGGAGTTGGGGCCGTTCGAAGTCTGGGACGCTATCGGCGTTGAGAAATCGGTAGCCCGGATGAAGGAAGAGGGCCAGACCGTACCGGCGAACGTTGAGGCCATGCTTGCCGCAGGCGCCCGATCGTTTTACCAGAAGGAGAACGGTCAGGAGTCCTATTTCGACTTTGCCTCAGGCCAGTACGTGCCGCTGGCAGATCCGCCAGGCGTGATCATCTTGAAGTCTCTCAAAGAGCGCAGCGCTGTTATCAAGAAGAATTCAGGAGCTTCTCTAATCGATCTCGGTGACGGCGTTGCCTGCCTTGAGTTTCATTCGAAGATGAATGCGATCGGTGGCGACACGCTGCAGATGGTTAAACAGTCGCTTGGGGAAGTGGAAAAGAATTTCGTCGGGCTGGTGGTGGGAAATCAAGGCGCAAACTTCTGCGTGGGCGCCAACCTGATGCTGATGTTGATGGAAGCGCAGGAGGAGAACTGGGAAGAGCTGGACATGATGGTGCGCGTCTTCCAGGGCTCGACCATGAGTTTGCGCTATTCGCCGAAGCCGGTGGTAGTGGCGCCTTTCAACATGGTCTTTGGCGGCGGTTGCGAGATGGTGCTGCACGCCGACCGGGTGCGGGCGGCGGCGGAAACTTATATTGGACTGGTAGAAGTTGGAGTGGGGATCATTCCTGCCGGCGGCGGCACCAAAGAGATGCTGGTCCGGGTGCTCGACTCGATTCCGAAGAACGTGGATGATGCCGATCCATTTCCGTTTGTGAAGCGGGCGTTTGAGACAATAGCTTTGGCCAAGGTCGCCACGTCGGCGGAAGAAGCTCGCACTTATGGTTTCCTCGGGGCTGACGATGCGATTTCGATGAATGGTGATCGCCTGATTGCCGATGCCAAGAAAGAAGTGTTGGCGCTGGCGGCCACCGGGTACGTGCAACCGCAGCAACGAACAGACATCCTTGCCCTGGGAATGCCTGCGTTGGCGACACTAAAACTGGGTATTCACCAGATGAAGCGCGGCGGCTATATTTCGGATCACGATGCCTTGATCGGCGAGAAACTTGCGCGCATTCTTACCGGCGGGGACTTGAACCATCCAACTCGAGTCTCCGAGCAATACCTTCTCGACCTTGAGCGAGAAGCTTTTCTTTCACTGGTGGGTGAGCGGAAGACTCAGGAGCGGATTGGACATATGTTGAAGACAAGCAAGCCGCTCAGGAACTAACTTTAGACATTGGACTAAAAGCTATGAGAGACGCAGTAATCGTATCAGCAGTTCGCACGGCGGTTGGTAAAGCTCCCAGGGGCACGTTGAGAGACACGCGTCCGGATGAAATGGGCGCCGCTGTAATTAAGGAAGCCATGGCACGCATTCCCAGCTTGGACATGGCCGAGATTGAAGACGTGATCATGGGTTGCGCCATGCCCGAAGCAGAACAGGGCATGAATGTGGCTCGCGCGGCAGCGATTCGGGCCGGTCTTCCGGTGGGAACCAGCGCCATGACGATCAATCGCTTCTGCTCTTCCGGATTGCAGTCGATCGCTATTGCCGCCGATAAGATTCGCACCGGTGGCGCCGAAGTGGCCGTCGCCGGCGGCCTCGAAACGATGTCGATGATCCCAATGGGCGGGCACATCATTCGTCCCAATCCTTATCTCGTAGAACACTACCCCGACTTTTATCTGAACATGGGGTTGGCGACCGAAAATGTGGCTCGCAAGTACAATGTCACTCGCGAGGAACAGGATGAATTTGCGTTGCGTTCGCATCAGCGTGCTGCCGCCGCACTCGAGGACGGTAAGTTTAAGGACGAAACAGTTCCCATGACTGTTTCTTTCGAAGAGCTCGATGGGAAGGGAAGAAAGCAACGCCGCGAAGTAGTCTTCGATAAGGACGAAGGAGTCAGGCGTGACAGTAGTCTGGAGGCTTTGGGCAAGTTGAAGCCGGCATTCCATGTCAAAGGAACCATCACCGCAGGCAATGCTTCCCAGATGTCTGATGGCGCTGCTGCGGCGGTAGTCATGTCTGATGAGCGCGCGAAGAGTTTGGGTTTGAAACCGATGGCTCGCTTTGTTGCGTATGCAACCGCCGGCTGTCCGCCTGAGGAGATGGGCATCGGACCGGTGTTCGCGATCCCGAAAGCGCTAAAACTCGCGGGGCTGACGCTGGATCAGATTGACGTCATCGAGTTGAACGAAGCGTTTGCTGCTCAGTCTCTCGCAGTGATCAAAACGCTGGGCTTGGACATCGAGAAAGTAAACGTCAATGGCGGCGCGATTGCCCTGGGCCATCCGCTCGGTTGCACGGGAGCGAAACTGACTGCCTCGATTCTGCGCGAGCTGGAGCGCCGCAACGGGCGTTACGGCATGGTGACGATGTGCGTCGGCGGCGGCATGGGCGCCGCCGGAATTTTCGAGCGCCTCAACTGACGTCGTGGAAAGTATGACCGCAGGTGAAGTATTCGAGGCTGTCACAGGTAGCGGTAGCACTGACTTTGCTGCTCTCGTAAGTATTTTGAATCGGAGCGGCGCTTGGTGCCTGATCGGCGGGCTCGCGGTCAATTGTTACGTCGAGGCTGTTTACACACTTGACGCGGACGTGGTTGTAGTCGACTCAGAATTGCCCATGATCAAAAATGAATTGATTAAAGCCGGGTTCTCGTTAGCAGAGTTTCCGCATTCTCTAAATGCGAGTATGTCTAAGAGCGACCTACGTATTCAGTTTAGTCTCGATCCTCGTTATCAGAATTTCGTGAACGATACGACGATTCGGGAGGTACTCGGCCAGCAAGTCCCAGTTGCTTCACTGGCAAATATAGTTCAAGGAAAAATTTGGGCCTGGAGCGATGAGCGACGAAGGGTTAGCAAGCGCAAGAAAGACGAACTCGACCTGATACGCATCCTGGAAGCGTACCCTGAACTGCGCCATATCATGCCTCAGGAGATTAAAGATGAATTGCCTGAAGTCTAAAGCCAGGAGATCCCTCCAACCAACGAAAGGAATAAAGCCATGTCAGCCGTAGTAGAAGAGAAAAAGCTAGTCAAGGGTGGCGCCTTCTTAATCGAGGAACTCACGCCCGGGGAGGTCTTCACTCCTGAAGACTTCAACGAAGAGCACCGTATGATCGCCGAAACGACGAGGCAGTTTGTGGACAACGAGGTTGCCCCCCACATCGATCAACTCGAAAAGCACGATTGGAAACTGGCGCGCGAACTTGTTAAGAAAGCGGCTGACCTGGGTCTGATTGGAGCTAGCATTCCGGAAGAGTTCGGGGGGCTCGGCCTCGATCAGACCAGCGGCGCACTCATCGGCGAAAACATCGGCCGCTCGGCTTCGTTTGCTACCACGCTGGGCGCCGAAAGCGGCATTGGTCTGCTGCCTCTGGTTTACTTTGGCACCGACGCGGCAAAGGAGAAGTATCTGGCGAAGATAGCCGCCGGCGAATTAATCACGGCCTACGCACTCACGGAGGCGGGTTCGGGGTCCGACGCCATGGCCGCGAAAGCGACGGCGCGCCTGAGCGAGGACGGCACTCATTACGTCCTCAATGGCGAGAAAATGTGGATTACCAACGGTGGGTTTGCCGACATCTTCGTCATATTTGCCAAAGTTGACGGCGACAAATTCAGTGCATTCATAGTGGAGAGACAGCCTGGACTCACGTCGGGTGCGGAAGAGCACAAGATGGGAATCAAAGGCTCGAGCACGACCGCCCTGGTTCTTTCCGATGTTAAGACACCCGTGGAAAACCTGCTGGGCGAAGTGGGCAAGGGTCACAAGATCGCATTCAATATTCTAAACATCGGCCGCTTCAAACTCGGCGCCATGTGTGTCGGCGGCATGAAGCTCATGATGCATGAATCGGTTCGCTATGCTAATGAGCGGCACCAGTTTGGCAAATCCATTTCCTCGTTCGGCGCCATCAAGGCGAAACTCGCCGAGCAGTGCATCCGCACCTGGGTTGGCGAAGCGATGACCTACCGGACGCTCGGGATGATCGAGGCTGGTATTGGCGCGGTGGACGCCAAAGATATGGACGCACGGCTAAGGGCTATTGAGGAGTATGCGGCGGAGTGTTCGATCATCAAGGTGGCGCTTTCCGAATACTGCGACTTTGTGGTCGACGAGATGGTCCAGATCTTCGGTGGTTATGGCTACTCAGCCGACTACCCGGCTGAGCGCGCTTACCGCGATTCGCGGATCAATCGCATCTTCGAAGGTACTAATGAGATCAACCGGCTGTTGATACCAGGTCGTTTGATGAAGAGTGCGCTGAGCGGCAACCTGCCCTTGCTGCCGGCAGCGCAGGCGCTGATGGACGAAATACTTTCTCCCCAGATGGCCGGCTTCGACGATGACGAGCAGGTTTTGGCAGCTGAACAGAAGCTGACGCAGAACGCCAAAAAGGTAGCGCTGATGACGCTCGGTACCGCAGCGCAAAAGTACATGATGAAGTTAGGGGACCAGCAGGAAATCCTGATGGGCATTGCCGACATTATTATGGACACCTACGCGATGGAGTCGGCCATCCTGCGCACGCAAAAGCTTGCTGCCTCCGAGGGTGAAGAGGCTGCGGCCAGATACATCGACATCACGCGTGTCTTCTGCAACGACGCTGTCGAGCGCATCGAAGCGCGGGCGAAGAACACGCTGGCGGCGATGTCTGAAGGCGATGAGCTGCGCACGCTGCTGGCTGCTTTGCGCCGCTTCACCAAGCTGACTCCGATGAATACAGTGGCCGCACGGCAGCGCATCGCCGACGTCGTGATTCAGGCGAACAAGTACGTGTACTAGAATTTGAGATCTCAGATTTCAGATCTGAGATCTCAGATTGTTTAGTGCTCTTCATTATTTGGTTTTATCCATTCCTCACATGGAGATCCTCACATGAAATACAAACGTTTTGAAGACCTGCCGGTATGGCGAGATGCGATTGAGTTGGCTGTGAGAGTGTTTGCTCTTACCAGCAAACCCGTTTTCAGACCGTACCGCGGTGTTCGTGATCAGGTTGAAAGATCGTCAGTCTCGGTGTCAAACAACATTGCCGAGGGGTTCGAACGCGGTACCACGCCAGAGCTACTAACGTTTCTGTATATCTCCCGGGGCTCTTGTGGCGAGACGCGGTCTGTCTTGTGCCTGTGTGAACGTTTGCCTGGCCTTTCGGATTTCAAATTTGAAATTTCAGATTTGAGATTAAGCGCAGAAAATATATCTCGACAGTTGCGCGGCTGGTGCAATTCCCTGCAAAACTCAGAAATAAGAGGCCAGCGGTATTTGACAGACAAAGGGCGCCGCGCAACGAAAGAGACGCGCGAGCGAGAAGAGTTTCTGAAAGAGTTGCGAGACATGCTCAAAGGATCTCAAATTGGGCGCGGAGAGGGTGAATGAAAATCATCCCTATCTCGCTGCCCACGCCCTTCTATATCGGTCCGGTAAACGTGTATCTGATCGCCGAAGACCCTCTGACCTTGATCGATACCGGGCCCAAAACAAAAGAAGCCAATGAAGCGTTGCGGGAAGGACTCAGACGTGAGCGCATTCGCGTTGCTGATATCCGCCGCATTGTTCTGACACATGCACACGAAGACCATTGCGGTCTGGCTCGCTCGCTGCGCGATGAAGCGAAGGATGCCGAAGTGCTGGTGCACAATTGGGAGACAGGGCATCGCATGGGACGCCTGGAACACGCGAGGCATCGGGATTTGCTTGTGCGTGCCGGCGTGCCGAATAACGAGATTGAGGCGATGCGCAAAATGTACGAGGGAGTGCGCCGCTATGCCGACTCCTTTGAAGATCACGAGTATGGCGCGCTTAACGACGAAGCGGAACTGGAGTTTACCAATGGAGCATTGCGGATCGTTCACACGCCGGGTCACACACCGGGTTCTTGTTCTTTTGTGCGCGAAGCGGATCGAACAGTGATTGCCGGCGACTGCATACTGAAACGCATTACGCCCAACCCCGTACTCTCTCCAGATCCCATCGATCCGTCGAAACGTTTTCCCTCGCTCGCCGAATACCTCGTAAGCCTTGCGCGCTTGCGTACCTTCGCTCCCACTCTGGTACATGGCGGGCATGGTGCGCCGGTGAACGACTACGAAGAGCTTTTCAACCGCTACCTCCGCGCAATTCGCGAGCGGCAGGCGGAAGTGATTCGCCTTGTGCCCAAGGCCGGAGCCTCCGCCTGGGACGTGTCGCGTGCTCTGTTTCCGGAAACCGATGACGTACATCGTTTTCTTGCTGTGTCGGAAGCGGTGGCCCATCTGGATCTGGCTCATTCCGAAGGCAAGCTCGCGGTCGAGATGAGCGACGGGAAAGAAGTCTACCACCCGCTTGCGGCTAACTAGGGGCGGCCACAAGTTCCAAGTCTATTTGCGCGGGTGCAGCGATGTTGACACTCCGGAAGAGAGGGAGAAGGAGGGCGTTGCTACATGAGTTCGCATAACATGAACGAGACCAAAAACATCCATAACCCATCTTAACGACCCAATGTCAAAAAACCCATGTCCATGTTAAAGACCTTGACTTTTCCTGTAGGTGAGAACATAGTCCCGCTGTTCTCATCGACGGGCTGCATTCTCACGAGCTTCTGCTTCCTTGCACACTCGCTAAATCCAGCCTTCGGAGAATGTTGAAGATCCAGTCTCCTCCAAAATTTGTTACAAACTTTAGGCCTTTGAGTTTTCTAAACTCTCTCAGAGAGGTAACTAATGGAAAATATTCATCGCGTCACGTATGCGCTCGTGGGATTAGTGTTGGTAACCGCTATTTTTTCTGTAGCAACACGCGGAAGCGGCCGGAATTCCACGGCACCTGAAGCAAACTGTCAAAAGACTGAAACGACCGCCCTGCAACGACATGAGGCCTCGAAAAGGAGGTATCCTGTTGCAGATTATGATGAGGCCGAACCTTCCGAACCGAGTAAGCGGGCGGCGAGAAAGGAAAAACAAAAACGGTATAACAAATTTCCTTTGGTAATGAAGAATCCTCACCCCGACACTGCGGAGACTAGTTTCATAGCCGAAAACGCGTTCGACTTTCCAGCGATTCCGGTCGATAAGAGTGATCTCATTGTTGTGGGAGATGTGGTAGGTGGAGAAGCGCATCTATCGGAAGACAAGCAAAATGTTTTCTCCGAACTTACCGTTCAGGTAAACAAGGTGTTGAAGACGCTCAGACCAAGTGAGCCAACACCGGGTGCTGTAATCACCATCGAGCGAGTCGGCGGCTTTGTAAGGTATCCGAACGGTCGAAAAGTCCTGTATAGGGGGGCTGGCTTTGGAATGCCACGGGTCGGCGGTAGGTATGTGCTGTTCCTCAACTCAATCGGTCTGAGCGATAACTATACAATCCTCACTGGGTATGAGTTAGGGGAAAAAGGGGTTGAGCCGCTCGATTTTTCCCAGCAGTTCGAGGCATTCAGGGGATTTGACGTACCGACGTTCTTGAGCACCTTAAACGATTTGCTAAGCAAATCCTCAGAGCGTTAGGAGAGAAAATGTCGCGCACCACAAAACATCTGCTCACTCAAGTCCTCCTTTTAACTGTTTGGTTGGCTATTGTCGCAATCAGCTACAGCGTTCGTGTGAGTTCTCAAGCGCCTTTGTGTGGGACTGAGGGGTCTGCGACTCCGGGGAGCCTGAATCCCCCTCCTTGGGGCAGTTGGCCTGCCTTTAAGACAGTGCACGTCAAACTAGACTCGGCATACAGCTCCACTGAGAGAGGCTACTTTGAGCAAGGTATTAGGAAATGGAACACTGCAGTTAACTGCTCCAATGTTACCTTTGACGATTTCGGCGCTCAAGCCTTTCCCGACCCAAATGTGGAAATCCCCAACGACACAATCTATTGGGTTCAAACGGATCCAGGAGGCAGCCATGACGGACTGATCTTCGTGGATTTTGATTCTGCACTCCGGACAAGGGCAGCAAAGATGAGACTTAAACCCGGCGTTTTGAATATTGAAAGTAACACTTACTTCGTGTACTTGGGTACGCATGAAATAGGGCATACGTTTAACGTGGCAAATTGTGGTAGCAACTGCACCGCACCCGGACAGTCGATTATGGGTGGATGGGCCAGTCCTGCCTTTAATACCGGTGGGCCAAAAGAATGTGATATTTTTGCAGTAAATCGTAATTATTGTCCGCCGTCAGCTTGCGGCCAAATAAGCGAGACCTGTGTCAACCACTTTGAGTGTTGTGACGGCTTCTGTGACGAGGGGCGGTGCGGAACTCCAGAGTGCGCGCCGGGCATTGAATGTTGCAATCCGCCGTGTAGTGGAGAGTACGTCTGCGTTGAGGACCTTTGCTCAAGTGCTAGTCCAATCGTAATTGACGTGTTTGGAAACGGCTTCAATTTGACGGATGCGATCGGTGGTGTCAGTTTCGATCTTAATGGCGATGGCCTGGCAAAGAAGCTGTCGTGGACATCGACTGGTTCGGACGATGCCTGGCTCGTTCTTGACCGGAACGGCAGCGGCACGATAGATAACGGCAGAGAGTTATTTGGAGATCTTACTCCACAGCCTCATCCTCCAGCCGGCATAGAGCGAAATGGATTTCTGGCCCTGGCGGAGTTTGACAGGGCAGAGAAAGGCGGCAACGGCGATGGGAAGATCAATAGTAGTGATGCTGTCTTCACATCTTTACGGTTATGGCAGGATGTCAATCACAATGGGATATCAGAACCCAGTGAGCTACATTCTTTACCCGAACTAGGTCTTGCAGCTATAGACCTACAGTATAAGAAGTCGAAAAGGGTAGACCAGCATGGTAACGAGTTTCGTTACCGAGCTAAGGTTACAGGTGTGGATGGCGCACAGTTAGGGCGCTGGGCTTGGGACGTTTTTTTGGTTAACGCTGACTTCGATTAAGGAGATAAAAGGAAGACGTCATCATCGCTGGTGGCGTCTTTCTTTTCTGGTTCTAGCGTCAATTATAGTGCGTCGCTCAGAGTTGGGGAGTGCAGCCAGTACAGTTAGATGGTTGCCTTTTCCGAGTAAGCCGTAACGCCGAGCGGCAGTAGCCCGACTATTAAGCAGGGCTCTGGAAGATCCGTGGATTATCGAGGTGGTTGTTCGAGCCGCTGCAAAATCTGGGGATGGCTGGACCGAGTCCTTACTTAACAGTCGAGCTGCTACGCCCGGAGAGTTACCCAAAACGGCTCGTCCTTTTGGAACTCAACCCGATTTGCCGCGTGTAACCGGGTAAAATCTTCCGGAGGATTTCCGTTCATGACAATTAGAAGCGTTTTTTCTCTCGTAATCTCCCTATTTTTAACAGCTTCCTTCGCCATAGCTCAGCAGACTCCGCTGGCTCCGGTCGCGCCGCCGGCGCCCGGCGAACCTTTTGGCCAATCGTTTTCTCTGTTTATTGACGGCGGCAGTTTCCTGGGCGTTCATGCGGAGGACATTAACAAAGAGAATATGGGCCGCTACGGTCTGCGCGAAGCTCGAGGTGTCGGGATCACCAGCGTCGTGAAAGACAGCCCCGCCGAAAAGGCCGGCTTGAGGAAAGACGATGTGATTCTGCGATTCGACGGCGAGACTGTGACCAGCGCGCGGAAATTGACCCGGCTGGTATCGGAAGTCGCCGCCGACCAGACTGTCCGACTCGGTATCAGCCGCGGTGGCTCGGAGCAGGAAGTTGCCGTGACAATTGGCAAACGCAAGGACTCCATGGACGCGCTGAATAATTTGCGGGGGCTCCGTGGAAAGTTGGAAGGCGTAGAGGGCTTTGGGACACCGGGAGCCAGAGTCTGGAAGTGGGAAGGGCCCGATTCAGACCAGGACGGTTTTGTGTTCGCTTTCGGTAACAACCGGCGCATCGGCGTGAGCACGACGCAGTTGACGAAACAGCTTGCGGAGTTCTTTGGTATCGCGGATGGAAAAGGAGTGTTAGTAACTTCCGTCGGAGATGACAGTCCGGCCGCCAAAGCAGGAATCAAAGCCGGAGATGTAATCACCGCAGTGGATGGCGAGAAGCTTGAAAACGGCGGCGACCTTACGCGCGCGCTTGGTAAGAAAAAGGAAGGTGACGTCACGCTCACCATCGTTCGGGACAAGAATCAGCGCAGCATCACTGTTACTCCCAAAGCGGCCGGCGGCCCGACCATAGCTCCTTCTGGAACCGGTCCTCAAGGGCGCCGAGTCATTATTCCGCGCATCAACCTGCCGAATATTCCGCCGATCAACATAATGATTCCAGGCATTAATCTTCCTACGATCCCGGAGATCCACGTCAATATTGAGGGAGTACCCAGGAACCGGAAAACGGTTTCACAACCGATCTAGGCAAGCGGGAAAGAGGGTAAAAAGGGTAATCGGGTAATAAGAACCGTTCTGTAACGGAAGTTATAGGGCGGTTTTTCATAAGGAACAAAAAGAAGGCCACCAGGTAACGATGGCCTCTCTTTCTATTTCTCCCTTTAAGAGCTAGGGTGCGGTCACCAAGAATACATCCCATGCCCATCGTCCTACTTGAGCACCATGTATATCTTTGACCTTCGCACGGTAACGGAATTGATTGCCGTGCTCGTCTACACGCTTAGACGTTTTGTAATCCAATTCCAACGTCCTCAGACCTAGCGCCGATAACGTGTAAAGCTCCGCCGGCTCTGAGACACCGTTGTGATTTGTATCTTGCCACAGACGTAGCGACGAAAAGATGGCATCGCTTTGGTCTATCTTGCCGTCACTGTTACCGCCGTTCTCTGGTTTGTCAAACCCTGCAAGCGCGAGGAAGCCATTTCTCTCTTCGCCAGGGGGAGGAGTAGGTTGTGGCGCAAAGTCGCCAAACAACTCCGTGCCATTATCGATTGCGCCGTTGTTGTTACGATCCAATGCCAGCCACGCATCATCGCTGCCAGCCGAGGTCCAAGATAGATGCTCAGCTGTCCCATCAGCGTTCAGATCAAAGGTCACTCCACCCTCTAGATTAGTAAGGTTAAAGCCATTCCCCAGCACGTCGATCACTATAGGTGTCTCCGTACAAAGTCCGTTATAGAACTGCCCAGGACACGTTTGACACTGATTCCAACTACCATTACACCAACCGCTACAACAGTCATCGTTACTAAAGCACGTATTACCGTCCGCGAGACAGGGTGGTGGTGGTGGATTGTAGACCCAAGAGCAAGAAGACTGATCCCAATAGTAATCAGGACCAGGACTAGCTCCAGGTTCACATCCGATTGGGCTCTCTGCGGCAGCAGTCGCAGTGCATGAAGGCCGAGTGCTGTCGTTGAAATTCTTCCAAACGCTGTCCACATCCGCAGGTTGAACATCGTCCACTACGAAGTCACCGGAGCTTTGTCCCCTCATGATGGTGATATTCGTACCGCACGTTGGGGTATTGGTTGCTTCAGCTAATCCTATCCGGTGGCCGAGTTCGTGTTTAATCCCTGCAGCTACGTCAATTGAGTTTCCCGCAATATATTGATCAGTTACCGTTATTACGTGAGGATAAACAGAATTGTCTATTTTAATCCACCCCGTTGATACACTACCCTTTACGATAATAAAATCGGCTTCCTCCATGCTGGTGGTACTTCCGAAATGATATGGTATCTTCTGCCCACCACTGTTCGTTACAGAATTCCAATCGGCACTCGCTTCATCTACACCAGCACCTAAAATGAACCTCTCGGATGCGGACAAGCTGGGGTCCACACGAATATTTAACTGAATTCGACCGTCTCCGCTATTGCCGTGGCCCACGGGCGGTGTCCTGTTGGAGTAACACTCAGGGCACGATTGTCCATATGTGAAGACAGCTATAGAGAGAAGAAGGATAAAGGTGAGAATGTATTTCATATGCTGTCCTGCCCAATGAGGTGATTTCGGTTTGTGGATGAAGCTACCGTTTAAGAGCTGACTTCATTCGATTCAGGTTATTATCGTGAAGCCGTGCTAAATCTCTCTTTAGGGGTGTGTCTACATCTACCAATGCCTCGATGCTGGAATCAGGTTTAACCAAAAAGATTCCGTACTTGCCTAGATTGAGTGCTCCCATTGTCCCGAGTGAGTTTTGCGAAACGAAAAGGAGGTACCGCTGAGACTTAGAGAATTCGTATTCACCCTTTTGTGTGACTTTGACGCCATCAATTTCCAAGGTTCCACCCTCCTCAAGTATGTAAAACTCATCAGTGTTTAGTGGAGGCAATACAGAGGGGACATCTTGAGCCACGACGGCGTTATTAACAGATTTCGAAGACAAAGTTTCAATTACGCGAAATTTGACGTAAGTCATAATATTTCGCGGGTCCATTAAGATACTAATATTCTCAACCGGCTCGACGATAAGGACAGAATAATTCGCGACTGCTTCGTCTAGACCGCTAACCTCTTCCACGACTACTTCGGGCGCAGGAAATGTAACCTCTTTGTCGCCCCTCGCTTTCACTTTTTTGATGCGACTTCTGAGCGTTGTTGGGTCTTCGGCCTGGTGAATAGGAGTTTTTGTTTGTTGATGAAGCACAGCTTTAGATTTCCATAGTCCTGCTGTTACGGCTAAGAGAACCGCGAGAAATATTAGCACTTTCATTTTGCCCTCCGTCGGGTGTGCGCCGGTACAAAGAATGAGTCAACTTTGGATTGCAAATTAGGGATGCAAGGAGCATTGCAACGCCGAGACTCTACCCCTGCCCCGTGAGGCTGTCAAGCACCTTTCGAGTGGGTTTTTACGTGAGGCAATATGGCACCCGAAATAGATTCCCGGCGTGAGCCGTATCTTTCACGCTCTTCTTCCCTATACTGGTGATCGTTGGGAGAAGAAAGCACAATCTAAAAACGCGTAGCAGAATACTCTGCAATGCTTTTGTGAGCCTCCAAGTGAGGACTTTTCTGTTCTTGGAGCTTTTCGACGTAATCGTCTATTGGAAGCTTGGAATTCAGTAGAAAGAAAAGAGGCAAAAAGAGGAAGAGGGCTCGTAAGTTAACCTTATTCCCCTTTTTACCTTTACCCCGGGTTGTCTACGGCTGGCTCAGTTTCTTCTTGCCTTCGACCGCGTCCTTGTAAAGGTTTCCGCTCGGATCGCAAATTCTGATAGCCTCGTCAAATTCTCTTGCGGCCTCGCCTGCGTTGTCCATGAAAGAATGGATCCGGCCCATCGCTTCGTGAGCACGGCAGAGGAGTGGACGATCCGTTTCCGCTGAGGCAGCCTGCACTGCAAATCGATAGTTTCCTAAAGCGCGATTCAAACGCTCTGCCTGAACGCTCTCGTCCGTAGCATCGGCCGCAGCCAAACTGGCCGTTTGGGCCAACGCGAAAAAGATGCGCGGCTCGCGTGGATAGTCCGTCATCAACTCTTTCAGACGCGTTTCCGCATTGGGGTAGTCCTTGAGACGAAGAATATCTTCGATCTCCGAAAGCTTCTTGACGAGCGATGCGGCCCTTGCGGCCCCCGCCTCGGAATACACCGCGGGAGTTTCCGTATCTGCTTTTCTTGCTGCGAGTCTCGCTTCGCGGGCTGCCAGTGCGCGCTGACGGGCCTCGGCATTCTCGGTGAGACGCTTGCTCTCGCGAACCGGGTCGAAAGACGAAACCATGTCCACGAAAAAGTTCGCCATATCAAAGCCGGTGCTTTCGATTCCCTTCAATTGCTCGGCAAAAAAGAAAGCGAGCAGCGCGCCACGCTCGTAGTCGTCGGCGAGCTTGGCCACGGCGTCGTCCTGAACGGCGCTCATCGCCGCGCGGGTTTCCTGCACGATCGTGGCGCGCGACGCCTCGTCCCTGGTCCGGTCCAGTTTGTCGCGAACTTCGCGCGACAGGGCTTCAAGCCTTCTTGACTCCTCAAACCGCGCGTCAGCCGCTGCGACAAGGGATCGCGACACAACGATAAACACGTCGGGTGTGACCGTGGCTCCGGTCTTCTCGCGCTCGCTGATGATTTGTTTGATCTGATCTCGCCTGGCGGCGATCTCTCGATTGAATCGCAACATCAGCGGGTCAACCACATACTGAAGATATGCGCGTCTCAGTTCCGAGGAGACTGGATCAGTTCCCTCGGGAACGATCGCGTAATACTCATCGCCGATGACGCGGAAGTTAATCGCTCCCGGCGCTCCCAGAAGGTCCGGCACGATATAAAATCTGCGCACGTGTTCGCGGGTGGTGTAGGTCCGAGCAGGGTTCTTCTTCTTTCCGCTCGCCGGGGCCTTCACGAGTACGCGCTCGGTGGACATAGTGATCGGCCGGGTGTGCAGATAGGTGAGTACAGAGCGAATCAGTTCCGCTGCCGGTGGTCGCAGCCGGTCACCTTCGGCCTGGTACGCACGCGTATAAGAAACGAGCCGTTCATCTATTCCCGAGCGGCGATAAAACTCCCGCACGAGCGGCGCGAAGTCGAGCACTTCCAGGATCCCGCCGGGAAGATCATCGGACCTTTCCGGTGCGTCAAGAGAGGGCGGTGGACCAAGGGCTAGCGCGAGGGAAACATAACGTGCCGCCTGATCGGCAGCGATGGCAGGGGCCGGCAGTTTGGTGCGTTCATAAAAAGCACGCAGCCGGCTGCGAAGATCCGGATCCAGGTTCGCGAGGTCTTTTCTCACCTGGCTACGGAAAGCTGACGGCTGTCTCCCGCTCGGCACCGGATCGAAGCCGGCTGCCTCCAGCGCTGCCATCATGATGATCAGTCTCTGGTCAGCCTGAAACTCGACACCATACTCAGCCATATCGAAGCCTGCGGTTGGCCGCTGCTGAGGCGGTGCGCCGGAGGGACGCGAAGCCGGCATGGGAGTTGGCGTGGCCTGCGAATAGGCAATACCGCTCGCCGATGAGGTTATGGAAGTAGTGATAAGGAGAATAAAAACTAAGGGTAAATATTTGTACATATAACTGAGCAGGTTCAATACGAGGTTGATGTTGGGAAACAATAGGGAGACTTAGAAGATGCGTTTGCCAATCCTACAGATGCCAGGGCCACTCCGCAAAGATCTCGTTAGTCACTACCCCTTCGGTACCACTCTACGCCGAACGACTCAAGCATTTTACTGGAACTGAAATATGCTCACTAAAAACGTTAACTTGAGAAGCACAGTGTTAAGTCGACTTTAGCCGTCGCCGACGGTGCTTGCGCAACAGCCACAATGTTAATGGATATGCCAGCACCGAACAAATGACCGAAAGCAGCGTGGCACCCAGGGCAAACGGCTCGACCACGTACCAACTCTGGACGAACACCTGGTGGTAATAGTCGCTGCTCAACAGGCGTGGATTCTTTATTAGTTCAATTCCCTCAGCTGGAATGCTCAGGGGCCGCCCGAGCACTAAGGCTCCGAGCGCGTATGACGCCACAATGATCGGCGCCAGCGTCAGGAACGGGTTATTGAGAAACGTCCCCGCGTAGATCGCGATCTTATTGAAGCGGAACAGGAAGGCGACCAGGGTAGCCGCAATCGTGTGCAGCCCGAGGAAAGGGGAGAAGGCGATGAAAACACCGATTGAAAAAGCAAGCGCCGTCCGCTCGGGTGGATCATCGATAGCGAGCAAACGGCGAAACGTGGCGCGAAACATTTGGATCAGGTGTCAGGTGATGGGTGTCAGGTGTCAGACATAATTGATGTTCCCGACACCCGGCGCCCGACACCCGTTACCTATTTAAAACTATTCAAAGCCTCAGCTTCGTTATCGTAGGCGTCGAACACGGTCAGGAGTTTGGTGATCACAAGTAGATCCTGGATCTTATCGGTGAGGTTCAATAACTTAACCTGGCCACCCTGGCGACTGATTGTGGTGTAATTCGCGATCAGTTCGCCGATGCCGCTCGAATCCATGTACTTAACGCCCCCCAGATTGAGCAAAACCTTTTTCTTGCCCTCCTCGGCCAGCCGGCGCGTCGTATCGCGCAACGCTATGCTGCCTTCACCCATTCTCACGGGCCCGTTCAGGTCGAGGATGGTGACGTCCCCTGCTTGTCGTTCCTTCAACTCAAGCTCTGCCATGACTCAAATCTCCATTAACCGCCAGTAGATTCTGAAATGCTGATCGAGATCCATTAGACCCAATTATTTGAATCCGTTGAGGGCTTCGGACTCGCTCTCGTATACGTCAAAGACTGTGAGTAGTTTCGTAATAGTCAGCAGGTCCTGGAGTTTTTGGGTGAGGTTGAGCAGCTTCAATTGGCCACCATCTTTTTCGATGGCCGTGTAGCTGGAAACCAGTTCGCCGATGCCACTCGAATCGATGTAGCCTACGCCAGCGAGGTTCAACAAGATCTTCTTCTTGCCTTCCTCGAGCATGCGACGGATTGCTGTTCGCAAAGCCACGCTGCCTTCGCCTATAGTTATTTTTCCCTTCATATCAAGAACGGTCACATCTCCGGCTTGACGTTCGGCAATATTCAACTCAGCCATGTTACTGGATCTCCTTATATCGGTTAGCTCGTCTCTTGATCATGCGCACCGTGGTGCCACCGTCAGGGGAAATCGACCAATCGACTTCTTCAAAGAAATTCCGCATAAAAAAGATACCGCGCCCGGAACTCTTTAGAATGTTCTCTTCTTTGGTCGGATCTGAAATGGTGTCTGGATTGAACCCTGGTCCCTGGTCGTGCACGCTGATTTCAAGAGAATCTGGGGAACACTTTACATTGATCTCGACGAGTTTTGTTTCGTCGAGCTTGTTTCCGTGAATCACCGCGTTTGCCAGGGCCTCGCGGACAGCCATATCAATTCCAAACGCGTCTTCCTCACCAATGCCCGCGCGGGCGACAAGTCCGGCAACTGCGGTGGCAGCTTCATCAATAGCCTCAACACGGCTGGGCAACGTGAGTTCTGTCGTCTCTACAGTCACTGGTGAAAAGCTGGCCTGTCCAAGAGCCACTCAACGCTGACCTTGGTTGTGCTTTGGAACCACCAAAAGCTATTGGAAGTCCGAGGGTTTAACACGCTGGCCACCCGGATGTCAAGAAAACGCCCAGAAGTGGTCGCGGGACGTATTTTGGTGATCTGACGGTGCTCGACCGCACGAGCTGATGGTTGATACTAGCCCCGCACTTAGGGACGATGTCCAAAACTCTTGAATTCCACAGCCGGGCGTGAATGGCCTAACTCGCCCGACCACACAACACTGAGACGACTTTCCCAAGATGCGAATCTCCTCGCCTTGAAGGATCACAGCTGAAGGTTGAGTGCTAAGGCATCTGGTAAGATTGGCGCGATGATAATTACCCCCGCTCGCCGGATAAACGGGCGAGTTCAAATCCCCGGCGACAAATCAATCTCACATCGAGCCGCGATTATTGCCGCCCTCGCGAATGGCACTTCACGGATCACAAACTTTTCTCCGAGCGAGGATTGTGCCGCCACACTTTCCTGTTTACGCAATCTCGGAGTCTCAATTCAATCTGAAGGCGGCAGCGTGGTTGTGCAAGGCGCCGGCGAGTCGGGGCTGCGCGTCGCGAACGAGGCGCTGTACTGCGGCAACAGTGGTTCGACGATGCGTATGCTGGCGGGCGTAGTTGCCGGCCAGGATTTCTCTTCGACTCTGACGGGAGATAATTCCTTAAACTCGCGTCCGATGGAAAGAATCATCGAGCCTCTGCAGTTGATGGGCGCCGGGCTCGGATCGAAGAGTGGGAAACCACCTCTCACGATTAAGGGCAGTAAGGCTCTGAAACCGATTCGCTACGAGTTGCCGGTTGCCAGTGCTCAGGTGAAGTCATGTGTTCTCCTGGCAGGCCTCAACGCCCAAGGACGCACAGAAATAGTTGAAAGAGTAGAGACGCGCGACCACACGGAACGAATGTTGAAGTGGTTTGGAGTGCCGCTCGAAAGAAGTGCAGAGGGTGCGATTTCAATCGATGGACCGCGGAGTTTTGCCGCCCGCGACGTTAGCATTCCCGGCGACATCTCATCCGCTGCCTTCCTGATTGCAGCCGCGGCCTTGCTGCCGAAATCGACACTGGTCATCGAGGACGTTGGACTCAA